>DATAUC010000038.1:0-265618 GCA_036268485.1 Acidimicrobiales bacterium
CTTCACCGTCGAGACAGGTATCCCGATCTATTTCTGTGACCCCCACAGCCCATGGCAGAGGGGTTCCAACGAGAACACCAACGGACTCCTCCGCCAATACATGCCGAAGGGCACGGACCTATCGGTCCATTCAGCCGAGGACCTCGATGCCTTCGCGAAGAGCCTCAACAACCGTCCGCGCAAGACACTCGGATTTCTGAAACCATCAGAGAAGCTCGCCGAACTTCTTGCGACCACTCCTTGAACTCAAGGTACTAATTATCAAAATGTCAATAGTGCCTCTATTAAAAAGTGCAACCTACTTCCAATAGCTACTCCGAGGGTCGCCACCCGATCTCGTACTGGGATCTATCAGACTACGACTCCAAAGTTGCAGACCAGTAACGCGCACGCGAACACAGGGGTCTGCTGAAGGTTTGGTTTCCACTTAACGTTGAGAGCTTCGACTCTCTCGAAAGGATGGTACCATGCCAGCCCCTTATCCCGCCGAGTTCCGCGCTGACGTCGTCAGAGTGGCTCGTAAACGGGAAGCCACCTATGCCCAGATCGCCAAGGACTTCGGGATCTCAGAGGCCACGCTGCACGCCTTGATCAAGAGGGCCGATGTCGAGGACGGTGTCCGTCCCGGCATGACCTCGGCCGAGGCGGCTGAGAATCGGGAGCTGCGCAAGCGCAACCGAGTGCTCGAACAAGAGAACGAGATCCTGCGCCGGGCCGCCGCCTACTTTGCTCGGGAGCTCCCTTCAAAAAATCAGTTACCTGTTGGTCCTTGACCTTGCCGCCGACGGGATCCCCGTCACGGTGACCTGCCGGGTGCTGGGCTTCTCCACCCAAGCCTTCAGCAAGTGGCGCCGGAACCCGGTCTCTCAACGTGACTGGGATGAGGCCCACCTCATCAATGCCGCCATCGACATCCACGACGACGACCCGGCGTTCGGGTATCGATTCATCTCCGACGAGCTGGCCGACTCGGTTTCCTCCTGAACTGACGCACCTGGAACTGAGGGGAATGGTGTTTGGGCCGTTTGCTTATTTGATATCTCGATGGTGCTACCGCCGGTGATCCGAAGGACGGTTTCCAGCTAGATGTCTCAAACGCCTTGGAGCTAACGCACCGCCGACCCCCAATCTAGAGGAGTCAGCGAACCCCATCTTCTACGTATCTCAACGAACTAGCATCAGTTCATGGCGACACTTCACAACCACCAGTTGACCTCGAAGCCAAAACACGTGGGGTTCCAAGCTGCGGTTCTTGTCTTGATAGCATCTGCATTGATCTTTACCATGGTCCATGGGGCCGAGCGCACCTCCGCCTCTGCGGCGGTAAAACTTTCCATCACCAAGCAATCCGTTTATAGCGGGGGCCTCTTGATGAGTTCCGACCCCAACGGCGGGTATTGGACCGTCAACGGTGCAGGCCAAATATCATCCTTCGGCGGTGCACCACTATTTGGGTCACCGGCGATTTCCAGGATTCCACTTGCCAAGCCCATCGTTGGGATGGCCCCAACCGCTGACGGCCAGGGATACTGGCTTGTCGCGAGCGATGGCGGTGTCTTCTCATTCGGGGACGCTCGGTTCTTCGGGTCAACTGGAGCCATCAAACTGAATGCACCCATCGTTGGGATGGCCCCAACCGCTGACGGCCAGGGATACTGGCTTGTCGCTAGTGATGGCGGCGTCTTCTCATTCGGAGACGCTCGATTCTCTGGGTCAACCGGAGCCCTCAAATTGAATAATCCCGTGATGGGCATCGCACGCACCGCTGACGGCCAGGGATACTGGCTAGTCGCGAGTGATGGCGGCGTCTTCTCATTCGGAGACGCCCGGTTCTTCGGGTCAACTGGAGCCATCAAACTGAATGCACCGATCATTGGGATGGCCTCGTCGCCTGACGGCCAGGGATACTGGCTTGTCGCAAGCGATGGCGGCATCTTCAATTTTGGTGATGCTAAATTCTATGGGTCCATGGGCGGAAAGGGCGCAACGATTATTGGCATCATTGTGGACCCAATAGCCCTTGACTACTCGTTGATCACAATAGGTGGCGCAAGTTCAGTATTTCCAAGTCCAAGTATCAATAAAACCGGTACAACAACAACTACTCAGCCAGAACGATGGCCACAACAGGGCGTTTATGTAAGTTCTCCAGATCCAGCGCGCATTGCCACCTTTGCGGCTGCGACAAAGACGACGCCAAACATCGCTTCTGACTACCTACCCTCCAATAATGGCTGGTTAGGCATGGACGGCGCAGGAGGGAGTCTTTCTAACTTCATTCAGACGTGGGAAGGCACCGGATACACGCTGTCGCTTGGAGTCCCGATAATTCCGACCAATCCAAATGGGACCGCTGCTGGCACCTTGGCCACCGGAGCCACAGGTGCATACAACAACTACTTCCTTACCTTGGGTCAGACGCTGGTGGCGGGGGGGGAATCCAACGCCGATCTTCGGCTCGGATTCGAATTCGATATTGGTTCGAATGCGTGGTCTGCAAAGACGCAAGCGACAGAGGCCGCCTTCGCCATCTATTTTCAACAAATCGTGAACACCATGCGGAAAGTCCCCAACGAGAATTTCAAGTTCATTTGGAATCCGGACGCTTCAGCCTTTACTTCATCAACCGTTGATGTGAAGCTCGCGTATCCAGGAAGTGCATATGTGGACTACATCGGGGTGGACGCCTATGACGCGCCCGCAACAACCAGTTCCGAAACACCCGCCACATTTTGGCAATCAAACACACTTCCCGAACTGACGGCCGCACACCAATTCGCCCTAGGTCAAGGTCGTCCCATGTCTATTCCCGAATGGGGCGTTGTGGCGACAAACGCACACGGTTTTGGAGATGACCCTCTCTATATGAACGACTTCTACGCTTGGATGACTGACCCACTGAACAGCGTGGTGTATGAAAGCTATTTCAATGCGGACGGAGTTCTCGATTCTGCTATTACCGGCGGCATCGATCCCAAAACAAATGTCCCGTTCACATACTCATATCCGAATAGCCTTGCGGCGTTTCGAGCGGATTTCGGCTAACTACTCAGATTTGAGTGCCACCGGAATTGAGCAAATCGACCTTGCACACACTCAGGTACTCGTGGATCGGCCCGTCGCTTGAAAAGTTCAGAATAAGTACCAATTGGGGCGGGTTGGAGAAAGGCGTCGAATGATCACTGTTCGACTCTTGGGTCCACACGGAATGACGAGGAGTGGGCCAGGCGGGGATTCGACAGTAATGTCCCCAATGGGCGGGCGAACGCAGAAGGACAGGTTGAATGAGCAGAGAGGAACGGCGGACTGGCTACGCAGATCAGCTACTCCTTTCAAGCGGTGATCAAGTGGGCACCGCTCCAGAGGATCGAGCCTTTCGTCCAGACATCGAAGGGCTTAGGGCGGTGGCGGTTGTACTAGTCGTGCTTTTCCATGCCGGAGTGCCCGGCGTAACTGGTGGGTATGTAGGCGTCGACATCTTTTTTGTCATTTCCGGATTTGTAATCACTGGGGTCCTTCTGCGAGAGCGCGGCAGATCGGGTCACAATTCGATTCTCGACTTCTATGGACGGCGATCCCGACGCATTATTCCTGCAGCGACAGTCGTGATCATTGCCACTGTGCTGGCCTCATACCATTGGCTTGGCTTCATCACTGGAGGAAACGTCGCGCAGGACGGGCGCGCTGCGGCCACATTCTGGGTGAATCTTCATTTCATAACCACGGGAACGAATTACCTTGGCTCACAACTTCCACCCTCCCCGCTACAGAACTTTTGGTCGCTTTCCGTTGAAGAGCAGTTCTATGTCTTGTATCCGGCACTCTTTTTGAGTGTAGGAGCACTCACGCTCCGGCACTTGAGTTTTAACAGTCGAATGTCGATCGCTCTCGGGCTGGCCATTGCTAGTTCATTTTGGTGGTCCGTTGTCTCGACTTCTTCAAATGCGACAGGTGCCTACTTTTCACCTTTTCCCCGGGCCTGGGAGCTCGCACTCGGCGCAATTGTAGCGATCAACACCCACTATTTTGTAAAGCTCCCTAGCAAATTGTGTGCAATCGCTACATGGCTAGGGCTCATTGGAATCTTCATATCAGCTTTTGGTTATAGCCCCACAACCATGTACCCAGGTTCAGCGGTAGCACTCCCAGTACTTTCAACAGGATTAGTTATTGCCGGCGGCACCAGTGGGTATTTGGCCGGTGCGGAGCTATTCCTAAGGATTCCCCCATTTCAGTGGATTGGCAAAGTTTCATATTCACTCTACTTGTGGCATTGGCCGCTACTTATCATCCCGATGGAATTTGCAGGCCACCCACTATCCTTGAAGGACAATCTGGGTTGGGTGGGAGTTGCGCTCGTAGCTTCTATGGCCTCTCTACTGCTTATCGAGAACCCAATCCGACATGCAGTCCGGCTTCGCAAGTCGTGGATCCTAAGCATCGCCCTAGGATTCATTTTTACCGCAACTTCCGTCTCAGTCGCGACTTACGAGATAACGAGTCACCCCTAAATCCTCCATCAAATCGAGCGACGCCCGTTCAGGCCATAGGGATCCTAGGTCTACCAGCCGAATTGGATCTGAGCTAATATACAAGTGAGTGTAGTTCGATAGAGAGGATGAGGCTATGAAGCACTTTCGGCTATCCATGATTGGCATATTCGCGATAGTTGCGGCTTTTATTGCCGGCACTCTACCCATCGCCTCTGCTGATGCCGCTTCAAGCTCCTCACCGGCATCGCTGGCACAGGTATTGCAGTTGGTGGCCAGCGCGACGTCGATAAAGAATGTGCCAAGTTCAATTCAGCCGCCACTACAAAACGCCGACACCTCGTATGGGGTTGACTTGGCGGCAAAACGGGGTTGCTCCCCTGCTCCCACTATTTCAACCACCGGAAGTTGCATTTATGGCGATCAACAAGGCAGCAAAACTATGGTGCTGGTTGGTGATTCTCACGCTGCAATGTGGCTTGCAGGTTTCGATGAAATGGCTCAACGCATTCATTGGAAGTTAGTCGTGCTGATAAAAACAGAATGCCCTGCCGTAATGACTAGATTCTGGATAGATTCTCTCAATAGACCATATCCCGAATGTAGCGCTTGGCACTCCTATATCGTTTCGCGAATCCGTAAGCTTGATCCGTCAATAGTCGTGATCGCCAATTGGTGGGACTACAACAAGAATATAAACGACAAGCCCATAACTGATACTCAGTGGATCCAAGGCGAGTCGACAATGCTGAAAGACCTTCAAGGGAAAGGTACGCAGGAGGTACTCTGGGGCGATATTCCGTATCTTTCCCAAGCGGGGCCGACTTGCTTGGCAGCACACCTGACAAATGCTCAGGCTTGCACCACACCTAGAAGCTACGCCGACGTTTCATCCCACGAATTCGATCTTGCTGCTGTAGCGAAGCAGCACGCCGCAACGTACGTGTCGACAACGAATCTCTTTTGTACGTCACAGTGCACGGCAATTGTTGGATCATATGACGTTTACGCAAATGCCTCCCATATAACGAATAATTATGCCAAGTTCCTTTCAGGTGCTATTCAGACTGACCTACAGCCATTGATCAATCAGAGTTCGCAGGGGACAAAATAGAGGCAATGCTCATATTGCTTGCCCCACGACGATCTCGCAGTATCGATGATTCAAGGAAGATCATTTGGCTAAGGCAAATTGTTAAATGAAGTCAAGGGGGAGGCACGTCCGACAATATGCTAAACACCTACCTACACCTTATAGCCCCAATAAGGAAGACGGTAAATTCGATTTAGGGCACATGTTCGGGCGGGGGATAATTTATTCTGCGATTTTCGCAGTGCAAGCCGTAATTCCATTCTAATAACTCCAGCAATTACAAGAGCAATCGGCGCTAGACAGTACAGCGTACTGGCGGAAGTATTGACTATCGGCTCCGTATTCATGGGCCTAGCGGTGATTGGCACGCAAGCCGGAATTCAGCGACACTATGTGCTGATGAGGATGGGGACAAGGAGACGCGAAGCTTAACTAGTATCGTGTCTACGGCAGCAATTGCATTAACTATTCTCGTTGTCTCTACGGTAAATTACTGGGCACCGCTTGTCGGTATCTCTAACAACAAGTCCACACTACAGTATGGGCTGGGGTGGGCTTGTGTATTTTCGATAGTTTCGATTCTGTGCGCAGTTTTAAGATCACAGGATCGCCTGGCCGCTGTGATAGTACTGGCTAGCGTCCAAGTGGTAGCGAGTCAAGCCGCTGGACTAGCTCTCGTCTTGATCAGTTCCAGAACTGCTCACAGCTATTTTATAGGCATGTTCTTCGGACAGATAGCCGCCCTTCTTTTGGGAATATTCTACGTTAAGCCTTGGCCGTCTCGAATCAGTCGATCCCACGTAATCGCAACTTACGCACTGTCACTTCCATTACTCCTACACAGCATTTCAGTCCAAATATTGAATTTGGGCGACAGGGTAATCGTACAACGTGACTTGGGATCGGTGTCGGTGGGGCGTTACCAACTGGCTTACACGACTTCTGCGAGTCTTCCCTCGGCAAGGTGCAGGAGCAGGACGGATCCGGTGCTCCGCTCGCTATTGCAGTGGGCCCTGAGCCTATCCTCATGGCCGCGGACAACAACAACGAGGCTGGCTGTCACGGCCTTGCGTAGTGTCATTGCGCTCCGCCAACCGGTGGGCAGCACGATCATCCACTCGGACCTAAGCAGTTCCCCTCCACAGCCCTAGTCCGTACTCTCGAGCACAACCGGCCTACCAGCTCGATGGGGCAGGTCGGGGCCGGTAGACAACGCCGCCATGAAGTCGTTCATTCTTCTTTGTCAGAGCCTGTTTTGCCGCACAGCTCCTCCCAACAAATGAAGTGGGTGCGATCTTGCGAGTGATCCTGTTTTTCCGGTCGCATATTGTTGTTCTTTGGAGTACGAATAACCGCGACTATTGCGCCCCATCGCAAACGCCGTTTTCTGCGCAAGTGGCGACTGCGCTCTTGGGGCGCTACCCAAAAAGCATCCGAAATACGGAGAGTGTCGCCCCAATCCCAGCTGCTGCCATTCCGCAAATCAAAGCACCACCCCGCAGGATCTGATCGGGATTCCGTTCCACGATCCCCAGCTTCATGTATCGGACGAATCCCCTAGTGATGGTTTGCCGAATCCAAGCCTGTTCGTCACCCAAGTCACTTGTGCCTTCGTTGTTGCTGGCAAGCTCAACCTTGCCTCGACCCTCGGAATAACATCGCTTCAAGAAAAACTGAAACGTGCCTCGCTCTTTGCTCACATGATGATCAACCTTCGCATCGGGCACATACATGATTGCGCCATTCGGAGCGGCCTTCTGCATCCTCAAACACAGGTCCGTATCTTCTGGTCGTGATGTAGTCCCAACTTTTCCAAAATCCAAGCGAAACCCACCGACTTCATCAAAGATGTTTCTTCTCACCACCATGTTTTCGCTCCACACATTTCGCACCGTGGCGTTTGCAGTTGGCAAGCCCGTATGCGAGGCACCAATCACCCATGCGAACTCAAACGGGAACCACCTGGGTTCAGCTACTTCCCACGCAGGATTTACGGATCCCCCAGCGCAAATCACCTCTGGATCCTCAAATATCGCGGTCAGATGCATCAACCAGCCTGGTTTAGCGCTGGCATCGTCATCTAAGAATGCAACGAGCGCGGTCGAAGTTGCCAACACACCGCTGTTTCGATTTCCCGAAGCTCCACCCTGAAATTGATTCTCAACCACCTCTATATCCGGGAAGTTCGATTTCAAGCGTTCGTACAACACCGGCTCGTGATCTACCGAAACAACAATTGACACCGACGGACCATCTTGCTGCAAGACGGAATCAATGGCCTTGACGATGAGGTCCCATCGGTCCTGCGTATGACAGGCGATGACGACAGACAATTCGCGTTTTTCGGTCATTGGCCGCTCGGCCTATCTGGAGTTCGCTTGAGTCTCCCAGAAGTTCTCAACGTGGTAGTCCTCTCAAGTGATCCGCCAATCGAACGGCAAAAGCAACAATCATAAATGTCGAGTTGGCCTGACCGGAAGTGACAAATGTTGAACTGCTGACCACATGGAGGTTCTTGACTCCATGGACTGCGAGATTTCCGTCAACCACGCCGTCAGAGGGATTCTCCGCCATTCGAGTCGTTCCAATTTGGTGAAATCCACCTCCGGAACGATCCTTCACGATTTCGAACGGGTCTCCGTTTGGGTAGATGAGGCGACCAATTCCCAGGGACCGAAAGTGATCATCCCAGTGGCGGTGGGCTCTGACGACTCCATCGATATCTTGTTCAGTGAATCGCAGCCGGATATCCAGCTTTCGTCTTCCCAGTTGGTCTTGTTCTCGGGATAGGGAGACGCAGCTCTCTGCGTTGGGAAGGTGTTCACCGTGATACTGCAATGGATAGACGTTGTCTTCACTCCGCACGAAAAATCCAGGCATCCGACGTTTTCTTGCCAGCAGCCTCCTGGCTCCAAACGAGGCCATGAATTTGGCGGTCGGAATGAAGTTCTTGGCCAGGTTCTTCACGTGCTCTTTTTTGGAGCTAATTGGAGAGTGCCCATACGGGGTTCCTGGGATATTGACCCCCGTCAGCGAAAGCCTCTGCGCATCGGGAGCAAACATTGGCCCCAACTTCGACGCAAGAGCCAAATATGCAAATGAAAGTTCGCCACTGCTGTGACTGGCATCGGCAAGCTCCGGATTCGTTATCCACCCAGTGATATTCGGCAATCGGTACTTAAGTTGAAACTCTTCGGTGAACCCGAATCGTCTTCGAATATACGTACCATCAATGTCTCGCTCGTATCCAAATATGGTCAATTTTGGATCCGTGACAAATTGCACTTTGGCGAGAGTGCCTTCAAGGTGGGCCATATACCACTTCCCCAAATGCCCTGATTCGCCTCCCAGGGCCCCGCCTCTTGGACCAGGTGAATCCAGTAAGAGCCTCGTACTTTCCAATCCACCGCAGGCAATCACAACACGGGCGGCCGTGAAGACGACCTTTCCGCCGCCTAGAGTTCGCCCCTCGATTCCTTCGGCCGTATCGCTTTCCTCCTTGCAGAGAATCTTTGTGGCCGTGACTCCAGAAAAAATCCTCAGTCGGGGACGGTTTTCAAGATCTTTTGCGTACGTCGTCCCAAAGTCGGTTGGCAATGACCAACGCTCGAGATCGGACGCCGTGACACCCCCGTCAACAAGTCCTGGAACAATACTCTTGGGCAAATTCGGGATCTGAGCTGCATTGAATATCGGCCGTCCGCAGACAAACCAATCACACGCCCTCTGGAAATACGCTCGCATTTCCTCGTAGGTGACAGGCCAAGGAGAGGTCTCAACGTATGGACGCTCCCGAAAATCTATTGGGTCATAAGGGACACATCGACCACCCCAGATTGAGGATGTGCCCCCGATCTGGCGCCTGACCGCAAGAGGCAATGGAGCATGGAGGTCCCGATCCCAATGGGCTGCGGCGGAAAGCTCCTGCAATCCGGCGTCAAATTTTCGCTTTCCACTCTCAATCAATACGACATCAAATCCATGGTTCGACAGTTCAAGTGCCATAACGATTCCAGCTGGCCCGGCACCCACCACTACCACCTGGCTGGTGAAGCTTAAGTCATTGGAGATAGCACCAATATCTTCAATTTTCATGCGAAGCATCTCCGCCCCACCACGCCTGCACCGCACCCGCCAACTCCCCAAGTTTCGCAGATTGAGAATGAGACATCTGCTCGGAACCAGCCTGCGCTGCTGCCTGGAAGATCCGGTGCACTTTCGTACTGCTGAACAGCACTGGACCCCGATCGTTGGAGCAGAGAGCTTGGCTCAGGAGTACATTCGCAATGCCGCTAGCAGCCGCAAGGTCACAATCTAGTCGACTGCTCCAAGCTTCTCGTTCCGCTGGGAATTGCTCGAAATACTCCGTAAAGCCTGTCAGGCCCCGCTCGATAATGCCAAACGAGATTCTGGCCCCAGGATGCTTCCTTGTAACTTCCTCAGTCTTCGTGAATATGTCTTCTCTCGCCTGAAGAACGGGAGAGTGCCAAATCATCTGCTCCACTTCGCCATTGGGCGCATGAGCATCGGATGCGATCCCCCAAGTTCGAATCGTTCCGGACTCGACCTGGGCGTCCAGATATGCCGTGAGGCCCTCATGGTCCGGCAACAGATCTGATTGTGGGTCATGCAGCAGGAATACATCGATGTAGTCGACCTTCAATCTGCGAAGACTCGCGTCCAAACTCCGCTTTGCGTTCGCAACGGTATTTGGTGAGGTGACATACAAAAGGCTGTTGGCAAGTCCAGCGTTCGATCCACCGGGACCACGAACTTTCTCGCGTATCTGTGGCATCCGAGTCATGAGCCGCCTCATCGGGCCCTGGACGCGACCAAAGATTTTCCCCGCCGCATTTACATCGATCCCGAATTTTGTGGCCACCGTAATTTCGTCACGATGACGACTAACCAATGTCGACAATTCGGATTCCGCCAAACCCAATCCGTACATTGGGGCCACATCAAAGTGTCTTATCCCCGCATCAAAGGCTGCATCCAGAACAATCTGGCGCTCCTTGCGGGTTGGGATTGCATAGAGACTTGCGCAGCCGTATCCGATACTGGACGTCTCCACGGACGTGCCGAACAATTGGATCGACCTCAAGGTATGGGCAGCTTCCAGGCGGATTGACCTTCCACGACAGGATTAAGTCTCGCGCCGCAATGTTTCGTACATGTAAGCAAACGCGCCACCAGCCAGCCCTTTCTGACTGGACTTGAAGAGCGACTTTGGGAAGTCCAGTGGAAGTTCCTCCGAAGTAGCTCCTTCGCCCTTTTGCCTGTACTCGGTGAAGGCCCGCGGCATCAATTTCAATAGCTCCCACAGGACCGACGGTTCAGACCGAACCATGCTCGCCCAAAATGCGGTCAACCCGGCGCTGTATCCGTAGAATTGGTGATGAAGTTCAGACATCTCTTGCCGGTGAAAATGCCATGTAATGGCGCTTGGCCAATGAAGGATGACTTCCCCGGAGCTAAGCAGCGAAGCGAACAGCTTGGTCTCTTCCCCCCCGTGGGTCCGAGTTCCTGCACCAAGGTGGCGATCGAAGTGCCCCACCTTGCTGAAGACGTCCATCCGAAAGGCCATATTTCCGCCGGAGCCAACAGCTGGGAGAGGGTAGAGCGGAATCGTCGAGGGGATGGAGATCACTTCATATGCAAGGCCTCGACCTTTATTGAATCCTCCGTATTGTTCGAACCTGATCTGTGCTTCGGTTTCAAGTTCAGCCGGGAGCATCAGTCCACACACGGCCGCAGGTTTGGATGGATGAGAAAAGCCAAGCTTTAACGATTTGATCCAGTTCTCGTCGGCCACCTCATCATCATCAATCCAAGCAACTCTATTAGTAAGGACGTTGTCGAGGCCCGTATTCCTTGCAATTGAAAGGCCTCTCCTCGTCTCTGCGACATAGCGTGATCTTGGCATTTGCAAATCATCGAACACCTTTGCTGTCGACTTGGACTCCGGCCCGTTGTCTATGACCAATAGATCGAAATCGGAATCCGTTTGTGACTGAAGGCTTCTCAAGGTGCGGCGCAGAGAGTCCGGGCGATTCCGGGTGCAGACGACCACCGTAATTTGATGGAACGAGGCGGCTTCAATTGGTTGATCCGTTGGTCGATCATTGCCTCTGACGGGCTCAACCTGCTTCAACAACTCATGGAGTTCGAGTCGGAGAACGTTTTCCACATCAAAGAAGAGATTTCCAGCAGGGATTCCCTCTCTCCGTAGAAGGACCCAGAGACACCGGTATGCCGACACGTCTATGGACTCTTCGCTTGTGGGGGCAGCGAGCTCTAGATCAAGGACTTTCGCGGGCGCTCGCAGTTCTCCCCTCGAAATTTCAACTAGCACGATCCTCACTCCATAGAAGCTTTGCCAGTCGGTTCACTAGGACGTTGATCTTATCGCCCCGGGGGCTGCCCAAAATCTAACTTCCGCTCCTAGCTATGCTCGCCGCTGCCTCGCTTTATCCTTAGACTTTTAGGGCTGGAGCAGGCTTGATCGAACTACCGACAGAGCGGGTCAATTCGATGCCCATTAGGAATAGTCGAGCGCCTCTCGATTTGTTCGAGCTTCTTCCTTGAATCTCGGAAGAGAGTCGCGCCACCAGGTCAAATATGAATGGGATCGATCAGGGTACCGAATCTGAAGGTATTCCCTGGACGGAAAAAACAATCCCACAACGAAGAGAAGCGCATTGAGCAGCGGAAGCCGGAAAACCCTCCCCACCATTGGGTGACGAGAGGCGATTCGAGGCGGCAGGATTGACCGAAGCCGATGGATGCCGTCGAGTTTTGGATTTCCAATCTCGAGCACCTCTATGAGTTCGTTTGGCCGAACATTTTCAGGGAAACACCCAAGGATCCAGGCGAGCCAGGCTGTCAATCCTGTTTCGCGTGCCGACCGAACAACTTCGTCGATCGAGCACTTGTCCACCAGGATCAACAAATCTCGCCAGGCGCGAATTGTTTGCCCCGGACGACTTTTGTCGCTTACGACATGCAGCGCAGCGATCATTAGGTTGTCGGCGGGAGAGACAATCAGCAGATCTGTCCCGAAAATCCGATCGGTTTTGGATCTACCGTTCAAACGTTCAAAGGCAATTCCCTTTGACCAAAACCACGGCGATATCCGGTGATGTAGATCGATGGATCCTCCGTTTGGGCTCCGAAGGTTTATCGCCTCCCGACAAAATCGATTAAACCAATCCCGCGTTTGCATGGTCTGATTTCGCTCGCGATAGCCATTTGCTCGCAAAGTGATCAGTGCTCGTTTGAAGTCCGATGGATTCACCAAAACGTCGATGTCCATAAACGGGCGATCAGAAACCGTTGCGCACTGCAGACCTATGCCGGCACCTTTAGTAATCACGTAGGGAATGGACGCGGACCTCAAACAATCCAAACCATCTTGTGATTGTTTAATAACACGGCTCGTCGACGCCATATCGGTAAATTGAGCATCCGAGAATTCGTCGATGACCGATTGTTGTACGGCAAAGGATCCGCTTCGAATGCCGCGAAGTGCAACGCCGGCGAGACCTTGCGAGACAATCGTTTTCGATTCCGCTTGCCAATTCGAATCAGTCACGACTATTGGCAACCGTGAAAAATCGCCGTACAAAGTAAACGCCGTCGCCGGCCCGATTTCAGGGAAAATATTCTGAAGGCGGTGGGCGTTGCGAGAAGTCCCAAGCATTTTCAATTGAGATAATAACTAGGGCCGAAGCCTGTTGTCGGCTGAATAGATACAGAGGGCATTCGATCGGAACCCCGCAAGAACAAGACGAAGACTGCCACCCCACCGGGCGGGCGAACCTGAGAGGGACCTGCGAACTTGAGATGCCGAATGGTCCGCCGAATCACGGATCTGAGGATACGACCTTTTCTGCCGGGACTTGGCCAATGCTATGTATGTCAGCCCTTGCCATCGCCCGATTCGGGCTCGATCGGTCACGCAGAATCCCAAGACCAGCTTCTCTCGGGCAATGCCTATGTCTGATTGGCCAGCTGTTGCTAGTGCGGCTCTTGCCCCACGGTGGAAAGCACGGCCCAGGTTGAACCCGCCTGTCGGGCTGCGCCCGCCGACCGAATGGCGGCACGACGCGCCCCGCGCTTGCGCTCAAAGTGGATCGTCCGCAAGACCCGGATCCCATCAGAGAAGGCATTGAGATTGCTGGCGCCGGAGTGACGACTGTGTTCGAAACTTGGAACCTCAGCCACGTGGAGACCCGCTTTGGCGATGCGAACGTTGATCAGTGTCTCCACTTCAAAGCCGTCGCCCCACAACATGTCCCCCTGTTCCGAATCCGGAACTACTCCCGGTACGAGCTCCATCACTGACAGACAATCTCGACGGAAGGCGTTGTAGCCGTAACAGAGGTCGGTGTACCGCGTGCCGTAGAAGAGATTGACAACCTTGTTGAGCCAGAAGTTGCCCGCCTGGCGCAAGCGGCTTATATCGCTGCTTCCAGCTCCAGGCATGAACCTCGAACCCTTGGCAAAGTCGGCTCCCTCGCGGAGGGCGGTCACGAACCTCGGAATCTCGGCCGGATCGGTTGATCCATCAGCATCGAGCATGACGATGAAGTCACCTGTCGCCATTCGAAAGCCACAGGCCAATGCGTTGCCTTTTCCTCGTCGAGTTTGGCCCATGACGATGATGTCCGGGTAGAGGCCCCTGGCGACTGCAACGGTCCCGTCGGTTGAATCTCCGTCGACCAGAATGACTTCGTGATAGTCGGCTGGGTTGAACTTAGAGAAGACATGAGGCAAATTTGCCGCCTCGTTCCTTGCCGGGATGACAATGCTTACTGTGGGTTCCGCCATGGATTTTCCGCCCTCTGGTCCAAGGTCGGAACGTATGTCGCTGAGCGTCATTTTTGTCCGTTCTAGTGGGGCTGTCCGTCCGCCAACGGATCCGACATCGGGGTCACTCTTCTTTAACGCTTGTTGGGCCGTTATCTTGTCAGTGAATTTCAAGAAATACCAGGGCAACTGGATTAATCCTGTGTAAACGGAAAAGAATCCTTGGCCTGGGGAAATGGCAACCGCCGTATCTCATTGGTACCTCAAGCCGGCTCGGTTGGCGGTGGGAGAATGCCCGCCGAATTCGGAATTCCCCAGCATGGCTCCACTATCAGCTGGTTAGATTCCGTAGAGCATCGAAAAGTCGCAATTCGATCCTTTATGGCCCTTTATTCCATTAATAGCATTTTTTGCATCTATATCTGATCGCTGAAGTTTCAATTCGGCCTCAGATAGATATAATTCCAGCTATGGACCATATCGGAGCAATCCACCACACGACTGAGGAATGGTTGGAGCGGATCGGGCTCGCCCTCCGACAGCGGCGGATTGCGCTCGGCCTCACTCAGGCGGAGTTGGCTGATCGGGCCGAGGTTTCCCTCAGTGTTATCAAACACCTCGAGCAAGGTCAGGGGGCGAACCTGACGTCCCTGGTCAAAGTGGCCCGCATGCTGGGCGCCGAGGACTGGCTGGCTGCCCTGGTTCCCGCCCCTGAACCGGCGGTGAGTCCGATGCAACTCCTCCGCGAGCAACGACGGGCCGCCTCACCGCGCCGGCGGGTCCGAGCACGCCGCCCCGTGTGACCTATCGCCAGGTTGACCTCATTGAAGTGCAGGTCTGGGGGTCCACCGTGGGTGCTGTCGCTCTCGATCCGGCCACCAACTTCTACGCCTTCGAGTACGACCCAGCCTGGGTACGTCGGGGCATTGAACTGGCGCCGTTCCACATGCCAGCGCGATCTGGTGTCTTCGAGTTCCCCGACCTGGCTGAGAACACCTACCGGCGGTTGCCCGCCATGCTGGCCGACTCCCTCCCCGACCGCTTCGGAAATGCCCTGGTCACAGCCCGGCTGGCTGAGGAAGGCGTCTTAGCGGCGCAGATCACCTCGCTCGATCGGTTGGCCTATTCCGCCGACCGAGGCATGGGAGCCTTGGAATTTCGACCCCCAGCCGACGACCTAGCCCATCACGCCACGGCCATCCAGTTGGCCGATCTCGTAGTAGCCGCCCGCAGCGCCCTGCGGGGTGAATTCGCTGGTGACGATGCCACACTGGAGGCGTTGACATTGCTGATTCAGGTGGGAACCTCGGCTGGCGGTGCTCGACCCAAGGCCGTGGTCTGCTTTAATCCGACCACGGGTCAGGTGCGGTCCGGCCAGCTGTCTGCCCCCGAGGGCTACGAGCACTGGCTGCTCAAACTCGATGGTCTGGACGAGGACCACTTCGATGCCGCGCGTGGCTTCGGACGCATCGAATACGCCTATTCCCTGATGGCGACTGCCGCCGGCGTCGAGATGGAACCCTGTCGTCTCCTCGAGGAGAACGATCGAGCCCATTTCATGACCAGGCGGTTCGACCGGCTGCCAGACCAATCCAAGGTGCACGTCCAGACGCTGTGTGCGTTGGACCACCTTGACTTCAACCTGCCCGACACCCATAGCTACGCCCAGTACCTCTCGGCCATCGATCGGCTCGGGCTGGGACCAGACGCGCTGGCAGAGGGATTCCGGCGCGTTGTCTTTAACGTGGCCGCCGTGAACCGTGACGACCACACCAAGAACCTGTCGTTTTGCTGCCATGCTGATGGCCAATGGTCCCTGGCTCCGGCCTACGACATCAACCACGCCTACAACCCCCAGGGCCAGTGGACGCAGCGCCACCAGATGTCGGTCAACGGCAAGTTCGAGGGCATCTCCCGTAGCGACCTCGCCGTGATGGCAGACCGGTTCGCCGTGCCGGGCCCATCCTCGGTGATCAGCGAGGTCATGGCAGCGGTGGAGCAGTGGCCGGAATTTGCCGAGAAAGCGGGCGTGTCAGGGCCCGATATTCAGCGGATTCGGGCCGATCAGAGGGCCTTTTTGCCGGCCTGACACCACGCTCCCGTTGGCCCGGCGATCTTGTGGGGAGCGGGTGCCGCCTCTAAGGTCTCCCCGATAAGCCGAAGTTCGGCGCCTAAGAACGCACCTCCTGGGAGACCATTCACATGTTGCTGCACAAGGCCAAATTTGGAATCGGCATTGCTGCCGTCGGCATGGCGGCGGTTCTCATTCCGGCCGCCCCAGCTTTGGCCGGAGTCCACACCACGGCCACGGTGGCCGCCTCCAAGGGATCCAATCCCAACAGCACTGTGTGCAAGCTGGAGAAGGCCCAGCTCGCCCAGGAATCGTCCAAGCAGGAAACGGCGTTGGAGACGGCGCTCGAAGCAGGCAACTGGAAGGTGGCCCAGAAGGACCTGACCACCGTCTACAACGCAGGCCTCAAGTCCGAGAACCAGCTCATTACCTCGCTCAAGAGCGCCCCTTCCAAAGTGCAGGCGGCCATAAAGACGGCGCTGAAGGCCATTCCAGCCGAAGAGAAGGCCGTCAAGAACTCCAAGAGCGTGGCCCAATTCGAGAAGGCCGAAGAGAAGGCCGTAACCAGCTCGGCATTCACCAAGGCCGGCAAGGTCGTCGAGACCTACATCACCGGGCTGTGTGGGCCACTCACGGCCACCCCTCCCACCACCTGATCGCTAGGTCGAGTTCAGGGCACTCTCGTCCCATCGCAGCCGGTCGACTGCATCGGCCCCCGTGCCGCCCGCAGTTGGCTGCTCGCTCCCAGCACGAGTGGCACCGACCAGTGCCGCGCAGCGTGGCGGCCGTGGGACGCCTGCAGGACACCCAGGTCATAGCCACCTGAGCAACACGATGACCGACGGTCACTCGGTGCGAAGCCATCACAAGATAAGCCAATGCGGCGAAGTCCGCGCTGGAGTCACAGCCGGCCCAGCAGGTCGGCCCACAGTGCACCGATGTCCCACACTGTCCGCTGGTGGCGACCGCGTCATTGCGCTACAGCGCCGGGTTGCCGGTCACGGACTTGAACGGATCTCACGTCAAGAACGCTGACATTTCGTCAGGAAGTCTGGGATGTCGTGGCCGCCGCAATGCACTTGGCAGGTGACGCCGACGTCGGAAGCCGTCAGGATCCTCAATGAAGGTCGACTCAATGCCCAGCTTGGGCTGCGCCAAGTGGAGCAGGTTGTAGGTGTCGCGGTAGAGGGCGGCCGAGGAAACAACGTCGGCCCCGCTCTCAGCCAGGTTGACAGCCGTTCGCCGCCGGGCGACTAAAAGCCAGAGCCACCACTTCCTGAACCGCTACCCGAATTACCCGACGTCGTCTTGGTGTTCGATTGTCCGCTCGACGAACCACCACTGCTGGAGCCACAGGCCGCAGCAGTGACGCCGAAAATGACGACAATCGCAACCGGGGTGAGACGGCGTGCCAGCTTTCGGTGCACCGCTGGAACTCGATTCAACATGTTGTGTGTCCTCCTTGCACTCACACAATGAGAGCGCATAGGGAATACGGCTGACGCACTACGAAGGATTCCCATCGCCCCACGACAACGACTACCAGACGCCGGGAACCAGCCTCCATCGGACTTGAGCGCGATAGGTGTCGTACTGCTCGTTGGTCGCAAGCATGCGATCCTCTGCCCGCGCCCGACCGATATTGCATCCGGTAATGAAGATCATGACAAGCGCGTTCCACACCGAAATGCTCTGCAGTACGTAGCCGGCCTGAAGTAAGAGATACGAGGCGTAAATAGGATGGCGGACCATGGCATAGGGCCCACGTCGGACCAGACCTCTATCAGCTGCGGCGAAGCCGAAGGAACGACCAAGCGTGAGGAACGAAGCAACGCAAATGGCCAATCCAACACACTGGACAACCAGCCCGGCCTCGAATCCCCAATGCGGATGCGCACCGACCGGGCGAAAGAGCACGCCGCCGAACGTCCCGCCGAACGCAAAAACCCAGTCACCGGTTCGTCGGCTCACGGTCTTTGCCGGTCGCCGGACGAGATAGGCCACCACTACCCACGTCTGTTCGACCAGAAATGCTGCACCAATAAAGCGGTGGGTCTGCTGATAGGACCGCAAGCTGGCCTCCGCAAAGAGCGCGGCGCCGCCCGCTCCGACCAGATTGGCCAAAATCCCCAAGACACGTTTCTGGGGAGCAGACAGAAAATCGGGTTCCAGCCAACGCTGCCGCAAGGCACGAGACGGCGGGGGACGGTCCGGGTGGAGCGAAAATTCGGCTGGCACTGGTGCAGCACAATCAGGACCAACGCCCGCCTTTACCGAGGCGGACTGACGGATCATTCCTTCAACGCGGCGATGCGCGGCCCAGCCAGTGCGTCAACGCTGAATCGACCGGCACCCGAAGCCCCAACAAGGATGGCCAGAACGGCAAGCGCAAGATTGATTTGGTAGCCGGGAGGAGCGGTGTGCGACGACAGTCCGGTCGACCAGGTGACGGTGATCATGGCCATCACCATGTCGGCGAAGAGGGCAAATCCAACGAGGCGCGTACCCAGCCCGAGAGCAATGGCGATCCCGCCACCGAGTTCGGTGATACCGCCCAGAACAGCGAAGAACCCTCCCGGATGCAGATGCGCTGTGTTCGAGAAGTAGAGCGCCGTGCCGTGAATTCCAAGTCCGTTGAACCACCCGAAGAGCTTCCCGCCCCCGTAATAGATGAAGATCCAGGCCAGCCCGATGCGAGCGGCGACAAGGCCGAGGTCTGTCGGAAGCGCTGCTGGGCGGGTGCCGAAGATGACCCCAAGCAATGTTTGGACGCGGGACGTACCGCTCGCGGGCAATGGAGCGGTCACCATCAGACCATCACGCTTTCTTTCGGACTGCCAGGTGCCACGTCTAATGTTGCCTGCATCGATTGTTCGGCTGGCATTTGAGCCTCTTCCCGAACGGACGTGAGGTTCATCGGGCCTTGTATCGGGCGAAACGGGGCCACGAGTTGCGCCACGAAGACCTTGAAATGATGCGAACGATCCCCTGCCTGTTCGACAATCAACGGCCGACCCGGCATCCCGGTGTCAGTCCTGATGGTCTCGGGGGTGGGGAATACAGCCCTGTGAAACAGTTGATCCCAGACCGTCAGGGCGAAACCGAGATTGACATCTTGTGGTCCGTCCAACTTGTGATGAATGCGGTGAAAGTTCGGACTGACAAAAACCCGTTCGAGCGGCCCGAATCCCAAATTGGTGTTGGAGTGTGCGAACGCCACCGTGAGTCCATACACGACAAGGAGAGTCGAAGACAACGCTCCGTTGGCCAGGAGCACGATCCCGGGGAGGAGCGCGATGAGATAGGAGACATGAATGAAGGGATGCGTGCGAAAGACCGTGAGCACGCTCATGTCCTCTTGGGAGTGGTGCACCTCATGGAAGCGCCAGAGCATCCGCACCCGGTGGTTTCCCAGATGGGCCAGCCAATTCAACCCATCCATGGCGATGAAGATGACGGCGATGGCTCCCCAACGGGGCACCGTTCCGATCCTGCCCAGAATCAACCATGGGAGCGCTCGGTGGACTACCTCCGAGAACGAGATCGAGAGCGCCGTGATGAGAGGCACGGAGACCAAGGCGTTGAGCAACGTCCAGAGCACGTCATGGCGATGACCGCGGGCAATAAGGGGCCGCCGTTGGGCCGGTCGCACCCGCTCCACAATAAGGAAAACCCCGACCATCGCCAGCGTCAACGGGCCGATCACGATCGTTCGGAGGCTGGTCACCGAGCTGCCCAGGTCGGCGCCCCACCAATGATTGGCCCAACCTAACCCGACCAGAACCGCGGCGACGATCACGATCGAGCAAGCCGGAAGGTACACCCGCGACGACACGGCGGACCTCGCCCTGCCCACAAACCCACTGCTGCGCCGCACAGGCGCCGAAGTCAGGAGGCGATTGGGCACATGTAGAACAGTCGTCATAACAACCTCTCAGCCTGAACCGGGCTTTAGAACCCAGCTCCCCCGGAACTCGCTGTCGTCGGAGTAGAACTCGAACCTGATGCCTTCGACTTTGCCGTGACTACCGCTGTCCATGTGCCCCATTTGTCAGTCACATCGCCGTTGACCTGTCCAGGAGCCGAGTCTCCAACGAACGAATAGAGCCCTTTGCCCGAGTAGGTCACTTGATGGACCCCGGAACGAGTCACTGAACCGAGCTTCGACGCGCTCACGCCGTTCCCCGCAGTTGCCTTGGCCGTTCCCTTGGGCAGCACGAGTGCGGGCCAGACCTTCAGACAGGCGGCCGTGCAGGGCGTCTTGCTGGGCTTCAAGGTATAGAGAGTCTTTCCGCTGACCAGCACCTTGCCGACCTTGGCGCTGGTGGCCGTCGAAACGACGACCTTCTTCACTGCGACGGTACTGGCATCGGCGGTGCTGACGGCGACGGCCGATCCGGCCAGCCCTCCTAGGGCCATGGCGGCGACGGCGATCCGTCCGGCTGAGAGTCGATGCATAGTGATCCGGCGTTCGTTCTTCGGTTTCATGGTCTTGGCAGCCTCCAGAACAAGGACATTTGTCTCTGTAGTGACTACGGGCGGGCTGGGCCAAGAGATTGCGCCCAGGTCTGCCACACGCCGCTACAGCGAGTCCAGCGCCCGTTGCCGGGCGGCAATCGTCTGTCGCACCGCCTCATCACCGGGTCCGCCCGACGTAGGCGCCTCATCCCCGGAGAAAGCAGCACCGACCAAAGAGCGGAGCGTCGCCGCCGTCGACGACGTCAATGCTCCCAAGTCGTAACCACCTTCAAGCAACGCGAGCACGCGACCATCAGTGGGAGCGAACCCAGCAACCACCCGGGCTAGCTGCCCGAAGTCGGCACTCGAGAGCGACAGCTGGGCCAAAGGATCCGCCCGATGGGCATCAAAACCGGCCGAGATCAGCACCCATGTCGGAGCGAATGCCTCGACGACCGGTGCCGCCACTTCCTCCAAAGCCCGAAGCACCACGTCACCAGTGGCACCAGCCGGCAGCGGCACATTCACTGTCAGCCCCGATGCCTCGGGCCCGCCCACTTGATTGGCCCATCCGGTCCCGGGGTAGAAGGGCGACTGATGGGTCGAGACGTAGAGCACCGACGGGTTGTCCCAGAAGATGTCCTGCGTGCCGTTCCCATGATGCACGTCCCAATCGACAATGCAGACCCGCTCCCCTTCGGCAACCAGTGCGGCCGCCGTCACGGCGACGTTGTTCAGAAGACAAAAGCCCATGGCTCGATCGGCCAAGGCGTGATGGCCTGGAGGGCGTGTAACGACAAACGCAGCACCGGACCCTCGATCCCGCAATGACGCAACGGCTTGCAGTCCGCCTCCCGCCGACAGCAAAGCCGCGTCCCACGAGTCGACCCCGGCGAACGTGTCCGGATCGAGGTTGCCTCCCCCAGTACGGCACAGCGTTTCCAATCGGGCGAGGTGGTCAGCCGTGTGGACGCGAAGAAGAGCCTCGGAAGGGGCCGGTACCGTGGGAATCAATTCGAGTGACTCGCCGAGTTCAGATGCCACTTCGGCCACGCCAGCCATGGCAGCGTTAATGCGGGCCGGCTGCTCAGGGTGCCCGCCACCGTGATGGAGCGCCACGCCAGCGGCATTGAAGCCGCCGGATGGCCCGACCACGGTCAGCGCGGAGCTCACAACGACGGCCGCAACCGCTTTTCCCGCTTGGGCTTGTCAATGACCTTCGTCTTCGCCTTGACCTTGGTGTCCATCTTCGCTCGCTTTTTCACACCTGCGTTCAATTTCAACGCGGCTGTTTCCAGCTTTGCTTCCGCCTTGGCCTTGGCTTTCATGCGGTGCTCATCAGCGTCGTAGCGCGCGATGGCCCGCTGGTAGACCTCTACGTAGCGCTCGGCCAGCGAGTCCATTGACCAACCCTGCGCGTGCGCTTCGGCTGCCTTGAGTGCCTCGGGCGATGACTGACCGCTGCCCTCGGCCGCATCAGCCAACGCCACACCGAGCGCACGGGAGAGGGCGGGAATGTCGCCCGGCGGGAAAAGCGTGGCGTGACCCCCTGCAGCCATCCGGTACCCCTCAAGGTCCGAGGCCACCACGGCACAACGGGCCGCCATGCCTTCGAGCACCACCATGCCAAAGGACTCACCGCGCAGGGATGGGGCACACAAAATGTCGGCCCCGGCTAGGCGGGACGCCACCTCATCATCGGTCAGCATGCCGAGCCACTTGACCCGGTCGGACTCGGGATGGCGGCGGTGCTGCACCTCGTTCTCGGGACCGTCGCCGGCCACCCACAACATGGCTGGGCGATCGACATGGGCGAACGCATCGAGCAGCACGCTGAGACCCTTGCGATTCTCATGACGACCCAGGAACAGAATTATCGGGACGTCACTGGGGACCGGTTCGGCCGTGGCGAAGCGCTCCATGTCGACGCCGTTGAACAGCACCTCGAAATCGCCACCCCCGGACAAAAGCCCCGTCTCCCGAGCCGCTTCGGACACGGCCACCCGGATCTGCAAGCGGAACCCGACCAATTTGGCCAAGGGCTTGAGGATCGGCACCCAACGACTGACGCCGGCTCGGTGGTAGGTACCCACCATGGGGAGCGGCGCGCTGAGAATGAATCCGTAGGGCGTGACAGGCGCCAGCGGCTCGTGAATATGGAGCACGTCGAATTCGCCGTGGCGGACGTAGCGCTCGGCCCGCGCCGCCGCCCGGAAGGAGATGGAGACCGGGGCCACTGAGCCGTTGGATCGAACCCCGGTTGGGCTTCCCACCACGAACACATCGTCGGGCTCGAACCCTTCGGCGCCTTCTCCCCCGCCGTGGGAGCCGAAATCCTTCACCACTTCATCGTCGGGGCCCAGCACCGTCACGTGATGGCCCAACTTTCGTAGGGCACGAGACAAGCCGAACACCTGGCCCTGGACACCGCCGGGACGGGACAGCGAATAGGGCGACAGCATGGCAATCTTCATGAGCGGATCCTCATGCGTCGACCATCCGGTCACTGGGCCAGTTGGGCTGGTAGAGGTGCCACTGCTCGGGATGGCGCAGGATGAACCCCTCAAAGCAGGTTGCCAGTTCCTGGGTGAGACGGGCCACGTCGGCCCTCAGAGAGCCCGATCGGGTCGTATCGAGGGGCGGCAGCACGACCCCAGTGTGCCAAGCTCCCGGCCCGGCGTAGACCACGGTGGGCAGGAGGGCGGCCCCCGTTCGCAGGGCCAACGTGGCCGGGCCACTGGGCAGGGTGGTTTTCTCTCCGAAGAACTCGACATCGACGCCGTTGCCCACCAGATCACGATCGCTGACCAGCCCCACCAGCAATCCCGCCTTGAGGGCGCGCAAAATGGCCGCGCCTGAGCCGTCGCCCATCGGCACGGCAGTGAGACCCATCTCCGCCCGCTGCTTTATGAACCATTCGAACAGCTCGGGCGGATCGAGGGTCTCCACCACGGCCGTCATCGGCATACCCTCTAGAGCCAGCCAGGCGCCGCCCCATTCCCAACTGCCCACATGGGGCAACGCCATGATGACACCGCGACCTTTCGCCATGGCCGCACGCAGGACGTCGTCGCCGCGCTCCATTCGCATGTGGGCGTAGACCTCGTCGCTTCCGGTGAAGGGTAGGCGGGCACCATCCGCCCAGTAGCGGGCGTATTCGGCATAGGTCCGCCGACTCCAGCGATGCACTAACCGGGGATCGGGCTCCACCCCATCGACGCATTCAGACGCCAGGATCCGCCGCATGTGGCGTTCATTCATGGCCAGATTGGCCCCACCACGCCAACTCATGACTTTGCTGACGCCACCTGCCACTCCCCGCGACACCGGTTCAGGCAATCGGCCCATGGCTGTGGCGAGTGCCTTGTACGTCAGAGACTTCGATTTGGCCCCCACGACCTACACCGCCAGCGCAATGCGCTGGCTCAGGTGGAAGGTCCGCGTGTCGAGCGGTGGGATTCGGAACCCGAACGACGAGCCCTCAACGTGCGGCTGGAGCGGCTGCTCAGAGCCTCCTGGCGACGAGCCCGCCAACGACCAACCGGAGCGCCAGTGGTCTGACTGAATGAGCCACGCGGCACGGCAGCACCTTCGCGCCAGGTGCGCCAGCGCGATTCGACCTTGCCTTCGCGCCAAGCGGCCAGACGGGTCTGCGTCGCCTTGTCTTTACCGGAAGCGAGATTCCACACCTTCACGAAACGGGTTATCGCCGTTACCGAAATAAGGGCCAACATGACCCAGAGGACGGGGAGGAGAAACGAGGCGTCCAGGAAGCCAATGCCGAGCAGGATCATGCGCTCCGCTCGCTCCATGAGCCCACCCTTGGCCGAGAGGCCCAGCGACTCCGCCTTGGCCCGCTCATATGAGACCAGCGCCGTGACGCCGAGCACGGCCAGTGGCAAAACAGCCAAGTGACCTTCGTGCCGGCCAATCAAGTACCAGGCCACCCCGCCCATCAGAACGGCGTCGGCGACACGGTCCGTGGTCGAGTCGAAGAACGCCCCCCGCACCGAGGCCGTACCGGCGGCCTTGGCTACCGGCCCGTCCAGTAGGTCGTGCAGTCCCGTAAGAATCAAGAGCGCGATGGCAATGTGCATGTGTCCGGTGGCGACGGCGATGGCGGTGGCCGAAGCCGAAATCAGACCTGTTGCCGTTAAAACGTCAGCGGTGATGCCTCGGCGATGGAGTGCGTTGCCGACTGGTCCAGTGGACCTGTCGACCGCACTGCGCCAGCGACCGTCGAACATAGAACTCCTCGTCACGCACCACCCAAGGGGGCGGCGCTCAGAAAACAGATACAAAAGTTTATCATCCGGCCCTCCCAATCTGTGAGAACGCGGGTTGCCTTACCTATACCCCGCCTGAACTCCAGCACTCATCCGATGTGGGGGTGGCCGAAGTGCAAGGGGGCCTTTTTGAAAATCATGGTCCCGACCAGCGAATTTGAGGAGGATCGGGTTACCACGACTGCGAATTTCCCCGAGCCGTGACCGAACGGCTTCGACACATCGTCCCGATCGAAGGTGCCCGTGTAGGCCACAACGCACACGGCGCCCGGCTTGGCGACGCCGGCCGAGAGGTCGGCATAGAGGTGGGGCGCCTTGGCCTTGAGGGTGGAGACCGACATCCGATGGACCCCGATCAGGCGACCGTGCGAATGCACTGCCGCCGACGCTGTCGGCAGGGAGAGGTAGCACGAGCTGTCCGATGTCCCCAGACTGCTCCGGATCGACGTACATCCCGTGGCGAGTCCAGCCAGCACCGTCAAGGCCAACAGACCACTTCCAATGCGCCTCACGTCGTAATCCCCACGCCGGCTTCAGTCGGGGCCGACAACGCTTCTCGGCTCCACCAACCCCGCCGCACTTCCCATGCCAGTTCTCCGCCCAACACGCCTCCCACCAAAAGCACCATCCAAAAACTGATCAACCGATACATGAGGACGGCATCGACCGATGTCCCTTTGGCGCCACCGAAGGCCACCAACGCAATGGTGATGCTCCCCTCCACCGCGCCCAAACCGCCGGGCGTGATGGGCAAAGTGGCCGCTAATTGGCCTGCCCCATAGGCCAGCAAGAGGCCCTTCCAGGGGATACCGGCACCAATGGCCAGGAACATCATGGTGAAACAGGCGCAGTCCATGAGCCAGTTGCCCACGCCCCAACCCACAATGCTGACGATCTCACGCCAGCCCAGGCGAACGGTGGTGATCCAGTCGGAGATGCGGCGAACCTGGACTTCCACATCGCCCCGCGGTCGCCGGAACAGGGATTTCGAGATTCGCATGCCGACCGACAGGAATCGCACCAGGGGTCGCTCGTAGACGAAGAGGACTCCCACGGCAACGGTCAGCACCAAGGAGCCCAAGAGCACCGGAATCAGGTCCAGAGACGCCCCCTCGCCTGTGGCCAAGGCCAAGCCAGCCGTGGCCACGAGGGAAAGCGACACGATGGCGGCAATGACCGAGCCCACCATGGACCAGGCGGCCAAGGTGCTGTCGGCACCGAACCTCCGAAACCAGCGAAATCCGTAGACGGCCGAGGCGGCACTCCCACCGGGCAGCGCGTTGGTGAGCGCCTGCGAGGCGAAGGTGGTCTTGAGCAACGCCCCCTTGGGGGCACGCAGGCCGCCGCTCTTCAGCAGTGAGGCCTGCATACCGGCGAAACACACGAACGAGAGAAACTCGACGCCTAGGGCCGGTGGGATCCACTCCCACCGCAGATGTGCGAAGACCTTGGAAAGACCAGACAACTCATCGGTGTGGGACGACAGCACGTAGACCGCGACCCCAAGCGCAGCCAAGCCCAGCACATACTTGAAGATCGGCCAGCGCCGACGCAGCATTCTGCGCACTTCTCGGACCCGCGATAGCTCCGGAGGTGGATGTTCGTCGAGTGACGACTCGGCAGTACGGGCGGTCACGCCCTCTTGTCTACCCGCCCCATGGCTCTTCAAGCACCCATTGGCCGAGAACAACCGGCCAATTCACTCACCAGCTCGCCCATCGGTGCCAATCTGGATACGGCTCAGGCGTCGTCGCAATCTCTCGCCTGAACTCGTCCGTATCCCTTAGTGACACCATGCAGCACTCTTCGAACCCGAAAGACAGGCCATGACACTCCGCTCAACTGCCACCAAGTTCGCCCTCGTTCCTATTGCCGCCGGCGGCATGCTCGCCCTCTCCGGCGGCAGCCCAGCTGGCGCCGCCACCAAGACGACCACGGTCAAGGCGGTCGAAACTGAGTTCCACATCGCCCTTTCCCAGAAGTCCTTCAAGGCAGGCAAGTACACCTTTGTGGCCCAGAACAAGGGTCAGGCCACCCATGCCCTCATGATCACGGGACCTGGCGTGAGCAACGCCATGACTCCCGACATTCAGCCCGGCAAGAGCGCCAAGCTCACGGTGACGTTGAAGAAGGGTAAGTACGATGTCTACTGCCCGGTCCCCGGACACAAGGCTGAAGGCATGAACGTGAACATCTCAGTTGCTGGCGGATCCTCGGCATCGTCGGCCAGCACCACTAAGACGACCTCGGCTCCCTCCGGCGGTTCCGGGTTCTAGTTACGCATACACGTAGCTGTCGGCTGCCACCGCTGCGCTCTGACCGTTCGGTGTGAACACATAGACGTTGTGGGTGGCGGCACTTTGCGCCGGGGCCACCGCTTGAATCTCGGTGGAAGAGATCACGGTGAAGCTCGTTGCGGCCACGGCGCCGAAGAGGACCGAGGTCGTGCCCCCGAAATTGGTTCCCGTAATGGTGACCAGTGTGCCGCCCGACGATGGCCCGGACGCTGGTGAAACCGCAGTCACGGCTGGCTTGGCCGCCGTGTAGGTGAAGCTGTCGGCAGTCACGCCGGCACTGGTGCCACTTGGCGTCGTGACAAAGACATTGTGGGTAGTCGCCGCTTGAGCCGGAGACACGGCAGCGATCTGGGTCGCTGAGACCACGGTGAAGCTGGTCGCAGCCACAGTGCCAAAGAGCACCTTGGTTGCCCCGGTGAAGCTGGTGCCGATGATGGTCACGGTGGTGCCCCCGGCGATCGGGCCTGAGTTTGGATTGATGCCGGTGACGGCCGGTGTGGCAACGACATAGGTGAAGCTGTCAGCCGGTACTGCTGCGCTCGTGCCAGCTGGCGTCGTGACAAAGACATTGTGGGTAGTCGCCGCTTGAGCCGGAGACACGGCAGCGATCTGGGTCGCTGAGACCACGGTGAAGCTGGTGGCGGCAACCGTCCCGAAGAGGACCGAGGTCGTGCCGCCAAAATTACTTCCCGCAATGGTGACGACGGTGCCGCCAGTCAGTGGCCCCGAGGTGGGCGATACGCCGCTCACTGCGGGTTTGGCCGCCGTGTAGATGAAGCTGTCGGCGCTCACGGTTGCACTCGTGCCAGCTGGCGTCGTGACAAAGACATTGTGGGTGGCTGCAGCCTGGGCCGGAGACACGGCCGTGATCTGAGACGACGAAACCACATTGAAGGATGTGGCCGCAACGGTGCCGAAGAGCACCTTGGTGGCTCCAGTGAAATTGGCTCCGTTAATGGTCACCGTGGTGCCACCATTGACTGGGCCCGAGGTGGGGTTGAGGCCGCTGATGCTCGGTGGAATTGACGCCACGTAGGTGAAGCTGTCAGCCGCTACAGCTGCACTGGTACCACCAGGCGTTGTGACAAAGACATTATGGGTGGCTGCAGCCTGGGCCGGGGAGACGGCTGTGATCTGCGTGGAAGAGACAACAGAGAAGCTGGTGGCGGCAACGGTGCCAATGAGAACCTTGGTTGCTCCATTGAAGTTTGACCCGGTGATGGTCACCGTCGTGCCGCCAGCGGCGGGACCCGAGGCGGGAGAGACGCCGGTAACGGTGGGCGCTACTGAGGCCGTTGTGGCGGCATCTTCGCTGGAGGGAGATGAGCCACCCTTGGCGTTGATGGCCTTTACCTCGAAGTAGTACCGGGTGCCGGTGTTCAGACCGTTGGCCGTGAAGCTCGTCCCGGAGACAAGAGTCGTGCCATTGATGGGAACCGATGACTCTCCTCCAGGTGTCGATCCTTCGTACACGTCGTATCCCAGGACGGGCGATCCGCCAGTCGAAGCGGGTGCAGTCCAATTAAGCAAGACGGACAGCGTGGTGGGAGAACCGCTCAGGCCCGTCGGAGCTCCCGGCACCGTGGCCGTAGTGGGCGGAGCGAATGAGGCGACACCGTTGGGCGTGCCCAACCCCGTCGGCCCGTCATAACCGACGCCGGCGGTGCACAGGTAGGTGGGGGCACAACCGGTGGCCGAGTTTGTCCCTGAGGTGACGTCATTGAGCGCTCCCGGATCCGCATAGGGAAGTGAATTCATCTGCGTCGACGCCGGAGCGTGTCCGGCGAGCGCGTACATCGCCCCAATCATCGGAGCGCCCGCACTCGTGCCACCCGAGATACCCCAAGACCCACCGCCGTACGTGTCATAGGTCCACACCCCGGTCGCGGGATCAGCCTCGGCAGATACGTCTGTTTCGATGCGATTCGTGCACCCAGAATCTCTTTGCCATGACGGCTTCGATTCATACGCGCTGCAACCACTGCCAGTACCGCCGTTGTTGTGGGCGGGGTCGCCCGCTCCCTCCCACACCGTTTCCGTGGCATCGCGAGTTCCCGATGCCGTCAGTTGCTCGAGGGTCGTCCCACCGACCGCCGTCACGCCGGTCGATGTTGCCGGGTACGACGCCCCATACCCCGAGTCACCAGCTGAAGCCGTGATGGCCACTCCGGGGTGCGTGTAATCGCTATCAAATTCAGACTCGTCAGCGAACTCCGGGGCTCCATAGCTGTTGCTCACCACATTGGCGCCGAGAGCGACCGCCTCGTCGACGGATTCTCCCAGGTCATTTGTCTCATTGCTGGCCGCTTCGACCAGCAAGATGTGGCAGTTGGGACACAGCGCGCTCACCATGTCGAGGTCAAGCGATATCTCTCCCGCCCAGCCAGCATCAGGTGTCGGGTAGGTCGTGCCGCCGGTTTCATTGACCTTGCTGAAGCATCCGTTGGCCGTCGTGCAGGCAGGCAACTGCCAGAACGATCGGTAGAAAGTCAAGTCAGATTCGGCGTTGGGATCGTCGAAGGCATCCACAATGGCCACCGTCTCGCCCACGCCGCCCGTCGTCGAAGGGGCGTCATAGGCGGACTGCAGAAATACCGGGCTGTACCCGCCGTTGTTGCCCTGAAGGGCGGGCGACACCGTCGGCTGAGGACTTCCCGGACGTCCGGGGGACTCATCTGCAGCCAGGGGATCTGTCCGCTTCAGAGCATCGCACTCCTCGTATCCGGGGAGTGCCTTGGGGCACAAATCCACTGCGGTCACGCCGTTGGCCCCGGTGTAGGTGCCGACTTGGCCTGTAGGAGCGGCGGGCGCACTGCCTGCATTGGTGGCGGCAGACGCCGGCATGGCGGACAAGCCCACGATGGCCAGAACCGTCACCCCAGATGCCACCAAGGTCACCAGCGTTCGTGACGCTCGACTCGTTCTGACGATGCCGCGACGACGAATCCCCATGAACTCAACCCCCCCTCGGTGACTCTGAAGCCCGTGAGTCTTGCTCAGTTTCTACTCAGGAAGCAAACATGGGTTGCTGGACTGCACCAAGTAGCGCCCGAGGCACCACCGAGGCCTTTCATATTGCCGTCTTAATGCCGGATCTGAGCTCCTACCCGCTGATGTTCTAGCCGTCGTGATGGCGGCGGCGTCCGAAAAACCGGTGCGCGGGCTCATCATTGAAGTATCCGCCTTTGGCGATGAGCTGGCGCGCTGACTCCGCTGGGGACGGCTCATCGGCTGATCGTTTGGCGTGACGGCCAATCGGCTCATCGAACCAGGCAGCCGCTGCAGCTGACATCTCAGACGATTGGCCTGACAGAAACTCCGACACATCATCCAAAGGATCGTCGACAAGGTGGGAGTACAAGTCGGCGTAGGCATCAGAATCGAGGGCCGGATTAGAAACGGTGCTGTCGTCGGTGTGGGCAAGGTCGTCGTAAAGCGCTGTTGGTTCGGCCGAAACGACCGGTTCTTCAACGGTGGCCGCCTCAAATGGCATCGGGTCAACCGGTACTGGTTCAATTATCGCTTCTTCGATCGACACCGGTTCGCACGTGACCGGTTCCAATGGCGCTGCGTCCACTGGAGCCGGCTCGAAGGTATCAACTTCGATTGGCAGTGCCTCTACAGTCGACGCTGCAAAGGACATCGGTTCAACCAGCGCGGCTTCATCTGGCGCCGCTTCAAGGGGCGTCGATGCGACCGTTACTACGTAAGAAGGTGCTGCGTCGACAGGCGCGACCTCGACTGATTGGGATTCAACCGACTCGGCGTCGACTGGCGCTACTTCGGTTGGTGCCACATAAACCAATGCCGTTTCAGCTGGCGCCGGTTCAACCGCCACTATTTCAACTGAAGTCGTTTCAATCGGCATCGCATCAAATACTTCATCAATGGGCACCGGTTTACTCGTCACCGCTGCAACCCAGCTTGTCGGAGCAGCGTCATCTACGGGTTCGACATCTTCTAGGAAGGAGACCAAATCCGGTTCCAGTGACCTCGCCAACTGGGCAGCAGGGACGTTCTGGGCCATCGGCTCTTCCGGTACGGGCTCCCGGCGCTCTTCAAGGACAACGGGTGGCACAGACATTTCGCTCTCGAAAGAGTTCCCGAGAGACTCGACTGAACCCTCAGGCGCCTCGATGACGTTGGGCGAATCCACCACCGCATCGACGACCAACTCGACGGTGTTGGGCTCACCAACCGCGATCTCCCCGGACTCCCACGGAGGAGGCCCTTCTAGGGAAGGCTCATCTTCAACTGCGGAGATTTCCTCTGCTACGGGAGCATCCAACAATGCGAAATCAGGAATCGGCAGCATCCAACTGGGCGTGCCAGCCGAATCCTCGGCCGCGAATATCGCCCGGGCCATCTCCTCCGGCGTCTTCACATGGCCGAAGAAATCTTCGGTGTCCTGAGGTCGTATGTCGTGAGTGGTCATGGCTCGCCGCACCCCTGCCTGTGGGCGTCAAAATCCTACCGGCCCACTCTGCAGAATTGGTGACAATCACTCCTGCTGGGCCGGCCAACTCTCGTTCAGCTTCTTCCACGCCAGCTCCAGCGTTTCGGGCATGACCCGCGTACCGGCGATGGAGGTCATGAAATTGGTGTCGCCAGACCAGCGCGGCAGCACGTGCAGGTGCAGGTGTGACGGCAACCCGGCGCCGGCGGCCCGGCCCAGATTGGCGCCCATGTTCAAGCCGTCCGGGTTGTACGCGGCCTCAATGGCGGCCACCGAGCTCTGGGTGGCTTGCCACAGCTCGCTGGACTCGGCCGCTGACAGATCGCCGAGATTGCCGACATGTCGGAGCGGGAGTACCAGCACGTGACCCGAGGCGTAGGGGTAGGCGTTCATGACGACGAACGCCAGCTCTCCTCGCCAGACGACCAGATTGTCGGCCGACGGCGGCCCGCTCTCGGCCAGACGGCAAAACACGCATTGGGAGGCGTCGTGGTTCGAACCCGACACCCGTTCGCGCTCGGTCGCCTCGCGTATGTACTCGTGGCGCCAGCCGGCCCACAGGTTCTCCAGGCTCACTCCGAAATGAGGGTGTCTTCGGGCGAGCCCCGCCGGGCCACTTCCTCGACCACCTCGGTCACGAAGGCCTCCAGGCCTACGCCGCGTTCGGGTTTGTTGTCGGTCGAGCCCCGACGGTTCACCCCGACAGTGTGATTGGCCACATCGTCATCACCCACCACCAGGATGTAGGGGATCTTGGTCATCTTGGCCCGGCGGATCAGCGCACCCAGTTTCTCCCCTGACGTATCGAGGGTGGCGCGCAGACCGGCGCCGGTGCAGGCACTGACCACCGTCTGGGCATAGTCGGCGTGGGCATCGGTGACAGGAAGGACCCGTACCTGCTCGGGCGACAGCCAGGTCGGCAGGGCGCCGGCGTAGTGCTCAATGAGCACGGCCATGAAGCGCTCCACTGAACCGAACAGGGCCCGGTGGATCATGATCGGGCGGTGCCGGGCGTTGTCGGCACCGACGTACTCCAGCTCGAACTTCTCCGGCAGCTGGAAGTCCAACTGCACCGTCGACATCTGCCAGGTGCGGCCGATGGCGTCGCGGGCCTGCACCGAGATCTTCGGGCCGTAGAACGCTCCCCCGCCCTCGTCCATGACCAGATCCAGCCCCATCTCCATGGCGGTCGACCGCAAGGTCTCGGTGGCCTGCTCCCAGTCCTCGTCGGATCCGACGGCCTTGCCGGGTGGCTTGGTCGAGAGCTCGAGATAGAAGTCGTTCAGACCGAAGTCACGCAGGAGATCGAGCACGAAGTGCATGGTGCGCACCAGCTCGGTCCGCATCTCCTCGCGGGTGCAGAAGATGTGGGCGTCGTCCTGGGTCATGCCGCGCACCCGGGTCAGGCCCTGCAGGACACCGGACTTCTCGTAGCGGTAGACCGTCCCGAACTCGAAGAAGCGCAACGGCAGCTCGCGGTAGGAGCGCTGCCGGCTCTTGTAGACCAGGATGTGGAACGGGCAGTTCATCGGCTTGAGGTAGTAGTTGGCCCCACCGTCGAGCTCCATGGGCGGGTACATCGAATCGGCGAACCAGTCGAGATGGCCCGAGATCTCGAAGAGATTGCTCTTGGTGATGTGCGGTGAGTTCACGAACTCGTAGCCCGACTCGACATGGCGCTGCCGCGAGTACTCCTCCATCAGGCGGCGGATGGTGCCGCCCTTGGGATGGAAGATGGCCAGGCCCGAACCGATTTCCTCGGGGAAGCTGAAGAGGTCGAGCTCAGCGCCCAGCTTGCGGTGGTCGCGCTTCTCGGCTTCCTCCAGTTGGTGGAGATGGGCGGCCAGAGCATCCTTGGATTCCCAGGCGGTGCCGTAGATGCGCTGGAGCTGTTCCCGCTTCTCGTCGCCGCGCCAGTAGGCGCCGGCTACCCGCATCAACTTGAAGTGGCCCAGTCGACTGGTTGAGGGCACGTGGGGGCCCCGGCATAGATCCACGAACCGTTCGGTGTTCCGGTAGGTGCTGACCACGGTCCCGGCCGCATCGACTTCCTCGGCCCCGGATCCGACCGCTTCGATGATCTCGCGCTTGAAGGGTTGATCGGCGAAGATGGCCAATCCCTCGTCCATGGGGTGCTCGCTGCGGACGAAGGGCTGGTCCTCCTTCATGATCGAGCGCATTTCGGCCTCAATCCGGGCCAGGTCGTCGTCGCTGAAGCGGGCACTGTCGGGGAGCTCGAAGTCGTAATAGAAACCGTTCTCAATGACCGGTCCGATGGCGTACTTGGCGCCCGGCCACAGCCGCAGCACGGCCTGAGCCAGCACGTGGGCCGTGGAGTGGCGCAGCACCTCGCGCCCGGCGTCGGAGTCGGCGGTCACAATCGAGACCTCGGCGCCGTCGGCCAGGGGCGAACTCAGATCGACCAGGTGGCCGTCGACCGTGGCCACCACGGCCGCCTTGGCCAACCGGGGGCCGATCGACTGGGCGAACTCAGCGGCCGTCGTACCTTCGGCAATCTCCCGCTTCGAACCGTCGGGAAGCACTACCGAAATGAGGCCTGACATTGTTCACCCCTTCGCTCTACCGGGGGCTTTTCCGCCCGGAACTGGAAGTCCCAGGGTACCGGACGCCTTCAGCGTGGCGAGCCTGCTGATCCCTAGAGCAAAACGCCGAGGAGGTCGGCACCGGCCTGCACGGAGCGACCGGCCAGGGCCTCGGCGTCGAGCGCATCGAGCGCCGCCGGCGTGTCCAGGTCGTCATCGAGGGCGGCCCGGACGGCGGCCAGACCAGGTTCCCCGTCACCCGCGCCATCGGCGGCGCTGGCCCACAGGGCCAAGCGGGTCGCGGCTGCCGGCATGTCCTGATCGGTCTCCCAATCCCAATCGGCCCGGTAGTGGTGGGCCAACAGGGCCAGGCGGACGGCCGCCGGTTCCCACTCTTTGCAGAGTTCACCGACGAAGACGAGGTTGCCCAATGACTTCGACATCTTGGTCCCGCTCAAACCGACCAGGCCGACGTGGAACCAAAGGCGCACGAACGGCTTCCCGGTGACCGCTTCGGACTGGGCCGTCTCGCACTCATGGTGGGGGAAGACCAGGTCGCGACCGCCGCCGTGAATGTCGATCGTCTCGCCGAGCTCACGCAAGGCCAGGGCCGAACATTCGATGTGCCAACCCGGTCGGCCGGGACCCCAGCGGGACTGCCAGGCGGGCTCATCGGGCAGGGACGGCTGCCACATGACGAAGTCGAGGGGGTTGCGCTTGTGGGGGTCGTCGGGCTTGCCGCCGTGCTCGGCGGCCAGCTCGAGCATGCGCTCGCGGTCGTAGCCGCTGATCCGACCAAAGGACCCGAACTTGGCCACGTCGAAATAGACCGCCCCGCTCGATTCGTAGGCGTACCCAGTATCGAGGGCGGCCCCGACCAGCGACAGGATCTCCGATATGGCAGAGGTGGCTCGGGGCTCCGAGTGGACCGGGAGCAGGTTGAGCATCCCCATTTCGGCGTCGAAGCGGGCCATCTCCTCGGCGGCCAGGTCCAAGTAGTGGACGCCGAGCTCGCGAGCCTTGCGCAGGATGTCGTCGTCCACGTCGGTCACGTTGCGCACACAGCGTGTGTCGTGGCCGGCGTCACGCAGACGGCGCTGCAGCATGTCGAAGTACAGATAGACAGCGGCATGGCCGAGATGGGCGGCGTCGTAGGGCGTGATGCCGCAGGAGTACATGGTGACCAGCGGGCCGGCGTCCAAGGGAACGACTTCTTGCCGGGCGGTATCGAACAGGCGCACGACTAGATCCCAGACATCCGTAGCGTCGAGTGCGCCTTGTGACGGATGTTCAACGTGATGCAGACGGCCGTGAAGGCCTCAATGGCCGCTGCCTGACTGAGGCTGCCGGCGTCGAGCGGTCGTAGGCCGTTCATGAGGTCCACCAGTTCGATCGTTTGCTTGGTGGCTTCGGGATGGTCAGAACACACGAGCACATCCGCCTCCAATCCTGATTCCAGATTTTCCATTTCCGATGCCGGCAGATGGTGAAAGGCGGCCGCCACCAGGGACCCCGGGAGAGCCGCTTGGACGGCGGCCGCCACCGAACCGCGAGGCGGGATCAGCGCCAGCATCTCGCGGGCTTCCTTGATCAGGGCGTTGGCCATGGAGATGACCACCTTGCCCTGCAGGGGATCGCGCAGAACCTTGACCGTGGCGATGGCGCTGTCCCAGGGCGTGGCCAGGACCACGACGTCGGCGGCCGCTGCCCCTGCGTTGTCGGCCCCGGTGATGTCCAGGGTCATTGTCGGCCACTTGGCCACCACGCCGGCCGCTACTTCGGCCGCCCGCTCCGCATCGCGCGATCCCAGCGTCACCGAGACGCCCGCTTGAGCCAGCCGAACCGCGACGCCGCGCCCCGCAGGGCCGGTCCCACCAAGTATCCCGATCTTCACGCCCTCACCTTCGCATATCCTGGCCAACCACATGGGACTCCTGAACGGAAAACGGCTCCTCATTACCGGCGTTCTTACCGATGCCTCGCTGGCGTTCGCCGTGGCCAAGCACGCGCAAGAACAGGGAGCGGAAATCGTCCTCTCCGGGGCCGGGCGGGCCCTCTCGCTCACCAAACGGACGGCCCGGAAACTGCCGACCGAACCCGAGGTCCTCGAAATCGATGTGACGTCCCCCGAGCAGCTGGCTGCAGCCGGGTCCGCCCTGGCGCAGCGGTGGGACCGGCTTGACGGCTTGCTCCACGCCATCGGCTTCGCTCCGGCCGACTGCCTGGGCAGCGGCATGTTCGCGGCCGGATGGGACGACGTCGCGGTGGCCCTCAATATCTCCGCCTACTCGCTCAAGGCATTGGTGGAGGCCTTCCGACCGCTCCTGACGGCGGCCGGGCAGGACGGTGGCGCCTCGGTCGTCGGGCTCGACTTCGACGCCACGGTGGCCTGGCCGGTCTACGACTGGATGGGCGTGGCCAAGGCGGCGCTCGAGTCGTTGAGCCGGTACCTGGCCAAGGAACTGGGGCCGGACGGCATCCGGGTCAATCTGGTGGCGGCCGGGCCGGTGCGGACCATGGCCGCGAAATCCATACCGGGCTTTTCCGCCTTTGAAGACACCTGGGCCGAGCGCGCTCCCCTGGGGTGGGATGTCCACGACTCCGATGTGGTGGCCAAGGCCTGCATCGCCCTCTTCAGCGACCTGCTTCCCATGACCACCGGCGAGATCCTCCACGTCGACGGCGGGGTGCATGCCGTGGGCGGCGGCGGCACCCGGGCTTAGGCTGCCATCAGGCACGGGCGCCTCGTCAGTATCCCGGGCAGAGACGAGGCGTTCTGCCACAATGCGGAGCGAACTCCGCCAGCGCTGCGCAGCCCTCGTGTGCCGGTACCGCTATCCAACTGAAGGCATGGATCAATGTTTCTCGACGTGAACGGCAGAGGGGTGAAAGTCCAGCGAGACTTGCACGTTGTCGTAGTATGGATTCCGAAGTCAGGCGTCTCCTCCAGATCGGCAATGGGGGTTGTTTACGATGAGCATCTCTGATCCGAAGATCGGCTCGACCGACACCACTGCAGCCAACGGGCGCGCCGTGCTCCAGAACTTCGCCGTACCGCCCACCCTGCCTGAACCAGGTTCCTCGACTCCCGCTCCGTCGGTGGGACCGCGCTCCATCAGCGACCGCGAGCTGGCGCTGGTCCAGGTGTGCACGGACTTCATCTGCTCGTGCGCTGCCCTCCCCTTGGCCTTACTCCTTCTTTCCATGCTGTCCTCGGTGGCGACGAACTCCCTGCACGTGTTTCGCTCGAACGTCACCTCGGACAGCCTGCTGCCCCTCTGCGTTGTCGTCGCCATGGCGCTGGGTGGCACCTACCGGGTGACCCATCGTCGGCTGCAGCCCAGTGCCTTCCTGGAAGTTCGCGACCTTTCCTTCGGCGTCGGGTCGGGCTGTGTGCTGGCCCTGGCCATCGGGGCCTTCCTGCACGCCGCCATCCACATGACCGAACCCATTGCCACGCAATTGGTCTTTGCCGTCATCGTCTCGGTGGTCGTCATTTCGTTGGGCCGCATCGTGACGCGGTACTTCCTCCACGCCCTCACCACGACGAGGGTGTTGGTAGTCGGCTCGGGCAAACTGGCCAATCGCATCATGATGAGCGTCCGCCAAGACCCGGGCATGACGCTGGTCGGCCGGGCCGTGGAGGGCACCGAAAGTGAGTCCGGCACCCTCGGCGGCGTCGCCGACCTGCCCCGGCTGTGTCAAGAACTCGGTGTGCACCGGGTACTGGTCGCCGCCCCGGGGAACATTTCAGATGAGGCCTTGAACACCTACCGTCGCCTCCAAGAGTCGATCCATATCGCCATGATTCCCGAGTACTTCGAACTCGTGAGCTGGAGATCACGGCTGACCGACTTGGCCGGCATGCCATTTTTGGAGATCGCCCGGCCCCATCTGAGCGTCTGGGACCAGTTCATGAAGCGGGTCTTCGACCTGTGCATCAGCTCCTTCTTTCTGGCCCTCACCTCACCGCTGTTCCTGGTCATCGCCATCGCCATCAAGCTGACCTCCCCTGGTCCGGTGTTCTTCCGCCAGACCAGGTTGGGCCGGGGCCAACTCCCCTTCACCATCACCAAGTTCAGGACCATGACGGTCGGCACCGAAATGACGCACCCGAGCTTTCTCGAAGAGGAATCGGATGATGACCCGAGCCTCCCCCTGCACCAGGTCCGCAAAAAGTCGGACGAGACGATGCGCATCACCAAGATCGGGGCCTTCCTGCGCAAGACGAGCATCGACGAGATCCCCCAGTTCATCAATGTCTTCCGGGGCGACATGTCGGTGGTTGGCCCCCGGCCGTTCATCCCGTCCGAGTCGGGCGTCATCGGATGGGGCACCCGTCGCTTCGATGTCCGTCCGGGCATCACGGGCCTGTGGCAGGTATCGGGGCGCAACGACCTCACGCGCACCGACCTGGTGCAACTGGACTACCTCTACGTGGCGTCCTGGTCGTTGTGGTGGGACCTCAAGATCATGTGGGACACACCCAAGACCATGGCTCGGGGCACCGGCGCTTACTGAGTGAACGCTGCGCCGTCGCCCGGTGGGCTGTCACGGCTATTGCAATACCTTTTTGAAGCGGATCGTTCACTCGTTGTTCAACCCCCGTTGTCCCTAATTCACCCTAATTTCACCCCAAGAAGCGCAAGAACGCAGGTGGTATTAGAGTTTCCTTGCTGGGTGGTTACCGCTACTCAGTGAGTCCTCTGAAGCGCGGTAGTGGAGCATTCCACTAGGAGGGTTTGAAAGTGCGACGATTCCAAAAGTTGGCGGCATCATTTTTCGTCGGGGCCTTTGGACTTCTCGGCGCCACCACTTCGGCTGGCGCGTCGGCTCCAACGCACAGCTCCTCGTCGGCCGCACTGGTGAGCGGATACAAGGTGGTCGACCTCAAGAGTGACCTGAACGGCCCTGAGTTCACCAAGACCTTGTGCGGCTTCACTCCTCGCTCGTCCGTTGCCGCCACTGACAACGGAGCGCTCAAGGCGACGGCTGTAGCCGGAACCGACGGCTGCCTCACCCTCGTGGGCGAGACCAGCCAATCGCGTCTCAATCTCCTGGGTGGCACTCGCATTCCCATCGGGGCGGGACCAAACGTGGTGAGCGTGACGGGCACGGGCACCGACGGGGCATTGCAGACACAGACGACCCAGTACAACGTGGCCTCGGAGTCGACGGCCGGCGCCCGTAGTCTCGCCCTCAACGGCGCTGACGTCATGGCGATGCTCATCGCCGGGCTGGCCCTCGTGGCGCTGGGCTTCCTCCTCGTCACCTTCACGCGACGCCGGATTCAGCCCTCCGTCTTTTAGAGAAAGCGGTCCATCTGGTTCCGCTTCCGGGCCAGGCGAACCCGACGCCTTCCGCTTATCCCGCCCAAGCCTCCGACCAGTGTCGCCGCCGCGAGCGCGCCGACCCATATGGCCAGCACTTCGACGGTGATGCTCTGGCTGAGCACGGCCCGGCGAACAAGGTCGGCGATGAAGATCAGCGGCATCGTGAGCGCGGCGACGAGAACACCCTGATTGAAAGCGCCCTTGGCGTTGCGCCGATGACGCCCCGCGACGCGGCCACCGGCGAAGAAACCCAGCGCCATGATGGCGGCGGGAATAACCCATACGGCGCCGCTCCGGTCGATGAGAGGCTTGCCACCCCACATCTCCTCCACCAGGAACGTCGGTCCCACCACGATCAGGGACACGAGAAAGCCGTCACTGAGCGACCGCCAATGGCGGAACTCGGCCTTGCCGGTCGAGACCGTCTCCACGCCGGTCATCGACGGGGGCCGGCGAGCAGCGAGAGATAGAAGGCGTTGAGGCTGGCCCCCATCTCCTCCACGTCGAAGTGCTCCTTCAGCCGTATGCGCGCCGCGTCACTCAGGGAATCTCGAAGTTGAGCATTCGATAGAAGGTTGAGCACGCCCTGGGCCATGGCTGACGTATCGCCGAAGGGGAAGAGAAGGCCCGAGACGTCGTGCTCAATGGTGTCCCGGTTGCCGGCCACATTGGAGAGCACGACCGGCACCCCCGCCCTCATGGCCTCAAGCGGCGTATACGGCGCGCCTTCGAAGAGCGACCCGAGCAGGAAGACGTTGAACTGCTCAATGGCGTGGAAGGCGTGGCTCAGGAACGGGATGTGATGGAAGAAGGGCCGCAGACCCGCCGACTTCACCGCGGCGTCGACCTGATGCTGCAGCACACCGCTGCCGATAAGGACGAAGTGGACATCGCCTCGTGACCGGTGGATCTCCTTGCAGGTCTTCACGTAGTCCAGCGGGGCCTTCTGCTCGACCAGCCGGGCCACGGTGCCGACAATGTTCGTGTCGGCCGGCAGGTGCAGCTCCCGACGCAGGTCAAAGGGTAATTCCTCTGGCGGGTCGAGATCGACGCCGTTCGGAATGACCACCACCTTCTCCTCGGTCGAGATGCCGAGGGTGCACAGACGATCGCCTTCACTCTGGCTCACGGCGATGAAGCGGTGCGTCAGCGGGGCCAGCAACTTTTCGACCCAGAGGATGGAGCGGTGGGTAGCCAAGCCATGGGGCGTGTAGACGACAGGAACCTTGGTTCCGGCCGCCGCGGCCCGGGCAAACGCCCCGCCCACCGAACTGTGGCCGTGCACGGCCACCGGCCGGACTTCGTCCAGCAGCTTGCGCAGTTTCAGGATGCCCAGGTAGTTCTTGGGATGCAACGGATTGCGCACCATGGGCAGCCGATGGATCGTGGCCCCCGCCTTGGAGATCTCCTGGACGAACTCGCCGTCGGCCGAGGATGCGTGCACTCCCGCCACCGAAGGGTCCGGTGGAATCACCACGTGATGCTCGACGCCGCTCACCGTCTGCACCAGGTCCACGATGTGGCGCAGGGTGCCGCCACCCACGGCCTCGAGGATATGCAGGACCCGCGGCTGACCGCCCCTGACGTTCCGGGCGGTCATGTCGAGATTCGAATTCGCCACGCCATGGTTGGCCTGACTCCCACCGCTCCACACAATGGGGCCCGAAGGAACCTGCGTCTGCGCCTCTGCGGCTCGGGACGTCCCGAGAAATTCCGGTTCCGGAATACACGCTCCCGCCAACGGGTCCTTCTCCCTTCTAGCTTCCACTCTTGGGTAACAGCTGACTGACTCAATACTGGCAGAATTCCCACTACTGGCCGTGTCCTTCACGTGACACAAAATACGAAGTTCCTGGTAGCGGCCTTTTCAGACCCGGGGACGGGATCGCACCCATGCGGTGGCGGCCCCGAACTGGCGGGTGAACATCCAGTAGGTCACTTCGTGCAACGAGCGTGGCCGACTCGTGGGCCAACGGGGCCAGAACGGCCCGAATTTCTGGAGCAACGGACCGCCGGCAGCTGTGATCTCGAAACCCCCGGCTTCAACCAGACGGCGGTGCCCCCGCATATTCGGCGTCCAGAAACGATTCTCGTCACCCAGGGCGAACTGACCCGTCGGCGAGAGGGGCCGGAGAATGGTCTGGGGCAACGAGATGGCCTCGTAGGAGAAGAACTCCCCCGCCGTCACCGAGCGCACCTGCTGCAGGGCCAGGATCGGATCGCGCAGGTGCAAGAGGATGTTGCCCATGAAGACGAAGTCGAAGTCGCCCAGCCCCATCTGATCGAGGTCGTAGACCGAGCCGTCGATCCGTTGCACCTCTAATCCAGTGGCCTCCTTGACGATCTGGAAGGCCTGATTGGCCCGGCCGCTCCCCTGGTCCCGGCCGGGTTCGTCCGGCCGGGGCGGCCCGGAGTAGTCCTGCTGGGTCGCGTCGGGCAGGTCGACGCTGATGACCTCAGCCGCCCCGCGACGAGCCATCTCGAAGGCCCAAAAGCCGTCGGACGAGGCCACGTCCAAGCACCGCTTCCCGGCCAGCGAGACCGGAAGGGGCAGCTTCTTGACCACGTCGCGGTGATTGAAGAGCCCCGGCGTCGCCACGCCCCCGGGAAGATCGAAGGAGTGGTACCAGTCCAAGGCGGCGACCCGGGCAGCCAGGTCCTGGGCGTCTGGTGATCCGGCCATCAGCCTCAGGCGGCCCGGCTGTGCAGAATGGCTCGATGCCAGCCCGATTGCGAGCGGTCGACGCCACGCACCCGGTAGGCGGCCTGCATCCGGGGGGCGGAGAAGCCGGCGTCGACCACCCATTGTTCGAGGGTCTCGAGAGAGGGAGCCCACCATTCCATGCTGTGCCAGCCACCTTCGTAGCGCAGGAGGCGCTCGCCCGAGCCTGAGATCGACGGGTCGAATCGATCGACCACGATGAGGTCTCCCGTCGTCACACTGCGGATCCGTCGCAGGGCATCGAGTGGATTGCGCAAGTGGAGGAGGACGTCGCCCACGAAGACCAGATCGAAGGTCCCGTGCACGGCCGGATCGAGGTCGTACACGCTGGACGGAAGCCAACTGACCTTCGAATCGAGAGCATCGTGGGCGATGCTGAATGCTTCGCCGTGCGGTGTGTCCAGGTGTTCAGCTTCGACGATCTCTCGCGCTCCACGCACCAGGTCGAGATGGGCCGTGCTCGGGAGATCGATGGCCACCACGCTGGCCCCACGTCGTTCGAACTCGAACGCCCAGAATCCGTCAAACGTCGCGACGTCAAGGACGCGCTTGCCCTCCAAGTTGTCCGGAATCCCGATTTTGCTCACGAACGACCGGTGGTCGTGATTACCGGGAGTGACCACGCCATGGCCCAGATCGATGGTGTGATACCAGGGGATTGACGCCACCCGTTCGGTCAAGGTGCTCGCACTGGCCCGCGTGCGTTGCGCATCGGCCAGGTACTCCTGCGTCACCGGATTGGGGCTCTTGCCGTCGCCCTGCAGCGCAGGAGCACGCAAGAAATCCAGGGCACGTTGTGGCTCGCGCACGAGCGGTGGCTGCCTGGTCGGTGTGGTGGCGAGCTCGTGAGCGAGTTCGCCGGGTTGGTTGCGTGTCCGTTCCGGGTAGCGAAATTCGATGCTGTACCCGTGCCACTTCTTGCGCCATGACGGCATGTGCTTTCTTCCTCTTCCTGATGACGCCACCTCTTCTTGATGACGCCACGGTTCTCGCCGACGGATGATTCGAAGTCGGATCTTAGGAGTGCCTGGCTCCGCTTCAGCCTCGCCCGAAGGCCCAGTCCCGTTCCTAGAAGTGGAAGTAGATGAACGGCACCGGCGCGCCACCACTGAATACCACGACCGCCGCCACCAGGGCCCCCAGAAGCATTCCCGCTGGTAGGGCCGGCATACCGACGATCAGCGACTCATAGGCCGCCTCGGGCGGGGACGCTTCAGCTCCCAGGCGAGCCCGGACCCGCACGGTCTCGATGGTTCGAATGCGCGCCCGCCGGTCGATCAGATCAAGCACCACGACCAGGGCGAGAATAAGGGGGACCAGCCCAGCGGAAGGACCGGCCCACGCGCCCCCACGCAAGAAAAGCGTTCGATGGAAGATCACCAGTGCTTCGTGAATGGTCGTTGCTCGGAATAGCACGGCCCCGATGCAGAACAGGACGAAGGTGAGGACAATCCCCGGGGTCTCGCGCCAGCGCAGCTTCATCGGGTGATGGTTTCGCCCCGGCGGTCCGAACAGGCGCCACACGACGATAAGAACACCGTTGAACACGCCCCAGAGCACGAAATGCCAGGCCGGCCCGTGCCACAGGCCAATGAGCGCCATGATGATCATGACGTTGAGCGCCGCCCGCCAACGCCCCCGCCCGGCTCCCCCCAGGGGTCCGCCGACGAAGTCCACAAACCACGACGCCATTGACGTGTGCCAGCGGGTCCAAAACTCCCTGATGTCCCGGCTCAGGAACGGTTGCTCGAAGTTGCGCGCCACCTCGACGCCGAGCAGCCTCGAAAGGCCGCGCGCCATGTCGCTGTAGCCGGAAAAATCGCCGTAGACCTGGAGCGCAAAAGCGACCGAGGCGAAGCCCAACGACTCCCATCCGTACATGCCCGGGTTGGCGTAGACCGTGTTGACGTAGGAGGCCAAGGCGTCAGCCACTACGACCTTCTTCACCAGCCCGAACAGGATGAGCAACAGAGCGGATTCAACCGTCGAACGGGAGGGCACCTCGCGTCGACGCCGGAACTGCGGCAACATGGCCGGTGCCCGCCCGATGGGTCCGGCCAGCAGGACCGGGAACCACGAGACGAAGGTGGCGAAGGTCAGGAAATTCTTCTCGGCCGGGATGCCCCGCCGGTACACGGTGATCACGTAGCCCAGTGTCTGGAACGTGTAAAAGCTGATGCCGATCGGCAAGATGATGTTGAGCGTGACGAAGTCGCCATGAAGGCCGACTCGATGGAGCACCCCCGACACGCTGGACGTGAAGAAGTCGAAGTACTTGAAGTAGGCCAGCAGGCCCAACTGGGCCACCAGGCTGGTGGCCAGAAGCGCTTTGCGTTTCCCTGATCCTTCGGTGCGCTGGAGGCCACGTCCCACCGTGTAGTCAACGACGGTGGACGCAGCCAGAATCACGGGGAAGCGCCAGTCGAAGGCCCCGTAAAAGAGCACCCCGGCCACCACAATGAGGAGGTTCTGCCCCTTCAATTGCAGTCGGTAGTAGATCAGCAGCACGACGACGAAGAAGCCCGCGAACTGCAACGAATTGAATGTCATAGCCGGCGGCCCTCCTGCCCGCGATCCTCGACTGGGGACGTCACTGTCCCATCCCGCTCACCGGCTCCATCAATCGCGCAGAGAGTAACATCGGATGCTTCACAACCTTTGACTCGTGGAGGGCAGTGTCCGATATCGCGGTTGACCCGGCGAGTCACTACGACCGGGTAACTCTGGCCTGGCGGTGGCTTCTCGGCGAGGAGCTGCACTACGGGGTCTTCGACACCGGCGATGAAGACCTTCCCGCGGCCACGCGACGGCTGACGGACTTACTCCTCGCGGCAGTGTGCGTCGAGCCCGGCCAATCGATCCTCGATGTGGGCTGCGGTACCGGTGCTCCCGCCGTTCTGTTGGCGTCGCACGGAGCGACCGTCACCGGCATCACCACGAGCGCAACCGGCATGGAGGCCGCGGTCGCTCGAGCGGCAGCGGCTGGTGTCAGCGACCTTGTGACCTTCGAACTCCGGGACGGCATGGACAACGGGTTGCCCGACCAGTCCTTCGATCGCGTCTGGGTGCTCGAGTCCTCCCATCTCATGCCGGACCGGGAACGCTTGATCGCTGAATGCGCCCGCGTGCTTCGCCCCGGCGGCCGCATGGGACTGTGCGACATCACCCGGCAACGAGCACTGCCGTTCGCTGAAGTCAGGCGCCTCCGTCACTCTTTCGGACTGTTGCGCGATGTCTTCGGCGAAGCCCGCATGGAGCCGCTCGACTCCTACGTCCAGCTGTTCGAACAGGCCGGACTGATCGTCGATGTCAAGAGTGACCTGACCGCAGCCACCCGGCCAACCTTCGACCGGTGGCGTCAAAACGCCCAGACCCATGAGAGGGAGGTCATCCCGCTGCTGGGCTCAGAAGGGCTCCAGGAGTTCGTTCAGGCTTCCCGCATCCTCGAAGGATTCTGGGACGACGGCACGCTCGGATACGGGCTCGTCGCCGGTCGACAGCCCTAGCTCAGACGGTCACTCCCCCGTCGACCACCAGGACGTGGCCGGTGATGAAGGCGGCCGCATCCGAAGCCAGGAACAACACCGCGGCGGCCACGTCGGACGGTTCGCCCAGGCGTCCCAATGGAGTGCGGCGCGCAATCTGCTGCAACTGGCTCTCGTCCAGCCCGTGGCTCATCTCGGTGCGTAGGTAGCCAGGCGCCACCGAGTTGACCGTGATGCCACGGCCGCCGAGCTCACGGGCTAGGGCCCGAGTGAATCCGTCCAGCGCGGCCTTGGTGGCGCCGTACACCGCCAGGCCCCGGTAACCGGAAAGGCCGACGATGGAGGAGATGTTGATGATCCGGCCTGGGCCGGCCTTCAACATCTGGCGCACGACGAGCTTGGTCACGGCAAAGGTGCCCTTGAGGTTGATGTCAACCACGTCATCAACATCGTCATCGGAGAACAAGCCGAGGACCCCGTCCCGGGCGACGCCCGCGTTGTTGACGAGGACATCTACCCGTCCGAAGCGATCGACAACGCCGTGCACCATGGTCGAGCAGGCGGCACGGTCGGCCAAATCAGCTACCTGAAAATGGAAACGGTCGCCGTATGTGGCGGCCCAGGCCTCGGTTTGGGGGCTGGCGGCCCGGCTACAGGTCGCCACTCGATCTCCGGCGTCGAGAAAGGCCTGCACCAGTGCTTCCCCCACGCCGCGGCTGCCCCCCGTGACGAGGACGACCCGGGCTCCCGCGTGTTCGTCAGTGGTCATGTCCGGGCGATCTTGTGCTCACGGAGATCAAGTTCGCTGACGAAGCGGACCCGCCTGGGTTGCGCGGCCGGAGCCAGGATCTCGCAGGCCGAGCGGATGGCGTCTTCTACCGCTTCCTTGTCGCTGTCGGCCGACGCCACGACGTCGACCACCACTATCTGGCCACTGATCGGGTTGGCCCGAGCGTAAGCCCGGACCAACTGGACCCCATAGACCGTGCCTACGACATCTTCAATGGCCAGCGGATGCACCTTGACCCCCCCGACGTTGATGGTCTCGCTGGCCCGACCGACAAAGACAATGCGATCGTCCCGGACCTCGACCAGGTCGCCGGTGGCCCGCCAGCCGTCCTCATTCTCCACGTCCCCGTAGTAGCCCAACATCCCGACGCTGGACCGGGCTTCCAGTTGGCCGTCGGTAATGCGGAAGTGGACCTCGGCATCAGCCGGACGTTCGAGTACCGAGAGAGGCAGACCCTGTTGCCCATCACCGACAGAGACCCCACTCCCGACCTCGGTGGAGGCGTACACATGGGACACGTTGGCCTGAGGGAAGAGGCGTCGCACCTCATTGAGCAGCCGGGCCGATGCGGCCTCACCACCCAGGGTGGCCTGCTGGAGTTCGGGGACCGGCGAGACGCCGTCGTCGAGCAATGCGATCAGGAATCGCCAGAACGTGGGGGTGGCGCTCAGGTGCGTCACCCGATACTCCAGCATGGCGTTGAGGGCATCGCGCGGTTGGATCGACGCGGGGACCACGAGAGTGGCCTGGCTGGCCAAGACATGCAAGAGCACCTGCAGCCCGGCGAACTGATTGAGGTTGAAGGCCAACAACCATCGTTCGTCGGAGCTTTTGGCCCGCCGCCGGGCCGGCACAGCCAAGCGGGCCCAGTCGTGCCTCGCCGCCTTCGGCCGAGCCGTAGTACCCGTGGTCAGCACGAGGAGCGGCGCCCCTTCTGGCCTCGGCAGGTTTCCACCCTCTTCGGGGAGGTCGTCAATGGCAATGGCCTTGGCGTTGGCCAGGTCAAGTATCCGGTCGGTCAAAACGACCGTATGACCAAAGGCGGCCGCCAGCTCGTCAATGCCGGCATCGTGGAGCTGCGGCGGATAGCTGCACGCCTCGCAGCCGACTGCACTGGTGGCGGCCAGGACGGCAATCAGCGTGACCGGATCCGTGATGACACAGGCGACGCGCGAGAGCGAACGTGAGTGGATGCCGCGGGCCAATGCTTCGGCCCGCTCCGTGAGTTCGCCGTAACTGACGACACCGCTGTCGGACAGCACGGCCGGTGCATCGGGGTTGGCGCCGCGAATGAGTTCGATCATCCGATGAACTCAGTTACTCGCCGTAGAACTCGATCACTTCTCCGACGGTGCGGGGAACGATTCCCTCGCTGTAGGGATCACTCCCGAGCTCGTCTTCCAGTTCGGCGGAAAACTCCGCCAAGTCGAGCGAGTCAAGACCCAAGTCGCCGTAGAGATCGGCGTCCACGGTCACGGCTTTGCTCCCATCCTTTTTCCGTCGCAGCATCGACCGCAGGGCGCCCATGACGACCGTCTCGGTGTCAGCCATGAGGGTTACGATAGCGCATGCTCAAAGGACTCCTTTGATGCCCAAGGAGACTCCACGCACGGGCAAACACCGGGCCCGCACACTCATTTTGGGCGTTGTCGTCGTCCTTTTGCTGGCCGAACTCATCACGAGAGCGATCGGATCGAATCTGCCGGCACCACTGCAGTGGCAGAGCTACGAGACCCAACGAAAAGTTCAGCAGATTGATGCGCTGTCGAAGAAGGGGGGCGTGCCGGTCGTCTTCCTCGGCTCATCCCTCCCCGAGGTAGGCATCGCCCCCAAGATCATCGATGAGCAGATCGGCCATGGTGTGAAGAGCTACGACGCCGCCCTCGCTTCGTCCATACCCAGGATGACCACGGCGTGGGCGGAAAGCGTTGTCATCCCCAAGCTGCATCCGCGCGTGCTCGTGCTCGGCGTCGGCGCCTACGACCTGGGGGCCGAGGGTGGTGCCAGCCGGACGGCGTTCTACAACGCCTTCCTCGGTTCGGCTGGAGCCAAGCAGGCCATGGGGACCGAAGATGCGATACAGAAGGCCAACCGGTGGCTCGGCCAACAGTCCGCCCTCTGGTTCCACAAGGATCAATTGCGCGATCCCGAGACGGTGGCGCGCGCGGTACTCGGGCGCACACCTCCTACCGACCCCGAAGCCGCCGACCTTGACAAAGATGGTCGGCAGACGATCGACCAGTTCGCTGCCTTTTCAAACCAATCACGAGTCGATGTCACCGACTGGTCACCTGGCCAAAAGGACATGGACGCCGTCAAGCAACTGATCACGTACGCCCACAAGCGGGGCATCACCGTGGTGCTGGTTGACATGCCCGTCACGAACCAACTGGTGGACAGAATGCCTCATGGGCAAGCGAGCTATCAGGAGTTCAAATTCCTGCTCGGCGCCATCGGAGAGGATTCGCACACCAAGGTGCTCTACTTCGACCAGATTCGGAGCGATTCCCTCTTTTTGGACGACATCCATCTCAACCACGCCGGGACAGATCTGTTCTCGACCGAGCTCGGGACTGCGTTGAAGCCTCTGGTCGGTCGATGACCACCGCCATATGCTCCCGGCCATGACGGACCTCCCGCGGGCCAATCGGGTGCAGCACTGGCCTGCCTTCGACGGTGTCCGGGCCATCTCATTGCTGGTCATCATCGCGTTCCACGCCAACTATCCGACGTTCCTGTCCGGAGGCTTTGCCGCCGTCGACGTGTTCTTCGTGCTCTCGGGCTTCCTCATCACGTGGTTGCTCGTGAACGAGCACGACCGCTACGGCGCCATTTCGTACTCCAAGTTCTACGCCCGCCGAGCCCTGCGCCTCTTCCCGGCCCTGGCTGCCGTCATCGTCGGTGTGGTGATCCTGGTTCTGGCCTACCACTCGCTGGCGCCGTACCGGCCGCTCACGCTCCATGGCCTGCCTTACGTCATCCTCTACGTCGGGAACTGGGACATCGCGTTCGGCAGTGTCTTGACGCTGGGCCTGCTCGGCATCACCTGGACCCTGGCCATTGAGGAGCAGTTCTACCTCTTGTGGCCACTGGTATTGAACAAGCTCCTGCGCCGAATGGACCGCCGGCGTATCGCACGGTTCTTGATCCTGACCGCGGTGGCCGAGATGCTCTTGCGCGCCGCCATCTACCTCTTCTTCCCCGGTCATTGGATCGTGGCCCAATACTCGACGGTCACCCATTCTGATGGGCTGCTCTTGGGGAGCGCCCTGGCCCTCATGTGGACGTGCCGGGACGAATGGAAGCATTGGGACGTCATTGAGAAGCACGGAGATTTTCTTGGGGTGGCCGCGGTGGCGGGCTGGGCGTTGGTGTTCTTTGCTGGTCACCAGGGGTTCCACCAGGTCTTCATATGGACCACGCTGTCGGTCCTGGCCACCGTCACCCTCCTGGTCCACCTCCTGCTTCGGCCCAAGAGCTGGATCAGCTACGTGCTCGAAATTCGGCCCCTGCAGTGGATCGGGAAGCGTTCCTATGGCTGCTACCTGTGGCACCTCAGCGTCATCGCCGTTCTCGACACCATCAGCATCCCCGGCGGCCATCCCCACTTCGAGCGCTTCGTGCTCGACCTGGCCGGCACATTCGTCATCGCCGCCATCTCATACCGGCTCGTTGAACTCCCGTTTCTCAACCGCAAGGTGCGGTTCGCCCGGGTCAGGGAGGAACCCGCCCCGGCGACAGGGTGATGTTCGGCTGGGACTCCTACAGCAACAGGATGCGGTAGCGGACTGAGCTCCGCATCATGACCAGCACCGCCCAGCTATCTGCCACGAAGCCGAGCGGCACGGCCCCGGCCCACTCTTCAATGGACCGGGCCTTGTAGTGGGCCCGATCGAACTGCCACACGTAGAGCAGCACAGCGATCACGCCCAAGATTCGGGTTTCCCGGCGAGGCCGGAACAGGAGGCAGGTGACGGCGGCCCAGGCGATGAGCACGGCCTTGTCGATGGATCGGAGGAACATGCCGGCGTTGAGATTCTGACGCGCTTCAGGATGGCGAGCGACCAGCGCCACAATCCCGTCCAGTCGCTTGATGCGGGCGAAGTGCGCTTTGAACTCCGATGCGCCGACGTCGTGCCATACCAAGGCTTCGGGCTCGTACGCATCCGAGAAGCCAGCCTTGGTGGCGCGTAGGCCCAGATCTGAGTCTTCGCCGTTGGGCCAGATGAAGGCCGCCTCGTCAAAACCATCCATCGATTCGAGGACATCTCGCCGGTAGGCGATATTGCACGTCGAGAAGCTCTGATCGTGCGCGATGTCGAGGTAGCTCGAGAACGGCCCGATGCGATGGAGTTGGTCATCGGGAGGTTTGGTGCGGCCGATGACAATGGCGGCGCTTTGCAGGCCCTTGGTCAGGGCCGCCAGCCAGCCCGCATCCGGCACACAATCGTCGTCGACGAATGCGATGCACTCGCCCCTGGCTGCTCGCCACCCTTTGTTGCGGGCCCCCGCCGGCCCGGTGTTGGTGGCGGACGCCAGCACGGTCAACGAGAACCCCGCGAAGGATTCCAGCTGGAGGCGTTGCAGTGTGTCGTCTCGGGAATGATCATCCACCACGACAACCTCAAAGGGCTCCGTCATCTCCTGCGCTTCTAAGGCACGCAGGAGGCGGATCAAGCGATCGGATCGGTTGCAGGTCGGAACAACGACTGAGACACGCACGTCGTCGCCGGCCACCGTGAAGAGGTTAGTGCGGTCGGGTTATTCCGAAATCTCGCCGGCGAAGCGGTTGCGAAGCAGTTCGGCCACCACCTCGTCGTAGTTGGTGATCATCTCGCGGGTTTGGCGGGGATGGACGCGCACCAATTCGCTCGAGGTAGCGGCCGGCTCCAGATGGAGCATGGCGCAGATGCGGTCCACCGTACGAGCCTGATGCTCCTCGGTTTCCAGGTCGTCCTCATAGGTGAGGGACAGGTGCTCCGTGCCCTCCAGCAGTTCGTCTATCTGATGCTCGAGCCATTCAATGACGTACATGGTGCCGATGAGCTGCATGACGTCGACCTCAATGGGTTGGAACGTGCCCACATCAGGTGCCCGGTAATGCCAGGCGGTCTTGGCCGCCCGAACCATGGAGATGGCCTGGTGCAACCGGTTGTCCCGTCGCAATCGGATGATGTGCCAACCCCGTTGGGCCAGGTGGCGGGCCCACTCGGCCGAATCCTTCAATTCCTGCACGTCGAAAATGTGCTGCGGCAGCATCTTGACGCCGTAGGCGTCCTTGCCGTTCCGGTAGGCCAGTGCGGCCCGACCTTCGAGGAACCGTTCGGGCCACCGGAGCTTCTCCATCAGGAACTCACCGTCGCAGGCGATCTGCGGATGCGAATTGAGCAGCGTGACCAGGAGTTCGCTGCCGGCCCGACCAGACGTGATGATGAGGAACCGGGTCTTGTGGTCGGTGCGCCGCAGCGCGCCTTCAACGTAGGCACGCGCCGGCATGAGTCGCTGGTGGGTGCGACTCGAAAGTTCCATACGTGCGCGAGATGTTAGTCAAGCGGCACCACCCCTCCCCCCAGGCGCACCGGCCCGCCAGACCTCAAATACGCTCGGTCGGAGGGGATTTGACCAGCTCAGGCGGTTGCCAGAATCCGGTCCAGTAGTGTCACACCGCCCGATAGAGCACGGAGAGAACACTGGAAACGCAAGCGCTGCGCCAGCGGATTGAGGCACACCCGTTCTGGTACCACACCATCGACATCGCTCCCGGGGTTTCGACGCCGGGGTGGTTTGACCTGCGCCCGATCGTGGACCTCATGCCGTGGCCGGATGTCCGAGGCAAGCGCTGTCTCGATATCGGCACGTTCGACGGCTATCTGGCGTTCGAGCTCGAGAGGCGTGGCGCAGCCGAGGTGGTGGCCATCGATGTGGAAGATCACCTCCTTTGGGATTGGCCACCCGACTACCGGGCCGATGGTCTCGCTCGTGATCCCGGATTCAGCGGACCGCCCAAAGGGGCCGGGTTTCGGCTGGCCGCCGAACTCATCAACTCGAAGGCCGACTGGCGGCCGTTGAGCATTTACGACCTCAACCCCACCGACATCGGCACCTTCGACGTGGTGGTGCTGGGGAGTCTTTTGTTGCATCTGCGTGACCCACTCCGTGCCCTGGAGGCCGTCCGTGGCGTGTGCCACGGAGAATTCCTTTCGGCTGACCAGATCGAACTGGGGCTGACCATTCGGGCACCCAAGACGCCGCTCTTCCGACTCAACGGATCCGGCGCCGACTGCCAGTGGTTCAACTTCAACGCAGCCGGCCATGAGCGCATGCTCTATTCGGCTGGATTCGAAATCCAACGGCGGAGCAAGCCGTACGTCATCGAATTCAATGAGCATCCCAGACAGATTCCCCTGACGCCTCGCAACGTGGTCCGCCGCGCCGGCGTGCGCTACTTGACCGGATCGTCCAAAGTGGGCGTGCTGCATCAGGCGCTCTTGGGGAGGCCCCGGGTATGAGCTGGGAACCGAATGGTGAATTCTGGCGGTACCGGAAGGTCTGCGTGACCGGTGGCACCGGCTTCCTGGGTTCTCACCTGGTGGCCGCGCTGGTTGACCTGGGAGCCGACGTCGTGGTGGTGGTCCGGGACCAACCACCGATTGGCCCGATTCATGAGCGTTGGTGGTCGAAGGTCACCCGAGTCCAGGGGGACATCAGGGACCAAGCATTCATCGAACGAGTGCTGGGTGAAGCCGAAATCCATACCGTGTTCCATCTGGCGGCGCAGACGCAGGTCGGCGTGGCCAATGTCAATCCGGTGTCGTCGTTCGATTCCAATATTCGCGGCACCTGGTCTGTCCTCGAAGCCGTACGGCGGTCGCCCCTGGTGGCGCAGACCGTGGTGGCCAGTAGCGACAAGGCGTATGGCACGCAGCCCGTCCTGCCGTATACCGAAGCGATGCCGCTGTCTGCGCTGCACCCCTACGACGTTTCCAAGGCGGCGGGCGACATGGTGGCGGCCAGCTACGCCCATACCTTTGGTGTCAACGTCACCATCACGCGCTGCGGAAACTTTTACGGTCCCGGGGATACCAACTGGGAGCGACTCTTCCCTGGCACCATCCGGCTCCTCCTGGAGGGCAAACGGCCGATCATTCGTTCCGACGGCACGCTGACTCGCGACTATCTCTACGTAGAGGACGGGGCCAGCAGCTACCTCCAGCTGGCTGAGGCAATGGCGGCCCGGCCGGAGCTAGCCGGCGAGGCCTTCAACTTCTCGGCTGAACGACCCCTCACCGTGCTCGACGTGGTGGCGCTCATGCAGGAGGCGGTCGGGACATCGCTGGAGCCCGACATCCGGGCCACGGCGTCGGGCGAAATCCCCCACCAATACCTTTCGGCGGCCAAGGCGCTGCGTGAACTGAATTGGCAACCCCGCTACACCTTTGAAGAGGGGCTGGCCCTCACGATCGCCTGGTATCGAGCCGTACTGGCGACGTGACCACCGTCTTGGTCACCGGCGCCGGTGGATACATCGGGCAACGATTGACCCTCCGTCTCACTTCGGCCGGCCATTCGGTGCGGGCATTGGTACGGCGCCCGCTGGCGTGGGGCGCCGTCGATGGACTCGAACAGGTGGTGGGCGACCTCGTTGAGGAGCCCGCCCTGGCCCGTCAGATGGCCCAGGGCGTCGATGTGGCCATCCATCTGGCCGGGGCCAACGAGGTGGCAACCGCCCGGCAGCCCGAACGGGCCATGGCCGACACGGTGGCGGCGGCCGAACGCATCGCAACGTCGGGGGTGGGCCGGATCGTCTATCTGTCCACCATCCACGTCTATGGCTCTGGACTCTCCCCCGGCGCGCTGGTCACCGAAGACACGCCGGCGCGCCCGGCCCATCCCTATGCGGCGGCCCGCCTGGCCTGCGAGGACGTTTTCCGGAGCAGTGGCGTTCCGACACTCATCTTCCGACTGACCAATGGTGTGGGAGCGCCGGTCTTTCCCGAGGTGGATCGCTGGAGCCTGGTGGCCAACGAACTCTGCCGCCAAGGAGCGGTCGATGGTTCGCTCCGCCTCCGGACCTCGGGGGCGCAATGGCGAGACTTCATCGCCCTCTCCGATGTGGATTCGACCCTGGTCGGTGTGGTCCAAGACTTTCAACCTGGCCTCTTCAACTTGGCGTCAGGCACTTCGGTGACGGTCCGGTCCTTGGCCGATCTCATCGCCGAGACCTACGAGCACTTGACCGGCTCGCGTCCTCCGGTGGAAGCCCCGCAAGACTCGACCCCCGCGGTCGAACCCTACAAAATCGACGTCCATCGACTGGGTGAGGTCGGCGTGGCCATTCGCACCCCGCTGGCGGCGGCCGTGGAGGAGACCGTGCGCTTTTGTCTGAACTACCAGCGGGCTCTCAGCTGTGGCACAGAATCACCATGAGTCTGTGCGAAACTTCGGGCGCGTGACCGACGTGAAACCTCAGACTCTCAACCCCACGGTGCTGGAGCTTCGACCTGAACCAACCAGATTCGGTCCATGGATTCGGGAGATTTGGGCCCATCGAGAAGTCATCAGCATCCTGGCCCGGAAGGATTTTCAGACCCGTTACAAACGAGCCTCGTTCGGGGTGCTCTGGGCCGTGCTCCTCCCCCTCTTGCAGGCCGTTGTCTTCGTCGTCATCTTCAGCCGGGTCGGGCGTTTCAATCACACCTCGTTCAACTACGCGGCCTATGTCCTGGCCGGCGTTCTGGCGTGGGCCTATTTCGGCACGGCGGCGCAGGCCGGCTCGACCTCAATCGTGGACGGTGCCAGCCTGACCGACAAGGTGTGGTTTCCTCGTTCGGTTCTGGTCCTCGTTCCGGTCATCAGCAACCTCTTCAGCTTGCTCACGTCCATGGTGCTCCTCATGGTGGCCATGCCGATCGTGGGGGCCCACTACTCCTGGCGCCTGGTCCTGCTGGTGCCGGCCATCGGCCTGGTCGTGCTCTTCGCTACGGCCTTCGGGCTTATTACTTCGGCCCTCCACGTCTACTTCCGCGACGTGAAGTTCATCGTCCAGGCCGGCATCCTGGTGGGGTTCTACATCACGCCGCTGGTCTATCCGGCGTCGGCTCTCCATGGATTGGGCCCCTGGCTCGCCCTCAATCCCATGACCGGGATCGCCAGCTTGTTCCAGTTTGCCGCCGCCGGTTCCTTCGGCCCCATGCTGCATCCGCTCATCGTTTCGTGTGCCGCCACGGTCATCCTGATGGTCGTCGGGCTGGAAGCCAATCGGCGCAACGACCGGCTCTTCGTCGACAAATTGTGATGGATCGATGAGCCAGCCCGCGATCGAACTCACTCACGTGACCAAGCGGTACTTCAAGTTGCAGGACCAGGCCATGCTGCTGAAGTCGATCATGCCCTTCTCGCACAAGGTGAAGGACGAGCTCCTGGCGCTCAGCGATGTCAGCTTTGCCGTCCAACCGGGCGAGACCGTCGGCATCCTCGGACGAAACGGAGCCGGTAAGAGCACCCTCATGCGGATGTTGGCCGGCGTCACCTCGCCTTCGGAGGGCCTGGTGCGCATTGCCGGACGGGTGGCGCCCCTCTTGAGCGTCGGCGTGGGGTTCCACCAGGAAATGTCCGGGCGTGAGAACGTGCATGTGAACGGAATGCTCCTGGGCCTCAGTCGTGACGAGGTCAACCGGCGCTTCGACGAGATCGTCGAATTCTCCGAAATCGGCGACTTCATCGACACACCCGTCAAGTTCTATTCATCCGGGATGTACATGCGCCTCGGCTTTTCCGTGGCCGTGCATGTGGAGCCGCAGATTCTCCTGCTGGACGAGGTGCTCGCCGTCGGCGACGTGGCCTTTCAGCTGAAGTGCTTCGATCGCATGCGCGAACTACAGCGGCGCGGCACGACCATCATCATGGTGAGCCACTCCATGCACGCCATTCGGCTCATGTGCCCCCGCGTGTTGCTGTTCCGCAAGGGCCGCATGGAATTCGACGGCGATGCGGAAAGCGCCATCAGCCGTCACCATCAACTCCTGACGTTGGACAGCGTGGCCGACACCTTCGGCCACAGCGGCATGCCGGTCACCGTCGTGGAACGCAGTGTCCGGCGGGGCGGCCTTGAGACGGCGGCGGCCGATCATGACGACGACCTCGAAGCGGTATGGACGATCCGATTTGACCATCCCGTCGAAAGCCCGCAAGCGGTCTTCCGTATTTTGGCCGAAGACGGCACGCTGGCCTATTCCATGCAGACCACGCTCGGTTCAGAATGGAAGGACTTCGTTCCTGGCGACACCACGGAGGTGCGGGTGAGGTTCCGGCCCCGGTTCGGTGGCGGAGGCACCTTTCGCTTGCTCCTCGACGTCTTGGACACGAGCGGCGTCCACGTCCTGGGCACCGATCCCGAAGGGCCTCGCCTCTATGTCGGACCACGCTTGGGCACCGGAGGATTGGGCGATGCCTTGGCCACCATCGAAATGGCCGACCATGACATGACCAATCATCAGACCCTGGCTCTGGACGGCACGCCCCCCGAACAAGTCTGATGGCCAGACGGCTCCGCGTGGCTGTGCCACAAGGACTTTTCACCGGCTCCACCGCCACGGGTCGAGGTCGCATGTGGCATGAAGTGCTGACTCGGCTGGCCGACCGGTGCGATCTTCGGCCGGTCGGTGAGTCCCGGCGCTCCCAGGGCATGCGTCCCCCCGATGTCTGGCTCTTCGATGGCCACCTGGGGCCGCTCCACGTCCAGCAGCCCCAGGTGGTGCAGCTGCACGAAGCCCCGTGGAACGAACCGGAGTCGATGGAGACCCTCGATCAGCACTTCCTTGACGTGGTCGTCGAGCCCAGTCGCCAAGCCGCTCGGGCCGCTGCGGCCGTGATCTGCCCATCGGCTTCCGCCAAGCAGCAGATTGTCGAGGACAGCGACATCACCGCGAAAAAGGTCTACGTGGCACATCACGGGGTCGACCATGCGGTCTTCCACCCCGGCCTACCCGATGGGCGCGAGATCGCAGTGCGCTACGGAGCCGATGCCGCCCGTCCGTTTGTCCTCTCTGTCGCCAGCGTCCATCCTCGCAAGAACCTGGAAGCGCTCCGCCAAGCCGTAGGCCAACTGGCCGCCGAAGGGCTACCCCACCAGCTCCTCATGGTGGGGGGTCCGGCTCACGGCCGACCGGACTGGGAAGAACTCCACCGCGCCGTTTTCGAGCACCTGCCGGCGGCGCCCGATCGCGTGGTGGAGATTCCGTTCGGGATTGACGACCACCAGATTGCAGCGCTCATGGCTAGCGCCGACGCCTTCTGTTTGCCCAGCTTGTCGGAGGGTTTTGGGCTGCCGGCGGCCGAGGCCATGGCCTGCGGGGCACCAACCGTCCTCTCCCGGCGCGGGGCGCTCATTGAAGTCGGTGCCGATGCCGCCGTCATGGTCGACCCAACGCCCGAGGGCATCGCTAACGGTCTGCGTCCGCTTCTCGTTGACCCTGTCCAGAGAGAGGCAATAGGGTACGCCTGCGCCATCCGGGCCCAGGCCTTCTCGTGGGACACATGCGTCACCCATTGGATGGAAGCACTCACGGCAGCTGTAGGCGGCAGATGACCGATCGGAGGCGGATCCCATGGCAAATTCGGTCCCCGAGATGAATGCCACACCCCTCATGGCTTGCCCATCCTGCGGCAGCCTGTCCGCTCGGGTCATCACGCTGGGGACACATGAACTGAAGAAGTGCCGGGACTGCCATCTGGTCTATGCCCCCTCCTTTGCCGACCCCGAAGAGATCTATGTCGAGGGCTACTTCTCGGGCGAAAAGGGAGCCTTCGGTCTCGACACTCGTCACCCCGAGTTCGATGAATTCCTTGACTTTGTGGCAGCGCGGCGTATGGACATCTTGGAGCAGGTCTCCCCGGCCCCCGGTCGGATCCTCGATGTCGGGTGTGGTCCCGGCCACACCCTGGCCGAAGCGAAGCGGCGGGGCTGGGAGGCGTGCGGGGTTGACCTGGTCCCCGACGCCGTGGCCATTGCCGTGGAGCGCTACGGGCTCGACGTCCGCAACTCGCTCTTGGAGGACTCGGACTTCCCCGAGCGGTCCTTCGACGTGGTGGCCGCCACCCATGTATTGGAGCATCAACAGGATGGTGCCGGCTTCCTGGCCTCCATCGCTCGCTGGGTGAGACCGGGCGGACACCTCTTCATTGAGGTGCCCAACTGGAGCAGCGCTGATCGATACGGCAATGGCCAACAATGGTACGGACTACGCCCCTATGAGCACCTCGGGCACTATTCGCCTCAGACATTGGCCCGGACGATGGAACGCCTGGGCTTCGCGCCTGTCGCCATCGCCACCCCGTGCTTTCAGTTTCCGCAACGGCAGACACTCGTGCAGGCACTGCACGATCTCGGCCTCACCCGCGTCGCCCCGTTCCTCAATCGGGATGCCCTCACCGTGGCCGGGACCCAACGCGACGAGGTGGTGCGCCTACCCAATCAGATGATGCGTCGGATCCTGCACGGCGCGGAACGGGTGCTCGACGCCGCCAAGCTGGGCGTCGTGATCGTGATGGTGGCTCAGGTTCCCTGATCGTGTTCCGGCACCACAATGAGGCGACCGGTGAAATCAATGCGATTCAAGAGGAGGGCCAAGTGGTGCTTGGCCATGTACTCATCGACAGCTTGGCGGGATCCCATGTAGTGCCCGTAGTCGTCAATGAGCAGTACACCCGATGGCGTGATCCGGGGATACAGGTGCTCCATCTCATGGGCGGTTGACTCGTACCAGTCAGTGTCGAGCCGGCACAACGCGATCTGGACCGGTGCGTGCTCGGGAATTGTGTCCTCCACCATCCCCTTGACGAAATGCAAACGCTCGGCCGGATAGCCGGTGGCCACGAGGAGGGCGTGGATCTGATCCTGCGGGATGTAGGCATAGACCGGGCTGGCCAGTGCGGCGTCGTACACATCGGCGGCGGGCGTGCCCCAGACATCAATATCGAGAGAGCCCGGGGGTGGCATCGATTCGAAGGTGTCAAAGAGGTAGAGATCCCGATCGGTGGCGCCCATCTCCACCAGTGTGTGGGCGATGACGAGCATGCTCCCGCCCCGCCAGACGCCGCACTCGACGAAGGCGCCGGGGATTTTGGCGTTCACGACGTACGCCACCGCTTGGCGCAATGCGAAGACGCGTTCGTGCGACGTGAGCGTGTACGGCTTCACCTTGCCGTACAGGGCAACGGTGGCCTCGTCGTAATCGGGGGGCATGAGATCGCCACCCACGATCTGATAGCCCTTCTTCCCTAACATCTTCTGGGTCGACTGCAACAGGCGCGTCTTGACCCGAGGAACCAACGATCTCATCATGGGGCAGCCCAGCTAACCAGCATGAGTACCGTGTCCCACCAGACGAGCCAACTTTCGTTTGACGCCTTCGGCCGAGTATTTGATGGTGTAGCCCCACAGTTGCTTGACCGTCATGCGGATCGGTCCGAAGTCCACCGGCAGCCCCTGGCCCCAGGTGAGTGACCTCGAATTCGTCCGGGGCAGCCGTTCCGGGGTGAGGTTCTCCATGGGACCCTTAATCCCGACACCGAAGATGCCCTCGGGCAACGACTCGAAGCCCTGAGCGATCACCAGCCGTGACTCGAAGGGCTGGAGCAACAAGTCGAATGCTTCGGGCGTAAAGCGCCAGTAGTCCCAAGGGTGGGCATGGATCGGGAAGAACATGAGGGACGAGATGGCCAGGACACCCCCGGGCCGCAGCACCCGGTACATCTCCTGCACGGCCCGGACCGGATCGGCCACGTGTTCCAGCGTCTCGAGGGCAATGATCGTGCCGACGGACTCGTCAGCGAAAGTGAGATGGTGAATATCCTCGATGCGGTCGACGCCGATACCGGGCTGAATGTCACACCCGATGTGCTCGGTCGCCTGGAAGATGGGGCGCATGTCATTCATGTGCTCCTGACCCTCGGCCGCCCGCGCTCCCATCTCCACCAGGGGTGACGCCAGCTGAAAGGCCTCCGCAACGTCACGGGCAAAGTCGATGACCGACGGTCTCATAGCGCCACCCACGCCCCCTCGTGCTCGTCGTAGGTCTTGACCGCCCGGCCGGGATTGCCGACCACCAGCGTGTGAGGGGGCACATCACGGGTGACCACAGCTCCGGCGGCCACATAGGCCCCGGGCCCGATTGTGACGCCCTGCAGCACGATCGAACCAATTCCGAGAAAGGCGCCTCGGCCTATGTGCACCGGCTTGGGGTCGGCCATTGGCTGATTAAGAATTGGCGTGTCCGGATCGGCATAGTCGTGATAGGTGTCGCCGATGAACACCCGATCCGAAGTCTGGACATCAGCCTCTATGACCACCTCACCCACGCACGCGATGTGCACCATGCGGCCGATGGAGCAGCGATCACCGATGCGGAGCGAGGGCACCACACCGTCGATCGCCGGTACCACCGAAAGCCACGCATGCTCCAAGACGGTTACCTGGTTGCCGATTGAGATGAGGTGCGGTGAGACGACGCGCGCCGGTGGCACGATCCACGAATCCTGACCAAACGCCGCAAAGGCCCCCGGCGGAGGTGGTGTCACGTCGTGCACGGTGCGAGTCGCCACCAGCCGGGACCGCCGAAGGTCGCTGAGGCGCCGGCGCACCGTGGTGAGCCTGGCGGCAAGGTTGGTATCCGCCACTAGGCCGACTCTTCACACGCAACGGCCGGATTCCCCTGCGCCACCGAGTGGGCCGGGACGTCGTCCCAGACGACCGCTCCCTCCCCTACATACGCACCAGCGCCAACGGTGACACCGGGCCCGATGAAGCATCCGCACCCGAGATACGCACCGTCTCCAATAATCACGGCCGCACTGGCCAGACCAGGAGCATTGTTCCGAACATCGCCCGGTGGGTACCAGCAGTCGGCAATCGCGACATAGTCAGAGGTCAACACATTGGACCCGATGTGAACACCCACCGTGGCCCACACGGTGGCGAAGCGAGCGAATCTCGTTCCGTCGCCAATGTGCACCACTGGCAACGCAGATCCGCCGATGGGCTCAGCCCAGAGCTCGCTGTGTTCCATCAGAACAACGCTCGCGCCCACCGCGATATACGGCGCACCGAGCACGCGGGCCGGGGGCACGACCCAGGATCCGTCGCCGAAGTCGGCAAAGGCTCGGGGCGGCGGCGGATCAAGCGCCACCGGTCGGTGGAGCGCAGCCCGCGACTCAGGCCACAGCGTCGTCTGAAGGCGACTGGCCGCACGGCGGAAAACCCGAGAATCAGGGCCCGAACGAAGTGTTGCCGAGGGCCTGACCACGGCGGGGAGCATACCGTGACCTGCACTGACGTAGGATCACCACCGTTCGGCGGACTGAGCCATGTACGGAGTCTCGTGACACACATTGACGGCATCACCATCACGCCACTGCAGCGGATTCCCGACGAGCGTGGTGCCGTCCTGCACATGCTCCGTGACGACACGCCGGTGTTCGAGCGCTTCGGAGAGATCTATTTCTCCACCGTCTATCCCGGGGCCATAAAGGCATGGCACCTCCATCGCGAGATGACCCTGAACTATGCCGTGCCCATGGGAATGGTCAAGTTGGTCTGCTTCGACGACCGACCTGAATCATCAACTCGCGGCAACCTTATGGAGTTGCATGTGGGTGAGCTGAACTATGTGCTCGTCACCATCCCTCCGCAGGTCTGGAACGGCTTCAAGGGCGAGGGGACGACGCCGGCACTGGTGGCCAATTGCGCAACGGTGCACCACTCGCCCGACGAGATTGAGCGGCTCGACCCCTTCAGCAACCACATCGACTACGACTGGGCCCTCAAGCATGGCTGAATCGATTCCGACCGTGATTCTGTGCGGGGGACGGGGCACCCGCATCAGCGAGTACAACCCGACGATCCCCAAGCCACTGGTGCCCATCGGCAATCGGCCGATCCTTTGGCACATCATGAAGACCTACGCCCACTTCGGCCACAATGACTTCGTCCTGGCTCTGGGATGGCTCGGTGAGGAGATCCGCCGATTCTTCTTGCAGTATGAGGCGCTCACCCGTGACTTCACCATCGAGTTCGGAAAGCACAGCGGCATTGAGTTCCTGCACAGCCAGCCTGACGACGGTTGGCGGGTCACCTGCGTCGACACCGGTATTGAGTCACTGACGGGAACCCGAGTGCGGCGGGCGGCGGAGCATCTGAAATCCGGACCGATCATGGTGACGTACGGGGATGGAGTCGGACCCATCGACATAGACGCCCTGCTGGCCTATCACCGGGCCAAGGGCAAGCTGGCCACCGTCACTGCGGTGCAACCACCCAGTCGCTTCGGTGAGCTGATCGTCGACAGCGACGGTCTGTGCCGCGAATTCACCGAAAAGCCCCAGACCAGCACCGGTGCCATCAACGGCGGTTTCATGGTGTTCGAGCGTGAAGCGCTTGATCGCTACTTCCCCGCCGACGGGGACTACATGCTTGAGCGGGAGCCCCTCAACGGGTTGGCGTCAGATGGGCAACTGGCGGCCTTCGAGCATCACGGGTTCTGGCAATGCGTCGACACGCCCCGGGAACGCACCCTCCTCGACGACCTGTGGGAATCGGGCCAGGCCCCCTGGCAGGTCTGGAAGTAGGCACATCTCCTCGCTACTGCGAGGGCTGGTCCCGGTACCAGGCAATGGTGCGGGTCAGCCCATCGGTGAGCGACGTCGTCGGGGTCCAACCAAGGAGTTCTCTGGCCTTGGTGGGGTCGCCGAACATGCGCCAGATTTCATTGGGCCGGTTGTCCAGTGCCCCGAAAAGGCCCTGCACCGGATTTCCCATCAGCTCGAGAACGGTGACCGCCAATTCCCTGATGGACACTTCTTCGCCCCGGCTGACGTTGATCACTTCACCATCAATGCCGGGTTGGGTGAGTGCCCGCACGAAGACCTCAGCCACGTCTTCGACGAACATGAACTCACGGGTCTGCCGACCCTCGGTCATCTTGAGATCACGCCCGCTCAGGGCGGAAATGATGAGCTCGGGGATGATCCGGTCGGGACTCTGGCTCGGGCCGTAGACGTTGAACGGACGCAGGCAGGTGATGGGCCAGCCGTAGGCCTGATGGAACATTCGGCAGAATTGCTCTGCCGCGTACTTGGACACCGCGTACGGGCTGGCCGGCCGTACCGGTCCGTCTTCTCGAAATGGGACGGGAGCGTCGCCGTACACGTCGCCACTTCCCACATACACGAAACGCTCGAAGTTTCCGTTAAGAGCCAGGAGAAGATTGACCGTCCCCTGAATGTTGGTCTGCACATTCTCGTCAATTCGGGAGAACGACTTCCCGACGTGGGTGAACGCCGCTTGATGGATGACCAGTTCTGGCTGGACGTTGGCCACCACATGGGCCAGCGAGGACGCATCTCGCAGGTTGGCCTCCACCAAATCGATGCTGTCCCTCACCTCGGTCAGACGTTTGGGCGACGCAGCCGACACCGAGGAGCTGACTGCCGTGACCTTCGATCCTTCGGCCACCAACCGTTTGACCACGTACGAGCCCAGAAAGCCGGTGCCTCCCGTGACGAGAACTCGCCGGCCGGACAGCTTGCTCACGTGGATGCCTCGCCCTGCACGGAACCTGCTTAGTCCAAATCACACCCAAGACGAGAACAGGGTCTCCAGGGGCGCAGGTAACGTACTGCGCCGTGAAGCTCGCCGTGACGCATCCCTACTCATGGCCAGAGGTACGCCGGGGAGCCGAGCGCATCATTGTCGAGACCGCCCGCTGTATGGCGGCGCGAGGCCACCAGGTCACCATCCTCACCGCCGGAGACGCGGCGGGAACCACAGTGGAAGACGGCGTGACCACAGTGAAGTTCCGGCGCATCTTCAAGGATGCCGGAAGGCATGAGCGATGGTTCGGGACGAGGATCGTGCCCCGGCTTTTGCTTGGACGCTTCGATGCCGTGCATTCGATGATGGCCTACGACGCCCTGGCCGTGGTGCGGACCAGGCGCATCGCCGGCCATCGGGCCGTCTATGAGGAACTGGGCAATCCCTACAAATGGTTCTGGGACACCATTCCCGACGGCAAGGTCCGGGGGCGCCTGGTGCATGAAGTCGACGTCTACGGCTGCATGTCCAACTACACCCTCGATGTCCTCAAACGCGAGTGGGGTCGCACAGGTGACCTCATTCCAGGTGGGGTGCGCCTCAGCGAGTTCGCTCCCGCCGCGTCACGCGAAACTCGGCCCACCATCCTCTTTTCTGGCGCGTTGAGCGAACCCCGCAAGGGGTTGGGCGTGTTGCTCGACGCGGCTGACCTCCTCATGGATGACCGGCCCGACCTCCAGCTCTGGCTGAGCGGCCCCGGCGATGTCGAGGCCATGCTGTCCCACGCCACTACCCGGGTCAGGGAGCAGGTCACTCTGCTGCCCATCGGGGACCCGGGCGGCCTTTCCGCTCGCTACGCCACGGCATGGGTATCGGCCCTGCCCTCCGTGGGGGACTCCTTCGGCATGGTCCTCATTGAGACACTGGCGTCCGGCACGCCGATCGTGGTGGCCGACGACGGCGCACCGCCCCAGCTGGTCACGCCCGAGACGGGCGCCATCAGCGTGCCCCATGACGCGAAATCGTTGGCCGGTGCGCTCGAGGAGGGCTTTCGTCTAGCCCAGGATCCCGCCACCGCCGAGAACTGCCGCAATTTCGCCCGCCAGTTCGATTGGGATGAATCGATGGGCCCGCTGCTCGAACGGCTCTACGCCGGGACGCCATGAATCCCGAGATCGCCGTGGTGGTGCCTACCTTCCAACGATCCGAGAAGCTGCTGCCACTCCTGACGTCGCTCGGCCGCCAATCTCTTTCCACGGGGCGTTTCGAAGTGATCGTGGTGGACGACTGTTCTCGGGACGACACCTTCGAACTGGCGCGGGAAGAAGTGACCTCACTCCCTTATGCATTGACCGTCCTCCAGACACCGGTCAACAGCGGTCCGGCCGTCGCTCGGAACATCGGGTGGCAGAGTTCGACGGCGCCACTCATCGCGTTCCTCGACGACGACTGCATCCCCTCGCGCCGCTGGCTGCAGGCGGGATTGGAAGCGTTCCAGGAGCAGCCCCAGACCGGCGTCATCCAAGGCCGCACGCACATACCCGAAGGGTCCAGCGTGGATCGGCTGACGGACTGGTTCGTGTGGCGCCAGATAGATGGACCGACCCCGTACTTCGAAGGGGCCAATATTTTCTACCGCCGCGCTTCTCTTGAGGTCACGGGTGGGTTTGACGAAGAGATCGGCTACCACGGAGAGGATTGCGCCGCCGGCTGGCGTGTCCTGGAGGCCGGATTCCGGCAGGGCTACTGCGCCGAAGCCAGCGTCGAGCACCCTATTGAGCAGCGTGGGTTCGCCTGGCACATCGCCATGGGCCTGCTGGAGTCGCGCATCGTGCACTGCGCGGCCAAGCATCCCGGCTTCCGGCAGTCCGCCTTTTGGCGGCCCTGGGCCTACCGGCGCGAGGATCCGGCATTGCTGGCGGCCTTGTTCGGCCTCCTCGTGGGGCTCCGGTTCCGACCTGCACTGCTCCTGGCGCTGCCCTATCTGTGGTGGCGTCGGCCGTCAGTGCGCAACCTGAACTTCTTCCGCCTCTGCCTGCAGGTACCCGCCGTCGACGCCGTGCGGGTAGCGGCCCATCTGCGGGCGTCGCTGCAGTTCCACGTCCTCGTCCTTTAGGGGGCACTGGTACCGTGACTCGTCGTGAGCCGGGTCATCGCCAGCCCAGAGACGACAGTCGCCTACTCCCCCACCTGGAATGGCGGCCCCACGCCGCGCATTGCCGCCGTGGTGTCCACCTTCGGACGGCCTGAGTTCCTCGAAGCGCTGGTCGACTCGCTTTCTGCACAGTCGCTGCCGCATGACCAGTACGAGGTGGTCATCGTTGACAACGGATCCCTCGATACGACGTGGCCGCTCCTCCAACAACTGGCGGAACGTTCGCCCGCCCGCATGGCCGTAACCACATTGCCGGAGAACCGCGGGCCGGGCGGCGGACGCAACCACGGCTTCACCATCGTCCGGGCCCCGATGGCCGCCATCACCGATGACGACTGCCTCCCCACGTCGGGCTGGCTGGCCGCCATGCTCGCCGCACTCGAGTCCGGCAATGACGTGGTGCAGGGTCAGGTCCAGGCCAACCCCATCGAACGGGACGGCGGTGGACCGTGGGATCACACCAAGTGGATCACCACCCCCACACCCTTCTTCGAGACCTGCAATGTGGCGTATCGGGTCTCGGCCTTCCGTGATGTGGGTGGATTCGACGAGACCGACGCCTTGACGGCCCAAGTGTCGGGCCGGGCCTTTGGCGAAGATGCGCTTCTGGCCTGGCGGGTCCATGAGGCCGGGGGCCACACGACGTTCGCCGAGGAGTCGCTCGTCTACCACCGCATCGTCCCTGCCACATTCGGCGATTGGCTCAATGGACAACGCAATCTGGTCGGCTTCCCCGGCCTGGGCAACCGGAGTCCACTCGTCGCTTCGTGGTTCTGGCACCGTCATTTTCTTTCCAAGGAGAGTGCCCTGTTCGACGTGGCCATCGTTGCCGTCGTGGCCGCGCTCGTCCTGCGACGTCCATGGCTGGCTCTGGGTCTTCTGCCCTGGGTGCGTCACCGCTGGTCCGATGCGCTCTACCGGGCCCGGGGCGAACAATCACTGGCTCTGTTTCGACTGGCGCAATTGGCGCTGTCGGACGGGGTGTCGCTGGCCTCGCTGCTTGAAGGCAGCGTCCGTCACAAGCGCCTTGTGCTCTAAGTATCCGCGTTGAAGGCCGTCTCGGGCTCATGCATCGCTGTCACATGGTGGGGCAGGATCTGAGCCAGGTCGTTGATGCGGGAGGCATTGACGGCGCCGGCCCGCTTCCCCAATACCCGGCGCCGCAACCGGGAGAGGTTGAGCAGGAGTGACACGCCCACCGTATTCACGGTGGCATAGCGACGGAGCGCCCCCACGCCACGACGGAAGCGGACCCAGTCGTACGTGGCCTCCCACCAGCGCGCCGTGCGAGTGGCGCCCCATGCCTGTGCACCCGCCGCATTACCGACGTGCATCACCCGCGCCTCGGCCTCGAGCCGGCAGCGCCATCCCTTTTCACGGAGCCGCCAGCACAGATCCATATCTTCGACGTACATGAACCAACGCTCGCAGTACGGCAACTCGCCCGAGAGCGCGTCAACCCTGATCACGTGGACAGCTCCAATGGCCCAATCGATGTCACAACTCTTGATGTGCGGCACCCGCCCTTCGAGCCACCACTTCTCCGCCAGACGCCCCCGCTGGAATCGCAGTGGCACGGCGCAGATGATGACGGTGATCAATGGGGAAGGGAATCGGTAGACCGAATGTTGGAGGCTTCCGTTGGGGTTGACCAGGCGGGGCACGACCAGTCCGACGGTTGGCTCCGCCCACATGCGGGTGACCAGTAGCGCCAGAGAGCCCGGCGTCGGCACCGTGTCCGGATTCAAAGCAATGAACACTTCGGGCTTCTGGGTGTCGCCCCGGGCCTGGTAAAGGAGTGCCTGGTTCATGGCCCGGGCGTACCCGATGTTCTCCTTGTTGGCGATCACCGTGATTCCAGCGTGCTGTTGAGCCACCTGCACGCTGCGGTCATGCGAAGCGTTGTCCACCACCACCACGTCGAAGGCCAGGCCCTCGGCCGACGCCGCGATGGCCGTGAGGCAGCGGTCGAGCAGGTCCGCCGTATTCCAGGAGACGATGCCGATGCGGACCCGCCTCATTGCGCCCGCGCCGTGATCCGGATGCCCTTGCTCAACGAGCGCAGAGGACCGATCAGTACACGAGTGCAGGCACGGCCAGCCGCCGTCGCCGTCCAGCCAATCGGGCCACGAGTCTCAATGCGGAACGATGGCGCCAACAGAGCGTCCACCTCAGACCATGTACTTCCCTTTGGCGATGGCGAGGACCGGCCGCGCCATCGATCACCGGCCTGCGCCTTCAGGCGCCCGACGTCGTATCGATTGGGGAGGTCCGCCGTGAGCGTGCCCCCCATTTTGCTCACTCGGCGGATCTCGCGGATGTGGGCGGGGTCGTCCAGCAGTCCCCCTATGCCATCGCTCATGTGCACTTCGGCAAATTCGCCATCCGGAAACGGCAGCTGGGCCAGGTCCTCGATGACCACGGCACCGCCTGGTGCCTCGATGGGTTGACCTGGCCCAATGGTCAATACGGCATGTGGAATCTCGGAAGTCACCTGCGCGGTCAGTTGGACATCATCCGCACTGGTGCTGTCGGCTTGGGCCACCCGACCTTGCGCCGCCGCCAGATGGCATTTTTCATAGGCATCCACGGTAGATGCGATGTCGAAGTGTTCGGCCGTCTGCCTTCCGTGTTGGCGCAAGGAACGGCGCAGCTCCGTGTCGTTGGCCAGTCGCATGATGACCCGGGCCAGTACGCCGTCATCGCCGGGAGGAAAGAGGAGGCAGTTCTGGCCGTCGCGCAGGTACTCGCCCGAGCCTCCGGTTCCGGTAGCCACTACAGGCGTTCCGGTGGCCATGGCTTCCAACGGGACGAGACCAAACGGTTCGGGCCATTCGCTCGGGAAGAGAAGGCAGTCATGGGTGGCGTAGGCGTGGGGAAGCGCCGTGCGCGGTATGGCTTCAAAATGGATCCGACTGGTCACTCCCAATTCCGCCGCCAGCCGTTCGAGCCTGGCCTGCTCCGTCGCTTCACCGCGCCCCAGAAACGAGACGGTCGTCTCGGGCAGTTGGGCCAGGGCCCGCAGCACGGTGTCGGTGCCCTTTCGCTGATCCAGCCGACCCGTGTAGAGAAGCTTCCCGTTCCATGCATCAGCTTGGTGAGAGGGCGGGAACAGGGAGCGATCAATGCCCGGGTAGACCACCGTCTGGTGCGGGAAGTTCCAGGGTGACGCCGTCCGTGACGCTCGCCGGGTGAAATCGGAGAGAAAGCAGAAGAACCCGGTCGCCCCCAGGTCAATCGGGACCGTTGGCACACCGAGACGGCGCTCCATCAGCCGGCCCATGCCTCTGGTCACCGGGTTGTTCTGCCAGCGACGGCTCCACGGGTCGAGCGCCACGCCGTATATGAGCCACTCGTCGCAGATGGCATAGACAAGGGGAATCTGGCGGCGGCTCAGCGTGCTGAGCAGGCTGAGCGAGAGAGCGCCCATGGCCCAGACCGAGATGACATCGGGGTTGAACCGATCCAGCGCCGCCGCCAGTGTCTGTTGATTCGAGCGTTCCATGGCCAGCTGCTCGCTGAATGTCGGCGTCCAGGGCGCCCCGTCACGCCAGTACATGGCCAGCTCCCGATGGACCGGAAAGGGCGAGGTCTCATCCGTGACGTCGGGGAGCAGCTGATTGCTGCACAGCACCTCAATGTCGTGGCCGCGCTGCCCCAGCCGGGTCATGACGTCCGCACAGAGAACTTCGTATCCCCCGAAATGATGCGGCGGATACCAGTTGGTCAATGTCAGGATCCGGGCCATGTGTGCGTGGGTCTATCCGAAGGTGGGGCACGGCTACGCTACACGCCCGTGCCCGCGACTTTCCCCTGCCCAGGGCCTACGGACCGGTGAGCGACGGCGCTCATCGAGCGGGTCACGACGGGTCCCCTGCGGACCGTCCGGACATCTCCGTCGTCATTCCGACCTACAAGCGACCGAATCTCCTGGCGGGCGTTGTCGCCGCCCTGCACAACCAGACGTTGTCGCCTGCGCGCTTTGAAGTCATCGCCGTCGACAACTGCTCCGAGGACGACACGTTCGAGACCCTGATCACGCTGGCGGCCACCGTTCCGTTCACCATGCGTGTGCTGCAGACGGACTCGAACCACGGACCGGCGCCCGCCCGCAATCTGGGCTGGATGGCCGCGGACGCTCCGATCGTGGTGTTCCTCGATGACGATTGCCTACCGGAATCCGACTGGCTGGCCAGCGGGCTGGCCGCCATGGCGGCCGACCCCACCATCGGCGTCATGCAGGGCCGGGTCCGCACACCGAGCGGCATCGACCTGGCCGCCATGGGGACCTGGTACCACTGCCAGATCATTGAAGCGCCCACGCCCTACTTCGAAGCGTGCAACATCTTCTACCGTCACGCCGCGCTGGTCGACGGCGGTGGTTTCGACGAGAGCATCGGCTGGTGGGGCGAGGACTCGGCGCTGGGTTGGAGTGTCGTCGAGGCAGGCTGGGGCCGGAGTTTCTCGGCCGATGCCGTCGTGGTGCACGCCGTGCAGGCCCGCGGCTGGCGCTGGCACTTTCGCAACGGCCTGCTCGAACACAACATGGTGCAGCTGGCCGGCCGCTTTCCGGGGTTCCGGAACGAGGCCTTCTGGCGTCCCTGGGCCTACCGGCGGGTCGACTTCGGCTTCGTGCTGGCCGTCGTGGGCCTGGTCGTCGGACTGGCTCGCTACCGGCCCGCCCTCCTGCTCGCCGCGCCCTACCTGTGGTGGCGTCGCCCCCGAGCCGATCAACCGGATCCCTGGCGACTGATGGCCGAGAACATCGCCGTCGATGCGGCCCGCAGCGCGGCGCAGATCCACGGTGCCGTGAGCCATCAGGTCCTGGTGGTCTGACCCATGGTGAACCGGCTGCTCAAGGCCCGTACCCCCTACAGAGACAAGCCACGGTCGCAGAAATGGATGTGGTGCCTGCCACTGGTCGTGGCATTTCTGGGCCTGGCCCTGACCCAGAAACGGGCGATCGACCTCATGGGGGTGTGCGTCGCGCTGCTCCTCTTCGCCTTCCTGGTCAACCGACCGGGCGGGGCGCTGATTGCGCTGGTCATCATCCTGCCCCTGGAGTCGATCGTCTTCGGCCTTCTCTATGGGCTTCATGTGCCAGCAGGATTCCTCCATCCGCTCTCGGCTTACAAGGAACTGTTGGCCGGCGTCATCCTCGTGGCCGGATTGCGCCATATCCGAGATACCGGGAAGAAACTCGACCGCATCGACATCGCGTTGCTGCTCTATGTGGGCGTGGTGACGATCTACCTCATCGTTCCCCATCTCTTCTCGATCTACGCCCCCAACCAATGGAGCCCCCGCTTCCTGGCCTACCGCAGTGACGTCGGCTACGTCCTGATCTTCTTCGGGGCCCGCCACGCGCCGATTTCACCCCGCGTCAAAGACCGCTTCCTCCAAGTGGTGCTCGGCATGGGTGCCTTCGCCGCCGCCGTGGGCCTGTACCAGCGGATCGCTCCCGCCTCGTTCGCCAATTTCGTCATCAACACAGCCCACGTGGCCACGTACCAGACCAACGTCCTGGGCCTGGATCCAACGGTGGCGGCCCGCAATCTCGTCTACGTCACCACTTTGAATCCCCTGCACATCACGTCGATCTTCCTCAGCCCGTACGACTTCGGCGATTATCTCGACATTGTGGTGGCGGTGGCCGCGGTGCGTATCGCCCAGAACAGGCGATCACCGTTCAACTACATCGTGCTGGCCGCCAGCATGGCCTGTCTCTACTTCACCCAGTCGCGATCCAACGGCATTGCCGCCGCCATCATCCTTGTGCTCATCGCCCTGCCCACCGCACGTTCGCCCGTCGAAGGCCGCTTGCGACTCATCGGTGCCCTCCTGGTGGCCGCCGTGCTGGTCGTGCCGTCGTTGAGTGGTTCGAGATACATCGGGAACGCGTCCGCCAACCAATCGTCCCAAGGACACATCTTCGAGATTGAGGATGGTCTCGGCATCATTTACTACGTCCCACTCGGGCTCGGTCTCGGCCAGCAGCCAGGGGTGGCCAATCGGTTCGCCGGCCTCTCGTCGCTCATTAACGACGGCGACGTGAGCGACAATCTGATCACGCAGGTGGCCGACGAGCTAGGCCTGCAAGCCCTCCTGCCGTGGCTGTTCATGATGGGGTTCATCCTGTGGGAGTTCAAGCGAAGAGGTGGTTTGGGGGACGAATTCGCGGCCATCGCCGGCTTCGGATTTCTGGCCATCGTGATCGCCGGCCAGTACCACCATGTCTTCTTGACCTTCCCGGTGCCCTGGACGCTGTGGGCCGGGGCCGGATTGGCACTTTCGGTCGTCGAACCGGGATCGATCAGGGAAAAGACAAGCTCGGCGTCCTCGTATCCGGCGTGGGCCGGTGTACGGTGACCCGCTGAGAAGCCATGGAACTTCGCCGTTACCTACGCCTGATTCAACAACGCCTCTTCATCGTCATCCTCGCCGTGATCGCCGGCGCGGCGGTAGGCTACGTCACCACGTCGCACAATCCCGTCTACACGGGCACGGCCACCATCTACGTAGGCCAGACCGACGTCACCAGTCCCCAAGCCCTGTACGAGGAGCCTGCTCTGAACGAGGTGGCCAACACGTTCTCGCAGATGATCCCCGCCCCCGTCATCGCCCAGAGGGCTGTCCGGGCCACCCACATCAAGAGATTCTCGGGCGAAGTGGCAGCGGCCACCACCGCCACCGTGGTCCTCAACACCTATCTGATCAATGTGTCGGTCACCGACTCCGTTCCCAGCGATGCAGTGCGGCTGACCAATGGCGTGGCTCGGGCCTTCGTGGCGCAGATCGCCGCCTACCAGAAGAATCCGACGGCGAGCAGCGCGGCCATCCCCAATGTGCCCGCCCACGTGTACCAGCCGGCCACCGTGGCCATCCCCAGCTCGTCGCAGACCTCGAAGCACCTGATCCTTGGTGCCCTCTTCGGCCTGATCCTTTCGATCTTCCTCATCCTCCTGCTCGACTACCTGGACATCACGATCAAGAGCCCCGACGAGTTGGAACGACGAGTGGGCCTGCCCGTGCTCGGCATCATTCCCCGCTTCGAATCCCTGCGGCTCGATTCCAGCCCCAACGCCGGCCTGCAACGGCCCAGGAGCGGAGGCGGACGTGGCTAGGTTCGGCGGCGTGGGGGGCCCTTCGCAAAAAGACGAGCGCAACACCTTTGACGAGGCCTTGCGCATCCTGCGCTCGAACTTGAGCGTGGCCCTCTTGGATCTGGAGCGGCCGACCGTCATCTTCACCAGCCCCAACCCGAACGAGGGCAAGACGGTCATCTGCGCCAACCTGGCCATGTCGTTCGCCTCGTCCGGCAAGCGCGTGGTCCTGGTCGACCTCGACCTGCGTCACCCCAACTCGCACAAGCTGATCGGGGCCCACAATGAGTACGGCGTGTCCGACGTCCTGCTCGGACGGCGCTCGCTCGAAGAGTCGATTCAGTACATCGGCCTACCCACGCCGAAGGGCCGGAGTGAATGGGGCCTCTACTTCCTCGGCACCGGGAGTCCGGTGGCCAACCCGACGGAGCTCCTAGGCAGCGGTCGGACCACGCAGCTGCTGGAGGGTCTGGCCAGCCAAGCCGACCTGGTGCTGCTCGACACACCTCCCATCCTCCCGGTGGCCGACACCCTGGTGATCGGTCGCATGGCCGCCGGCGCGGTGCTGGTGACCGAATCGCGCAACACGGCCATCGACGCCGTCAACAAGGCCAAGGATCTGCTGACGCGCAACCAGACCCGCCTGCTGGGCGTCGTGCTGAACAAGTTCCAACTCCGCGACTCGAAGGGCACCTTCAGCTACGGCTATGGGTACGGCTACGGCAACCTGGGCGATGACACCCGGGGTGTCGCGGTCGCCGACCCCGGCGCCTTGCGACCAGATGCCGGGAGCAGCCACATTCCATCGGGGGAGTGATCCCGCCCACACCGGTTGTGCTCGATGCGCAATCGCTGTCTTCGGTGGCAGCGGGAGGCGGCATCGGGTCCTACACCCGCCATCTCTTGGCTGCGCTGGCCCACCGCGATGACGTGTCGGTGTCCGCTCTCTGTGCACCGTCGGTGTCCCTACCCGACGGTGTGACCCCGCTCCCCATGCACCGGCTCTTCTCCCACCCGCGCCTGGAGGTCATGGAACACGCAGCGCGCCTGCCGCGGGAACTGCGCCGACTACGACCTGGTGACTCGGTCTTTCACAATCCCTCCTTCCACGCCCCTGCCGGCGTGGACGGCCCGTGGGTTCAGACGCTCCTCGACGTCATCCCCCTGGTACTCGACGAGCCTGACCACGCCGTCCTGCGCGCTCGGTGGAAGCGCTTCGGACCGCGCTACCGGAAGGCCGATGCCGTCATTGCCATCTCGCAGCACGCGGCCGATGAAGGCACTCGCCTGTTGGGCCTGGAGGCCGGGAAGGTCCATGTGGCTCGACTGGGTGTCGATCCCTCCTACCGGCCGGGCGTCGTCGTTTCGGCTGATCCCCCGTATCTGCTGGTGGTGAGTGAGTACAGCCGGCGCAAGGGCTTCGCCGAGGCATTCGCCGTGCTCGATGCTCTGGCGGACACTGGCTATCCGCACCGCTTGCTGGTGGCCGGCCGGATCCACCCCTGGGCCCGAGCGGAGCTGGCCGCCTTGCACGCGGCGGCCCGCCACCCCGAACGCATTGAGGTCTTGGACTTCGTGCCCGATCTGGTGGCCCTCTACCAGGGCGCCAGCGCCTTCCTCATGTGCAGCCGCTACGAGGGATTCGGTCTGCCGGCGCTCGAGGCTATGGCCTGCGGGGTGCCGGTCGTGGCCTTCGCCAACTCGGCGGTGACCGAGATGGTGTCCGGCGGCGGACACCTGGTGGCCAACGGCGATGTGGTCGCCATGACCGATGCCGTCAGCCGCCTGCTCAGCACACCGGCCCTGGCCCTCGAATGGCGTGAAAAGGGAATGGAGCGAGCGCGTTGGTTCACCTGGGAACGCACCGCCGCGTCGCATGCCGAGGTCTACGCGGCGGTGGCCGGGGGCCGGTCGTGAGTCTCCCGGTCATCATTGACGCCCAGGCTTTGTCGTCGGTGGCCGCCGGAAGCGGCACCGGCACCTACGTGCGCGGCCTGTTGGGCGGCTTGGCCGAGTGCACCGACCTCAGCATCGCGGCGCCCTGCCGGGCCGACGTCGTGCTGCCACCGAACGTGCACCGACGCACCGTCCACCGTTGGTCGCAGCGCCCCCGGGCGGCCCTGATGGAGAACGCGCTGAGATTGCCACTTGAGCTGGCGGTCCGGCGACCTCGCCACGCCGTCTTCCACAATCCGTCTTTCCACGCGCCGCCCGCCGTCGGCCAGCCGTACGTGCAGACCCTGCACGACGTGATCCCGCTCGTCTTCGACTCACCCGACCTGCAGGCCTTGCGAGCACGCTGGCGCCGTTTCACCCCGCGCTACCGCCGGGCCGCCGCCGTCATCGCCGTCTCGCGCTTCTCGGCCGACGAAGGGATCCGGGTGCTGGGGTTGGATCCGGGACGGGTGCATGTGGCGCATCATGGAATTGATGCGGCGTTCGTACCGTCGGGGACGGGACCGAGCGATCCGCCCTACCTGCTGACGGTGGGCGAGTTTGGCCTGCGGAAAGGAACGGCCGAAGCTTTCGCCGTCATGGACGAGCTGGTGGACGCCGGTTTCCCTCATCGCCTGGTGGTGGCGGGCCAGGTGCACGACGCCGGGCGGGCCGACCTCGCTGCCTTGCACGCCGACGCCCGCCATCCCGAGCGCATTGACTTGCTGGGCTATGTGCCCGATCTGGTCTCGCTCTACCAGGGGGCCAGCGGGTTTCTCGGGACCAGCCGCTACGAGGGGTTCGGTCTGCCGGCGCTCGAAGCCATGGCCTGCGGGGTGCCCGTGGTGGCCTTCGCCAACTCAGCCGTCACCGAGGTGGTCGGCACCGGGGGCGACCTGGTGCCCGATGGGGATGTCAGCGCCATGGCCGCCGCCTTGCGTCGGATTCTCGAAAACCCCGACCTGGCGGATGAGCGCCGTCAGGCCGGCCTGCAGCACGCGGCGCAGTTCACCTGGACCCGGTCGGCGACCTTGCACGCCGAGGTCTACCGAGCCGTGGCGGCGTCGTGATGCGGGTCGCCGTCGATGCCCGTCGCCTGCAGGACCAGACCCTGACCGGGGTCGGTCGCTGGATCGGCAATCTTCTCCCCCAGCTGGCCCGCCAGGTCGAGGTCGTACTCCTGACCGACAAGAGTCGCCCCTCCCCTGGCCTGGAGAGTTACGACGAGGTAGGGCTGGCCCGGTTGGCCGGCCTGCCCGAGCCAGTGTGGCTGCAAGGCAGCGCGGCGCGTTGGCTGCGTGGGTTCTCCGGGGTCTTCCACGGGACGTACAACGCGGTGCCCTTCGGGTATGGCGGCCCGTCGGTGGTCAGCATGTACGACCTCTCCTGGGAGCACCATCCCGAGGACTTCTCCCGGGCCACCCGCTGGTCGATGGCCACCCAGGCGCGCTGGTCCGCCCGACACGCTGGCGCCGTTGTCACCTGCTCGGAGTTCTCGCGCCAATCCATCGTGGAGACCTACGGCGTGGCGGCCGAGCGCGTCTTCGTGGCCCATCCCGCCATCGATCCCATCTTCACGGCGAACGGGACCGCCGAGGACCGCGCCGCACTGCTGGCCCGGCTGGGCGTCAGCGGTCCCTACATCGCCGCCATGGGCGGAGCCAAGCGTCGGGGCCTGGAGGTGGCCGTCGCCGCCTGGCAGAGGCTGGGGGTGGGGCGACCGACGTTGGTGGTGCTGGGGGCCGAGGTGCCGCCGCCGCTCCCGGGTCTGGTGCACGTGGGGCGGCTCAGCGACCAGGACTGGCCCCTGGTGCTCTCGGGCGCCACCGCCTTCTGTTACCCGACCCGCTACGAGGGCTACGGCATGCCGGCGCTGGAGGCGGCGGCGTCCGGTGTCCCGGTGGTGTGCGCCCGCATCGGGCCGTTGCCCGAGGTTCTGGGTGAAGCGGCCCAATGGTGCGACGAGCCCACCGTGACCTCCATCGCCGACGGCTTGGCCGCGTTGTTAGGCGACGCTGGTCGTCTCGCCGCCCTGCGCCAGGCGGGATTGGCCCGGGTCGCAGCGGCACCGTCATGGGCCGAGGGGGCCGCGCAGGTCCTGGCCGCCTACGAAGTGGCGACGGCATGACCGACGATGGTGGGGGGACCGATATTTCCACGTCGGCCATCGTGGTCACCTGGAACAGCGCCGACGTCATTGACGACTGCCTGACCTCGCTGCGGGCAGCCCTGCCTCCGGTGGGGGCCGAGGTGATCGTGGTCGACAACGGATCCCGCGATGACACGGTGGTCCGGGTGCGCTCGGCTCACCCCGACGTCGTGCTCATCGCCAACGAGGACAACCGGGGTCTGGCTGCCGCCAACAACCAGGGCCTGGCCGCCGCCCGGGGCGAGCGCTACCTCATCTGCAATCCCGACGTGCTGGTACACGCTGGGGCCATAGAGGCCATGGTGGCGGTACTGGGGCGCCATCCCCAGGCGGCGTGGGTCGTCCCCCGCGTCCTGCACGAGGACGGCGCCCTGCAGACCAGCGCCGGCGACCTCCCGACCTTGCGCGAGACCCTGCTGGGGCGCCAAGCGGCCCGACGGCGCTCGCCCGGGTCACCGACGGGATTCTGGTGGGACGGCTGGGCCCACGACACCGAACAGGTCATCGGCCGCGGTTTCGAGTGCGCCTACCTGGTGCGCCGCTCTGCCGTCGCCGCCGTGGGACCCCAGGACGAGCGTTACCGGCTCGACTGGGAAGGCCTGGACTGGACGGAGCGCTTCCGCCGGGCCGGCTGGGAGATCTGGTTGTCTCCCGAGGCCGAGGTGACCCACCTGGGCGGGACCAGCCGGCGCCAGGTGCCCTTCCGCTCCATCCGCTCCCAGCACAAGGGCATGTACCTGTACTTCTCCGACCGGCGGGGCGCGGCATGGAAGCCGGTACTGGCCATCGCCTTCACGGTGCGGGGCCTGATCAAGACGGCACTGACGGCTCTGGGCGTGCCCTTCTACAGCTGGGGCCACCGCGACCGGCGCGATCATCGCGCCGGCTCAGCGTGACCGCCGTGCCCAAAATGGCCTGCAGTAGCCTCGCCCACCATGCCTGACGAGTTTGAGCCGACGCTCAACTGGCCCGAGGGGACGGGACCCGACGACCCGGCCGGGCTGCCGCAGCTGAACGCCGAGCTGAAGTATCAAGCGGGGGCAGTTCCCGAGCTCGATCTCACCCTCTCCACCCTGGCCGGCCGGCTGGGCCAGCCCGAAGAAGCCCCTCAACCCTGGGTGGCCGGCAAGCCGTCGGCCCGCCGTGCCCGCCTGGTCCGGCGGTTCATCCTGGTGGACGTGATCCTGCTTGTGGCCATCGTGGTGGCGGCCCTGGCCTTCCGCTCGCACCCGGTGCATCTCACCCCGACGGCCAAAGCCGTCCCCGCTCAATCACTTCTGCCCGCCGGCGCCGTCTCGCAGCTGGCCGGCGCCACCTGTACGGCGGGTGACGCGCTGGCGGCCGTCCAACTCACCGTGGTGCGGGCCGTCTCCGGGCTCTATTACGTGGCGGCCAGCGGATCGGTGGTGCCCCACTCGGGCGGGACGCTGAACAACGTCAGCGTGAAATGGGCCGTGCGCTATGCCGACGGGTACGCGACCACGACCGTATCGAGAGTCAACCGGGGGCACGCCATCGCCGTCAGCCAATCGGCAGCGTGGTCGGCCCGGTCGTTCTACAGCGAAGGCAGCGTGCCGCCGGCCGCCGTGCGGGTGGTCAGTTTGGTCGGGTCCGGGACGCTGGGGGCGTGCCGGTAGGGCTAGGTGCGGGGGATGACGACCAGCTTGATGGAGCTGGAGGACTGGCCCGTGATGCCCTCGAGCAGCGTCTTGCCGTCCAGCGAGACGGCCAGCGACACACAGTGGCCGGTGACGGGCACTGATCCCACCACCGAATCTGTCCGGAGGCTCACGATGGCCACGCTGGTGGCGGCTCCGGCCTGGCTCGGCTTTTCCAACACGTAGAGCGTCTGGCCGTTCGGGCTCAGGGTCATCGCCTGGGCCGACGCCGGGACATCAGCCACAGTGGCCGGCGTGCCCACCGGGAAGGCCAGCGAGGTAATCGTCCCGTCGGCGTGCAACACGTAGATGGTCGACCCACTGGCCGAAACTGCCACGTCGACGGCGTGGTCGGTGACCGGGTAGTGGAACGAGTGTGAGTTCGAGATGCCGGTCACGGCCACCATCTGGTGGCCAGGGGTGCCCCGCAGCGACGTGATGGCGTCACCCTCGGCGTCCACCGCTACCTGGGTGATCGGCAGCGCGGCCTTGGCCGCTTGCATGAAGTCGCCGGTGATGGCGTTGTACCAGACCACGGCCGGGTAGGCGCCCTTGGTGGTGCCGACCGTGAGGGTGATGCCCTGAGCGGCCAGGGCCACCGATTCGGCGTAGGGGCTGACCACTTCGGAGCCGACGGCCACCTGGGAGATGACGTTGATCTGGGTCAGCGTCTTCTTGGCCCTGGTCCCATGGAGCACCCAGATAGTGCCGTCGCTACGGGGTTGGGCCATATCGATGAGATGGGCGGGAGCCGGAACCGACACGCTGGACGGCGGGACCGTGGTGGTCGTGGCCGCGGCGACGGGAGTGGCCGCCAGGGTGGTGATGACGATGATCCCCACGGCCGCGGTGAGACCGGGCAGGGTTGCCAGGCGTCGCTGTCGCCGCATGTCTCGCTCCCCTGCCATCGGTTCGTCGGGTCCCCGCCCCATTGCCTGCTGTGTAACAAGGTCATACTAGGTGGCTGCAAACGGGCTCCTCGGGGCACCGATGCAGGGGGAATCGGTCGTCTTGAGCCTGGAGCCATCTGACTCGTGCCATACCACCAGCATCGTGAGCAGCGGCCCCTGCACCTGTTTCGTCACGGCCCCCGGCACTTCCTCCAGCACCGCAACGGAGATCGTCACGGCCATCAACGCAACGTGGTCTCGACCGAGCATCGGCGGCGCACGCTGGCCGTCATCTCGATCTTCGCCGGCGGCTTGGTCGTGGTCGCCTTCCTCGTGCTGGTCATCTTCTCCTACGGGCCACTCAACAGCGCCCGCGACGACCTCAACCAGGCCCGCACCATCATCAGCAACGACTTGGCCAACCGATCGCTCTTCACCTCAGCGGACGGGCGGGCCCGTCTGGCCAACGACATCGGGTCCGTGGCCAAAGAGGCGGCCGAAGCCAATACGACCCTGAGCAACTCGGAGTCGATCAGCCTGCTCGGCCATCTCCCGGTGCTCGGGGCCCAACGCGACGGCGTGCTGCAACTGGCCATGGATGTGGAGAAGGCCACCACGACGGGCCAGTCCATTCTGGGAGCCCTCAACAAGTTGGCCGAGTCGAGCCACGGCACCACGGTCGGCTTGCCGGCTCTGGCCAGCCTGGAGTTCTCTGTGGTCGCCGACCGGAAGGGCATGGCTGCGCTCGATCGGCCAACTAGCGGGCTCATCGGCCCCATCGCTTCGGCCCGCCGCGACTTCGACCGCGAGGACGCCAAGCTGGTTCGGCTGCTCTCGCTCACCGCCAAGACCATCGACTTCGCCCGGCCCTTCCTCGGAGCGAACGGTCCCCAGACCTACCTCATCGCCGGGCAGAACAACGCGGAGATGCGCGACAGCGGCGCCGTCCTCTCCCTCGATCTCCTGACCGCCCAGGACGGCACGTTCAGCCTGGACCATGCCACGACGTACGGGAACTACATACTCTCGTCGCCGGCCAACTTCACCCTGCCGCCGGGGACGCAACAGATCTTCGGGGCGTACAAATCGACCGAGGAATGGCCCGAGGTCGACGCCACCGCCGACTTCGCCACCACCGGGCAGGACATGCAGGCCATGTGGGCCCAGGCCACCGGCCAGACCGTCAACGGGGTCATCGGGATCGACGTGCCCGGGGTGGCCAGCATTTTGCGCCTGACGGGGCCGGTAATGGTGCCCGGGATCGACCAGCCCGTCAGTGCCACCAACGTGGCCGACGTCTTGTTGAACGAGGAATACGCCGGCGACACCGTGAACAATCCGCAGAACACCCGGCGGGACAAGATCTCCGCCGTCGTCAAGGCGGCCATTGATGAGATGAAGAAGGAGCGCATCGATCTGGGCTCCTTCGCCAACGCGTTGGCCAACGACGTGCAGGGCCGCCACCTCATGGTGTGGAGTGCGGCCCCGGCCGATGAAGCTGGACTGCGCACCCTCGACGCGGCGGGGACCTTGACCACCAGCGAGCCCGACCGGACCATCCATCTGGCCGTGGAGAACAACACCGCCGACAAGCTCGACTACTTCCTGCGGGTCGGGGTGGCCATGAAGGTAACCGTGGACAACACAGGGAACGCCATCATCAACACCACCATCAGGGTGGCCAACGGCGCCCTGCCCAACCAGCCCCCCTCGTACCAGTACGGGCCGGACGGGGTCAACGCCTTCACCCCCGGGCAGTACGTGGCCCGAGTCTTCTACTGGGGTCCGGTGGGGGCCCAGGTGCCGGGCTCGGTGAACGAGTCGGGCCTGCAAGTGGTCGAAAACCACTTCTCTCTCATGCCGACCCAGCACGGTCAGGTGACCTTCACCACGATCATCCCCCACGCCGTGCGGCACGGCCGGCTCCAACTTCGACTCATCCCCCAGGCCCGCCTGGTGCCGGACAAATTCTCTCTCTCCCTCGAGGCCCCTTCGTGGAAGGTCTCCGGCCGCACTCATATCTCGACCAGATGGGGCAAGACACTGACCCTGAGCTGGGGTTTGTCGCATTGAGGTGGCTATTTGGGTGCTTCCACCACAAGATCGGCCCCCAACCTGTGTTTTCCCTGGTGGCAGGGTACTTCGCTCCAACCGCTCGATACTTTGTTTTGCCGGCGGGTTGGGGTAACCTGCGTTCATTGTCCGGGCGGACCTGAGCACGACAACGTGCGAAGGGGAAGTTCCAGAGCACGTGAGGGATCAATGGCCGGAGGGCGTTCCACACTTATTCGTATCGGCAGCGGACTCGGGGTACTCCTGGGCTCATCGGCCCTTCTCTTCGCCACCGCGACGGCGGCCGGCGCGGCGGGATCGACCCCACCGGCAGCAACCACCACTCCGGTGGCCTGTTCGCTCACCGTCACCGTCACCGTCACCAGCACAGCGGTAAACGTGCCGCTGGCCACCCCGGCTGCGTGTGACTACGCCTCGGGCTCCAGTGTGGCCGTCACCCTCAATGGTGCCGCTTCCGAGAGCGCCACCGCCGACAACAACGGCGTGGTCAACCTCAACGCCACGGTGACCGACCCCCACATCGCCATTGACACCACCGCTCCGGTGGCCGTCTCGCTGGGGACCAACACCATCGTCGCCACGGGCACCACCTCGAGCGGCGCCACCGACACGGTGACGTTCGTGGTCGATCTGCAGAACGCTCCCGGCAGCAGCGGCCTGGCCTTCACCGGTGCCGACCTTGCTGCACTGATCGGTGCCGCACTGGCCCTGGTGCTTCTCGGTTCGGCCATCGTGATCTTCACCCGCCGTCGGGCCAGCCAGCTCCACGACGCCTAAGTATCGCTGGCCTCGCGCCAGCACTGAGTAGTTCGAAACCCGCCTCTGCGATCCGTCGCTCAGGCGGGTTTCGCATTTTCGGACTTAGAGGCTAAGCCTGGGTGGTTCCGGCCGGATGCTCGGCGAACCAGGCGGCGATGCCGGGCATGTGCTCCTCAAAGGTGCCGGGCGCCAAGACATTGAGCAGGCCGGCCCGCTCGGATCCCCTGTTCTCGAAGTCATGGGTCGTGCCGCCCGGCACCAGGACGAAGGATCCGGCGCTGGCCCCAATCCACTCGGAACCCACCAGCACGCTCATGGTGCCGGTCAGCACGTAGAACACGTCGTCTTCGGGGTGGGCGTGCGGCCCGGGCCCGGTTGTGTGCGGCTCAAGCCACCATTCCGAGATCGAATAGCCGTGGTTAGTCTCGGCCCCATCAGCCTTGAAGGTGGCCGAGATACGCCCCATCGGGTACTCCCTGCCCTCGCCGGGACCGAGCACGACCGCTGATCGGCCGGCGGCGTTCTTGCTGCTGTGTTGGCCCATGGTCGCTCCTTCCCTCGTCGGCTCGGCTATCCCGTCTGTCGCACCCGGGGCCACAGCAGCGTGTGCAGCATGTCCGTGTATTGCGAGACTTCGGACAGCATGCGGCGGTAGTCCTCGGAGCTACCACCCATGGGGTCGGGCGTGTCGTCGGTGGCCGAATCCCCGATCAGATCCAGATGGCGCCGCCCGAGGCTGAGGCGTTCCAGCCACTCTGCAATAGGTTCGTCTTCGGTACGCGACCCCTTCTCCTGCCCCCGCCGCACCACCTCACGCAGGGTGAAGGTGCGGGAAAAGGCCGGGGTGTCGGCCAGGACGATCTCTCGCACGTGCTCGCGGGCCATACCGACAATCAGGTGAGCCCGGCTGATCATGTCCGTCGTGACGGGGCGAGGCTGGTGCGTGCTCAGGTCGAGCCCGTAGGCCACGCCTTCCTCCTGCAGGGAGCGAGGCGTCGGCGACGAGGTGGCCCGGGTGCCGGCCGATTCCACCGTCACCGCCTTGGGCCCGAATTCCTGGACCCGCTGCTTGAAGAGCCACGCCGCCGAAGGCGACCGGCACAAATTGCCGGTGCACACGAAGAGGACATTGACCATGGTCCTACCTTCGCACATGACCGGTCGGCTCATGAGAACGGCCCCGGTAAGTTGTCCGGGTGACCGATTTCCAACCATTGACCTGCCGCGCCACGAAGGACAGCCTCCGATGAGTATGCGTGGCGGCATGGGCGGGGGCCGAGGCGGCGGCATGGTGGGCATGCGCTCCATGCGCCAGGATCGCTCCGTCCTCCAACACCGGGTCAAGAAGGGCACGGCCCGGCGCATGCTGACTTTCGCCGTCCCCTACCGCAAGATCCTCTCCATCTTCCTGCCCGTCGTCATCGTGGACTCGGCCATCGGCGCCATCAACCCACTGATCACACGGGACCTCATCAACCACGGCATTTTGGGCAAGGACGCCAGCTTGGTCATCTGGCTGGCCTTCGTGGTGGGCGCATTGGCCCTTGTGGATGCCGGCTTACAGCTGACTGAGCGACGCATCTCAGCCGCCGTTGGCGAAGGCTTGATCTTCGATATGCGCTCCAAGGTCTTCCGCCACATCCAGCGCATGCCGCTGGCCTTTTTCACCCGCACGCAGACCGGCGCCTTGGTCAGCCGGCTCAACAACGATGTCATCGGCGCCCAGCAGGCCTTCACCGACCTGTTGTCCAACGTGGTGGGCAACCTGGTCACCGTCGTGATCGTGCTGGCTTCCATGTTCTACCTGAACTGGAAGATCACACTGCTCTCGCTCATCCTGGTCCCGGTGTTTTTGATTCCGGCCCGCATGGTCGGTCAGCGCATCGGTTCGCTCACCATGGAGGGTTACAACCTCAACTCGGAAATGAACATGGTCATGCAGGAGCGCTTCAACGTCGGCGGCGCCATGCTGGTCAAGCTGCTGGGACGGCCCGAGGCGGAAGCGGAGTCATTCGAAGAGAAGGCGGGAAGAGTCCGCGATATCGGCATCGCCCAGGCCACCTACGCCCGCATCTTCTTTGTGGCCCTGACCCTGATCGCCTCGTTGGCCACAGCCATCGTCTACGGGGTCGAGGGAGTGGCTGCCGTGCACAACCCGTTGCTGGTGGGCACCGTGGTCGCCCTGACCCTGTACCTCACCCGACTCTACGGACCGTTGACCCAGCTTTCGAACTTGAACCTCGATGTGATGACAGCCCTGGTCTCCTTCGAGCGCCTCTTCGAGGTGCTCGACATTGTGCCCATGATTGACGAAGCCCCTGACGCCGTCGACATCCCACGCGGCAGCGCCTCCATCACGTTCGAGCATGTGGACTTCGCCTACCCCGGAGCGGAGGAAGTCTCCCTGGCCTCGCTCGAGTCGGTCGCTGTGCTGGAAAAGAGCGCACGTCGAGAAGTGCTCCACGATGTCTCGTTCACCGTCGAGGCCGGCCACATGGTGGCTCTGGTCGGACCTTCGGGAGCCGGCAAGACGACCATTTCGGCCCTTGTGTCGCGTTTGTACGACGTCACCAGCGGCTCGGTGAAGCTGAACGGCATCGACGTGCGTCAGGCCACCATGGCGTCGGTGCGCGACGTGGTCGGTGTGGTGACCCAGGACCCTCACCTCTTCCACGACACCCTGCGGGCCAACCTGATGTACGCCCGACCCGCGGCCACTGAAGCCGAGGTGCTGGCCGCGCTGGACCAGGCGCAGATCGGCCATCTAGTGGCCGACCTACCCGACGGTCTCAACACGGTCATCGGCGAGCGGGGCTACCGGCTCTCGGGCGGCGAGAAGCAGCGGGTCGCCCTGGCCCGCCTCATGCTCAAGGCGCCCGACATCGTCGTGCTGGACGAGGCCACCGCCCACCTTGACTCCGAGTCCGAAGCGGCCGTGCAGCGGGCCCTGGAGGAGACACTGAGCGGACGCACCTCGTTGGTCATCGCCCACCGGCTCTCCACCGTGCGCGAAGCCGATCAGCTCCTGGTCATTGACGACGGTCACATCGTCGAGCAGGGAACGCACCACTCCCTGCTGGAGCAGGACGGTTTGTACGCCGAGCTGTACCGGACCCAGTTCGCCGATCAGGAAGACGTAGCTCCCGGGGAATAGGAACCATTGGCCGCGTGGTGGGCCACAACGCTGCCTCGACTGGCCGCTGACTATCCGGCGGGGGTATCCGTTGGGATACTCAATGAGTGCAATATCCCGGTGCTGGCAATTGGAGGTCAAGGATCAAGCCCGTCTTCTGGGCATTCCTTGTCGCGAGCTGCCTGGCAGCCCCGCTGGTGTGCAGCAACAGTGCCGGCGCCACCCATCCACAGAGAGTCTCTATAGGGACAGTGCGCGTGCTGGCGATGCCCAAAGCCGATAGTGCGAACGTCGAACTGTCATCAGTCAGTTGCACCAATCCTCGATTCTGCGTAGCGGTCGGCGCATTCCGGCCACACCTGAGCTCGATGAGCTACGACGGCGAAGTGCCGGTGATTCTTCGCTTTGACGGGCAGCGGTGGTCGTCCATGCATTCGCCGGGCGCCACTGAGGCCGACCTGGACGGCGTCGATTGCGTCTCGTCAACTTCGTGTGCGGCCGTCGGAGAGTCAGTAGACGCTCAGGGCTTGGCGAGGCCACTGATCGAGACACTGCACGGCAGCGTCTGGTCGATCGATCCCTCACCAAATCCATCGTTTTATCCGACCAGTGCGAGTCAGCTCCAGGCCGTGTCGTGCGCCACCATCACGACGTGCACGGCTGTGGGAACCGACAATGGCAGTGGGTATCCACGGGGAGCGGCCCCATCGACTGGGATCATTGAACGTGAAACGCCAACTGGGTGGAGCGTCGAATCCCTGGCGCCGCTGGTACCCACGCAGGTCCCTTCGGCTGCTGGCGGAATTTTCGTCCCCGCCACACCTTTCGATCCGACGATGCTCGTGTCGGTCTCGTGCACTGCGACGCTCTGCGTGAGCGGGGGGGAACAACACACTTTTGTCAGTCACGACTCGGGATCTTGGGACACCATCGCCCACCCCCCACTGATCACCAACGGAATCGACTGCACGCCAAGCTTCTGCCTGGCCGTCGGAAGTGGCGGCTCAACACAAAGCCACCACACCGCAATCAACATCTCCACGTCGATTGTCAAACTGGCGGGCACGCGATGGCAACGGGTGCCATCGCCCAACTCGACCTCATCAGAGAACACGCTGAACTCCGTAGCGTGCAATCCATCGGAGTCATGCGTTGCCGTTGGTGCATTTACGGGAGCGCCATTGGATCGACCGCAATCGAAGGTGCAGGGAGGCGTCTTAATTGAAATTGAGTCACAGGGAAGGTGGCGCCTCTTGCCTGCTCCGGCAACGCCATCGGACGTGGATGACACGTTGGCGTCCGTCAGCTGCCCGTCCAACCGTTTTTGTGTCGCAGTCGGTCAGTCGGAGGTCAACGCGCTGCGAGTGCCCAGCGGACCGCTGAAGTCCTATTCAGTGATTGTTCGGCACTGACGGCTCGACATCAGCCCTGAGGGGCGTTCTCCCGGAGCACGTCGTCGAGCATCTTGATGACGCCGGCCGGGTCCTGCACGTGGAGGTCGTGTTCGCCCTTGGGCTTGATGCGAATATCCCAACCGAGGGCACTGAGCGCCTTGGCCATGGGCGGCTTCACGAACAGGCTCGGGTCGGCCAAGACCAGCGTGGTCGGCACGGCCGGCGGACCGATCGGGAACGGGGTGCGGCGTCCCGAGGAGACGAGCTGGCTCATCATGGAGGAGTCCCACTTCGACCACATGGCATGGACCCGCTCCAGCATGTCGGGCGCGGCGCCCTCGGGTGGCATGCCGATCGCCTTGAGGATTCGATCGGGCAGCTTCGTCTGCATCCGACCGAGGAACCGCAGCGCCAGGGCCGTGACCGTTCCGGCGGTGAAGGCCGGATCGAGTCCGATGTACCGCCTGGGCTGAAGATCCTTGGCGGCCCATGCACTCGAGACACCACCGAGGGACTGACCCATCAGGAAGTCCAGGCCCGTGGGCAAATTCTCGACCAGGTCGGCCACAAAGTCCGTCACCTGGTAACTCTCGGCCCGTGGACTGTCCCCATGGCCCCGCTGGTCAATGAGGATGACCGACATGTCGTAGTGATCAACCAGGATCTCGGCGAAGTCCCGCCAGACATCGGAACCCATGGAGGCGCCATGGACCAAGGCGGCCGTGCGACTGCCGGTCCCCAGTGTTCGAGTTGCCAACTTCACGAAGTCCCCCAATTGTTATCGATCTCTAACGCAATCGTACCGCACGCCGGCGGGAACGCTCTAATGGAGGAGTTCGAATTGGCAGGTCGGACCGGGCGCGGCGGCCAAGGCCGCGTCAGCGGTGAGCAGGGGTACGCCGTAGATCTCGGCCAGCGCCACATAGGCCGCGTCATAGGGGGTCACGTTGTGGCGAAGCTCCCAAGATCGTTCAATCAGATACTTGTGGGGTGCCCGGCGGAGCGGGATTCGCCGCAAGAGCCGCACGGCCATGTGGGCCCGATCGACACTCATGGTCCCGGCAAGGACATATCGGCGCCATGCCGAGAGTGTCTCAAGGTCGATGATCTCGGGGGCTGTGAGCCGCTCTCCCCTCAGCCGTACACGGGCACGTACTCCCTTCGGCGTGTCCTCGCCCAAAGCAAGCATCAGCACGCTGGCGTCGACCACGATCAACGGCTGTCACGATCTTCTCGGATGTACCTGACGCCGTCTTCAAGGGAGCCGTACCCGCCGGTGAGCGAGCCAGCCTCGTCCAGAATCTCGTCGAGGGTGGGCGATTGAGCCTCCTCGGTGAGTAGGCCCAGAAGGAACTCCTGCAAAGACTGTCCGAACAGGGCGGCACGCGAACGCAGGACCCGATGGACCTCCTCAGGCACATCCTTGATCTGAATGCTGGGCATGGCTTCAGAGTAGCGCCAGATTGGCGCCAAATCTTGTACTTTGGCGCTACTCGGAGCTGGCTTGCTCCCCTTCGACCTGATCTTCACCTTTGTTGAACGGTCGGGTATTGGCGGCACTTTTCAGCTGGTTCAACAAGAAGGCCTGCCGGGCGGCGGCATCCTCGTCCAGGTCCACTTCTTCGCTCATGGGCTCTCCCTTCTGGTCGGGGTTCATTGTTCGGGCCGCAGCACGGCGGAGAGCTGCTCAGAGACCGGCGTGAACTCTGGCATGACGAAGTCACGGCGTAGCCAGTTGGCGCCGTCGACCACCAGGGTGTGGCCAGTGACGAACGAGGCGTAGGGCGAGCAGAGCCAGGTGACGGCCCAACCAAGTTCGTGGGTCTGGCCGAGGCGGCCGGCCGGGGAGCGGCGCGAATCCACCGAGGGGCCGTCCGGTCGGAGCGCCTTGAGGTCCTGGCGCATGTCGTCGTGTGGGAAGAGCCCGGGTGCCAGCGCATTGACCCGCACGCCGTCGGGGGCCCACTCGACGGCCAGTGACTTGGTCAGGTTGCCCACCCCGGCTTTGGCCGCTGAAGCGTGGGCCATGCCCGGTCCCCCGGTGAACGATTGGGTGGCCAGAATGTTGACGATGGAGCCGGACTGCCCGGCCTTGACCAATCGCCGGTGGAGTTCCTGGCTGCAGAAGAACGTGCCGTCGAGCACGATGTTGGTGACGGAGCGGAAGGCGTTGGGCCGCATGTCGGCCGCCAGCACCGGGAAGTTGGCCGCCGCGTTGTTGACCAGCACGCTGGCCTGCCCCAGGGTGTTCTCGATCTCGTCGAAGGCGGCAGCGATCTGGTCGGGCTCCCGGATGTCGGCGGCGGCGTGAGCCACCCGACCACCGATGGCCTCAATGGCTTGTGCGCCGGCCAGACGATGTTCTTCGGAGCGCGAGATGATGCCGATGGAGGCGCCGGCCCTTGCGAGTTCCAGGGCAATGGCCTTGCCCAGGCCCGTCCCTCCCCCGGTGACGATGGCCGTCGTGCCGGCGAAGGTGTCGGGCGGCAGCATGCTCTGCCCGAGCGGTGGTGGTTCTGGAAGTCCCATTTACTTGCCCTCGAATTTCGCTTGTTCCTTCTTGGCCTTGGCCGCGTATCCGGCCGGCATGTCGTCGGAGACGAACTCCACCGCCGCGCTCATCGCTTCGAATTTGAGTGCTTCGAACAGGCCCTGGTTGGTGAAGTGGTCGATGGTCCGCTTTATGGATTGAACGGCCAAGGGTGCGTTGGCCGCGATCTCGGCGGCGATGGCCATGGCGGTCGGGAGCAGCTCCTCTTTGGTGGTCACTTCCTGCACGATGCCCAGTCGCTCGGCTTTGGCGGCAGTAATGCGGCGGCCGGTGAGGGCCAGGAGTTTGGCGTTGCCGGACCCGATCTCATGGGCCAGTCGGAGATCGCCCCCGGCGTCAATGGAGACACCGACCTGGGCCTCTGGTAAGGCGAAGATGGCGTCGTCGGCGGCCACCCGGATGTCGCACATGAGGGCCAGCTCGAACCCGAAGCCCAGGCAGTAGCCCTGCACGGCGCCGACGATGGGCTGGGGCAGCTCGTGGAAGACCCGGAAGCGCTCGTGCACCCAGCGGATGCCCTCGTAGTAGTTACGCACCTTCTCGGCCGGCGAACGACCGGTGACCCGGTCCTCGGGCATGCCGAGGTCGACCCCGGCGCAGAAGGCCCGGCCTTCGGCCTTGAGGACGAGGACCCGGATGTCGTCGTTGAAACGGATCCGGTCGGCCAACACCCCGAGCTGGCGGGTGGCCTCCCAGCTCCAGGCGTTGAGCTTGTCGGGCAGGTGGTTGGTCAGGGTGGCGATGCCGTCACCCAGGACCTCCAGGGACAGCTGCCACTCGTCCTCGGGCAGTACCGGTTCCGTGCGGATCGCCATGTGTCCCCTCCCTCAATGGGCCTGAATGGGCAGGTTAGGCCAAGTGAAACTAGAATTCGTTCTACTTGTCGGGCACAGGCCCGGTGAGGATCGACCATGGGGGTCCACCGTGCACAATGAACTCTGCGAGAAGTTGGGTATCGAGTTCCCGATCTTCGCCTTCACCCACTGCCGCGACGTGGCCGCCGCTGTCTCCAATGCCGGTGGGCTGGGCGTTCTGGGCGCTGTGGGCTTCAGTGCCGAAGAGCTCGAGGTGGAGCTGAACTGGCTGGACGAGCACGTGGGCGACCGCCCCTACGGCGTCGACATCGTCATCCCGGGCAAGTACGAGGGCATGGGCGAGATCGACCCGGTCAAGCTGGAGGCCGAGCTGAAGGCCATGATCCCCGAAGGACACCGGACCTTCGCCAAGAAGATCCTGGCCGATCACGGCGTCCCCGAACTCGAGAACGGCCCCAAGCGTGAGTTGTTGGGCTGGACGGCGGCCACCGCCGGACCCCTGGTCGACGTGATTGTGAAGCACCCCAAGGTCAAGCTGGTGGCCAACGCGCTCGGCACGCCCCCCGACGACATCATCGAGCAGGTGCACTCACACGGCATGCTGGTCGCCGCGCTGGCCGGCTCGGTCAAGCACGCCTTGAACCACAAGGCGGCCGGCGTCGACATTGTGATCGTCCAGGGTTCCGAGGGCGGTGGCCACACGGGCGACGTGGGCTCCATCGTGTTGTGGCCCGAAGTGATTGACGCCGTCGCTCCCATGCCGGTGCTGGCGGCCGGTGGCATCGGATCGGGCCGCCAGATGGCGGCCGCCATGGTGATGGGTGCCGCCGGCGTGTGGACGGGTTCGTTGTGGCTGACCGTCGAAGAGGCCGACGTACCCCCGAAGCAGATGGAGTCCTATCTGGCCGCCACCTCACGGGACACGGTCCGTTCCCGCTCCTTCACCGGCAAGCCGGCCCGCATGTTGCGCAACGACTGGACCGACGCCTGGGAAGCCGAGGGCAACCCCAAACCGCTGGGCATGCCGCTCCAGATGATGGTGGCCATTGAAGCCGTGAGCCGGGGCCACGCCTTCCCTGAGCAGGCCCGCGACGTGAACTTCAACCCGGCCGGTCAGGTCATCGGGATGGCGAAGAGCGTGCGCCGGACACGCGATGTGGTGCTCGGTATGGTCGAGGAGTACATCGAGGCGTTGGAGCGGGTCCAGCTGGTGAACGACTAAGTCTCAGGTGGCTTTGCAGGTCGTTCCGGGACCGCCCTCGACGACGCCTAGGACATGGACCACAATCGGAGGCACCGGCCCGTCATTGCCGGTCGCGGTGCCGTGCCAGGTGACCCGGGCCCCCTTGCCCACCACCCCGTTGACCGGCGTGAGCGTCGGCACGCTGGTCGAGAGGTCGAACGAGGTCACCTGCCACTTCACAAAAAGATCATCGAGCGGGGTTGACGTGTTGTTGGTCACGCTGCCCGAGGCCGACACCTGGTAGTTCCCCTGGGCGTCTTTGGTCCTGGTGAACGTAATGGTGTGGTTCACCGACACCGGGAGGCAGGGGGCTGTCACGGCCCCGGTGTTGTGGGACGACTTGTGGCTGATCAGCAGCACCACGACGGCCACGATGATGAGGGCGGCAACGATGGCCAGCATGCGACCGGTGCGACGGGGCTTCTGGCTACCGAAGAGATTGGGTGCCGTCGTGGCCAGGGTCTCGTGATCGACCACCGCTTCGGGCGTCGAGCGCTGTTCGGACAACTCGGCGAAGGTGGACTCGCCCTCGCCGGCCCGCAAGGTGTTGAGGCAGCGGGGGCACTGTGAGTCCCGCCGATTGACCGTGGCGAAGAAACGACCGCACACACCGCAGTGCACGCTGCGGATGAGCTTCGTGCAGTGGGGGCACTCAACAGACGTTGCGTTCGGATCGGCCTCGAAGGGCGTGCGGCAGTCCGGGCACGTGATGGCGACGAGTGTGGTGGTCGAGTGATTAGTCATGGTGGTTGGAAGCCAATGGGCAGCACACCCCGCGGACAACGCGGGGCATTTGCACCGGGCAAGTGTATTCGGGTTGACGACAGGAGCGACTTCACCCGAATGTCACTGGGGGCCTAGTTCAGCAGCGACTTCTTCTGGCGCGAGCGCAGGTAGAGCCGGCGTCCGATCAGGCCGCCGATGGCGGCGACGATGATGGCACCCACCTCAACCCCCAACCAGAGCCCGACCGTCTTGCCGGTCACACCCTTGTTCAGGACGAGGGTGCGGATGATGGAGGCGACGAGGGTCAGTCCGGTGGTCAAGAGGCCGACCGCCACGCCCTGGGTGATGGCACCCTTGCCGGCCCGGCGATGGCGGCCCGCGATGGCGCCGCCGATGAGCAGCCCGACCGCCGTGATGAGCAGGAGCGCACTCCACGACTTCACCCGCTGGTCGCGTAGCACCAGGCCGGCGAACAGGCTCGGCGCCACGATCACGAAGGCGACGAGGAGGCCGTCGCTGAGCGAGCGCCAGTGCAGCAGCAATGGCTTGCCAGGGTCGGGCGTGCCCACGGTGTGGGCAATCGATGGCGCTTCCGCCGACGCTTCCACGTTTGACTCCAAGGAACTCCCCCTATGCCTCGGCCCGCGAAACGCATCCGGTCAGATCGTCCTTGGACCGTCGAGTCAGGCTAGGTCAGATGGAGAGACTTGACGCAGCGACGGCGTTACGCTCAGCCCGACGCCGGGCGTAGATCGTCAGGGCCACACCCATGATGAGCAGGACCACGCCGCCGATGATGGTGGCCATCAGGTCGGCACCGGTGAAGGCCAGGGTCCCATTGCCGGTGGCGGGGGGATTGGTCGTGATGTAGGTGGTGGCCACGTTCGTGCCACCCTCCGGGTTGGTGCCCGAGGCGACGTAGGTGTTGGTGGCACCGAAGGCGTACGTCTTCTTAGGGCCACCGTTCAGGGTGATGACGGGGTCGCCGGTCACCTTGAAGACTTCCGTCAGCACACCGGAAGCCGGGACGACCAGGTTGGTCAGGTAGGTCGTGCCGTCATAGGTGATGTTGACGATCGAGTTCGGAGCGAAGAGGCAGGTGACAATGAGCGTGTAGGTGGTACCGACCGGGACAACCTTGGTGAAGACGCAGCTGGTATTGATGATGCCGCCGGGGGTCGTGGTGGTCGTAGTGCCGCCGGAGTTGACCGTGGTGGTAGTCGTGCTGGCCGGTGCGGTGGTCGTGGGGGTGGTGGGCAGGGTCGGCGTGTCTTCGCCATTTCCACCGACGGCACCCGAGGTGACCGGCGAAAGCATAAGGACCAACGCGGCCGATGCAGCGGCCGTAGCGGCCACTGATCCGATTCGCACTAGTGACGCTTTGGTGATTCGCATGTCGCTCCCATTCCCGCCTAGACCCCACCGATTGCTTGCATCGTACTGCACGCACACAACAATTCTTGATATGGCAACGCCGTGACCAGCCAAACCTCACGTTTTTCCTGTGAAAATCCTACTTCGTCAAGCTCCAGGAGAGATCTGTTGTTTCCGCCAGGGGTTGCGCCACATTCGACGCGCCCCCGATTTGCCAGGCCGGAGCCGATACTTCGACCCTGATAGTAGCTGGCACCAGGCGTGATTGCGGGATGAACCGCAGTTGCAATTGTCCGTCCTTGACGGCGTGGCGGATCACCGTCGTGAAGGTGACCGACTGCGCCATCTGGGGCAACACCGACACCTGGTTCTGGCTCAAGCGCAAACCGGACTCCTCCAGGCTGCGGGTACCGGTGGAGCCCAGGGGGGACCAGAAGAGCACCCGGGACACGTACTGGCCGGGGATGTGGGAGTTGATGCCGTCGGGGCCGGTCTGGAAGGTGGGTCCCAGTCCGGCCGGCGTGTCGTTGTGCACGGTCACCGTGGTGGTGATGTCGGCCTGGCCTGAGGCGGTCACCTTGACGTGGGCGTTCATGGACACGCCGACGAAATAGTCGAGCTTGGTGGCGGTCGAGTTCTCCACCGCCACGTGGAAGGTCCGGTCGGGCTGCTGGGTATCGATTAGCCCGGAGGCGCCCAACGCCTTGATGGTCGACTCGAAGGTGGGCACCTCGTCCCACACGATGAGGTGACGGCCGGCCACGTCGGTGGCCAGGGCGTTGGCCAGGGCGGCCAGATCGACGTGCTCGGTCTTCATGTGGTCGACCACGGCCTTAATGACGGCCGAGACGTTGTCATGGCGGTCGGCCTGGGCCGAGCCGGCCGGGTAGACGTCGTACTGGTCGTGCAGGAAGATCTGGGCCACGTTGGTGGCGGTGACGATGCCGGGGACATTGGGCACGGTGACGGGCCCGGTCAGGGTGAGCAGCCCCTCGATGGCCGGCACGTCGAGAGCGATGACCCCGTCGACCCGCGTCCCCTTGACCTGGCTGTACATGGCCTGCACGTCCTGGGCGGTGAAGGGGAAGTCGGCGGTGGCGTTGACGCCCTGATAGACCCCGGTCTCGTTGAAGCCGGCAAAGACCAGCTGGGTGGTCGGAGGCACCGTCACCGCGGCGTACCGGGTGGGCTCAATGGTGTCGACCGAGGTCGTGTCGTTGACGGTGAAGGTGCCCGCGTGGGTGTGCATCAGGCCCACCGACAGCACCATGCCCTGATCGCGCATCTCGGCGTTGTTCTCCCCCGCGATGAGGTAGGTGCGATCACCGGCGGCACCCAGGAAGGGCAGCGCGTACGAGATGGTGCGGCTCCCCCGGGCCAGGTCGTCGTTGATCTTGACGATCTTGGAATCGAACTCACGGCGCACCTTGGCCAGCGGCCCGATCAGATCGCCCACCGGGCGGTCGAGGTGGAGGAGCGTCTCCTGCGCCTGGGCGATCGACTGTTGCAGATCACTCAGTGCCGGTAGGGCCACCGTGTCGCCGTTGCTCTCCTTGGTCAGCGTGTTCACCCGGGCCAGCAGCGTGCCACCTGTTTTGGCCACGGTGCCGAAGTCGTCGACCAGATTGACGATGCCGTTGCGCTGGCCGTTGAGATAGGGCACGCTGCCCAAGATCCGGAGTCCCACCGACGAGTGGAGAGTGGCCGAAGCCGTGGTCGTATCCAAGGTGACGGTGTCAATGTCGTCCGCCAGCTGATCCCGTCCGGCGATCGAAGTGAAGACAGTGGGGTTGGTCAGATCCCGGGTGATAACCGCTTGCGCATCGACCATGGAGCTCCGGGCCGAGGAAATGGCCTGGTAGGCCGAGATGCCCAAGCCGATCACCACGAGCACCAGCACCCCGAGGGCCACGCCCACACCCACCTTGATGTGTCGCTTCCGCAGGTGCTGGCGTACGCCCTTGGGCGGCGGCGGCTGGTGGGTGTGCGCCACGCCGCTGATGCGGTGGCGGTAGAAGTGGAGCGGGCCGTGGCGCAGCGAGTGCAGCCGGCGCTGTTGGCGATGCCGATAGGCCGGCATCGATCAGGCCGGCATCACGAGAGGCGGGACCACGATCGGGACAGTGTAGGAGCCGGCACCGGCCGGTCCCTGGTCAGTCGGCGACGTCGGCACCCCGGCGCTTGGCCCGCTCGGTCTGCACCGGCACGCCGTAGACGTACTGGTAGTACGACTCCGAATCGGCCACCGAGGCCCGGTTGAGCACCACGCCGGCCACGGGGGCATCCACCCGGCTGAGCGTCTCGAGGGCACGGGAGATCTGGGTGCGGGTGGACGTTCTCGGCGAGGTGACGACGACAATGGCATCGACGCGGCTGGCCAGCACCGTGGCATCGGTGACCGGCAGGACGGGCGGGCTGTCGATGAGGACGACATCGGACTGCTCGGCCAATGTGGCCAGGATCTCGCCCGTGCGATTGCCCGACAGCAGTTCGGACGGGTTGGGCGGGATGCGGCCCGAGGCCAGGATGCGCAGGTTGTCGAGCCCGGGCACGCTCTGCAGCGCCTCACCCAGCGAGGCTTCACCCAGCAGGACCGAGGTGAAGCCGACCTGGTTGGACACGTTGAAGAACTCGTGCAGGCGGGGGCGGCGCAGGTCGCAGCAGACGACCACGACGCGCAGCCCGGCTTGGGCCATGACGACGCCCAGGTTGGCCATGGTCGTGGTCTTGCCTTCGGCCGCGCTCGGACTGGTGAACTGGACGGTCTTGATGCTGCGGTCCAAGCCCAGGAACTGAATGGACGTGCGCAGGCTCCGGTAGGCCTCGGCCGGGATCGACTTGGGCGAGGAGGCGCTGACCAGATACTGGGCGTGCGTGTCGCGCCAGTCCACGATCTCGGGGATGAGACCCAGAGTGGGCAGGCTGGAGGTGACCTTTTCGAGGTCCTCCCGGGTGCGGATGTCGTCATCGAAGTACTCGAGGATCATGGCCAGGCCGACACCGAGCGCCAGGCCGAGAAGGCCGGCCAGGAACACGTACTCGATCGTCTTGGGCTTCACCGGCGACGTGGGCACGGGGGCCACGTTGACCACCTGGCCGCCACCGGTGTCGAGCGTGGCGGCGGAGTCGTAGTTCTGCAGCTGGGCCGTCAGCTCGGACTGGTGCTCTTCGAGGGTCGAGAGTTGCGTTTCCAGCGAGGTGGCCTGACCCTGCGCGTTGCCGAGCTTGGAGATCTGCCCCTCGGTGGTGTCGATCTGCGTCTGGATGGCGGCAATGTCGGCCTGCACGATCTGCGCCGCACTGTTCAACGATTCGACCGCTTGTTTCTGCTGCACGTGGATGTAGGCCCGGGCGTAGGCCGTAGCCGCGGCGGCAGCCAGCTTGGCGTTGGTCGACTGCACCGAGACGGCCACCACGTCGGTGGTGCCGATCTCCGCCACCGACGCCGTCGGCGCGTTGGGGATGGTCTCGTGCACGTAGGCCGAGACCTGGCCGCTTCCGATGAGCTGAATGTCGGTGGCCACATCGACGATGGCCACCACGTTGGCGTTGTTGGCCTGGGCCAACGTGGAGGAGAGCTCCGGGGTCAACAAGAGATTGGCCGTGCCCTGGTAGACCGGCGTGGTCAGGACGGTATAGGCGATGGCCAGGCCCAGAAGGCCGACAACGCAAATGATGATGACCCAACGACGCCGTCCGAGTACCCGCAGGTAATCGCGCACGTTTGACCCAGTTTGATCGTCAAAGCCATCCATGGCGGGTGACTCTAGTGGACCCTTCCTGGCCCCCAGGGGCAACAGAGTCGTCCTTTTGGACGAATTCGGGCCGGTCTGCTCAGGCGGCGGGGCTCAGCAGAGGTCCGGGAGGGTCAGCGGATGGGCCAGGCCCGGTCGGTGTCCATGCCGCGCTGGTTGTAGCGGCGGGCGTGCAGACCCATGGCCAGTGCCTTGTCCACCTGCATGAGCGCGCCCCGGGCGATCCGGTTGGGCGGGCGGCTGCGGAAGACCGACGTCAGCTTGGGCACCAGCGCCTTGACCTCTGGGTGCTCCTGGAGGATCTGCCAGGCGATGTCCATGTGCCCGTACTGGCACAGCAGGATGATGTACTTGGCCAAGCGAACGTTCGTGAAATCGTCCAGCTTGTCCTCACGACGACCGAACAGTGCGTCGCCGTAGACCAGCTGGCCGCGGCTGGGACCTTCGTAGACCTTGTTGCGGTTGGCGAAGACGCGGCTCAGATAGAGCAGCTCGAACCCTTGTTCGGACATGTAGGACGCGATGTCACCGAAGAGGGGCTGCCCCTCGTACTGCTCAATGAACTCGACCTCGACCTCTATGAGGCCGATGCGGGCCAGCGAGGCCTGGGCGCCCTGGAGGATCTCCAGTTCGGTGCCCTGGGTGTCGAGCTTGAGGAGGTCGGGCCGGAGGTCGTCGTGGCCGGACAAGAACGTATCGAGGGTCAGGGCTTCGGACTCGAACGTGGAGGCGATGGCCATGGGGCCGGTCCACAAACGTTGGAAGCGTTCGCTCAGTGTGTACACCGAGCTGTACGCCGCCACCTCGTACAGGTTGAGCGACATGGGGCCGGGCGCCCCGGCAACCAGATTGGCGAAGAAGGTCCCATCCTCGGTGTCGTTGAGGCGCTGGCACTCGTCGACATCGGCCTCGAAGCCGACGCGGTGGACGAAAGGCAGCAGGCTGTCGAGTTCGGGAGGCGCTTCGCCCCGGGCGCCGACGTCCATGAGGATGATGCGGTTCTGGGTGAGGAAGTCGCTCACTTCGGACCACCGGCGCTGCCAGTTCCAGTTGTACGGCATGGCCTGGTTGGCGGCGCTGACCGAAGAGAGAAGGCTCCGAGCAGGCTTCAGCAATTGTTCCCTCTTTCCCAGGCTCCGGCCGGATGGAGCGTCGCACGGCCACTGCTCCGTGACCGCTGCGCCACCCACTGGCGTGACGATGAGACGGTAGCCGTTCGGCGCCTGGCCTTTGGGCACCGGGGCCTGGGGCCGGTGGTGGCCTGGTGGTCCCTGGTCGGCGGAACTTCTTCTAAGCTGCCCTCCGTCGACGAACATGGGGAGCGAAGTGAGCCCGAGCATGGCTTCACACACGGCGCGCCGTGTGTTGCAGACACCGAAGACCTTCACCAACTGGCGACCCGTGCTGGTGGATATGGCCCGCGAGAAGTTCGGCAAGGGACCCGAGACACTTTCCTTTGCGGCGCGTTCGGGCCTGCGTATCGACTGCCCCAACCAGCCCGGAGCCCGCGTACCGATTTACGAGATCTTCGCCGAGGACTGCTACCACTTCGAGTGGTTTCTCGGCACGCTGGCCGAGGGACCGATTCAGGTCATGGACATCGGCGGCCAGGTCGGCACCTTCGCCTGCCGCCTGGCCCAGGTCCAGCCCAAGGCCACCATCGCCGCCTTCGAGCCCTCCCCCACCACGGCCGACTTCCTGCGGCGCAATGTCAGCCAGAACCACTTCGATGACCGCATCACCGTGCACGAGCAGGCGCTGGCCGGCAGCATCGGATTCGCCGAGTTCGACGACAACGGCGGCGGTTCGGGCACCAACAGCCTGGTGGCCACCGGCGGCAACGCAGCCACGGCCGCGTCAGAAGCCCGGAACATCATGCGGGTGGAGACCACCACCTTCGACGCGGCGGTGGCCGCCATCCGCGCCCCCATCGACCTGGTGAAGATGGACTGCGAGGGCGGCGAGTACGACATGGTCTACGCCTCCTCGCCCGAGAACTGGAGTTCGGTGCACCGCTTGGTGCTGGAATACCACCCGGTGGAAGGCCAGTCCTGGGACGAGTTGCGCAACTGGTTCGGGCGGGTCGGGCTGACGGTCCAGCACGAGGAGCCGGCCAACGTCGGCCTCGGCGTGGCCTGGTTGTCACGCGAGCCGCTGGGGACCCTCGTCGGCTGAGGTGTGTTTGCGGCGGCTGTGTTTAGGCCGTTGCGGTTGATTCGTCCAGCATGGTTCCCAAGGCGGTCAGGTCGACGGCGATGTCACTGACGATGGCCATGGGACGGTTCTGCGCTGTCGACGAGTCGGGCCAGGCCGACAGATAGCGGTAGGTGACCCCGGGCACGCTGCTGGCCAGCCGCCAGTAGTCGGGCAACACACACCCGGGTGGGAAGAGTTCAATCACGGTGCACCCGGGACTGGCGAAGACCAGGTTGGCCAGGGCGGCGCCGTGAGGCGACACGATGACCGAAGCGCCGGCGAAGGTGCGGATCTGCTCGGCCACCGACATGGCGCCGGGGTCGACCACGTCGAAGCCCCGCTCGGTCAGCATGCTGATGAGCGCCGGCTCGTTGGCCACGGCCCGGTTGTTCGTGCCGGCCGTGCGCGTGATGTAGACGGGCCGGCGGCTGGCCGCGTCGGGCACTTCTGTGAGGAGGCGCTGACGGAGGAACTCGACCATCCAGGGCGTGTTCTTCTCCTTGACCACCGAGGCCAGACCGGGCACCACCAGGCAGTCGGCCCGGACGTGTTCGATCTCGTCGCTGTTGATGCGCGTGTCCGCCGTGATGCCCATCAGGTCCAGGAGTTCGAGTTGAAAGCGGCTGGTGGCCGGCACGTACCACTGCTCGGGGACTTCAATATCGGGGGCCTGAGCCAGGACGCCCAGCCGGGGCAGCACATCGATAAGGAAGTGGTAGTAGTTGCGATCGCCCCGCGAGGCCAGGACGCCGAGGCGCCCCGCCACCTGGTGCGGCGGCCCCGGAAAGGGGTTGAGGAAGAGCGGGTGCTGGCGCGGGTGGGTGGTGCCGAAATAGAGGCTCAACTCCCAGAGCAGGTCGCCGGCGCCCGTGATGACGGCCCGGTGCGGTCCGAGGATGCGGCCGCCGGGCAGCTCGGCCACGGCCAGGCGCGGCACCACGGTGTCGGTGGCCGGTTCCAGCGGCGGGAGGTCCTGCGGGTAGCCCAGGAACGGCGGGCGGGCGATGGTCTCGGGCGCCCGGGCCGTCACGCAGTGCCCGCCCGAGGTGGCGGCCGCCTCCTCCATTGTCTCGACCACGCCGGTCGGAAGGTACGAACCACCGAACCGGCTGAGCGCGACGGCGGCGGGCGCCACCACGCGGGTGGCGTGCACGTAGGCCGGCTTGAGCCGCGGGTAGAGCGGGCGCAATACGGCGGGTAGGCGAGGCATGGTGCGGGCGGTGCTCGGTCGCTATGCCGTCATGCGAGGGCAGGAGGCGCCGCGTCGGCCGTCTCTTCGGCCGGAAGCTCCCCGGGCACCCCATGCACCGGTCCGCCGCGCAGCGTCATGGCCAGCACGAAGGGGAACCAGAAGTAGCGGTCGAACATCATCGGCGCCTGCAAGGCGAACACGATCACGGCCAGCGCTCCCGCCAGGAGCATGTCTTTGGTCGGATCTCGCTTTCCCTTGATCATCCGGCGCAGCGCTTCCCCGATACAGATCAGATCCCCGATAAGGAAGAAAATGCCGCCTTGGAACCAGGCCATGAGGATGAAGTTGTGTGTCGGATACTCAACGTTGACGTTGCGGTCCAGGTACGTGAGGCTCGAGATGACGTCGAGCCCGTGGCCGAAGACGGGGTCATCCACAATGCCGTCCCAGGCTCCCTTGATGGTGCCGATACGCGGCGTCACGCTGTTGCCGCCGCCGTTCTCGGCACCAGTGGCCTTCTTGAAGCGGGCGATGGGATTCAAACTGCTTTTCCCGTTGCCCCCCTGAATGGCTATGCCGCCGGCGTACACGCCGACCAGGACGACGGTGACCCCGATGAGGCGACTGACCTTGATGCCGCGGCGCAGCAGCACGAACATGCTGCCGCCGAGCGCACAGATCATGCCGGACACGCTGCCCGAGACGATCAGGCCAATGGCGATGAGGGCGATGAAGCCGATGTGGTACCACTGGCGCTTGACCCGCGGATGCAGGGCCAGGGCGGTGGCGAAGGTCAGGCCGAGAGCCAGGAACGAGCCGGTGTCGTCAGGGTGGTGGGCCAGGCCGAAGGCCCGCCCGTTGACCAGCCCGCCCTCGGCCAGGAAGAGATGGAACTCGAGCTGGAGGATGGCCACGAAGCCCGAGACGGCGCACCCGGCCACGTAGGCCGTGATGACCAGGGTCATCCAACGTTCGTTATCGACCAGGTAGCGCATGCTGATCTGCCACACGACCAGCACGAAGATCATGCGGGCCACCACGAAGAGGCTGGCCAGGAAGATGTCGGCGAAGTAGCACGACCCGAGCCCCCCGAGCACGACCAGGACGGCCCCGATATTCCACAACGGGGTGGGTGGGATCTTGCGGCGGCGGATGCTCAGCGCCAGGAATCCGGCCGAGAGGAAGAAGAAGGCGTCGCTGACGGTCAGGCCGGTATTGGTGGTGGCGGTCTGCTGCCCGGCGATGCGGAAGGCCAGCATGGGCATGAAAAAAGCGCCCACAATGAGCAGCTTGCGCGACGTCTCCAACATGACGTCATTGCCCTTGACCCGCCGTCGCACCCGGGTAGGTTACCCCTCGCTTACGGGGGGATGGCCCATCAGGAAGGCTGATTTTTGGCGGGCGCCGGCGGCTCCATCGAGTGCTGGCGCTGCTCGGCCATGGTCAGGACGGCATTGTCGGGCAGGTCGCGAAAGGCAACGGCCCCCGCGCCCACCACGGAATTGCGGCCGATCGTCACACCCCGCAACACCGTCGCCCCCGTGGCCACCCATGACCCGTGGCAGAGGCGGATGGGGCCGTTGTCATAGGAGAAGGTGGGGTCATGGTGGTGATGGCTGCCGGTGACCAGGGCGGCCCGCTGGCTGATGCACACATCGTCCTCCACCACGATGTCGACCAGGGAGTGGAGCCAAGCCCCCTCGCCGATCCACACGTGGCGGCCCAACTCGACGTTCCAGGGCCAGTGCACCCTCACCCCGTGGCGGATGAGGCAGCCCTCCCCCACCGTGGCGCCGAAGCGCCGCAGCAGACCGGGCCGCAACCGGGCCGGAAACCACCAGCGGTCGAAGAAGATGTTCTGGGCCACGAACCAGGCCACCCGCCACGGCAAGGTGCGGCCCCCGGCATAGTCGCCGGTCGTGAAGTCGCCGAGTCGACGCTCGAACGCGGCGTTCTGGCTTCCCTCAGGGTCGATGCTCGCCATGGCTCACCAGCTCTCTCGTCGCGACAGGTCGGCCACACGGTAACGGAGTCTCCCCCGGTTTGGGATCGTCTACGGTCTCGTCCAATGTCGCTCCGGGTTGTGATTGACGGCCTCCCCATCAGCGGAATGAGCCTCGGCATTGTGGTCGAACACCTCTTGGAGGGATGGCATCAACTCGAGACCGACGACGAGCTGCATCTCGTGGTCGGGCCCACGGCCGACCTGGTCATCCCCGAGTCCGTCACCGTCCACCGGGTGCCCTTCGGGCGGCGCGACATGGTGAGCCGGCTGCAGGCCCAATCCGTCACCGTGCCCCGGCTCTGCCGGCAGGTGAAGGCCGACGTCATGCTGGGCGTGCTGCCCACCACCACCTTCACCCCGCTCCCCTGCCCGCGGGCGCTCATCGCCTACGACCTGCGCCACGAACAGCGACCCGAGCAGTTCCCCGCGGCGTCGCGCTGGATGCGCAGGATCAGTTATGACGTCGGCTTCGCCCAGGCCGATGCCGTGGCCTGTATCTCGGAGCGGACCCGACGGGACCTGCTGGCCTCACACCGACGGCTGCGCAGCCGGGTGGTCAGGGTCACCCACCTGGGCGCCGACCACGTGGCCAGTTGGCCGGTGGGTGGCCGAGCGGACCCGGCCTACGCCCTGGCCTTCGGCCAGTACGGCAACAAGAACGTGGACCTGGTCCTCGACGGCTGGGCTCGGCTGGTCGCCGCGGGCGCTGCAGTGCCCCTGGTCTTGGTCGGACTGCCCGAGGCCGACCGCACGGCCGTGCAGGCCCGGGTGGCCGGCTTGGGACTGGGCGAACTGGTCACGGTCCTGCCTTGGCTCCCGATCGAGTCGTTCCGCGAGACGTTCGCCTCGGCCAGCATGGTGGTCTTCCCCTCCGACTTCGAGGGGTTCGGTCTGCCCGCCGTCGAGGCCATGTGGCTGGGCATTCCGGTGGTCATCACGCCGGAGCCGGCGCTGCTCGAAGTGGCAGGCGGCCACGCCATCGTGATGGACGATCACAGCGCCGAGGCACTGGCCCGGGCCGTGCCGCTGGCCGGTCAGGTCTCTTCGGTGGATCTGGCGTCAGCCCAGGCCCGCGCCCACGAGTTCACCTGGCGGCGCACCGCTCAAGCCATGCGGGACATGCTGGGCGAAGCGGTGGCTCGTCGTGCCTAGCTGAAGGTGCGGTTCACGAAGACGCCGTCGCATTGATACATGCGGCCCGTCTCGGGGTCGATGAACGCCGGCTCGGTCAGCCACAGATCGAAGCCCGCTGCTTCCATGCGGGCCACCATTTCGGGCATGAGCGCCCCTCCGGCGTAGAGGGGGGCCAGCGACAGTTCCATCTGCACGGCGGCGAAGCTCCCGAGGGTGGCCGACGCACCATCGAGGACCGACTGCTCAAAGCCCTGGACATCGATCTTGAGGAGCGAGGAGCCCGGCTGCAGTGAGTAGTCCGCCATGAGCTGGTCGACCGTGGTGGCCCGGACCTCCTCGGTGGACACGTAGCTGGACGACGGCACAGCGTCGGAGTGCAGGGGCAACATGTCGAGCACCGAGGACGACACCGAATTGCCCGACACATTGAGGGTGAGCGTTCCCGGCTCGCTGCTGACGGCGGCCCGCACGGGCGTCCATGTGTCGTCGGGCTGGGAGGCGGCCAGGAGTTGCGCGTAGGCCGCGCCGAGAGGCTCGACCGAAAGGATGGTGCCGGCGAAGCGGGCGGCCCGCAGTTCCTCGGCGAACTGCCCGGTGTTGGCCCCGATGTCGATCACCGTGTCGATGCCCAAGCGCTGGATCATCCGCACGAATCGGAAGTGGAACGGCTCACGCGTGATGTCGAATCCGGCCCGATTCAATCGGGTCCGCAGCGACTTCATCATTCCCCGCGAGGCAATCGTCGGCGCTATCGGCATGGGTGCTCCATCGCCGCGGGTTTAGCACACCTCCCAAGGCCGCTCGGCCGGTTCTGGCCAACGTCTGGCGCTTGAGCGGCTGAGTAGCCTGACGCCATGAAGATCACCTTCGACGACCAGATCTTCACCTTCCAGCGGCGCGGCGGGGTGTCCCGCTACTTCGTCGAGTTGCTGCGCCAGTTCCAACAGGACCCCGCCCTCGACGTGGAGGCGATCACACCCTTTCGCTATGTCCTCAACGACCACCTCCTCGCCTTCGGCCCCGAGCGTTTCCGCCGGGCCCCTTTGCCGGCGGCGGCGCAACGGGCCCGCGTCCTGCGGCCCCTGAACCGGATGACCGCCCGCCGCAGCGCACCACCCGCATTGCTGCACCACACCTACTCCCTGCACGGAGCTCTGGCGGCACCGGCCAGGACCCGGGTGTGCACGGTGTACGACATGACGCCCGAGCTGTTTCCCGAGCACTTCCCCTTCGGGAACCCGCATCAGGCCAAACGGGAATTCGTCGAAGCCTGCGACGCCGTGCTCTGCATCTCGCAGACCACCAAGGACGACCTGATAAAGATCTACGGCGACCTGGACAAGCCGGTCGTGGTCACACCGCTCGGGGTGGGGGATGAATTCTTCGTCGATCCCCCCGAGCTCGAGGCCACCCCCGACTACGTCCTCTATGTCGGCCACCGTGTGGGCTACAAGAACTTCGACGTCGTCCTGCGCGCCTTCGCCCTGCTGAAGGCCGAACGGCCCGGCCTGTCCCTTGTCTGCGTCGGGGCGCCCTTCACCGAGTCCGAAACGGCCCGCCTGGCCGAGCTCGGCCTGACCGATCAGGTGCGCCAGCGCGAGGCCGGCGACGACGAGCTGCCTGCACTGTTCGCCCGTGCCCTCTGCTTCGTCTTCCCCTCCCGCTACGAGGGCTTCGGCCTCCCCATCGTGGAGGCTTTCGCCGCCGGCTGTCCCGTACTCCTGGCCGACATGCCGTGCTCAGTGGAGGTCGGCGGTGAGGCGGCCCAGTTCTTCGCACCGGACGACCACGATCGCTTGGCCGCCCTCATTGAGGAGATGGTGGCCACGCCGCAGAGCCGGAAGCCCTGGGTGGACGCGGGCCGGGTCCGAGCCCGCCAGTTCACGTGGCGCCGAACGGCGGAACTGACGCGCGATCTCTATGCCGAACTGCTGGCCTGACGGGAAACCCGCTCAGGCGACGGCTGGTGCGATGTCCATACCCCGGATGGCTCCGGGCGACTGGTCCACGAACCACTCGTAGGTCTCTTTGACCCCGGCCGCGAACTCAATGCGGGCCGTCCAGCCCAGTTCGTTCAGCTTGGTCACGTCGAGCACCTTGCGGGGCATGCCGTCGGGCTTGGCGGGATCGAAGACCAACTCGGCGGTGGGGTGCACGATGTCGCGTACGGTCTCGGCCAGTTGGCGGATGGTGATGTCGACACCGGTGCCGACATTGACGTGCTCGGCACCGGAGTACTCCTCCATGAGGAAGAGACAGGCGTCGGCGAGGTCATCCACATGGAGGAACTCGCGCATCGGACTACCCGAACCCCAGATTTCCACTTCCGTGCGGCCTTCGAGCTTGGCGTCATGGAACTTGCGGATGAGGGCAGGCAGCACGTGGCTGCTGGTCAGGTCGAAGTTGTCATTGGGGCCGTACAGATTGGTCGGCATGGCCGAAATGAAGTTGCAGCCGTACTGGGTGCGATAGCTCTGGCACAGCTTGATACCGGCGATCTTGGCGATGGCGTAGGCCTCGTTGGTGGGTTCGAGGGGGCCCTGCAGCAGCTGGTCCTCGTTAATGGGCTGGATGGATTCGCGCGGGTAGATGCACGAGCTGCCCAAGTAGAGGAGCTTCTTGGTCTCGAACAGATGCGCCGCGTGGACGACCGTGGCGTGAATCATCATGTTGTCGTAGAGGAATTCGGCCGGGCGGGTGGAGTTGGCCATGATCCCGCCCACGGTGCCGGCCACCAGGAACACGTACTCGGGCCGGTTCGCCTTGAACCAGTAGTTCACCGCCGCCTGGTCACGAAGGTCGAGCTGGTCACGCCGCGCCACCAACAGATTGGTGAACCCCTCGCTCCGGAGCTTGCGCAACACGGCCGCCCCCACGAGACCGGCATGCCCGGCCACGAAGATCGATGCGTCCTTTGGAATGGTGGTCATTGGCTCACTTCCCCATCGCGTACGCCGGCCCCGAACCAGCAAATCCTACCCGGTCTTGAGCGTGAGTCAGCCCTCGCTAGTGTCTCCGGCGTGACGGCCTCGGGGACGGCAGGACGGTGACGCAAACCCAGGCCGAGCTGGGCAAGACGCGCGATCGGGCCCTGCTCAATGCGGCCGGGGCCACCCTGCTGGCTCGTGGGGTGAGCGCCATATCGCTGGTGGCCACCCTGGCCATCGCCGCCCACTCCCTCTCCAAGCCCGAACTCGGCGTGGTGGCCGTGCTCACCACGCTGTCCGCCTTCTTGAGCTTCGGCGACTTCGGGCTGGGCACCCTGCTCATGACCCGCCTGCCCGAGGCGCACGCCCGGGGCGACGCGGCGGCCAAGCGGGAGATCGTCGGGGTCACCTTCAACACGCTGTGCGTGATCGGCGGGACCATCGCCGTGCTGGGCGTGGCCACCAGCGCCGTCGTCCCCTGGCAGACCCTGCTCGGAGCGCACAAGCTGTCCAACTCTTCGGTACGCGAGGCGGTCATCTGCTTCTTCGTCTTTGGCGGACTGGGCATCCCGGTGACGGTGGGCGGTCGCGTCCTGGCCGCCATGTTGCGCTCCGGTTCGGCCCAGTTGTGGCTGGCCCTCTCCAGCCTGATCTCTCTGGCCGCAACCGTGGTCTGCGCCAAGGAGAACCTGCCCATCTGGGCCTATGTGGGCGCCATCGCCGGAGCGCCCGCCGTGGTGGCCCTGGTGCAGACGGGCTGGGTCTTCATCCGACAGTTCCCCGACCTGCGACCAAAGGGCTTCGGTGTCCACCCCAAGGTGGCCTGGACGTTCATGAAGGCCAGCTCGCTCTTCGCCATCATGAGCCTGTCCGCCGTCATCTCGTACTCCATCGACTCGCTGGTGGTGTCGTCCATTCTCGGTGCCGCCGCCGCCGCCGTCTTCGCGCTGGCCGCTCGCATGTTCTCCTTGGTCGGGGTGACCATCGGCCTGGCCGGACAGCAGCTGTGGTCAGCCCTCACCGATGCCATCACCCGGGGCGACCACGCGTGGGCCCGCTCCCGCTTCTGGCGCACGCTGCTCATCTCCTCGGGCATCAACGTCTTCGCCTGCGCCGTGCTCGTGGTCTTCGGACGAGAGCTGTCACGGATCTGGGTGGGTCACAGTCTCGTACCCTCCCGCTCGCTCCTCATCGTGCTGGCCGTCTACACCGTGTACTCCACGACGACGCTGCAGGCTTCATACCTGCTGACGGCGGTGGAAAAGGTCAAGACGATCGCATTGATCGGTATCGGCGGGGCCGCGTTCAACGTCGGCGCCTCCATCGTCCTGACCCACCTCTACGGAATCTCGGGACCGATACTGGGCAGCATCGCCGCCCTCGTCGTGGTCCTGACCATCCCGCTCATCGTGTTGTGCCGCCAACAGCTCAACGTGCTGTCGAGGGACCCGGCCGATGCGGTGCCGGCGGTGGGTGCGGTGGCGGTGCCGGGGGGAGCGCTGCCGGTCGTGGCTCCTGCTGTCGTTGCGGCGGCCGAGAATCCGGTGCCGATTCCGATTCCGGTGGTGAGTCCGGTGGTTCGGGCCGCGCCTGCGGTCCAGTCCGGCCGTCATGTCCGCGGTCGTCGACCGCGGCCACGTGGACCTAGCCGGCCTTCTCGGTATCGCTGAGGCGGGCCTTGTGCACGGCGGCAACGATGAGATCGGTCATCTGCCTCCGCCCGTGTTCATTGACGTGCTCGGTGCCGTCGTCGGGGTCGATGTAGTCACCGGGCTTCAGGAGCACGCCCGTCTGCACGATGTCGATCGGCCCGTAGCCGGCGATGAAGGCATCGTCCATCACCTTCAAGTTGGCCACCGTGCGGTCGTAAATCTCCTGCCCCATGACATCGGTGGCTCGGACGATCGGGACGGGCATCTGGTACACCACCGCCGGCAGTCCTAGTTCGCGCAGGCGAGCACCGATCGCGGTCACGCTGTCGAGGAACTTGGGGGACAAGGCATCGGTGGAGCCGTGGTGAAAGGAATAGAGCAGCCGTAAGCGCTGCTCCTCGGTGAGACCATGTGCAACCGGATCCTTCAAGGCCAGGCGAAAATCGCCGATGGTGCGCGTGCCGTCCATGGTCGGGTAGGTCCGCTTGTCGTGGGCGGCGAACTCGGCGTCGGTGGCCAGCGGAACGTAGGCGCGGAAACGCCACGGCGGCCGCTTGGAGGGGATCTTTTCCAACGCGTGGATCGGGCGGTCGTGGCTGTACTCGGGATGCTCGGACCAGGCGGTGACACCGAGCCGGATGGCCATGCCCAAAATGACCAGCGGGCGCACCGGCGACTCGGCCACGATGTCGAGGTAGATCTTGTACAGACGCGGGTTGTGGGCGGCCCCAGCCACTGCATACGTGGAGAGCTCGGGGGCCAATTCGTCGGCCACCATGGCCGGCAACGGACGCGGGTCGACGTCGTCGGGACTGGTGAAGAGGCTCTCCGAGGCCCCCATGTACAAGACATCGAAGGGTGGTTCCGTGCGGACCCTCTCGGCCAGGAGGCGAGCGTGGCGGACCGGCGAACTGTCCAGCCGCTTTATCCAGCGCAGCGCCGTGGGACGGATGGCTTGCTTGAGCTTGCGCTTGAGGGTCACGTCGGCAGCTTACGGCTCGCTCGTACTGCCACTGGATCCGTCGCGCTGCGCCCGGATGGCCTGCGTGATCATGTCGGTCATACGGTGACGACCGAGTTCGTTGGCGTGCTCTATGGCGTCATCGGGATTGATGAACTCGGCGCTGCTCAGCATCGGCCCGGTCTGCAGAATGTCGATCGGTCCGTAGCCGGCCCGAAAGGCCTCATCAATGCGGCCGAGGTTCTCGATCACCCGCGTCCGGAAGCCGTCGCCGTGGAGCTCCACTCCGCGGTCGATGGGCGTGGGTGTGTGGTACACGACGGCTTTGAGGCCAAGCGCGCGGAGCTGCGCTCCCAGTGCCGTGACGTCGGCCAGGTACTGCTCACTGACGACACCGCCCTGGTGGTAGGCGTAGAGGACGCGCGTGCGTTCCTCGCCGACCAGGTCGCTCCCCGAATCGCGCTTGAGGGCGTGGCGGAACTCGCCGATGGTGCGCGTACCGCCGAGGGTGGGGTACGCCATCTGGTCGAGCACAAGGAAATCCGACGCCCGGGTCAGGCGGACCGGCGCCCGGAAGCGCCAGGGGGGCGAGCCCGGCTTGATGCGAGTGAGGGCGCGCAGGGAACGGGCGAAGCCGTACTCGGGGTGCAGCGCCCACGGGGTGAAGCCGAAGCGGACGGTCAGGCTCAAGACCACGATGGGCCGGACCGGCGAGGCGCCCACAACGTTGAGGTAGGCCGAGAACATTTTCGGGTGGTACCCAGCGTTGTTGACCGAATACAAGGTCAGGTCGGGGGCCAGCGCCTCGGCCATCATGACCGGAAGCGTGCGCTGGTCGACATCGTTGGGTCCGACGTACTGGGCCTCCGACGCTCCGAGGTGGAGCACGTCGGGCGGCGCGCTACGCAGCCGTTCGGCCAGCAGGCGGGCCAGGCGCACCTCGGGATTGTCCAGCCGCTTGCGCCAGCGCCGCACCGGTGGGCCCAAGCGAAGCCGCAGCTGCGAGTTCAGCGACATCGCCAGAGACTATCGGCGCGCTTCGCGTCCACTGATTCGTCCGGGGTGGTCAAGCAACGCCGGGACGCGGATCGAACGGGTGCGGCACCAGCGCGTCGAAGACGGCGGCCGCTGCATCGTCGTCGCTCCGTCGGGCCGCCACGTCCCAGAAGTGGTAGCCGTACTCAATGGGCTTGGGTTCGAGCGACTGCGCCCGTTCCGCCGCGTCACCGATGGCGAGTTGGCCGAGCGCATCGCCGGCGTTGTCCCAAATGGCCAGGTCGGTGTACCCGAGTTCCATCAACGCCGGCCACATGGCGTTGGGGTCATAGCCCGCCTTGCGGGCCAGTTCGGGATCAAACTCGAAGAACAGGACGGGTCCGGAGTCGGCCCAGGCCTGGGCGGCCGCCGGCACCAGCACCGGGTCGTAGCCGTCGGTGTCGGACTTGACCAGGCGCAACCGGTCGAACCGGGGGTTGCGGGCCCGCACTTCGGCCGCCGTGGCCATCGGCATGGCCGGCGTCGCCCCGGCCTCCTCCACGAAGCGGGTGGTGCCGTGATCGCGCACCGCACTGGCCGTGCCCACGGCCGATCCCTCCGGCAGGAGCAGCACTTCCTCCACGGCGATGGCGTCGTTGCCGTCGACGTTGCGGTGCAGGTAGTCGATCCAATACGGGTCGGCTTCGACGCACAGCACCCGGGCCCCGGTGCGGGCGGCGATCTGCAGGGCGGAGTCGCCGACGTTGGCCCCGATATCGAGGACGGTCAGGGGCCCGTTGTCCTCAAGTCGCTGGGCCAGGCCGGCGGCCAGCTCGACCAGGTTCTGGCCGTACGTCGGCTTGACCCGGGCGTACACCGGCAACATGTGCGAGCGGGGCAGCGTGAGCCGCACCCCCTGCACCTGGCGCGTCACGCTGTGGTTGCCCCGCAGCCGATTGACCGGTGACCGCATGGACAGAAAGATCCGGTTCGTTTCACCCTTGGTCCACGGCACCGGGCGAGGCTAGCAACCCGGCGGGTGGGCACTACGTGAAATCCTGTGTGTGCCATGCGAATTCTCAGGTCCCGCCGCAGGAAGATCCTGCTACTCGGAGTGGTCGTTGTCCTCTTGGGCCTGACGGCCCGGCTGTTCGTCTGGCCCGACACCAACGCGCCGGTGCACGCCGACGCCATCGTGGTCCTGGCCGGGGGTGGCGGGCGGATCGCCCAAGGCGTCTCCCTGGCGTCGGCGGGGTATGCCCCCCTCATCGCCTTCTCCATCTACAAGGGCCAGCAGTGCGTGCCGTCGACCCCGAAGATCAAGGCCGTCTGCTTCGTGGCCAACCCGGTCTCGACCCGGGGCGAGGCGCGGGCGGTCGGTCATCTGGCCGCCAAATACCATCTGCATCGCATCATTGTGGTGGCCACCACCACCCAGGCCACCCGGGCCCGCCTGCGGGTGGGCCGCTGCTACTCGGGACAATTGCTGGTGGTGGGGGTGAGTCCGGGCAACGTGGCGGACTGGGTCTTCAACATCGCCTACGAATGGGCCGCCCTGCTCAAAGCCGTCGTCTGGCAGACCTCATGTTGAGGCGTCAAATGGCCAATCCGGGCCTGGGGACCCGTTAGGGTTTCGACCTTGACCACCGGCCCGGCAGTGTCGATCCTGATGCCCACGTTCAACTCCGGCCGCTTCCTGGCCGAGGCGGTCGAGAGCGCTGTCTCGCAGATGGAAGGCGATGACGAACTCCTCATCCAAGACGGCGCGTCGACCGACGGCTCCATTGATCTGATCCGCAAGGAGTACGAGTCCAACCCCCACGTACGCATCATCAGCGAGCCCGACGGCGGCCAGGCCGACGCGCTGAACATCGCTCTGGCCCGGGCCGTCAACCCGGTCATCGGATGGCTCAACGGGGACGACCGCTACTACCCCGGCGCCCTCGAAGCCTTCCGGCGGGGCTGGGAGAAGGACCCGACGGTCGACCTGGTCTACGGCGGGTGGACCCTCTACAGCGAGGCCGGTGAGATCCTGCGCGTCTGTGTCCCGGGCCAGCTGACCCGGGCCGGGCTGATGCGCACGCCGCAGATCTTCACCGGCGCCATGTTCATGCGGGCCACGACCATCCGGGAGATCGGCGGCTTCGACCGCGAGCTGCACTACTGCATGGACATGGACCTGGTGGCCCGCATCCTGCGCCGCGGTCTGATCCCCACCCTGGTGCCCGAGACGTTGGGCGGCTTCCGCTGGTACGCCGGCAGCAAGACCGGCGCCCTCGAGTTCGGCGTCGTGCGCGAGAGCCTGCTGGTACGCAAGCGCTACGCCACCACGCTGGGCAACCAGATTGAGGCTTACGTCTTCAGCACCACCCAGTGGATCGCCCAGGCCGCCATCCCCCTGCGCCGATCGAAGCTCTACACCAGCCTCCGGACCAGAGGGGCTAAAGCGGAGCGAGCCGCGTCCTTGACCGAGCCGTAACGACGCGATGTCGATGGTGGCTTCACTCAAGAACACGCAGCGCCAACTCAAGATCCGCCTGCGCTCGCGCGTGCGCCGCTCCATGGACCGCCTCGACAACGAGCAGGTCCGGCGGGCCCGCGGCCTGCTGCGGGCCTTGCGCACCGATCCACCCGATGTCCTCTATCTGGGCGACTCCATGCTCAGCTTCGTGGCCGCCGAAGATCAGGACCGGCGTCGTCTCGACACCATGGTGCGCGACGGTTTGGGCGCCGGGACCAAGATGCACGTGGTCGACGGCGCCAGCTTCCACGCCGATCTCTTCGACGCCTACCTGCGCCTGCTCGAGGCGACGCCCCACCGGCCCCTCGTCATCGTGCCCTTGTGGACCCGCGGCCGGTCGGCCGCCTTCATGGAACACCCGGTCCACGGCCACAAGAAGGCCATGCGCAGCATCCGCCAGGTCAACCTGGCGGCCGGGACATGGCGTGTGCGCGGGGCGTGGCCCCGGCCCACCCCGGCCGAGTTCGAGACCTTCTACGCCGTGCCCTATCCGACCCTGCTGGGCGATCTCACCGTCGGCGACTACGTGAAGCCGATCGCCGAGTTGGCGCGGACCGGCCAGGAGGAGGAGCGGGTCAAGATGCTCTACGCCTACCACCATGGTGGGCTGCTGACCGTCGACACGCCCGGCATGGACGCCGTGACCAACATGGCCAAGCGAATTGCTGATCTCGGCTGCCCGGTCGTGGTGTACCAGACCCCGGTGCCGGTCGAGACCGGGGTGCGCTTCTACGGGGAGCAGTTCGCCGAACGCACGGCGGCCAGTCTGCGTGCGCTGAACGCGGCCTACCGGCTGGGGGCCGGCCCCGACGCCGAGATCATCGAGTCGGGCATGAGCTTCGCCGAGTCCGAATTCATCGACCCCAACGACGCCAGCGAACACCTCAACGAGCGGGGGCGCCGGCGCCTGGCCGACATGATCGTCCAGGGGGTGCGGGCCCGACGGGGTGACGCCGAGTAGCTAGCGGCGCCGGGCGCAGACGACCAGCGCCGTCTGCATGTTGCGGGGAAAACGTCGTTCGATGGCGACAGCGGTGCGAGCCAGCCGGGGCCAGGGCATGAAGTAGCGGTCGAGACCGGTGCGCGAGGCGGCGGCCCATTCGAAGTCCTGGTCGAAGAGGGCGGCCAGGTCCTTACGGGTGTTCATCTGGTAGGCGGTCCGGAACACGTCCTGCTCCTGGCGCCCGGGCTGGAAGCGGTTCAGCACCTTGGCGTGCGCCTCGTTGGGCACCAGGCGGGCGCCGGCGGCCAGCAGCGAGTGCCGGCTCACCGTGCGGGCCAGGAAGACACCGCCCGGGCGCAGGATCCGGGTCAGCTCGGCCACGAAGGCGGGCGGGTCGGTCACGTGCTCGAGGACGAAGTCGCTCACGGCCAGATCCACCGAGCCGTCACTCAGCGGCCAGCGTCCGTCCTCGGGAATGAGGCGAAACTCGTCAATGACCGGGTTCTCGGTTCCGGCATCCTCGACGTCGATGCCGACCACCGTGCGGCCCGGTCCGCGCAGGTCCTGCCAGGCGCCTCCGGGCCGGTCGAGCTTGACCAGCGCGCCCCGGCCACAACCCACCTCGGCAATGAGCTCGGACTGGGCGGCCAGCGATTGGGCGGTCACCAAGAAGACGTGCGCACTGTCGAGGGACAGGATGCGATCGTCGAAGAGCTCTTCCCAGCCCAGCGGATCCTTGCTGGCCATGGCGTGCACCACCCACCTTCACGAAAGAAAGCGGCACCGTAGCACCGCGGGTCTGCATCAAAGTACCGGCTTGGCGCGCCCGCAGGTGACCCGGGCCGCCCGGGTGAGGCATTACTCTTCGTTCGGCGTCGGACGGCCCCTTGGACACACAGGGAGTGTCGGCCGCCTCAGGACAAAGGGAGTCTCATTGGCGCGGCACGCCCCGCAGGGCACGGCACGACATGGCTGATCAGCACCTGCGCGTGGTGGTGCACGACTACTCGGGCCATCCGGGCCAGATGCAGTTGAGCCGCACGTTGGCCTGCCACGGCCACGACGTGATCTACCAGCACTGCCCCTCGTACGTCACCGGCAAGGGCGCGGTGGAGCGCCTGCCCAGCGACCCCGAGACCCTGACCTTCGAGCCCTTCCCCATGAAGAGCGAATTCAACCGGTACTCGGTCGTGCACCGGGTGACCCAGGAAGTGCAGTACGGACTGCAGGTCGGTCGCCGCCTCACCGAGGAAAAGCCCGACGTGGCGGTCCTCAGTAATGTGCCGCTCCTGGCCCATGCGCTTCTCTGTGTGCGCCTGCGCCGCCACCAGATCCCGATGGTCTTCTGGCATCAGGACATCTACAGCTCCGCCATCAGCGCCACGGCGCGCAAGAAGCTGGGCGCCTTGGGGGGCGTGGTGGCCTGGCTGGCCGAGGGCATCGAGCGCTTCATCGCCCGCTCCAGTGCGGCCATCGTGGCCATCTCCCCCACCTTCTTCGACAAGCTCAACGAGTGGGGCGTGGGCGACAGGACCACCGTCATCCCCAACTGGGCGCCCATCGCCGAGTTGCCCGTCCAGCCGCGCCGCAATGAGTGGAGCGAGCGCTTCGGGCTCTCCGACGTCCCCGTCGTCATGTACTCGGGCACGCTCGGCCTGAAGCACGACCCGAGCATCCTGTCCCACATCGCCACCCGCCTGGCCGGGCAACGGCCCGAGGCCCGCGTCGTCGTCATCACCGAAGGCATGGGTCGGACCTGGCTCGAGACGTGGCAGAAGGAGCACGGCGCCACGAACCTGGTGCTGCTCGACTTCCAGAGCTACGAGGACCTCCCGCTGATGCTGGGCAGTGCCGACGTGCTGGTGGCCATCCTCGAGCCCGACGCCAGCAAGTTCTCGGTCCCCTCCAAAGTGTTGACGTACCTGTGCACGCAGCGGGCCATCATGGGCGTCATCCCGCCCGACAATTCGGTGGCCGAGATTCTGGTCAGCCACCACGCCGGCGTCGTCGTGGACCCCAGCCGGCGCGACGAGGTGGCCGATGAAGTGGTGCGCCTGCTGGGCGACGATGCGCTGCGGGCGCGCATGGGTCAGGCCGGTCGGGACTATGCCGAGGCGACGTTCTCACCCGAGCGGGCGGCGGAGCAGTTCGAAGCGATCTTCGGGCACATTCTGGCTTCGTCGTAAGGAACCTGCGGGCGCTGCCTGTGTCCTGTCGGTGACGTGCATGGCCAGGAGGTGAGGTGGGGGGTGAATCCAACGCTCGTTCGGTAAACTTCCTGCCAGGGACCCGCAATAGCCATTGGAATGAAATGACGGGTAGGCCGTAAATACGCCCCCATTGCCTCGTAATATCTGCGATAATTACCCGTTCCTCCCCAGAGTAAACAAAATTGCTCTGTCGGAGGGCAACCGGGGTCGCATCTCGGCGGTGCCGTCCCCCACGAACGGAAGGAAACGAACACGATGTCGAGGGTGCTAGTGACCGGGGCGGGAGGATTCATTGGTGGGCACCTGATTGCTCGCTTGCGCGCGGAAGGCGTCGAGTACGTCCGTGGCGTAGACCGCACGCCGGTGGAGTCGTGGTACCAGCGTTACGACGACGTCAACAACATCTCAGCCGACCTGCAGGACCCGGTGGCCTGCCGCGAAGCGGTCGAGGGCATCGACACCGTTTACAACCTGGCCGCCGACATGGGCGGCATGGGGTTCATCGAGAACAACAAGGCGCTGTGCATGCTCTCGGTCCTCATCTCGACCAACATGCTCGAGGCCTCCCGCCAGGCCGGAGTCGAGCGCCTCTTCTACTCCTCGTCCGCCTGTGTCTACGCGGCCGACAAGCAGGTCTCGCCCGAAGTCACCGCATTGCGCGAGGCCGACGCCTACCCCGCCATGCCCGAGGACGGCTACGGCTGGGAGAAGCTCTTCAGCGAGCGCATGGCCCGTCACTACTACGAGGACTTCGGTCTGGAGACCCGCGTGGCTCGCTACCACAACGTCTACGGCCCGCTCGGCACCTACGAAGGCGGTCGCGAGAAGGCGCCCGCCGCCATCTGCCGCAAGGTGGCCATGGCCCACATCAACGACCGCCACGACATTGAGATCTGGGGCGACGGCGAGCAGACGCGCAGCTTCACCTACATCGACGACTGCCTCGAGGGCACGCTGCGCCTGACGGCCAGCGACGTGCGCGAGCCGTTGAACATCGGCAGTGAGCAGCTGGTGACCATCAACGAGTTGGTCGACATCGTCGAGGGCATCGCCGGCATCACGCTCAAGCGCCTCTACAACCTGGACGCTCCGCAGGGTGTGCGCGGTCGCAACAGCGACAACACACTCATTCAGGAGCGCCTGGGCTGGGCCCCTTCCATCTCGCTCGAGGACGGTCTGGCCAAGACCTACGAGTGGATCTACAACCAGCTCAGCAGTGGCGCCGCCCCGTTGACGACCGAGACGCCCGACGGGTCTCGTCTCGCCGTAGCCTGAGGCGCTCGGCCCGTCCGGGCAACCCCAATTCTCCCCTCCTCGAGCGCTGGTGGGGCTGGCGACGGCCCAGGGTGACCTACATTTGTGTGGATCGTTCGGTCCAGGGCACGCCGGACCACAAGGGAGTGGGAACAGACACGATGGCATTCCGCAGAGTTCGTCAGCCGCTGGTGCGCCGTGCGCTCTGGTCGGTCGGCCCGCTGGCCATCGGGGTCGTCACGGTCCTGGGTGCGTTGGCCTCGGCTCCACCCGCCGGTGCGGTAGCGGCTGGCACCGTGGCCTCGGGTGCTCCGGTCATTTCGGTCACCAGCACCCAGAGCGACGGATCCATCTGGGTGCTCTCCAAGCACGGCACCGCCAAGAAGATCTCCAAGGTGGACGCCACCAGCGGCACGGTGCTGCACAGCGAATCGGTGAGCCCGCAAGCCTCAGCCATCGCCCAGTCACCCAACGGCAATCTGGTGCTCGGCACGGCGCACGGCACCGCCTCGGCCGTGGTGCTCTACAACGGCACCACCGGCGGCTACCTCGGCACCGTCCCGGTCACAGCCCCCGTCTCGTCCATCGCCATCTCGCCCAACGGCCAGATCGTCTACGTGCTCGACGGCTCGGGCACGGCCCGGACGCTCTTCACCTTCAACGCCACCCACACCGGCTTCTCCTATAACGAGCCGGCGGACACGGTGGGCCTGGCCCCCACGCCCGACGGCAGTGCCATCTGGACGTTGCGCTTCGGCGGCGGGCTGAGCGAGATGGGCTTCTTCCCCAAGCGGTCCATCACCCAGATTCAGGCCACCTTCCCGGCCCAGTCCTCGGCCATCAGCCCCGACGGCCAGTTCCTCTACGTGCTCGGTGTGGCCAACTCGTCGGGGCTGCAGCAGGTCAAGCGCTTCGCCCTGGGCGGCGGTTCCTCGGCCACCTATGCGGTGCCGGCCCACTCGGTCGACATCGCCGTGTCCGCCGACGGCTCCACACTGTATGACGCCGTGGCCGGCAAGAAGACGGGCAAGGTAGCGGAGATCTCCAGCAACGCCTGAGTAATCGGGGGCGTCCCCGGGCGCGCCGGTCTACATTGCCCCTTCATGGAACTCCACGAAGCGCTCTACACCACACGCGCCATGCGCCGGGTGAAGTCTGATCCCATCCCCCACGACGTGCAGGCCCGCATTCTCGATGCCGCCATCCGGGCCCCCAGCGGCGGCAACCAGCAGAACTGGCGTTTCCTGCTGCTGGACGATCCGGCCAAGAAGGGCGCGCTGGCCCCGCTCTACCAGCACGCCATGGGCCAGCTGTGGGAGACGGTCTACAAGTCCCAGGTCGATGCCGCTCTGGCCGATCCTTCGGCGCCGGAGTCGGTGCAGTTCCTCAAGGTGCAGCGCTCGGCCCAGTGGCTGGCCGACCACTTCGAGGAGGTGCCGCTGTTCCTGTTCCCGTTCTGCCAGTACGACCCCAGCGGCGGGTCCATCTTCCCGGCCGTCTGGAGCGCCATGCTGGCGGCCCGGGCCGAAGGCGTCGGCAGCTGCCTGACCGCGCTGTTGCAGTTCTTCCACCCAGCCGAGACGTTCGAGATCCTCGGCGTGCCCGACGACCAGGGGTGGATCCTCACCGGCTGCGTCAGCTTCGGCTACCCCACCGGCACCTGGGGCACAGCCCCGCGGCGGCCGGTCGACGAGGTCTCCTACCGCAACACGTGGGGCAGCGACGTCGGCTTCACCGTGCCCGAACCTCTGTGGGGCTGAGCCGGGTCAGGGCACCGTTCGCCGGGACCGTCGTCGCGCTGATCGTCGGGGTGGACGACGAGGTGCCCCTCGGCGCCACTGTGGTGCTCTTGGAGAGCATGAAGATGGAGTACGACGTGGCGGCCCCGGTCTCGGGGACCGTCGCGTCGGTGACGGTAGCCGTGGGCGATGCGGTCAACGCCGGTGACGAATTGCTGGTGCTCTCCGAGGGCGTGGTTGTTGGTGCCGCTGCGGCGGATGGTCCGGTGGTCGTGGCGGGTCAGGTGCGGCCCGAGCTGGCCGAGCTGCGGGACCGCCTGGCCAAGACGCAGGACGCCGGGCGGACCGAGGCCACGGCCAGGCGCCACGCCGGGGGTCGCCGCACGGCCCGGGAGAACGTGCTGGACCTGTGCGACGAGGGCAGCTTCGAGGAGTACGGCTCGCTGGTCATCGCGGCCCAGCGGGCCCGGCGTTCGCTGGACGACCTCATCGAGCGCACGCCGGCCGACGGGCTGGTCGCGGGCATCGGACGGGTGGACGGCGCGCCCTGTGCCGTCCTGTCCTATGACTACAGCGTCCTGGCCGGTACCCAGGGCCAGATGAACCACCGCAAGAAGGACCGGCTGTTCGCCCTGATCGAGCGCCTGCGCCTGCCCGTGGTTCTCTTCGCCGAGGGCGGCGGCGGTCGACCCGGGGACACCGACATGGCCGTGGTCACCGGGCTCGATACCGAAGCTTTTGCTCTCTTCGGTGCGTTGAGCGCCCTGGTGCCGCTGGTCGGCATCGTGTCGGGCCGCTGCTTCGCCGGCAACGCCGCGCTGCTCGGGTGCTGCGACGTCATCATCGCCACGCCGGGGACGAACATCGGGATGGGAGGTCCGGCCATGATTGAAGGCGGCGGTCTCGGCGTGTTTGCGCCCGAGGATGTGGGGCCGCTCTCGGTGCAGGTGCCCAACGGCGTGGTCGATGTCCTCGCCGCCGACGAAGCGGACGCTGTCGCGGTGGCCCGCCAGTACCTGTCGTACTTCAGTGGGTCTCGGTCTGGCTCGGAGTGGTCCTGCGGCGAGCAGTCCGGTTTGCGCGACTGCGTGCCCGAGGATCGGCGCCGGGCCTACGACGTGCACAACGTGCTCGAGCTGGTCGCCGACACCGGTTCGCTGTTGGAGCTGCGGCCCGAGTTCTCGCCCGGGATGGTCTCCGCGCTGATGCGCATCGAGGGGCGACCGGTCGGCGTGTTGGCCAACAACCCACTGCACCTGGCCGGCGCCATCGACGCCGCCTGTGCCGACAAGGCCGCCCGCTTCATGCAGCTCTGCGATGCGCACGGCCTGCCCCTGGTCTTCTTGTGCGACACGCCCGGCTTCATGGTGGGACCGGGGGCCGAGGAGACGGCGCTGGTGCGCCACGTCAGCCGGATGTTCGTCACCGGGGCCAGCCTGACCGTGCCCTTCTGCACCGTCATCCTGCGCAAGGCCTACGGGCTGGGCGCCCAGGCCATGGCCGGCGGCAGTTTCCGCCAGCCCATCTTCACGGTGGCCTGGCCCACCGGTGAGTTGGGCGGCATGGGCCTCGAAGGGGCGGTGCGTCTGGGCTTCCGCCGTGAGCTCGACGCCATTGAAGATCCGGCCGAGCGCGAGCGCGCATTTTCGGCCATGGTGGACCGGGCCTATGAGCATGGAAAGGCGATCAACGTGGCAGCACACTTTGAAATTGACGAGGTGATCGATCCGGCCGACACCCGGCGGCGCATCGCCCACGCGCTGGGCTCGGTTCCTGTCGCGGTGGTGCGGGAGGGCAAGCGTCGACCTTGCATCGACACATGGTGAGCGACGTGTCGAGCGACGTGGCCGGTCTGGTCGAGGCCATGACGGTGGACGAGAAGGCATCGCTGACGGCCGGCATCGGCCTGTGGTATCTGCCGGCGGTCGAACGCCTGGGCGTGCCGGCGTTGAAGGTGTCCGACGGTCCGTCGGGCGTGCGGGGCGACAGCCTCATCGGTCGACGCTCGCTGTCGCTGCCCTGCGGCACCCTCATCGGCTCCACCTGGAACCCGGACCTGGTCCGCCAGCTGGGCGCCGTGCTGGCCGATGAGGCGCGCGACAAGGGCGTGCACGTGCTGCTGGGGCCGACCGTCTGCATCGTGCGTACGCCCTTAGCCGGCCGCACCTTCGAGTCCTTTTCCGAGGACCCGCTGCTGACGGCCCGCCTGGCCGTGGCCTACGTGAGCGGTGTGCAGGGCGGCGGCGTGGCCTGCTGCATCAAGCACTTCGCCTGCAACGACCAGGAGTTCGAACGCCACACCATCAGTGCCGACGTCGATGAGCGGACCCTGCACGAGATCCACCTGCCGGCCTTCGAGGCCGCCGTCAAGGAAGCCGGCGTCTGGGCCGTCATGACGGCGTACAACAAGCTCAACGGCGTCTACTGCGGCGAACAGGCCGACCTTCTTTCTGGCGTGCTGCGCGACGACTGGGGCTTCGACGGCCTGGTCATGTCCGACTGGTTCGGAACCCACAGCACGGTCGAGGCGGCCGTGGCCGGGCTGGATCTCGAGATGCCCGGCCCTTCGGCCTGGCTGGGCCCCTCGCTGGCCGCCGCCGTCAAGGCCGGCGACGTCGACGAACCGGTGCTCGACGACAAGGTGCGTCACCTGTTGGGCTTGATGGAGCGGGTCGGGATTCTGGGCGGCGACCCGGTGGCCGGGCGGGCCGAGTTGGAGAACGACGATCCGGACCGCCGCGCCGTGGCCCAACGGGTGGTAGCCCAGGGCACCGTGCTGCTGCACAACGACGGGGTGCTGCCCCTGTCCCCCGACGCCATTCGCTCGGTGGCGGTGATCGGCCCCAATGCGGGCGCGCTGGAAGCCGGTGGTGGCAGCTCCGAGGTCACGCCGCACCGTCGTCGGCGCGTGTTCGAGACCATCGCCGAGCGCCTGCCGGGGGCCACCGTGGTGCACGAGGTGGGCTGTCGCATCAACCGGGAACTGCCGTCGCTCGACCTCTCACTGGTCACCGGCGGGGCGCTGTCCATTGAGTACTTCGACAACAACTCGTTGAGCGGACCGCCCATCGGGACGGACGCCGCTTACCGGCCCCGGCTCATCTGGGTGGGCGAGGTCCAGCCCGGGCTGCCCTCGAACCGGGCCTCGGTGCGGGTGCGGGCGGACTTCACGCCCGACGTCGGCGGTCCCTGGCGCCTGGGGCTCGAAAGCGCCGGGCGTTCCCTGTTGCGGGTCGGCGGCGAGGTGGCGGTCGACAACACCGAACCGAAACGGGGCGTCGGCTTCTTCGGGGCCGGCAGCGCCGTGGTGGAAGCGACGGTGGAGCTCGTGGCCGGGCGCTCCTATGTGCTCGAAGCCGAGGTCTGGCCCCGGTCGGCTTCGTCCCCCATCCTCGGTGTGCGCATCGGGGCCGACCCACCCCAGCTGGCCGACGAGTTCGAACGGGCGGTGGCCGCCGCCGCGGCAGCCGATGTGGCGATCGTCGTGGTCGGGTCCAACGGGGCCTGGGAATCCGAAGGCTTCGACCGGCCCGACCTTTCCCTGCCCGGCGAGCAACGCCAACTGATTGAAGCCGTGGTGGCGGCCAACCCGCGCACCGTGGTGGTGGTCAATGCCGGCTCTCCCGTCGAGATGCCGTGGGCCACCTCCGCCGCGGCGGTACTCATGGCCTGGTACCCGGGCGAGGTGGGCGCCGACGTCATCGCCGACCTGCTGGTCGGTCGGGCCGAACCGTCGGGACGGTTGCCGGTGAGCTTTCCCAAGCGCATCGAGGACACATCGGCCTTTGGGTTCTACCCGGGGGCCGACGGCCACGTGGCCTACGGCGAGGGGGTCTTCGTAGGTTACCGCCATCTGAGCACCCGCCGCATTGAGCCCCAGTTCCCCTTCGGGCACGGGCTGTCCTATACGACCTTCGACTATGGCGACGTCGAGGTCGGGCGGGTGGGCGCCGGGTCATCGGAGGTGCAGGTCCCGGTCACCAATACGGGCGAGCGGGACGGGCACGAGGTGGTGCAGGTGTACCTGCAAGGGTCGGGTGAGCAGACCGAGCGGACGTTGGTCGGGTTCGCCAAGGTGCAGGTGGCGGCCGGCGAGCAGTCGGTGGTGGCGGTGACGGTTTCAGATGACGCGCTTGGCCACTGGGATGTCGGGACTCACGGTCGGGTCACCGAGCCCGGGACCTACACGCTGCTCGTGGGGGCCTCGTCGCTCGATATCCGTGTCACCACCGAGCTGACGGTGCCATGATCGTCACATGAAAGGCAGCCTGCTCTTCAAGGTGCGCTACAAGAGGGCGTACGCCTTCATGATCAGCGAGTTCGAACGGATGCCGGTGCGCCCGGGCGACATCGTCTTCCTGGGCGACAGCATCACCCACATGGGGACCTGGGACGAGTGGTTCCCCGACCGACCGGTGCGCAACTTCGGCATCAGCGGGGACAAGACGGCCGGCGTGCTCAAGCGGGTGGGCCAGGTCAGCCATGAGCCGGCGGCCGTGTTCCTCATGATCGGGACCAACGACGTGGGCGAAGGGGAGTCGGCGGCGGCCACCGTCAAGAACGTGGAGGGCATCGTGGCGGCCATCCGAGCCCAGTGCCCGAACGCCACGCTCTACGTACAGGGCGTGCTGCCCCGCACGCTGGCGTTGGCGCCGCTCATTCACGCCGTCAACGACGGCTACCGGGCGGCCGCCGAAGGGGCCGGTGCTCTGTACGTGGATTGGCACGACGCGTTTTCCGATGACCACGACGCCATCCGCCCCGAGTTCAGCGACGACGAGCTCCACCTCTCCCCGGCCGGCTACGTGCAGTGGGTCAGCTTGTTGGCGCCGCTGGTGGCCGCGGCCTGATGTCATGAGGGACCGACAATGAAAAAGGGCTTGCTCTTCAAGGCGCGCTACCGGCGGGCCTATGCCTTCCTCCTGAGCGAATTCGAGCGCGAGCCCATAGGCTCGGGCGACATCGTCTTCCTAGGCGACAGCCTCACCCATATGGGATCGTGGGCCGCCTGGTTTCCCGACCGGACCGTGCGCAATCGCGGCATAAGCGGCGACACGTCGGCTGCCGTCCTCAAGCGTGTGGGTCACATCTGCCATGACCCGGCCGCCGTGTTTCTCATGATCGGCACCAATGACGTCGTGACCAACGTGCCCATGGCGCAGACGGTGGACACGGTGGAGGCCATCGTGAAGGCCATTCAGGCCCAATGCCCGAATGCTGTGCTCTACGTGCAGGGCGTTCTTCCGAACACGGCAGAACGCTCGCCTGTTCTGGAGCTCCTCAATGAGCGTTACCGGGCGGTGGCCGAAGCGGCCGGCGCCACCTTCGTCAACTGGTGGGACGCCTTCGCTGACAGCAACAGCGCCATCCGGCCCGAATTCTGTGACGAAGTTCTGCACCTGTCACCGGCCGGCTACGTGCAGTGGGTCAGCTTGTTGGCACCGCTGGTGGCGGCGGCCTGAATCAGCGTCGTTAGCTCTTGGCCACGATGCCGACGACGGGCGCATCGAGCTTGAGACCGGCGGCCGAACCGAGGAAGGGCGCGCCGCCCAAGGCGAAGACGCCGCCGTCGGTCCCCACCAACCAGTAGCCGGGTCCATCGGGATTGAGGGCCATGCCGCTGATTGGTTTGGCCAGGTGCAGGTTGCCCAGCGAGCCCTCGAAGGGCGCATCACCGAAGGTGAAGACGCCGCCGTCCTTGGCCACCATGTAGTACCCGCCACCATCAGGCGTGGGCACGATGCCGACCACGGGGCTATTCAACTTCAGCGCGCCGAGTGAGCCCAGGAAGGGCGCGTCGCCGAAGGTGAAGATGCCGCCGTCCGACGCCACCAGCCAGTACCCGAAGCCGTCGGGCGTCGACGCCATGCCGACCACCTGCTTGTTGAGGTGCTGGTCACCCATGGAGCCGTAGAAGTTGGCGCCACAGGCGGTGAAGATGCCGCCGTCGGCCCCGACCAGCCAGAAGCCGGTGGGGGCAATCGCCAGTCCCACCACGACGGCATTGAGGCCCAGGAAGGGCCCGTAGGCCTGCGTGGTGGGACACTCGCCGCCGGTGCCGAAACCCTCGGTGTCGCCGAAGTACTTCTTGTCTTTGGGGTCGGGCCCGGTCCCGCCGACCAGGTAGCCCTGATGCGTCGGCGTGCCGGCCACGGCCAGGCAGCCGTAGAAGGGGTAGGCCGGTCCCGCTTCACACACGTCGTTGTTGGTGGTGGCCGGGCTGCCCAACTGGGGCGCATTGAAGGGGACGCCCGAGCCGCCGGCGGTGACCACCCAGTAGCCGGGGGAAGGGGGGGCGGCCGGGGTGTCGGCGCCGGCGCTGGACGTGAGGCCGCCGGAGAGAGTCAGGAGAGCCAGGGCGGGCCCACAAAAAGCGGCGGCGGCGAATCGTCGGATCATGGTCAACTCCATACTCGGACCCAGTCGATGTGGGTGGTGGCCGGCAGCGGGGTGGTGCCGGGGTCGAACGCGTTGGTGCCGATGCCCAGGGCCTGGGTCAGCGAAATGAAGTATGGCTGATTGAACGGTTGCTGCATGCCGAGCAGCGACTGCGAGGCGTAGTTGTCGACCAGACATGTCTGCCCGTCGTAGAGGATCGACATGCTCTGGGGCGTCCACACCAATGCATAGGTGTGGTACGAGGTGGCCGCGTCCGTGATCACGCAGTGATCGTTGGTGGCGTTGGGGTGCAGCAGGAAGTCGTTGTTGTGGATGGTGGGGATGACCAAGCTCGGATACTGGCTGAACATCTCGGCGATATCGATCTCGCCGTTGGTGTGGAGCGGACCAACCGGGAGGCCCGCCGTCACCGGGTAGAGCCAGAAGGACTCCTGCAGGCCCCTGGAGACGAAGGGCGGAATTTCGGCCCGCACCTCGAACACTCCATAGGTCTGATTGAACGTCTTGTACGTCGATACCATGCCGCTGGTGTACTGGGTCTCATAGGCCCCGACGCCGAGCGGGCCCTGGCACATGAACGGGGTCGCCTCCTTGCGCGCCGTCAGGTTCAGGTTGCCGTAGGAGACGTTGATGGTGCTCGGCGTATCGACGAAGCACTCCGGGCCCGAGTGGAAGCCGCTGTTGGCCGTCTGCTGGACCGTCCATACGTGGGTGTTGAGGGCGCTGCCGTTGAACTCCTCATCGAAGGAGCAGTGCCAGGTGCCGGGGATGCCCACCGGCGCACCGTCGCAGGCCGCGGCGCTGGGTTCGGCGGCGGGTTGGGCGGGTTGTGCGGCTTGTGCGGCGGGTTGTGCGGCGGCCAGTCCCCCGGCCAGCGCCACCCCAATGGGAACCAGGGCCAGCGCGGCCAGGCCGGCCACCCACTTCGCCATCGATCCCTGCTTGATCACGCGTGTCCCCTCACCGTCTCTCCGCCAGTGGAAACGGGTCGTGACGTGGAATCTTACGAGGTGGCCATACGGGTGAACTCCCGGGCCGCCGGCGAGAGGGTGCCTCCTCTGTGCACCAGCACCAGGTCACGGGTGATGGGCGGGGTCGGTTGGGCCCGTACCGCTCCCTGGCGCTGCGCCGTGGCGGCCAGCGTCTCAGGCACCAGGGCCACCCCGGCCCCAGCGATGACGAGGGGCAGGATGGCGTCGCGCTGAGCCGTGACGACGGCCACGGTGGGGGCGATGCCGGCGCTGGCGAAGGCCTCGGCCAGCAGGCGGCTGCTGCTGGTGCCCGGGGGCACCACAATGAAGGGCTCGCCCTCGAGTTCGGCCAGGTCGATGGTGGCGTTATCGAGCCGGTCGGTGCCCGGCGGCAGGATCAGGACCAGCGATTGGCGCCCCAGCGGGTGGGCGCTCAGGTCCGGCGGGATGTCGTGGGCCTCCGTGACGCCGAGTTCGGTCGAACCCGAGGCCACCATGGCCAAAAGGTCCCCCGTGTCGTCGGGAGCGGCCAGGTCGACCCGCACGCCCGGGTAGTGGCGGCGGAAGGCGCCGACCAGGGGCGCCACCGGGTCGGCCACGAGCGTGGGCAGGCAGGCCAGGGTCACGTGGCCCGCCGTGAGGCCGGTGATGGCATCGATGGCGGCCTGACCCGTATCGAGGTCGCGTATGACCTGTTTGGCCGGTCCGAGGAGCGCCTGGCCCGCCGCAGTGAGTGTCACGTGGCGGCTGGTGCGCGTGAAGAGGCTCGTGCCGACTTCGGCCTCGAGTTCCTTGATAGCCAGTGAGAGCGCCGGCTGCGACACGAAGACGGCCTGGGCCGCCGCAGTGAAGCCACCGTGCTCGGCCACGGCGACGAAGTGCCTTAATCTGGGTGAGTCCATTTGGTTAGCTTATGGGTTATAGGAGTTATCGGTATTCGACTTCTAGATACGGTGGACGCAGACTGGACTTTGTTATGAGTTCGACGTCGACTGCGGGCACCTGGGACTGGCGCCGCCTCCTGGTCGAGCCCCGCCGTCCGGCCGCCGTGCGGGAGCGGCCCGATGCCCACTGGCTCGCCGTGGCCGCCGTATGCGTCGGTGCTCTCATGGGCCAGCTCGATGCGTCCATCGTGACGGTCGCGCTCCCTTCCCTGCAGCGCTCGTTCGGGGCTTCGGTCGGCTCGGTGACCTGGGTCGGCCTGTCCTACCTGCTGGTCCTGGTGGCGACAGTGACGGCGGTGGGTCGTTTTGCGGATATGTGGGGGCGCAAGCTGCTGTACGTCTACGGCTTCGTCGTGTTCGTGGTGGCCTCGGTGCTGTGCGGGCTGGCCCCCGACCTGGCGGCGCTGTGCGGCTTCCGTGCGTTGCAGGCGGTGGGCGCGGCCATGCTGCAGGCCAACAGCCTGGCCATCATCGTGCTGGTCGTCCCCGCCCGCTCCCTCGGTCGGGCGCTGGGTTTGCAGGGCGCGGCGCAGGCGATCGGCTTGGCGTTAGGCCCGACCGTCGGCGGACTGTTGCTGTCGGTGGGCGGCTGGCGACTGATCTTCTTCGTCAACGTGCCCTTCGGCGTCTTCGGCGCGGTCGCCGCCCTGATGCTGGTCCCCCGCTCGCAGAACCTGCTGACCCGTCGCCCCTTCGACTGGCGGGGACTGGCGCTGTTCCTGCCCTGCGTGGCGGCGTTGCTCTCGGCGCTGTCGTTCGGCGCGACGTCGGGCTGGACCTCGCCGCTCATCGTCGGGTTGTTCGCCGCCACCGTCCTTTTGGGCGTCGGCTTCGTCCGTCACGCCCGCACGACCCCCTCCCCCATGCTCGACGTCTCGCTCTTCGCCAACCGCCGCTTCTCGGCCGGCATCGTCAGCGGCATGGGCTCCTACCTCGTCATGTTCGGCGTGCTCTTGCTGGTGCCCTTCTATCTCGAGCGGGGCCTCGGCCTCAGCGCCGCCCGCGCCGGACTCGAGCTCATGGCACTGCCGGTGTGCTTCGGCGTTGTGGCGCCCCTGGCCGGCCGGCTGGCTGACCGGGTCGGTGCCCGGCCACTGGCCGTGAGCGGGATGGCCCTGGTCTCCGGTGGCCTCCTTCTGGCTGCGCTGCTGCGTCCGACTGGCACCGGGCCTTTCGTGGTGTTGCTGGCCGTGATCGGGGCCGGACTCGGACTGTTCACCTCTCCCAACAACGCGGCGATCATGGGAGCCGCCCCGCCCCAGCAGGCCGGCATGGCGTCAGGCCTCTTAAATATGACTCGAGGCATGGGCACCGCTCTCGGCCTTGCGTTGACCGGACTGGTCTTCGCTACGGCGGGCGGGAGTGGCGGTCACATGGCGGCGCACGCCTTCACCGTGGCAGCGCTGGTGTTGGCGCTCGTGGCGGCGCTGTCCTGCGTGGTGGCGGGACTGCGCTCCAACGGCACGCTCAATACGTCGGCCGCCAAACTGGCTGACTAACGGACCGATTCGCCACACACGGCGTATCCGGGGCGACCGTTCTCCCGCAGTGACCGCTGCCGAGAAGCAGAGCACCGCCGTCTTGATGCGTGCCGTCGATACAGTCGGCATACAGATGAGCGCGCTCTTCGGCGCCATGTTGCCCATGCTGGGCGAGTTGGAACGCCGGGGCGCCTTCCGGGGCGAGGGCGCCACCTCCATGTCGGCCTGGATCGCCGACCGCTGCGGCGTCTCTGCATCAACCGGTCGGGTCTGGGCCGTGGCGGCCGGGTACCTGTGGGACCTCCCGCAACTCACGGCCGCTCTCGTGGCCGGAGACATCACCTTCGATAAGGCACGAGTCGTCATGGTCGTCGCCACGCCCGAAACCGACGCCCTCTGGACCGAACGGGCCCGCCAGCACTCGGTGCATGGGCTGGCTGACCTGGTCCGGGCGCATCGAGGCACCAACGACGAGACGGCGAAGAAGGACTACGAGGGTCGCTACGTCCGCTTCAATGCCAATCGCAAGACCATGACGGCGCAACTGACCGAGGAGACCTTCGCCCTCATCCGGGCCGCCATCGACGCCAAGGCCCGGGAGTTGCCGTCCGACGGGGAGGTGCGCTGGGACCAACGCATGCACGACGCGCTCCTCATCCTCCTCTACCTCCACGTGAGCAGCCCCAAGGCGACGGCCACTCCCGAGACCGCTCGAGCCGGCGCTCCTGTTCCCGGCGGCACCAAGTCCTCGCGCTACACCTCATCGGGCTCCAGCGGGATGCTCGTGGTGATCCACACCACGCTCGACTTCCTGCGGGGCGAGGAGGGCTCGGCGGAGATCGAGCGGGCCGGGCTGCTCAGCCGCAACGACATCGAGCGCATCACCTGCGATGCGAGAATCGTCGTCGCCGTCGACAGCGATATCGGCCACACCATGTTCGAGGGTCGGGGCAAACGAAATCCGACCCCGACCCAAAAACGAGAGGTGTGGCGCCGCGATCGGCACTGCCGCTTCCCCGGCTGCACCCATACCGTCTTCACCCAGGCGCACCACGTGCAGCACTGGTCCAAAGGCGGCCTTACCGACCTCAACAATTTGGTGCTGTTGTGTGAGCACCATCACCATCGAGTCCATGAAGGTGCCTGGACGGTCAGCGGCAATGCCAACGACGTCCTGACCTTCGTGGGCCCGATGGGACGCCCCATGCGCTCTCGGCCATCACCCCTCTGGGGGACGACCGAGTCCATGAACTAGCCGCCCGCCCCGATCAGCCCGCCACATCCCCGGGACCCCTCCATCCGCCCCAGAGGGCCGTCCGATCCCTGACGTCAATGTCAGGAAACGGGTAGCCTGCGCCGAGGTACATTCGCTACGTCCGGGGGGTGTAGAGGCGTGAGCACATTGTGGCGGAAACGATCGGCGCTCGTCCTCGGCGCGCTCGCGCTGACGGTGCTGGCGACGAGTTGCGGGGCTCGGGTCCCGGCGTATCTAGGGGCGGGTGCGACGCTCAACGGCAGCGGCAACCAGCCGACCGCAGCCACTGGCGCCGGCGCCGGCGCCAGTGCCGTCACGACCACCACTGCGCCCGCCGCCACCGCGGGCACCACGCCGACCGGTGCCGCCTCACCGACCGGTGGGTCACCCGTCTCGGCCAACCAGACCCCGGGCACCACGCCCCCGGCCGCCCGAACACCGACCTCGACCGGGTTTGACTTCAGTGCCGCCTCCGAAGCCGCCGACTGTCCGACCGCCGCCGGCAACACGGCGTCGGGTCCGGGCGTCACGGCCAACCAGGTCACGTTCGGCAACGTCTCGGGCCTGACCGGCCCGCTGACCGGAAGCTTCTCGCAGGGCAGCCAGGGCGTCGAGGCCCTCTTCGGTGCCATCAACGCGGCCGGCGGCATCTGCGGACGAAAACTGGCCCTCGATGTAGAGGACGACCAGCAGAACGCCTCGACCAACGCCTCCGACGTAGCCGACCTCATCCCCAAGGTGCTGGCCTTCGCCGGCTCCACCTCCGACGGCGACAACGGCGGCGTCCCCGACATGACGGCGGCCAACGTCCCCGACGCCGGATTCGCCATCAACTGCAACCGCAGCGAGGCGCCGACCTACTGGTCGCCGGCCGGCGGCAGTTGCAACCAGCCCACCGCCGGCGGCCCGTACTACGTCTCCAACGGCATCTTCACCCTGGCCAAGCAGGGCGGTTACTTCCCGACCAAGATGGCCTTCCTCTCCTATTCGATCGCCATCAGCGCCCAGGCGGCCCAGCAGTTCGAGGCCGTCTACAAGTCGATGGGCGGCACCGTCTGTTACTCGGACTTCGCCGTCTCGCCCGCCTCGGCCTCGCTCGAGAGCGACGTCGAGAGCATGCAACAAGCGGGCTGTAACGGCTCCCTCGACACCATGGACGTCACGGGCAATGCCAAGTTGCTCCAGGCCATGCAGCAGCAGTCGTACATTCCCGCCTACGTGGCCGCCACCTTCGACGCCTACACCCCCGCCATGATCGCCACGGCCGGCCAATCCGCCGCCCAGGGCCTCATCGTCGGCCTCCCCTTCGTACCGCTCAGCGAGAGCCAGACCATGGTCCAGCTCTACCAGTCCCAGCTCGCTACGTATGAGCCCGGCGACCAACCGAGTGGCTTCGGCTTCTTGGCCTGGGAGGCGGCGCAAATGCTGGTCTACGCCGTCATCCAGTCCGGGCATAATCCGACACGGGCGTCAGTGATCAGCGCCTTCAACAACCTGAAGGGCTGGACGGGCGGGGGCGCACTGTGCCCGTACACACCGGGGAGCCGGGGCGTGTATCCAGGCGACGTCGATGTCCAGATCAAGGGCTCGGGCTTCGTCGCCAAGGACCCGACGTCGGGGATCTTCTGCGGCGGGCAGGCGACGCAGGCGTCGTGACGCAGGCGTCGTAGTGAAGTGAGCGCGTTCTGGCCCTTCATCGTCATCGGCATCTTTACCGGGTCCATCTACGGGCTGGCCGCCATGGGCATGGTGCTCACCTACAAGACGGTCGGCGTCTTCAACTTCGCCTACGGCGCCATCGCCATGTTCTCGGCCTTTACGTATTGGGAGCTGCACGACAACTGGGGCCTGACGGCGTGGCTAGCGATGCCCATCCTCTTCTTCGTGGTGGCGCCGGTCGTGGGCGTCATTTTGGAGGCCCTCTTTCGACCGCTGGCCGGCCTCAGCGCCGACGTCCTCATCGTCGTCTGCCTGGGCGTCCTGGCCGCCCTCGAGGCGCTCGTCCCCATCATCTTCGGCAAGGAGGACCGCCAACTCCAGGCCATTTTCCCGCTCAAGACCTTCGTCATCGGCTCCCACCTCCATGTCGGCTACGACCAGTTGGGCACGCTGATCGTCTCGCTCGTGATGGCCGGCGTGCTGGCCTTCCTGCTGCAACGCACCAAGTTCGGCACGGCCACCCGGGCCGTCGTCGACAACCCCGACCTGTCCGACATGATCGGCGTGCACGGCGACAACGTGCGCCGGGCGGCCTGGGTCTTGTCCTCCGTCTTCGCCGCGCTGGTCGGCGTCCTCATCAGTCCCTCGCAGGGCCTCGATGTGAACGAACTGGTACTCGTCGTGATTTACGCCTTCGCCCCGGCCGTGTTGGGCCAACTCTTCGGCCTGCCCTGGGCCTACGCCGGCGGCATCATCCTCGGCATCACCGGCTCCATCCTCTCCAAGTACGCCAACTCGGGGACGGTGGCCAACGTGGAAGCCGCCGTGCCCTACCTGGCGCTCTTCGCCTTGCTCGTCGTGATGGGACGACGGCTCAAGGAGGTGGGCGCGTCGTCAAGGCGGTTGGCCGTGTCCCATGTGACGTCCGGTTCCGGCGGCGGCACCGGTCGGCGTCGACTCCCGGCCTGGACCAAGACCAAGCTCCACCTCGACCCCCGACTGTCGTTGGGGCTGTCGGGGTTCGTCCTCGCCCTGTTCGTCCCGTTGGTCGTGCCCGGACCGCGCCTCTTCGATGTGACCGCCGTCTTCATGTACGGCCTCATCGCCCTCACTCTCGTCGTGCTGACCGGGTGGGCCGGACAGATCTCACTGGCCCAGTTCTCCTTCGTCGGCGTGGGCGCCTTCACGGCCGGACACCTCTCGGGTGCGCACGGTCAGCACTTCCTCTTCGCCGTGTTGATCGGGATGCTCCTCTCGGCTCCGCTCGGCATTGTGGTCGGACTGGTGTCCTTGCGGCTCTCGGGGTTGTATCTGGCCCTGGCCACGCTGGCCTTCGCATTGATCATGGACGACATCGTCTTCAACCGCTCCGACGTGAGCGGTGGGCTGACGGGGATCACGGTGCCCCGGCCCCAGATCTTCGGACTGTCCTTCAGCGGACGGGCCGCCCTGTACGAACTCATTCTCATTGTTTTCGGCCTTTTTGCCATCGGCGCCTACGCCCTGCGGCAGGGCCCCATCGGGCGTCGCCTGTTCATCGTGCGGGACTCCCCGCTGGCCGCCTCCACCCTCGGGGTGAACCTGACCGTGACCAAGATCGTCGTCTTCGTCATCTGCGGGATGGTGGCCTCGGTCGGCGGCGCGTTCTACGGCGCCCTGCAGCAGGCCATCACCCCGCTCGATTTCATGTGGTCGACCTCGCTCACGCTGTTGCTGCTGGTCGTCCTGGGCGGACGGTCGGTCATCAGCGGGGCCCTCATCGCCGGCGGTACGTACGCCGTCCAGCTCATCATCCCGGGCAGCGTCGAGCTCTACGTGCCGCTGCTCATCGCGCTGGGCGTGATCGCCCTGGCCCAGGAGCCCGAGGGCTCCATCGCGCTCTCCAAGCGCGAGACCAAACGCATCCTGGCCGTGCTGCGACCGCTGCCACGACGTGACCTCGCTCCCGACCTCGTCATCAATGGGCCCGTCGAGCCACGGGTAATCCATGTCTGAGGCGACGCAGTCCGGCGTGCCCGTCCTCTCGGCCCAGGGCGTCTCCGTCCGTTTCGGCGGCCTGGCCGCGCTGGATTCGGTCTCCCTCGACGTCCCGGCTGCGACCATCGTCGGCCTCATCGGACCCAATGGCGCCGGCAAGACCACCATGTTCAACGTCCTGACCGGTCTGCAGGACGCCACGACCGGGCGCGTCACCTACAACGGCGCCGACATCTCACGCTGGCCCCCGCACCGGCGGGGCCGGGCCGGCATGGCCCGCACCTTCCAACGCCTGGCGCTGTTCTCCCGCATGACGGTCCACGACAACCTGGTGGCCAGTTGGGAATCGGCCCACCGGGGCGGCGTGCTCGGCCGGGGCCGGACCCAGCGCCGCCAGCGGGTGGCCGACGTCTTCGACCTCCTCGACCTGTGGCCCCTGGCCGACCGCCTGGCCGGGGAACTCTCAACGGGTCAGGGCCGGATGGTCGAGCTGGGCCGGGCCCTGTGCACCGATCCCAAGCTCCTCCTCCTCGATGAGCCGGGCTCCGGCCTCGACGCCAAAGAGACCGCCGCCTTCTCCGCCGTCCTGCGCACCGTGGTCGAGGGTCCCGCCCACCCGGCCGTCCTCCTGGTCGAGCACGACATGGCCCTCGTCATGGATGTCTGCACCTCCATCACCGTCCTCGACTTCGGCCAGGTCATCGCGTCGGGCACGCCCGAGCACATCCGCAGCGACGTCCGGGTGCGGGCGGCCTACCTGGGGGACGCCAGTGTCATCTAGCCCGACGACTCCCGCCGCCCCCGCCGCCGCCCCCACCGCCGGCGCCCCAGCCGCCCCCGCCGGCGCCCCCGCCGGCGCCGCACCGGCTCTCGAGATCCGCGACCTCCGTGTGGCCTACGGCGGCGTCGTGGCGCTGCGGGATCTCTCCCTCGTCGTGCCCAAGGGAGCGGTGGTGGCGCTGCTCGGCCCCAACGGCGCCGGCAAGAGCACCACGTTGCGGGCCATCTCGGGCGTCATCCGGGCCTCACAGGGCAAGATCTGGGTCGACGGCCAACGCATTGACCGCACCCCGGCCCACAAGATCGCCCGCCTGGGCGTGGTCCACGTGCCCGAGGGCCGGGGCGTCTTCCCCAGCCTCACCGTGCGCGAGAACCTCCAGATGGCTGCGGCCGCCCTGACCGAGACGGTCGACCCCGTCCAAGAAGGCGCCGAACTCTTCCCGGTTCTCGGCACCCGGCTGCGCCAGTTGGCCGGAAGCCTGTCCGGCGGCGAGCAGCAGATGCTGGCCCTGGCCCGGGCGCTCATGGCCCGGCCCAAGCTGCTCATGGTCGACGAGATCTCCATGGGCCTGGCGCCGATCATTGTGGGACAGCTCTTCGAGGCGCTGCACGAGCGGGCCCGCTCCGGCGTCAGCCTCCTGGTGGTCGAGCAGTACGTGGAGGCCGCGCTCTCCCTGGCCGATTACGTCTACGTCATGGATAAGGGCTGCATCACCGATGTAGGAGAACCGGCCGATATGCGCCAGGGCAGCCTGGCCACGGCCTACCTTGGGGGAGTCGCATGAGGATCCCTCGCATCGCCCTGACCGCCACCACAGCGACGACAGCGACGACGGCGCTGCTCCTCGCCCTCGGCCCGCTCCTGATCGGCGCCGGCACGCCGTCCGCCGCCGACACAACGACCAGTCTCGTCGGCTACAACGCCTCCGCCCTGGCCATCGGCGCCCAGTTCGCCTTCAATCTGCCCAACGTCCTGCCGTTGCCCAACGAGAACATCATCGAGGAGGACGTCCCCTTCTCCCGCACCACCGTCGGCAGCGGCCCCGTCGTCGATGCCCTGGGCGCGCCGTTCTACCCGGGCGACATCGCGGCCGACCTGGGCAGCCTCCTCATCACCTTCGGCGCGCCCGCCCTCCCCCTCAACGACCCGCTCCTGGCCGAGGCCAAGTTCCCCACCTCACCCGGCTACAAGACCCAGGCCACCTTCGCCGCCCCCAACGTCACCGGCTCGACGGCCAACACCTCGACCGCCGGCGGCACGGCGAGCGCCACGCTGAGCAATCTGGCCCTCGATAACCTCGGCCTCACCAAGATCCTCTCCCTCCTCTCTCCCACGGCCCCCGCCACCAGCCTCCTCAGTGTCGGCACCATCAGCACGGCCAACATCGTCAACCTCGGCGCCAGCACCGTGACCGCCACCGCCACCTCGGACGTCAAGGCCATCGACATCGCCGGCCTGGTCGACATCGCCGGCCTGACCTCGACCGCCACCGCCGTCTCGGACGGCACGACCGGGACCCCCACGGCCAGCCTCCACCTCGGACAGGTCACCGTCGACGGGGTGGCGGCCTACATCGATGACACCGGGGTGCACGTCACCGGCACCAAGACGCCTAACGTCGGCATCAGCCCGGCCCAACTGCAGCAGACGGTCGACGGCACCCTCGCCCAGGACGGCGTCAGCATCCGCCTCCTGGATCCGAAGCTCACGACCGACGGCTCCCAGGCCGCAGCCGACGCCGGCGGCCTGGTCATCGACCTGTCCCATCAGCTCGATGTGCCCTTCATCCCCGGTGAGCCCACCATCCCCGTTCCAGCCCTGGGCAATGTCGGGCTGCCGGCCGGCCTCTACACCGTGACCACTGCGCTGACATTCGGCCTGGCCCAGACCAGCGTCTCCGCTTCGGGCGGGTCCGGCTCGGCTGCGCCGCCGCCCGATACCACCTCGACCTCCTCCGGCGTGGACACGGGAGCCGGCACCTTCGGCTCGGGGTTCGGCTCGGGGTTCGGCTCCGGATTCGGCTCCGGGGGAACCGTGCAAAGTCTCGCCCCCACCGGCCCGGGCACCGCTCCCACATCGACCGCGTCGGCTGCTCCCGCCACGCCGACACCGTCGACCGCTACCGACTTCCCGGTGCGTGGCATCCCGCCTCCGCTCGGGTGGTCGATCACCGCCCTCTTGGCCTGCCTCATCCTGGCCTATCCCCTGCTCTTGTTAGCTCGGTGGCAGTTCGTCGCCGGAAGGAGATCCTGATGCCCAAACGTCCGAGCGAGAACGAGACCGGATCGTTCGACCTGCGTAACAGCTGGCAGGTGGTGGTGGGTTCCATCCTGATCCCGCTCGGCCTCGTCATCATCCTCATCGGCTGGTACGGCTCGGCCCACGCCCGGGTCGTCCAGCAGCAGATTCCCTACCTGGTCAGCGGTGGCTTCATCGGCCTCGGCTGCATGGTCGTCGGTGGCCTGCTCTATTGGGGCCACTGGCTCTACCGCCAGTACGACCAGGCCGAGCTGCACCATGAGGAGCAGCGCATCCTGCTCGAGACGCTCATTCGCAGCATCTCGGGCGGCGCCCTTGGAACAGCGACCTCCACCACCGCGGGAAGCGACCTGCACTTCGCCACCCCCCAAGGCAGCGTCTACCACCAGTCCGGCTGTCCGGTCATCGCGCACCATGCCACCGACCTGCGCACGCTCGGCCCGGCCGACCTGGATACCTTGCGGCCCTGTCAGATCTGTACGCCCTAGCTGTTTTGTCCCACCTAGCTCGTCGGGGCGGCGCAGCTTCCGGCGTAGGCGCAGACATTGAAGCCCTGGCCATCGGGCGCCAGGGCCGAGGGGGTGGACACGTTGAAGAGTCCAAGGCCCAGCGGCGAGATGGCGAGCGAAGTGTTGGCCGCCGAGCCGATCGTCTGCGGTCGGCCTGAACCGACGGTATAGGTCGAGAGCGGTCCGAAGTGGGCCACGCCCACGCCCGAGAGCGGCGGCAGTACGGCCGGGATGGTGGGCAAGCCACCGATGGAGACGTCGGGCGCTTCGAGGATCCATTCGGCCGACGAGTGCTTCGAGGTGTAGTTGATGTCGGTCTTGGTCCAAGTCCAGTGGTTCAAGTCGGACATGGTGATGGTCCAGACGTTGGTGGCGGTCTGGTGGATATCGACGGTCAACGTGTCACCCGGGGTAACGGTGCAGTTGGCGTCCCCGTTGCAATTCGAGAGTTGCACGGCGGCGCCGGGCAGGATCTCGTACCAGGCGAAGTACTGGGGACCGAAGAGCCCGTTGCTCGGGAACGACGACTCAATGGCGCCGGCCTGAATGAGATCCATATCGCCGTTGAAGCCGCCGATGCCGGCCCAGGTGGCGGCGAACCCAGGTAGTACCAGGCCGCCGGTGGGGACCTTGAATGTGGTGGTGACGGCCGTCACGTTGCCACCCTGTGGGGACACGACGTAGCCCGACCAGTTGCCGGTGGTCCCGCTGGCATCATGGATACGCAACGCCGGGTTGGCCGCACCGGCCGGCGCCGTCAGCCCGAAACTGGTTCCAGTCAGGACGAGCGCGGCGACACCCGAGGCAATGACGGCTGCGATGCCCGCACGACGACCCATGAAGAACTCCTCACCAACAGACGACTAAGAGGGGAACCGCCTGCGGGGACCGACCTTACGGCAACTCCCTCCTGGCGCCTCCTCGCCCCAGCCGCCCCAGGAACGAATCCACAGCCTGCTACCAGGTCCGCTTCAGCACGGGCACTCAGAACAGACATGGGCCGACCGCCAACCGCGCAGTGAACTGAGTGTCGCCACCCCCTCCGCCCGCTGAAGGTCGTCGATCGTGATCACCCCTTCGACGAGCTCACCGGCGGCGAGCAGACGACCTCGCTCGATACCGGGCAACAAGCCACACGCAAGCGCTGGCGTGATCCATCGTCCACTCACTTGGACCGCCAAGTTGGCCCGTGCCGTCTCGGTGACCTCACCCCGCTCGTTGACCAGCACCACGTCGTCGGCCTGCGGGTGCCGTTGGGTTCTCTCGTCATAGCGACGACGGTCCGTCATCTTGTGAAAAAGGGTAACGTCTCGAGAATCGACCGGCCGCCGATCAATACAGATGCGCTGCGCGCTGGGCGGTGCGTCCGGACCTTCCAACTCGGAGGTCACGACGTCGAGAGCGCCATCGCCGTGAAGGGTGAGCCGGAGTCGCGTCGGCACTGTCAAGGCCGAGACTGCTTTGGCGACGAGTTCCGCCGCGTCCACCGGCGCCGGGAGGTCGAAGTAGTCGGCTGAGGACGCCAGGCGGGCCAGGTGCGCATCGAGGTTTCGCACGGTGCCACCTTCGACTGCCGGGTCGAAGCCCATCGTCTCCAACAGACCGGGATGAGGGCCGACCGCCGGCGGCGAGAGTAAGGACGCCGCCTTAATCTGGACTTCCTCCCACTCCGCCTCCCGATACGAATCCCAGGTGATGCCGCCGCCGGATCCGTACTCGACAAGTTGGCGCGACTTGTCCACGACCGCCGTCCGGATGGCCACGGCGAAGCGGGCCGACACGCCGTTGGCCGCTTCGCCTCCCGCGCCGCCCGCTTCGCCGCCCGCGCCGCCTTCGCCTCCCGCGCCGCCCGCGCCGCCCGCGCCGCCCGGGTCGCCCGCTGGGTCCGCTGGGTCCGCTGGGTCCGCTGCCTCCGGCCGCATGAGTCCGACAGCGCCGCAGTACACGCCGCGGGGAGATTTTTCGAGGTCGGCGATGACGTGCATGGTGGAGATCTTGGGCGCGCCGGTAACCGAGGCGCACGGGAACAGTGCCCCGAAGATGCCGGCCACATCGACGTCGGGACGGGTCTCGGCTGTGACCGTCGATGTGAGCTGCCACAGCGATGGGTGTCGCTCGACCTGCCACAGCTGGGGCACCGTCACGCTGCCGGTCACCGCGATGCGTCCGATGTCGTTGCGCAGGAGATCGACAACCATGACGTTCTCGGCGCGCTCTTTGGCCGAGTTCTGCAATGTACGGGCCCGCCCAGCATCCTCGGCGGCCCATCGACCGCGGGGTGCCGTGCCTTTCATCGGTCTCGCCGTGAGTCGACCCGATGCGTGTTCGAAGAACAGCTCGGGAGATCCGCAGGCGACGGCCCACTCCGTTGTCTCGAGATAGGCGTGGTAACCCCCGCGATAGCCCGCCACCAGTTGGCAGTACAGGGCAAAGGGGTCCTCGCTCGCAGTCCAGGGTCGGCGAAATCGGGTGGTGTGGTTGACCAGGTACGCCGTCCCGTCGGCAATGACGCCACGGATGGCACGGACGTCGGCGGCATGGCCGGCCGCATCGAGCTCGCACCGCCACAGCGGCGATGGGGGTACCTCAACCGCACCGGGCGAATCGACGGCATGGGCCTCGGCGAAAATGCCGAACCAGGCCAGTGGAAGAGCCGGCGATTGCTCGTGCGTCCGTTCCTTGACCCCGAACGCCCCATCGAACGCGGGTGCCGCCTCGTAGGCCACGAAGCCCGCCGCATAAAGACCCCGCCGAGCGGCCGCTTCCGCTTCGGCCAGCACGCCGGGAACATCCGAAAGCTCCCAGGCCTCGAGCTGCCCCTGCGGTATCCGTAGCTCAAGGCCACCCTCACCCGCCGCCGTGTGGTCGATCCGGCAGCGGACAATCTCTCGGGTCGGGCGGCTCAACTGTCTTTTACCGAACCGGTGGCTCGACGGCCATAGACGACCAAGGCCAGATCACGCCGACCCGCCGGGGCCCTCGGTCTCGTCCTTGTGCGTCACGCCCGCCTGATCGAAGGTGGCCATCTCGCCCAGGATACGGGCGGCCGCCTGGACCAGCGGCAGGGCCAGGCAGGCACCGGTGCCTTCGCCCAGTCGCAGATCCAGATCCAGCAACGGCGTCAGGCCGAGGAACTCGAGCACAGCCCGGGAGCCGGGCTCGGCCGAGCGATGGCCGGCGATGCAGTACTCGACGACAGCCGGGCACAGCGCCGCCGCGGTGACCAGGGCCGCCGCGGCAATGACGCCGTCGATGATGATCGGGATGCCCGCCGCCGCTCCGCCGACGATAAGTCCGGCCAGACCGGCGATCTCGAGCCCGCCCACCGAGGCCAGCACGCCGACGGTGTCACCGGGATCGACGTCACGTCGGGTGCGGGTCAGCGCCGCCTCAATGACCGTCGTTTTATGGGCCAGCATGGCGTCGTCAATCCCGGTGCCCCGGCCGACCACATCGGCCGCCGGGCGGTCGGAGAAGTAGGCAATCAGCGCAGCCGACGGCGTCGTGTTGCCGATGCCCATGTCACCGGTGATCAAACAACGGGTGCCCGAGGCCACGAGTTCACGGGCGACTTCGGCCCCGGCATCGAGGGCGGCGATTGCTTCGTGACGGGTCATGGCCGCCTCGATGAACAGGTCGGCCGTGCCGTTGCGGATCTTGCGGCGCAACAAACCAGGGGCGGGGTCGAGCTCGCCGGCCACGCCGATGTCGACCACCACCACCTCGGCCCCCACCTGGCGGGCGATGGCACTGATGGCTGCCCCGCCGCCGCAGAAGTTGGCCACCATCTGGCGGGTGACTTCCGATGGCCACGGCGTCACACCCGAGGCCACCACGCCGTGGTCGCCGGCGAAGATGGCCACCGTGGCCGGCTCGGGGATGGGCGGCGGGCTGGTGCGGGCGATGCCGGCCAACTGCGCGCCCAGGCGTTCGAGCTGACCCAGCGACCCTGCCGGCTTGGTCAGCCGACCTTGATGCTCCATCGCCTCCCCAACGGCCCGCTCGTCAATCCCGCCGCCGGTCCCACCACCGGTCCCACCACCGGTCCCACCACCGGTCCCGGTCCCGGCGATGGCCGCCTTGGCGTCCTCGAACGGATGCGTCACTCGGTTGTCCCATCTCTCGTGGTGCACGGCCCAACTCAGCGGTCGTGCTGTGGCCCAGCCCCGGAGCTCCAGCTCGGGGGCGGGGTCGAAACCTTCGACGTAGCCCACGCAGAGGTAGGCGATGGGCGTCACGTGGGCCGGCAGGCCCAGAATCTCCGAGAGTACGGCCGGCCGGTAGAAGCTGACCCACCCGATACCCAGGCCTTCGGCCCGGGCCGTCAGCCACAGATTCTCCACCGCCAGGCACGTCGAGTAGTGCGCCATCTCGGGCTGGGTGAAGCGCCCGAGTACGTGGGTGCCGCCGCGCTCGAGCGTCGACGTGACGACCAGGTTGAGCGGTGTCTCGCGGATGGCCTCCACCTTGAGGTCACTGAACGTGCGGGCCCGGGACGGCGGCAGCGAGTCGGCGAACCGCTGACGCTCCTCCTGCACATGGTCGGCCACCCGGCGCCTGATGGCCGGGTCGGTCAGGACCAGAAAATCCCACGGTTGCGTCAGCCCGACCGAGGGGGCCCGATGCGCGGCCTGGAGCACCCGGTCCATCACGTCGGGCGGCACCGGAGTCGGCAGGAAACGTCGCCGCACATCCCGGCGGTTGACAATGATCTGGCGCAACGCCTCCCGGGCGTCGTCGCCGAACTGTTGGCCCTGGCCCGGGTCCTGGCTGTGGTTGTCCTCGTCGATAGTCATAAGCGAATGGCGTCCAGCGCACGGGCCAGACGGTGGATCCCTTCGTGGGCGGGGACGGCGATGCGCACCAGGTCAGGTAGGCCGAACGAGGCGCAATCACGCACCACAATCCCGTGGGACAAGAGCCTCTCACGGAAGCCATCCGGTCCGTCGCACAGGACGAAGTTGGCGTCCGATGGGCGGGGATGTAGGCCGTACTCGTCCAGTACCGCCGTCAAAGAGAGCCGCAGCTCGGCCACCCCGTTCGCCCACCCGACCAGGTCAGCCCCATGGAGCAGGTCGGGCATCAGGGCCAGCGCCAGTCCCCCGACCGACCAGGCCGGCTGGCGCGCCTGTAAGCGGGCGATGAGGTCGGGCTCGGCCAACACGTACCCGAGGCGCAGTCCGGCACAGGCGAAGAGCTTGGTCAACGAGCCGACCACCGCGGTGGCACCGCCGGGGATGTCACCCCTGGTCCACGCACCCGTGGCCAGCGGATAGAACGCCTCGTCCCACACGTCGGCCACCGCATCGGGCCGAGCCAGCAGGCCCGTCGGGTTGTGCGGATTGGATCGCCACAACGGAGCGCGCCCCTCGCCCCGGGGATGGAGCGAGAACTCCGGCTCCTCGACCCGACCGCCGATCTCCTGGCCGAGCAGGGCGATGGCCTCGGCGCCGCCGTTGGTCAGCAGCAATCCCTCCGGTGCCACGCCAATGGCGGCGGCCAAGAGGTCCCGGGCCTCGCCCGCATCTGGATACGCCCGCAGCGACCCCACATGCCGCACCGCCAGACCAGCCACGTCGGGTGCCAAGGGGTTGAGGCTGGCCGACAGATCCAAGATGCTGGCCGGGTCGACTCCCATCGACCGGGCGAGGCGGAGACCGTCCCCTCCATGAGGACCCGGAGCCACCTCGGCGCTTCCCACGCCGCTCACCACGTCGCCACCGCCACGATCACCAGCGCCGCCATGAGGGCGTAGCTGACGTCCCGGCACAAGGTGATGGCCGCCGCGATGTCGGTTGGGCGCGGCGGGCGGCCATCCCCCAAAAGGACACGCTCCTCGACCACATCGCCGTAGCTATTGGTACCGCCGAGCTGCAGGCCCAGAGCGGCCGCGAAGGCCGCTTCGGCCACGCCCGAGTTGGGCGAGGGATGGTCGGGGGCTTGCTGGCGGACGGCACGCCAGACGGCTCGGGTCGAGCGGGGGCGCACGGTCATGACGAGGGCGGCGGTGAGGCGGGCCGGGATGAGGTTGGCCGCGTCATCGAGGCGGGCACTGGCCCAGCCGTAGTGCTGGTACCGCTCGTTGCGATAGCCCACCGAGGCGTCCATGGTGTTGACCGCCCGATAGCCCAAGGTACCCGGGGCGCCGGCCGCCAGCGCCCAGACAGCGGGGGCCACGATGGCGTCGACCGTATTTTCGGCCACGGACTCCACCACGGCCCGGGCGATCTCCCCCTCGCTGAGGTCGCTGGGGTCCCGACCGACCAGCGACGGCAGGAGGCCACGGGCGCCCGGCAGGTCATTGGCATCGAGGGCCCGGCCCACGTCGGCGGCGGCGTCGACCAGCGCCCGCTGGGCCACCGAGAGGTACGTGGCCACGGCGGTGGACACGGTGGTCGGGCCCAGCGACAGGCCGGCGCCCACACCGATGGCCAAACCGGTGGCGGCGTGGGCCACCCCGGCGGCGCGGCGGTCGGCATAGAGGGTGCGTTCGACGCGGTGCATGGCGGTCCCGAAGGCGCTGACGGGATGCGGCGTGACTGATGGTTCGCCCAAGACCATGTCGGCGCCCACGCCGGCCGCAGCGGCCAGGGCCCGACGGGCCAAGGCCCGACGGTCCGGAGGCCTCACCATTTGGCCGCCGCCACCAACAGGCCGACACTCTCGCCGATGAGCCCGGCCGCTCCGAGGACATCGCCCGTATAACCCCCCAGACGATGACGGGCCAGTGCGGTGACGGCTCCAAAGGCGACCAGCCCGGCCACCACCGCAACCGTGCCGGCTGGAAGCGACCAGACGCCGGCGGCGGCGGCCGCCACCCCTACGGACAGTCCGGCCAGCCAGGCCGGCAGCCGGCTGCCCATGAAGGCACTGACCAGACTCGTCTCCCCCTCGGCTCGGGCGTAGGGGACGCGGTCAACGACCGCTGCCATGGCCGTCCGGGAGGCGCACCACAGCCCCGCCACCAACAGCGGCGCCGGGCGCAGGGTGGCGAAGACAGCCCAGCGGGCCAGCAGTGTGACGGCTACGACGGCGGCGCCATAGGCCCCGATGGTCGGCTCGCGCATGACCGCTAACCGCCGCTCCCGGGTGAGATGCGGCAACAGCCCGTCGGCACTGTCAGCCAGGCCGTCGACGTGGAGCATCCCGGTGAACGCCAGGTCGGCCACCACGACCACGACGGCGGCCAGCGGGAGGGGCCAGATCTTGGCCGTGGCCCACCACAGGCCGCCCAGGAGCAGCCCCAGGAGCGCCCCGACCAGGGGGAACCACCGCAGCGCCCTCGGACTCGGTTGACGGGCGCCGGGGAATGGCGTCAGGAAGGCCAGCGCCTCTCGCACGTCAGGTCCACTGCTCCAACGGCTCGAGCGGAAGGACACGGCCGGCCACGACGAGCAGGACCCGATCGGCCACAGCCGAGACCTGCTGGTTGAGGCGGCCCAGGTTGTCACGAAAGGTGCGGCCGGCCTCCGTCGACGGATGGACTCCGAAGCCCACTTCCTCCGAGACCACCACGGCGTCGCCCGTGCGTTCGACCAGGGCACGACAGAGGGCCTCGCCGTCGACGGTCGGGGTAATGCTGGTGCTGGTGCTGGTGCTGGTGCTGGTGCTGGTGCTGGTGCTGGCGGGCTGGGTGGTGTGGAGGGCGACCCAGGGCCCGAGCGAATCGAGGAGGATCGTGCCGGCACTGGCGCGTAAGCGATCGGGCAGATCCAGCCCCGCCTCGACCGTCCCCCACTCGGCGGGACGCCGGGACTGGTGCACAGCGATGCGGGCCAACAGGTCCTCATCCGGGCGGTCGCCCGTTAGCAGCGTGGCGACATACGTGATGGGGGCAGGCAGCGCGGCGGCGAGACGTTCGGCCAGCGCCGACTTGCCCGAGCGGGCACCACCAAGGACCAGTGTGATCATGATGCCGACCAACCCGACCCATCTTGGGACAAAGTCAAACCGTCGAGGACGGCCCGGTGCACGGCACGGGCCAGGCGGGTCCCCCAGAAGGAGCGAGGGCCGCCGTAGGGATGCGGGTCGCCCTCGCTCGGACACAACAGGCACACTGCATCGGTCACGGTCCCGGTGCCCGCAATGCCAGCCTCGAAGAGCGCTTGGGCCTTGGCCTCGGTGACGGTGCCCACGGCATTGACCAGTGCGGCATCGCTCAAGCGTTCGGGCAGGAAGGCCACCACGTTGATGGTGCCGACCCGGGCCGGCTCAACAACGTGAGCGTCGGCAGCGTCGGCAGCGTCGGCAGCCCAGGTCGGCATACTCACCCCGACCGTGGCGTCGACCACCACGCCCTCATGACACACAACGGCAGCGTTGCGCACATCGACGGCTGTCATGAGCGCCACGCCGTCACCACCCAGTCCCGCCGCCGCGGCGATCGCCGCCAAGTCCCGAGCGGGATCCTCGCACGAGTAGTCCCGCGGCACCGTCGCATTGAGCACCCACGAGCGCACCCCGAGGCCACCGCCCAGCGAGGCCGACGAGACGCAGCGCAGTGGCACCGGTAGGCGCCAGATGCGAACGGGCAAGGGGTGCCACGCAACGTCGGGGTTCAATACTCGATCCCCTTGCGAGCCTTGATACCCCGTTGATACGCGTGCTTCACCATCGTCATCTCGGTGACCGTGTCGGCAATCTCGATCAGCTCGGGGGCGGCGTCCCGACCGGTGATGACCACGTTGGTCTTGGGCGCCCGATTGACCACTCCATCGACGACGTCAGCCACGGGGACCCAACCGTAGGTGACGGCGTAGGTCAGCTCATCGAGGATCAGCATGTCGTAGTCACCCGAGGCCAACTTGGCCTTGGCCACCGACCAGGCATGGCGCCCCTTGGCCTCGGTCTCGTCCATGTCCGTGCTCTCCCACGTGAAGCCGTCGCCCAGGACCTGCCACTCGATGCCCAGGTGATCGGCCAGCTTGCGCTCCCCCACCTGCCACTTGCCGCCCTTGACGAACTGCACCACGCCGACGGTCCAGCCCCGGGCCCAGGCCCGCCCCATCACGCCGAAGGCCGAGGACGACTTGCCCTTGCCATGTCCGGTGTTGATCAGGACCAGCGAAGGCACCCGACTGGACGTCGGCACCGTCGAGTCGGAGTCGGACTCGGCGGAGTCAGAGGCAGTTGAGTCAGTCGTATCGGTCATGTCCATCCTCGTTCATGTCTTCTTGGAGCCACGATCAGCTCGCCGTCGTTGGTTCGTAGCACCTGCACGTGTAAACCGAAGTGTTCGGTCAGGGTGGCCTCGTCCAGCACCTCATCCGGCTTCCCGGAGGCGACCACCTTGCCTTCGGCCAACAACACCAGTCGATCCGCGAATTGCCCGGCCAGGGTCAGGTCGTGCATGGCACTGAGCACAGTGAGGCCGTGCTCTCGCCGCAACGTATCGACGATCTCAAGCGCATCGACGCGGCGGCCGAGGTCGAGGGCGCTGGTCGGCTCGTCGAGCAGGAGGACGGGCGCTTCCTGCGCCAACGCCCGGGCCAGGACCAGGCGCTGCAGTTCGCCGCCAGACAGCGTGCCCAAATGCCGATCAGCCATCCCGGACAGATCCATCCGCTCCAACAGGGCGGCGCACACCTGGTGGTCATGAGCCCCTTCCACCCCGAAGTACCCCACGTGGGGCGATCGGCCGAGCAGCACGTAGTCGCTCACGGTGATTTCGGAGGGCAACTCCGGCTTCTGGGGCACGTAGGCGATCAGGCGGGCCAGCGCACGGCGCGACAGCGCCGCGGTGTCGTGGCCATCGACCACGGCGTGACCCTGGTGGGGCACCAGCTGCACGATCGAGCGCAGCAGCGTCGTCTTGCCGGCTCCGTTCGGACCGATCAATCCCACCCACTCGCCGTCAGCGACCATCTCGTTGATGCTCGACAAGGCAAAGGTCGACGCCCCATCGCCATAACTGACCGACAGCTCCTCGATACTGATCACACGTCACACACCGCTTTGCGCCCGCCGCGACCGCAGCACGAACAAGAAGAACGGCGCCCCCGCGAACGCGGTCACCACGCCGATTGGGATCTCGGCCGGGGACTCCACGGTGCGGGCCACAACGTCGGCCAGGATGAGGAAGGCCGCGCCCCCGACCATTGAGACCGGCAGCACCACCCGGTAGCTCGCATTCGACATGAGCCGCACCGTGTGAGGGACGATGATGCCGACGAAACCGATGAGGCCGCTCACCGACACCACGGCCGCCGTACCCACCGTCGCCGCCGCCACCACGATGAGGCGGACCCGAGCGGTGTTGATGCCCAATGCCCCGGCCTCGTCCTCGCCGACCCGCAGCACATCGAGCAGCCGTCGATGCGCCACCAGCACCACCGCGCTCACGATCACGTAGGGCAGGATCAGGCGGACCTGGGACCACGACGCGATGGTGAGGCTGCCCAGGATCCAGGCGTAGACATTCTGCAGCTCGGGCGAGTGTTGCTGTTGGAGATAGGTCTGGACGGCCGTAAAGAGCGCCGCCACCGCCACCCCGGCCAGCACGATCGATGTGTTCGTCATCGACCCGGACCGGCGAGCCAGACCTCCGGTTGACGAGGCTCCCACCAGATAGGTCATCACCACGGCCAACACGGCACCGGCGAATGCGGTGAAGGGCAACAGCTGACTGAGATTGGCGCTTCCGGCCACAATGATCAACGTCGCGCCGAGCCCGGCCCCCGCCGCCACTCCCAACAGGTACGGATCGGCCAACGGGTTGCGGAACACGCCCTGATAGGCCGCCCCGCCACCGGCCAGCATGGCCCCCACCAGGCCGCCCAAGACCACCCGGGGGGCCCGGATCTGCCACAACACGTCCCAGTCAATGGACGAGACGTGCGGGTGGTAGCCGATGAAGGGAATGTGGCCGGCGAAGGCTTGGAACACCGTCGCCAAAGGGATGCTGGCCGGGCCCACCGACATGCCCACCACCATCGCCCCGACCAGCGCCGCCGCGGCTACCAGCAAAGGCCGGCGGGCGTTGGCACGAGGCAGAACGGTGAGGGTGGTCATGACGGCGATGGGCCCGACAGCCGACTAGTGCTTTTCGGCCTTGGTGACGGCGTTCGCCACTTCGCGCAACAGGGTCACGATGCGAGGACCCCAGCGCGACGCGATGTCATCGTTCAACGGCACGATGTTGCCGTCCTTCACCGCGGTGATGGTCTTCCAACCCGCTCGCTTGTCAACCTTTTTGGCCGTCTGATGACAACACAGGGTGTCGGCCAGGAAGATGAACTTGGGATTGGCCTTGATGATGTACTCGGCCGACAACTGCGGGTACCCGCCACTGGCCGCCGCGCCCTTGGCGGCATCGGCGATGCTGTGCAGGTGCAGCAGGTTGAGCACCTGACCGATAAAAGTCGACGAGGTGACCGAGTAGTAGTCCTGCTCCAACTCCCAGTAGTACGACTGCGTGCCGGCCTTCGGTGTCGCCTTCACGATGCGGGCGATCTGCGTCTTGACTTTGGCCACTTCGGTGGCGGCCTGCGCCACGTGTCCAGTGGCCTGGCCCAGTTCAGTGAACTGGGCGTACTCATCGCTCAAGACAGTGGCGGCAGGGTCGGACAGCACCGGGATGCCGAATTTGGCCAGGGCCGCTGTGATGCCGGTGGTGTCGCCGGACACGATGACCAGGTCCGGCTTGTAGGCCACAATAGCTTCGACATTCGGCTGATAGGCACTGAGCTTGGTAATCGGCGCATTCTTCGGGAAGTCCGAGTACGAGTCCACCGCTTTGACCTGGGACCCGGCACCGATGGCATAGAGCATCTCGGTGGCCGTCGGTGACAACGAAACGATCGCTGTCGGCCGGGCGGGAATGGTGATGTTCCCATTGGCCGCCTTAATCGTGACCGGATACGTCGTCGTCGCTGCGCCTGCGCTCACGGCCGGCGCGCCAACGCCAACGCCAACGCCAATCGCCGTGAGGCTCAGGGTGGCAGCGGCGATACCCAGCATCGCCCGCTTTGGTGTCTTCAACATGATTCATCCTCCATACGTTGGGAGGACGAAGTGCGCCCGCTGCGACACCCACTTGGGGCATCCAACGAACCGCCCTTCCTCCGAGGTTCGGTGTCGTCGACGCAACACAGGCGTCCGGACTCGTCCCCTCGAAGGGGCTTTACCGTTGCGGGACAGTGCCGGGATTCCACCGGTCTTCGCTGGTTATTGCGCCACTCCGGGTTCACCGGAGCGAGTGCGACGTTAGCTGATTCGGGCAACCCCCGTCGTGGCCTACCGTCTGGACCATGGTGAGGCTCGACGGCGCCCCCAACTTCCGCGACCTGGGCGGGCTGCCCACCGTCGACGGCCGGCGCACCCGGCCCGGCCGCCTCTATCGCAGCGACAGCCTCCACCGGCTGACCGACGAGGACCTCCGGCTGGTCCGCACCCTTGGGATCTCCACGCTGATCGACCTGCAGGCTCCGGAGGAGGCCGCCCGGGTCGGCCGGGGACCGTTACAGGCGGAGCCCATCGGCTACCACAACGTGTCGGTCAACCGCTCCTTGGAGCAGCCGCCGGCGACCACGTTGGCCGAGCGCTACCTGGCTTACTTGCTGAGTGACAGTGCCGGCTTCGCCGCTGCTCTCGCCCTCATGGCCGAAGCCCAGCGCTACCCCGTCGTCTTCCACTGCTTCTTCGGCAAGGACCGCACCGGTGTGCTGGCCGCCCTGGTGCTCGACCTGGTCGGCGTGGAGCGGGCCGCCATCGCCGAGGACTACGTGGCGTCGGGTCCGGGCATGGCCCTCATCCTCGAGCGCCTACGGGCCGATCCCGTCTACGCCGAGACCATCGAGCGGACGCCGCCCTTCCTGCTGGACACCCCGGCCCAGGCCATTGGCGAGTTCTTGGAACTGGTCGACGAGGAGTTCGGCGGGACGCGACCGTGGGCACTCCGTTCGGGCTTGGCCGACGACCAACTCGCTGCGCTGACGGACCTATTCCTGTAGAGCTCGGCGCAGCACGCCCGCAAATTCATGCGGCTCGGTGATGAATCCGACGTGGCCACCCGGGAAGTCCATCATGGGCGAACCCAAGCGCTCGGCCAGCGCCAGCGCGGTGCGCTGAGGGAGCTCGCCTTTGGAGGCCACGCCGCCCGCCACGATGAGCCTGGTCGGCGCGGCCTGCAACGCAGCGAGGTCGGGTTGGTAGAGGGCGATGGTCAAGAGGCCATGTTCGAAGAAGCGCCGGCTCGAAGCCATCTCCTCGGCTGACGGCGGCACGGCGTCGGCCTCAGCCTCAGCCTCGGCCTCGGCCACCGAGTCGTCGGCACTCGGGCCCATGGTCATGCCTGTCAAGGCACCGAACTTCTGCCAGGCGGCGCCGATACCGCCCTCCCGATAGGTCTCATAGATATCGTGAAATCCCGCGCGCACCTCAGCCACTTCAGCCGCATCAGGCAGGAGCAAGGCCACCGGCGGTTCGTGGGCCACGAGCGTGGCCACGTGGCCGGGGAAGCGGGCGACCAGGGCGAGGCCCGTCACGGCGCCGCCACTGCTGCCAAAGACGTGGGCCGGTTCGTGGCCCACCGCCTCGAGCACCCGGCGTACGTCGTCGGCCAGCACATCGGGCTCGCCGTCTTGGGTGGGATCGTCGATCGTGCTGCGGGCGAAGCCTCGGGGGTCGTAGGTCACGACCGTGTAGTCCTGGGCCAACAGGGGCGCCAAAAGAGCAAACCCACCACTGTCCATGGGATGGCCGATCAACATGAGGACCGGACCCGAACCTTGCACCTCGTAGTACAGGCGGGCGCCCGGAACATCCACCGTGTGGCTCGTCAGTGCCGACATTGCCGGCCCATTCTGCCCTACTGACCTGCCCGGGGAGTCGTCCCGTACAATGGGGGGTGATGGAGGGGGAACCGGGGACTGGTGAGATCTCGCTGGAAGAGATCGAGGACGCCGTATTAGATGGCGACAGCCCGATCTCGTCCGGTACGGCCATTTCGGCCCTGCGGCACCGTACTTTCCGCACCGTCTTCTTGGGCGCCTTCGCCTCCAACATCGGCACCTGGATGCAAAATGTCGTCCTCGGCGCCTACGCCTACGACCTGACCCACTCCAGCACCTTCGTGGGCGTGATGATCTTCGCCCAGCTGGGCCCGATTCTCCTCCTGGCCATGGTCGGCGGGCTCATCGCCGACAAGGTGGACCGCAAGAAGTTCCTCATCATCCTGTCCATCGAGCAACTCGTCTTCTCCATGGGGGTGGCCTGGGTCGTCCACTCCCCCCATCCGTCCCAGGTCCTGCTCGTCCTCATGGTGGTCATGGTGGGCGTCGGTGGTGCCATGTTCGGGCCGGCCTACTCAGCCATCCTGCCCGGGCTGGTCGGGCGGGAGGACCTGCCCGGAGCCATCTCCTTGAACTCGGCCCAGATGAACCTGTCCCGGGTTATCGGGCCCCCCATCGGGGCGGTGCTCTACGCGCTGGTCGGGCCGGCCTGGGTCTTCGTCGGCAACGCCGCCACTTACCTCTTCGTCATCGCCGCCCTCATGGTGGTGACCTTGCCGGTGCTGCCTCCCCGCGGTGCGGCCGCCAGCCACTGGCGGGAGCTGACCGCCGGCGTCCGGGCGGCCCGTGAGGACAGCGTGGTAGGCCGGTGTCTGGTCACCGTCTTCGTGTTCTCGCTGCTGGCGCTGGCCTTTCTCGGTCAGATGCCGGTCGTGGCCGCCCACAACCTGGGCATCAGCCCCAAGTCCGCCGACTACGGCGTGCTCTATGCCTGCTTTGGCACCGGCGCCTTCATCGGGGCCATCTCCATCGGGACCGTCTTCGCCCGCACCTCCAAACCCATGATCGTGCGGGTTTGCCTTCTCGGGTACACAGTCGCCCTCGTCACCTTCGCCCTGCTGCGCACCGCTCTACCGGCCTACTTCGTGGTGGCCGTGGTGGGCGCCTTCTACTTCGCCTTCATCACGGCCCTTAACACGACCTTGCAAACCCGACTGGCCGACGTCGTGCGGGGACGGGTCATGGCGCTGTGGATCATGGGCTTCGGCGGCACTGTGGCGCTCGGAAACCTGCTCATAGGGCCGGTCGTCTCGGCCATTGGCATCACAGACGTGCTGCTCTTCGGGGCCGCCGTGGCGTTGGTGCTGGCCTGGTACGCCGACGTGCGGGCGCCCGAAACTCAGGTGGAAGACATCGGGCTCGAACTGGCCCAGTAGGCGTCGCGCAACGCCTTCTTGTAGAGCTTGCCGTTCTCGCCCCGGGGCAACTCGTCGGTGAAGTCGACCGAGCGGGGGCACTTGTAGTGCGAGAGGTGGTCCCGGCAGAAGCCCATGATCTCCTCGGCCAACTCGGGACCGGCGACTGCCCCGGGGGCGACCTGAATGACCGCCTTGACCTCCTCCCCCATTTCGGGCTCGGGGATGCCGAAGACCGCCACATCGGCCACGGCGGGATGGAGCACCAGCACGTCCTCTATCTCCTGCGGGTAGATGTTCACGCCACCCGAGACGATCATGAAGAGCTTGCGGTCGGTCAGGTAGAGGAAGCCGTCGTCGTCAAGGTGGCCCACGTCCCACAAGGTGCTCCAGCCCCGCTCATTGAACGTCTGCTTGGTCTTCTCGGGATCGTTGTTGTACTCGAAGGTGTTACCTCGGCCGGCGAACCAGACCACGCCGTCCTCTCCGGTGGGCAGCTCGTTGCCTTCGTCGTCGCAAATGTGCACGCCGCCCCAGATGGCCGGCCCGACCGAACCCTGATGGGCCAACCACTGCTCGGAGGTCACCCACGTCATGCCGCCGCCTTCGGTGCCCGAGTAGTACTCGTGAATGACGGGTCCCCACCACTCGATCATCCGGCGCTTCACCTCGGGGGCGCACGGTGCGGCGGCATGCACCACCGACTGCAGGCTCGAGAGGTCATGTGCGGCCCGTTCGTCGGCGGTCAGCTTGAGCATGCGCACGAACATGGTGGGGACGAACTGGGCATGGGTCACGCCGTGGCGGGCGATCAGCGCAAGACACAGTGCCGGGTCGAAGCGCTCCATGACCACCACCGTGCCGCCCAGACGCTGGGCCGTCATGGACCACAACAAGGGAGCCGAGTGGTAGAGCGGGGCCGGGCTCAGGTAGACGTCGCCCTCCTTGAACCCCATGATGCCGGTCAGCATCGGGGCCAGCACGGCGTCATGGCCGAAGGGCAGGGCGCTCAGCGGGCGGCGGATGCCCTTGGGCTGCCCGGTCGTGCCCGAGGAGTACAACATGGCCGAGCCTTCCTGCTCATCAGCCAGCGGCGTGGGCGGGCGATTGGCCACAAAGTCGTCGTAGGACTCGTAGCCATCGACCGCCCCAATGGCCAGGCGCAGGTCGATCCCCGGGGTCAGGTCGGGCAGGGCGGCGGCCAGCGGCGTCAACCCGCTCGAGGTGATGAGCACTTTGGCCCCGCAGTCGTTGACGATGTAGGCCGCCTCCTCGGGCGTCAGGTGCGTGTTGACCACCGTCAGATAGAGCCCCGAGCGCTGCAGGCCCCAGACAACCTCATGAGTCCGGTGGTCATTGGGCAGCACCACGGCTACGTGGTCGCCGGGTCGCAACCCGTGCCCGTGGAGGGCGTGGGCCAGTTGGCAAGAGCGGGCCTCGAGTTCACCAAATGTCACGGTGTGGCCCGAGGAGGTGATGATCGCTGGGCGCTCCGGATGGGCCGCCGCGAAGGTCGACGGCGAGAACGGCGGTGCTGCGTCTACGGGACTAGTCACGACCCCACTTCTAGTCGCTCGCCCTCCGCTCATGCTGGACCGGCGGCCGGCTAGGTCTCAGTCAGAGATGTAGGTGATTTCCTTGTTGGCGTCATTGAACATCTCGGCTTCGATCTTCCATGTGCCGTCAGGCTGCTTCTTCAGCACGCGCAGGGAGTAGTTGTCCCGCTCCTCGATGGCGTCACCATCGACGGTCTTCTGGCCCTCGACGACGAGGTGAGCCGCCACCAGCACGATCTCGGGTGTGAGGACCCGGATGGTGGTGTCCGGCGGAGCCTTGAGCGTCCCGGCATTGAAGTTGTCACTGCCGAAGAGACCTCGTAAGTAAGGCACGATCTCCGCGCCGCCCTTCTTGACCGAACCGAAGGCGTTGACCCAATGCGCCTCGTCGCTGTAGACGTCAACCAGCGCGTCGGCGTTGCGCTCACGGAAGCCACTCAAGAGCGAGAGCAAGGTCACGCCGATGGCGTCCTGATCAGCCTGTGACAGGGCACTCAAATCATTCGGATTGACCTCGTCAGCCACGCTCGTGCTCCTTGTGCATTGACTCGTTGGGCAAACAATAGGGCCTACTACGGACGGTTTGGGTCAAGAGCCCATCGACTCAGATCGTCTGCGGTGTCGATATCCACCGACTCACCCGGACATGGAACTTCTTGGACCAGATCTGGGCGATCATCCATAAGGGCACGAGCGCCGACGTCGCCCGTGCGCGGCAACAAAGGCCAGACGGACCGCGCCAGCCGCGTCGGTGGCGTCCGCCGCCCGTTGAAACTCGCGATGGCGATGTCCCCGGAAGCCGCGGCAACTGCCTCCCACGCTTCGGCTGGCACCAGTGGTTGGTCTCCAAGTCCGACCACCACGACTTCGTGACCTCTCCTTTCGGCCGCTCCGACGCCACAAATCAGCGAGCTGGCCTGACCCGAGGCCCAAGCCTCATTGCGGACACATGTCATAGTCGCCGGCACGACCCCGGTGAGATCGACTGACCCAACAACGACAAATATCTCGTCGAAGGCTGCCTCGCTAACATGCTTAAGAGCCCACGAAACCAATGGCCTCCCCCGAAACGGGGTCAGCAGCTTTGATTGATTCGCCACGAATCGTGTTGATCCGCCGGCGCACAAGAGCAGCGCCGCCGTCATGTGCTCACGGCCAGCTACATTCCCTTTTCGCCGGCCACAATCGCCTCGCGAATGCGCGGATAGGTCCCGCACCGGCAGATATTACGGATCCCGTCCAAGTCAGCTTCAGTGATCGAGCGGCCCTCAGCCTGGACTTCTTTGACCAGCGCCACCGCCGCCATGATCTGCCCGGGCTGGCAGTACCCACATTGGGCCACGTCGAACTCCAGCCACGCTTGTTGCATCGGGTGCAAGGTCTGGCCCACCGTCGCCGGCAGCCCCTCGATGGTGGTGATTTCATCGGTCGGTTTGATCTCCGACACCGGCACAGAGCAGGGGTTGAATGACCTTCCATTGATGTGACTAGTGCAGGCCCGGCACACTTCGAGCCCGCAGCCGTACTTGGGACCATGAATGCCCAGCAGGTCGCGTAGCACCCAGAGCAGCCGCACGTCGTCCTCGACGTCCACGCTGACCGTCTTGCCGTTTACCTTGAAAGTTTGTGTGGGCACGGGATCTCCTAAATGGTGTGAGACAGACCGTCGGTGGGTGATTCAGGCAAAGGCGGTATGAGCGAACTCGGCGTGAAAGCGAGTGGTGCGTTGTGGTTGATCGGGAAGCTTGTTGGCATGGTGCCGGTTGCCCGGGCATAGGCGCAGGCCACGGCCGCCATAGAGGCCGCCACTCCAAATTCGCCAGCGCCACCGGGAATACCGGTTGTCGCCGGCATCACGATAACTTCCACATCGGGAGGCACATTCCACTGCCGCGTGTAGAAGTAGTTGTCCCAACTGCCCTCCAGCGGAATGCCATTCTCAAAATGCAAGCTGGACGTCAACGTTTGAGCGATGCCGTCAGAAATGCCCCCCAACATTTGGGCTTGCAATCCCAGCGGGTTGATCGGCAGGCCAACATCAACGACGAAAACAACTTTGGTAACGCGAGGTCCCGTCGTGGCATTGGCCACGACTCGGTTCACCGTGGCTGGCGTGCAATCGATCTCCACCAGGGCGGCGCACACGCCCTTGTACTCAGCATGGAATGCGATCCCTTGGGCCGTCCCGGGCGCCATCGATCGTCCCCAATTGCCAACCTGCGCCGCCTTATTGAGAACCGCTCTTGATCGTGCATCCTTGAGGAATTGTTGACGGAAGGTAAAGGGATCAATCGACATGCCCTCAGCGATGCGGTCGACCATCAGTTCGAGCGCCGTCGTCACGTCGGGCGAATAGATGTTTCGCATGCTCCCGGTGTGGAATCCCATGTCAACTTCACCGAGGACCTGATCCGTAATGCCGAAGTTATACGGAACGTTCTGCGTGAGTTCAAAAATCGTCTCGGCATAGCCCAAGTTTCCCGTTGGCAGCTCCGCCAACATGGACGTGATGATCTCGCCGAAACCATGAGTGAAGTCAGTGGAAACACTGGTGTGGCGCTGCTCCAAGGCCAACACATTTTTTCCGGAGTAGGTGGCTCGAATGCGAGAGGTGCACATGGGGTGGGTCCGCCCGTGGCGAAAATCGTCGGTGCGGTGCCACATCAGCTTCACGGGTTTGCGCATGACCTGTGATATTTCGGCCGCTTCCTGCGCTGCGTCGGAGAAGAGATGTCGCCCAAATGACCCACCGCCGAGCACCACATGGACGACCACCTTGCCTTGGGGGATGCCAAGCTGCTCCGCAATGATCTCCTGGGCCAAGATCGGCGCTTTAAGACTTGACCAGATCTCCGCGCTGTCAGTCCGCACGTCGGCAATGGCGCAGTTCGTCTCGAGAGGACTATTGCTACGGAAGTAGTAGGTGAAGTCACCCTCAATGACCGTACCTAATGGGTTAGAGGCGGGAGAGACGAACGGAATTTCGTTTCGTCTGAGCTCGGCCAGAACGCTGGAGTCCGACTGTCCGTCTTCGGTCCCGGGTCCCCACGTCACATTCAAGGCATTGACCGCGTCGATGCATTGGCCAAAGGTGGCGCCACGGACAGCCACGCCAGTCGATATTGACACAACATCGGTTATGCCAGGCATGTTTTTGACCGCAGCAACGTTGGCCACCGAGACCACAGTGCCGTTGATGGTGGGTGGGCGGCACACCATGGTCGGAAGGGCGTTAGGAACGTCGAGGTCCATGGTGAACACCTTGGTGCCGGTAACCGAGGCCAGCGCATCCGTCCGGTACTGCGGTGTGCCGATAATCGAAAAACTCGATGCCGGTTTGAGTTCGACCGACATGGACGTCACCTTGGTGGCGGCCGCAGATTCGGCCAGCGATCCATAGGTGAGCGATCGACCATCGGCCGCCGAAATGATGCCGTTTTGGGTCGTCAATTCAGTGACAATCACTTCCAACTGCGCGGCGGCCGCTTCTACCAGCTGCAGTCGGACGCCAGCGGCGGCTATCCGCACAGGCTGGTACAGCGACCTTGTCGTGTTGGAACCACCAGTGAACTGGTTGAGCTCCAGTTCGGGCCGAGCGTCCGAAAGAGTGACGATGACGTCAGAAAGCGGGATATCCAACTCTTCCGCGATCAACATGGCGATCGAAGTGGTGATGCCTTGACCAACTTCAGCTCGGGGCATGGCGAACGAGGCCGTACCGTCCTTGTTCATGATGATGGAAATCAACCCGGACGTCGGAGCTGCCGCTAAATCCTGCAAGTCACCGAGGTCAAAGAGGTCAGCTGGTTCGGGTAATGACGGGATTGACGCACCCGCCTTGGCCGGACTGATTTGATCGTCAATCAGACGGGCCGCCACCACAAGCGTTGGTGCGGCGAGCACGAAGGCCAGGAATCGACGACGAGGCATGCCCTTTTCTGCCTGATTGCTTGGCGTCGATATCGCTCCCTCAATAGTGGGAAGAATCGGTTGCGTTGCAAGACCATCGGTCGGCCGGCGTTTCGGCGGCCTCTGTGATACTCCCATTGAGCGTCCCTCCCCAAGAGTGTTCTCGAAACATGGTCGGGTCGCGTCCCGCCCGGAATCCGCTGAATGGCTCGTGGCGGAAGTGAACCAATGTGCTTCTGGACAACATACGCCTGACATTGTTTCGATGCTGGCGTGAAAGCAGATACTTTCGGCCTCAATCAATAACAAGGTCGATACTTTGGTTCACAAGGTCGAACATGGTTCACGAGCTTGTGAGACGCATATACAGCAATTTTGCTCAAAAAATAGCGCACACATTGCAGGATCGCTGCCATATGCACTTATTCCTGCCCAAGGCCTGGCATCCCGTCAATGCTGACAACATTTTTGTCGGCCCAGTACTCCCGAATGCCGGCCGGACCCTTGCGGTTCGACCATTGGTCCATGGTGGGCCGATGTCCCTCAAACGCCATCAGGGGCACGCCATAGCCGCAAGAATCGGAGATTCGTTTGACATCCACCACAATGATCGAACGGACACCGATCCCGTTTGCCCTGGGAAGTCGCTGGGCCAGGTCCGAGAATTCGGGATCGTTGGGACGCACGATCCGACCCGTTCCATGCAGGCGAACGATCCGGGGCGGACCGACAAAAGCACAGAACATGACGACAATCCATCCGTTCTCTTGCAGGTGGGCAATGGTTTCAATGCCGCTCCCCGTCTGGTCCACATAAGCGATTGTTTGGCCGCTGACCACAATGAATTCGTCTCGATTCCCTTTGGGGGAGCAGTTGACCACACCATCGGCTCGCAAAGGAGCAGTAGACACGAAGAAGATCGGCTGCGCTTCTAGCCAGATGGCCAGATCCTCGTAAATTGCGTCATAGGTCTTACCCATGAACTCCAGTATCGCGCCCATCTGGCCTGCGATAACAGCTTGAAATGGACGGCAAGCACGGTAGCGTCGCGTTCGTGTCCCTCAACGCCAAAGTGCTGACTATTTCAGATTCGGTGAGCCACGGCACCCGGGAGGACCGCTCCGGAGACGTTCTCGTTGAAGCCCTGCAGCACCACGGATTTACCGTTGTTGATCGACAAGTAGCACCAGACGGCATGACGCCGGTGGCTGCCGCACTGCTCCACATGTCAACCGGGTTTGCGGGGCTCATCGTGACAACGGGAGGAACCGGGTTCTCCCCCACTGACTTGACGCCCGAAGCCACCCGGACCGTGATCGAACGCGAAGCTCCCGGACTGGCCGAAGCGATGCGAGCGGTCAGCCCACTCGGCAGGTTGTCCCGAGGGGTGTCTGGCACCATCGCCCAGTCCCTGGTCCTCAACCTCCCAGGGTCACCCAAAGGCGCGCTGGAGTCGATCGACGCCGTGGCGGACATTCTCGGACATGCCTTGGATCTCTTATCCGGACACCAACCGCACTGACCAGGGCTGAAGCACGCTCAGTGCGGTCAAGCTGACGCGGTCCCCTGGTTAGTCTTGCCCGGGGGAGCGAAGAGAGACTGACACATGGGCGGAGAGGGGGCAGAAGTGAAAGATGTGCTCGACGATATTGAACTCTGGCAGCGATCTGGTCATCGAGTCGCTCTGGCCCGGGTGGTTGCCGTAATTGGATCCGGTCCACGAGACCTCGGGGCCGCCATGGCGGTGGCTGAAAACGGACAGGTATCCGGATCAGTATCCGGCGGTTGTATTGAAGGCGCAGTCGTGAGTGAGGCCCTAGAAGTATTGGACTGCGGGACCCCTCGACTCTGCACATTTGGCTTTTCGGATGACGAGGCCTTCGCTGTCGGCCTGACCTGTGGCGGCACCATACGAATTTTCGTGGAAGCCCTCGACTAATGCAAAGGCCGCTGGAAATGTTGCACGCATGCCTACGCGACGGGGTACCGGTTGGGTTGGCCACAGTCGTCGAGCACACGCCGCTCGAAGAGGCGACACGTCACCTGCCGCCACTCGGATCCAAGCTCCTCGTTCGACCCGATCAGGCTGTCGTGGGGACATTGGGCAGCGATGCGCTTGATGCCTCGGTGACCCGCGACATTACGCGTGCACTCCAGAGCGGTCACAATATGACGACGTCCTACGGCGCTCACGGCGAACCGACAGGCAGCGCGCTCGCCGTCTTCATCGAAGTGTGGTCACCACCGCCGCAGATGTTGATTTTCGGGGCCGTCGATTTCTCACGCGCCCTCGTACGCGTGGCCAAAGTGTTGGGGTTCTCCGTCACGGTGTGTGATGCCCGTCCAGTGTTTGCCACGCAGGGGCGCTTCCCTGAAGCCGACAAAGTCGTCGTTGATTGGCCTCACCGCCACCTCGCATCAGTGGCCAGTCGCCTCGGTCCCAGCGACGCCATTTGCGTACTCACCCACGATCACAAGTTCGACATTCCGGCCCTGACCGCCGCGCTCGCCACAAAGGTCGGTTATATCGGAGCTATGGGATCTCGCCGGACCCATGCCGCCCGAGTGGCGCTCCTGCGAGACGAAGGAGTGTCAGAAGATCACATCGAGCGGATTTTCGGACCTATCGGGATTGACATCGGTGCTCGCACGCCAGAAGAGACCGCGGTTGCCATTTGCGCCGAAATCATCTCGCTCCGAGCGGGAGTGCCCGCGGCATCGTTGCGAGATGCGTCCGGTCCCATCCATAAGGTGGCATCATGACATCGCCCCAATTGCTGCCACCGACGGAAGGCGATTGGCTCGGCGTCAGCGATCAACCTCTCCCAGTGGATCACGCGTGGCAGTGGGTCACCCTCCCCCAGTGTGGGGGCATCGTGACGTTCTGCGGCACCGTGCGAGACCACTCAGAGGGTCGACCGGGTGTGACCAGTCTCGAATACGAGGCATACGACGAACAGGTAGTGCCGAAGCTTTCTACCGTGGCTCGTGACGCTCGCCTCCGATGGTCCGACATCGGTCGCCTCACAATGCTCCATCGAGTTGGCCGGCTCGAAGTGGGAGACGTAGCTGTGGTGGTTGCCGTGTCAACAACCCATCGCGGTGAGGCCTTTGCCGCCGCACAGTTCTGCATTGATACGCTCAAGCACACGGTCCCCATTTGGAAACGCGAAACTTGGGGGGGCGGAACCGATTGGAGCATTTGCGCTCCAGAGGACGCCATCATTGGGAATCACCCTTGATTCCACTCGACGAAGCACAGCGATTCGTCCTGGGCTCGTGCCGTCCCTTGCTGCCGGTGACCCTGCCGCTCGACCAAGCATTGGATTGCGTCGTTGCCGCCGACATTGTGGCCACTGAAGCGGTCCCACCATTCCGCAACTCGTCCATGGATGGCTATGCCGTTCGAGCTGAGGACACCGAACAAGCCCCGGTTCGCTTGGCTGTGATCGGCACCATAATGGCCGGGCACCCGCTCGAGCAGACAGTAGGACCAGGCCAGGCGGCTCGGATCATGACCGGTGCGCCGGTTCCCGCTGGAGCAGATGCCGTCTGCATGATTGAAGAAACCAACACCGACCCCGACGGCGATTTCGTCACCATCGCTCGACCCCTCCAGCCCGGCTACTTCGTGCGCTGTGCGGGCCAAGACGTGGAGGCCGGGCAAGTCGTGGCTCCACGGGGCACGGTGCTCACGCCAGCTCATTTGGGTGTGTTGGCCAACCAGGGCATCACTGCGGTGGTGGCCCATCGACGTCCGCGAGTAGGCATTCTCTCAACGGGCGACGAATTGTTCACCGGCGTTGGCGCCCTCCCGCCGGGTCAGATTCGCGACGCCAATCGTCACACCCTCTTGGCGTTGGCTCGCCGCGAAGGCTGGGAGTGCGTCGACTTGGGAATCGTGGCTGATGACGAAGCGGCCTTGGTAAGAGTCCTTTCGGATGGGGCCGCGCGGTGCGACGCTCTCATCACCAGTGGCGGTGTAAGCGTCGGCGACCTGGACCTGGTGCGTGTGGTGCTGGACAAGCTCAGTGGGGGCTCCATGCGCTGGATGCAGGTGGCCATCCGGCCGGCCAAGCCATTCGCCTTCGGCATGCTGGCCGACTCAGGCACCCCAGTGTTCGGCCTTCCCGGAAACCCAGTGTCGGCCATGGTGAGTTTCGAGCTCTTCGTCCGCCCCGCCTTGCGCCAGCTCAGCGGGCATGACGCCCTCCACCGAGCGGTAGTTCAGGCTTCTTCGGCGACCGACCTCCACCGTCATCGCGATGGGAAGCTTTATTTCCTCCGGGCGCGACTCACCACGGATGGCCTCGGAGCGTGGCGCGTCCTAGCCGCCGCTGGACAAGAATCGCATCAACTCCACGCCATGGCCGGGGCCAATGCGCTTGTCCTGTTGCCTGACGGCACTGGCGTCAATGCCGGAGAACTGGTCGACGTTCTGCTGATTGACCCGAATCAATTGCAAGAGAACCTGGGCCCCACGCTCTCGACAGCCCATCAACCACGGGCCGCCTTATGACGACACCGGTGCCCGTCGCCGTCTCCGTCAAACCCCATCGGCCGGCTTCGGCGGCCGACTTGGCAGAAGCCACTATGCCGCTCACTGGGCCACTGGTCGATCGTTACGGTCGAGTGCACAATGACCTCCGCATTTCGGTGACGGATCGCTGCAACTTGCGCTGTGTCTACTGCATGCCCGAAGAAGGCCTGTCCTTCCTTCCCACCAGTGAACTCTTGACCTTTGACGAGATCACACGCGTCGCCCGGGTGGCCAAGGACCTCGGTGTTACGGCGCTGCGCATTACCGGTGGTGAACCACTCGTCCGAAAGGACCTGCCGAAGCTCATCGCCCAATTGGCATCAATCGGTTTCGACGATCTGGCCATGACGACAAACGGCACCGAACTACCTCGGCTGGCGCAGCATCTAGCCTCAGCGGGATTACGACGCGTCAACATCAGCTGTGATTCGCTCCAAGCGGATCGCTTCGCCACCATCCGTCGACGGGGCGCCCTTTCGGTGGTACTCGAGGCCATGCAGGCAGCAGAAGATGCTGGTCTTGCGCCCATCAAAATCAATGTCGTCCTTTTGCGGGGTCAGAACGATGGTGAAATTCTTGACTTCGCCGAATTCGCCCGAGCCACGGGACGGATCGTTCGTTTCATTGAGTTCATGCCTCTCGATGCGCAGGGCAAGTGGGACCGTCGTCAGCTGGTCCCTGGCCGCGAGATTTACGAGCGCATCGCTGCAATATGGCCGCTGGTTGCGCTCTCCGATCCCACCAGCGCTGCACCGGCCGAGCGATTCCGTTTCGCTGACGGCATCGGTGAAATCGGGCTTATTTCAAGCGTGACCGAACCGTTTTGTGGCACGTGCAATCGTTTACGGCTCACCGCTGACGGGGCCATTCGCAACTGTTTGTTCGCCAACCAAGAACACACGGTGCGCGGTCTCTTGCGGGGCGGCGGATCCGACACCGACCTGGCCCTCCTCCTTCGTGAAGCGGTATGGGCAAAATTTCCCGGCCATGGCATTAATGAGCCGGGGTTTCTCAGCCCGGCCAGATCCATGTCAATGATTGGCGGCTAAGAGTGGCCCGACTCCGACTCTTTGGTCCGGCCCGAGAAGCGGCGGGCGGCGTGGCGCAGGTCACAATTACTGCCCCCACGGTCTCCGGCGTCATGGCGGCAGCCGAAGCACAGTTCGGCCCATCGTTCGCCCGCGTTGTGTCCACATCGAACATTTGGCTCAACGGCGATGTGGTGCCCCCAGACACACGAGTCAACGAGGACGATGAGGTCGCGGTAATCCCACCGGTGTCCGGCGGATGAGCGAGCACAGCGGATTTACCCATCTTGACGAGCATGGGCGAGCCCGCATGGTGGATGTCACCGCCAAGCCGCTCACCCATCGTGTCGCCCTAGCCAAGTGCACTGTCGTGACCTCGGCTGACATCGGCCACGTGTTCGCACAGAGCCCAGGCGGCATGAATGTCGTCGAAGCGGCCCGAGTGGCGGGCATACAAGGCGCCAAGCAGACGGCCACCCTCATCCCACTGTGCCATCCCATTCGTATTGATCGAGTGGCCGTGGACGTCACCATTGGCCCCGATCACATTGATGTCAGTGCTGTCACCGAGATTGTCGAGCGCACCGGAGTTGAGATGGAGGCACTCACGGCGTGCTCCATAGCCGCCCTCACATTGGTGCAGGCGCTCATTGCGAGTGACCCCGAAGCCTCCATTGAGGACCTCAGCCTCTGGCACAAATCAGGCGGACGCTCGGGTGACTGGGTCAGGGCCAGCGACGACACCACGCTGACCCGAACCGAGCCGGTAACCAGTGGGCCCAGCACAGAATAGGCATTTGCAGATGCGGAGATTTGTGCCTTTTGTAAGAACTTATGCGGGGAAGATGCAACTTTGACAACGCATTTGCGGTTCACCTTTGTTAACTTTGCAATATGTCCCCCTCACAAGGCCCCTTCAAAATTCCGGTTCAAGCAAGGCGGCACCTGAGCGCCCTCGGGGCCATGGTGGCTCTCGGTACTTCAGTACTCACCGGCGTGGCCGGAGCCCCCGCCGGTGCGGCCGCCAAGCACTCAGGTCCAGTCGATGTGCTCTCGGCCGGATCGCTCCAGGACCTGATGCAGGAACAGATGGCCCCGGCATTTCTCAAGGCAACGGGGTACACCCTCAATGACACCTCCATGGGTTCTGACGCCTTGGCTGTCAGCATCAAGGGGGGCACCCTCCAAGGCGACGTGTTCATCAGCGCCTCGCCGGCAGTGAACGCTGAACTCGAAGGTGCGGCCAACGGAAATTGGGTTTCCTGGTATGCCGAGTTCGCATCCTCCCCCCTCGTTTTGGGCTACAACCCGTCCAGTAAATTTGCCCAGGCGCTCAAGTCCAAGCCGTGGTACGAGGTCATTGATCAGCCCGGATTTCTCATTGGTCGAACCGATCCCGCCACCGACCCCAAGGGTGTATTGGCCGTAACCGCGCTGACCCAGGCAGCCAAGAAATACAGTCTGCCGGCCTTGTCCACCATCGCCACCGCCACGTCCAACGTGCTCCCCGAAGACACCATGGTTGGTCAGCTTCAAGCCGGCCAACTCGATGCCGGTTTCTTTTACGGTGTGGAAGCAGCCGCCGCCAACATCAAGACAGTGCCTCTGACCGGCACCAATCTGGCCGGCGACTACACCTTGACCATTCTCAACAAGGCACCCCACGGAGCCGCCGCCCGGGCCTTTGTGTCGTTCTTGTTGGGCAAGGGCGGACAGAAGATCCTCAAGAAGAACGGCGTGTCCTTGTTCTCACCTCTCAAGATCAGCGGCAAGTCGTCGGTACCGAAGAATGTGAAGGCAATACTGTAGGGATGATGAAGGGGGTAACTCGAAGCCCCCTGGCCTGGCTGGGCGGTCTGATCGCCGTCTATCTGGCTGTTCCCGTCATTGCCTTCGCTATTCGATTCATCGGTACACCCGAACGAGGCTTTCACGCTCCAGGACTGTTCCCTTCGCTGTACGTCTCGGTCCTGAGCGCGAGCATCTCCCTTTTGGTGATCACGCTATTGGGCGTCCCGCTCGCCTACGTCCTGGCCCGGTCGAGCAGTCGGATCGCTTCAGTTATTGGTCTGATCGTCCAATTGCCCCTGGCGCTGCCCCCATTGATGAGCGGCATCCTGCTCATTTACCTGGTGGGCCCCTATACGTTCTTGGGCCGACTCTTCCACGGACATCTGACCAACTCCATCATCGGCATCGTGCTGGCCCAGTCGTTCTGCGCCGCACCGTTTCTCATTGTGGCGTCCCGGTCCGCCTTTGCCACGCTCGATTCTGCCCTTTTGGATGTCGCCGCCACACTTGGGCATTCCGAAGTACAACGCTTTCGTTTGGTAGCCCTCCCGCTCGCCGCACCAGGGATCCGTGCCGGCATGCTGTTGGCCTGGTTGCGCGCCTTCGGCGAGTACGGCGCCGTGATTGTCCTCGGCTATCACCCGTTCTCATTGCCGGTCTATACCTACAACCAATTCAGTGGTGTTGGCCTACCCACCACCATCGCGCCGACAGCGTTGGCGCTCGGACTCGCCGTGTTGGCCGTGACATTCAGCCGTCTCCACCTTCGCGGCCGGCTGTCCCGACCAACCGTCATACCCCCAGCTACGCCACCGGAGGCCGTCACTCCCTCTCCCGTGTGCTTCGACATCGACTACCACCTGGGCACGTTCCACTTGGCATTGCAGTATGCACCCGGCGCCAATCGTCTGGGCATTTTGGGTCCCTCAGGATCAGGTAAATCCGCTCTGTTGAGGAGTTTGGCCGGCCTTAACGGCGCCTCGGCCGGACCAGTCCACTACGGCAATCGCGACATGACCACCGTGCCCGTTGAAGAGCGGCGCGTCGGGTATGTCGCCCAAGGATTCACCCTGTTCCCGCATCTGACTGTGTGGCAGCACCTGCTCTTCGCTCGTGGCGCCTCGCCGTCATTGGCTGCCTACTGGCTCTCTCATCTACGGCTCGATGGTCTGCAGGATCGTCGGCCGCACCAACTGTCCGGCGGCCAGCGACAGCGAGTGGGGTTGGCCCAAGCATTGTGCCGTTCGCCGAAGCTGCTGCTCTTGGACGAGCCGTTCTCGGCACTCGATGCACCCGTTCGACAAGAACTGCGGCGAGAACTTCGTCGACTGCAGCAAGAAACGGGGTTGGCCACCGCCCTGGTCACCCATGACCCGGAAGAGGCAGCCTTGCTCTCACAAGAAGTGCTGGTGATTGCCGATGGTGCCCTCTTGCAGGCCGGATCGACGAGGGACGTCTTCACCCGACCGGCATCGCCCGCGGTAGCCCGACTCCTCGGTATGTCGAATCTGAATACCGGTTTCGTGACAGCTGAAGGTCACCTCAACGCGGACGGTGTCGATCTCCTGGTGGACTCTGGCGATCTCGCCACTGGCACGGCCGTTCAGTGGACCATTCGGCCCGAACGAGTTGCCATCGTGTCCACGGACGGTGTGCTCGGGACCTACATCGATATTGCTGACGTCGGATCAGCCACCGACCTGCTCATCGGACTGACGCCCAACGTCGTTCTTCACGCTCGGACCACTGAAGTGGTGCAAGCCGATCCTGGGGACACCTGCTATCTGGAACTCCCTGTCGGTGCGATCACCTTGTGGCCAACGAAAGCACCGACCAATCTCCCCATTTGAGAGCCGTTCAGGTGAGAGACGGAAGTTCAACGCCGACGTTAGTGGCCTTGACGACGGCATCGGCCAGCATGCCCGGCTCTAGTTCCAATTCGTCTGCTGCCTCTCGCGTAATCAGTGCCACAAAGCGGTGCGGGCCAGACTGAATCTCAACCTGCGCTGCCACACCATCTTTCGTCACCCTCGTCACGATGCCCTCAAATCGATTTCGGGCCGATTGTCCGCGCGCCTTAGGTGTTCGCTGCTCCCCAGCAAGCTCAATGGCCAGTCGAGCCAAATCGGGCCCATCGACGTAGCGCCGTCCCCCTTCGCCCACACTCGCCTTCACTCGCCCGGCATCGGCCCACCGGCGAACGGTGTCAGCGCTAACGCCCAAGAGTTCGGCAGCCCGACTCACTCGATACGAGGTCATGAGCCCAAGGTAGCAAGTGGCAACGCCGCTTGGGACCCACTTGGCAGTACCATCGCCCAGAGTCACTGATGGCCAACACGCTGGCGAGGCGAGAACGGAGAGAGCCATGTGGTCAAGAGGAATCGTCGGACTCTTGCTGTGTGCGGTTGGAGCGTTGTGGATTCTTCAAGGAACGAACGTGATCCACGGTTCAGGAATGAGCGGTGAGGGCAAGTGGGGGGTCATCGGAGTCATCGTTGCCCTAGCCGGTCTGGGCTGTATCACTTGGGCCGCTGTAATTCGTCACCGCGGATCCGCCTCGTCCACGTAGTCCGGAAGGGACCGAGGTATTGCCACCCCTCTCAACGAGACGGATCCCGACTTGCGAGTTCTCGCTCGTCAGCCAACCAGTCCGCAGCATGTTTTTGCGCCCATCGCTCGCTCACCCTTCCTTGCACCATGGAACGCATCGAATCCGGGTGGGTCACGGCAAACAGTATGTGGCCGAACACCACAATGAAGACCGCAAATGCAAACACATCGTGAACAAACGTCGCTCCGCTCCGCCACTCAACCGAGAAAAAGCGGAACCATTTGAGCATGCAGCCGGTGGCCAACATCACCACAATGACGCCTCCGGTGAAAATGCCATTGAGCTTCTGGCCCGGGTTGAACTTGTCGACTACTTTCGGAGCGCCCTTGCCACCGAGCGTCCTGAGCCAGGCCACTTCATCAGCAGTCCAATGATTGATCCGACGGAGATCCTGACGAAGACGCGCACCCCATGGTCCAAGCAACGAGACCAGAATGGGGATCGGCAAAGCAACTCCGGCCCACAGATGGATTTCCGCCAGTAGTGGGCGCCGACCGACAATGACGGCCAGCGAAGAGAAATAGAGCGGCAACGCGGTCGCCATGAGTATCCCGAACAACAATGCATTGGCCCAATGAGCTGAACGCTGGACGAGATCGAAGCGAAGCAAACTATTGGGCTCGACCCCCCGGCCCGGTGGCCGCTGGGCCAGGCCGCTTGTCATTGGTACGCCGGATTCGTGTCGGCCGTGGACCCATCAACCCAACCGTTGACGGGATAGCCATTCTGTTCCCAGTAACCGGGAATCACTTCGTCGACCACACGGATGGCCGACAGCCACTTCAGTGACTTGTATCCGAACATGGGGGCGACATACAGACGAACTGGACCGCCATGCTCGGTCGTCACTGGCGCACCCAACATCTTGTACGCCACAATCACGTCGGAGAGGCGTGCTTGATCCAATGTCAAGCTTTCACTGTCAGCGTTGTCGTAGGACTCGAAGCTGAGCGCCTTGGCTCCGCCTTTCACTCCGACATGATCTAACAAATCAGCGAGCCGCACACCTTCCCAGTGAACGTCTGGCACGGTCCATCCGGTGACGCATTGGAACTCCTTCACCAACTTGGTTGCCGGCATGGCCTTGAGGTCAGCCAAAGTCAGGGTCAGGGGACGTTCCACCAGTCCACTGATCTCAAGCCGATACTTCGATGGACGGATAGCTGGAAACGATCCGGTGATCGAATAGATCCTGAATCGGCCGCCGCCTGGGATGAGACCGCCCAGACCCGATCCAATTGTGCTTTCAATGAAATTCTGCGCCTTCGTGCCAAAGACGATTCCAGCCGCTCCGAGCGCGACCATACCGAGAAAGACTCTGCGTCCCACGGCGATACGCCCGCCTCCGGGAGTACTGGACTCGTCAGTCGGGTTGGAAGGCACCCGAGGAGCTTACGTACGAAGTTTCGATTTTCACCCTCACCCCACCCTCATCCAATGGCATACAGCGTGCCTGATTCGTCGCCGATGATCAGGGTGCCAGTTCCGGTGAGCGCAGGGTACGAGTCAATCGGGCCGTGCGACTCCAGATGGAAGAGGCGATGACCACTCTTGCTGTAGCCATAGATGCCCTTGCCCTGGGTCCCGAAATACACATCGCCGCGGTCGTCAATCACCTGAGCTCCCCAAAGTCCCTTGACCCCGTGATCCCGATTGACCACCGCACCGTTTGAGGCACGCACGATGTTCAGCACGCCCGCGTTGTCGCCGATATACAGCAAGCCAGCGGCCGTGACGGTCGAAGACGAATATGACTCATGACCGATGATCTTGCGCCAACGCAGCGACCCTCCGGGCTCGATTGAGTAGACAGAAGCGTCATTGGCGGAGGCAAAGACCTCTCCACTTCTCGCTACGGAAGCGGAGACCTCAATCGTGGCACTGGACGGAACCCGCCAATGAACGGTGGGCGTTGTCCCATGATCAACCACCGCCACAACGCTCCGATCCACGGTGGTAATGACATCGCCGTCTGGACTTACCACTGGACTGCCGTATGACACATGTCCCAGCGGGATTGACCAACTGACCGATGGAGTCGTGCCGCCAAGCTGCAGCTTCGACAACGTGCCGGCCATTGTCATGACGTAGACGGACTGACCTGAGGCAACTGGTGAGAGGACCGTTCCGCCGAACACGTGCGACCATGCTTTCTGGCCCGCCGCGGTCAGTTCGTACAGTGTGCCCTTGGGTCCTGGCCACAAGATGGATCCGGTTGAGAGAACCAAAGGACTGACCGAGAGATCCATCCCACCGGTGAATGGCCCACCGCCATCGAATGTCCACTGGGTTGCCCCCGTCGTTGGATTGAGGGCATACAGGTCGCCTGCGTCGGTGGCTACGTAAATGGTCCCGTCACTCCCAGCGACCGGCCCCGGCGTGATGTTCGAGCCAAGGTTGCGCGTCCATTCAATGCGGCCGGTCGTCGGACCCTGGACACGGGCTGTGGCGGAGTGGGTGCTGTCATGGAGCGCCGACGGCCACGGCGACGTCGCGGCCGCTTCAGCCCGACCAGCAGGCTGACCCATCACGGCTGCTCCGGCGGCAAGGATGGCTACGACGAATGGAATGGGTGGGAATAATCTGCCGGCGCGCTTCCAGGAGAGCATGCGCTCAGGCTCTCAAAGATCCGACCTCAATATGCCCCCGTTGCCTTACAAAACGATCAATTCCCAATCAGTGATTTCGTTCAGACCACCAAGCCAGCAATACCGTCGGCAAACGTGGTCGTCGCCGCAAAGTTCAGCACCGACTTGGCCCGCGCCGGCGATGCCTGCACGTGACGGACGTCTCCCAATCGCCAGTCACTCGTCACGACAGGTTGAGGCGATGAGCGTCCCAGAGCGGACCACAGTTCGGTCGCCATGTCGAGCACCGTATGGGGCGTCCCACTGGCCACATTGAACGAGCCCTGCACTGAATGCGGTGCTTCCAATGCCAGTACATTGGCTCGGGCCACATCGCCCACATGGACGAAATCCCTTCGTTGCCCTCCGTCTTCGAAGACTCTGGGAGCCTGGCCCGAGCGTAGTGCGCTCAAGAAGATGCTGGCCACTCCCGAATAGGGTGTGTCGAGCGGCGAACGTGGGCCGTACACGTTGTGATAGCGCAGTGCAATCACCGAACATGCGGACTCCCGGCCGTAGGAGAAACACAGGTGCTCCTGATGGACCTTCGTGGCGGCATAGACATTGCGCGGATCAATTGGAGCGTCTTCCAGGGTCAATTGAGGCAGAAGATCCCCCTCACACAATGGGCACGGAGGCTCGAAACGCCCGCTGGCCAGACGTTCGGCCGTCCGAGGGGCTGGGCGAACGACGCCACAGGCCGAACACGTGTAGGTGCCCTCGCCATAGACCACCATGCTGCTGGCCAAAACGAGACGGCCGGCGAAGGCCAGCCGGTCCATGGCAAACAACATGGCCGCCGTTCCTACATCGTTATCGCTGACGTAGTCGGCCACGTCGGAAAAGCGCACACCCAAGCCGACACGAGCAGCCTGATGGCTCACGGCGTCCACCCCGTCGAGCGTCTTCAGCCAAACGGCGGGGTCTCGAACGTCCTGTTGGACATAGTGCGCCGCTGAATTGCGATACGACGGAGGGGCTCGGTCCACGACCACCACTTCATGACCCCCCTGTACCAGCGCGTCAACGATGTGGGACCCGATGAATCCGGCACCTCCGCTGACCAGAATCTTCATTGTTGCCACATTGGTCGATGGAGTGACGTTGGTCCCTTCATGCGTTGAGCGTACCGAGGACTGTCGCAAAAGGACGGCGTCAAATGTGGGATTAAGGGTTTCGTAATCGCTTACGGGCCTTTGGCGGATGTTCAGTGGGTACGGTCCAGTGATGCCGGATGTCGTCCTCCCCGTACTCAATGAGGTTGACGCCTTGCCATGGGTACTCTCACGAATGCCGGATGGCTATCAACCCATTGTGGTCGATAACGGGTCAACCGATGGTTCAGGCGAATGCGCCACTGCATTGGGTGCCCGGGTCATCACCGAACCCATCCCCGGGTTCGGCTCAGCCTGCTGGACCGGGCTGATGGCGGCCAGCGCCGGCGTGGTCTGCTTCATGGACTGCGACGGCTCGCTCGACCCAGCCCATCTCCCGCTTGTCGCTGATCCGGTCCTGGGACTCGAGTCGGATATGACGATCGGCGCCCGTCAAGCGGCACGCGGTGCCTGGCCCGTCCATGCTCGTCTCGCCAATCGCGTGTTGGCCTTCGAAGTCCGCCGCCGAACGGGCCTGCCCTTACGCGATATCGGCCCCATGAGGGCAGCCCGCCGACAAGCACTCATCGACCTTGCCCTGAAGGATCGTCGATCCGGATGGCCGCTCGAAATGGTGCTGCGGGCCCATCAGGACGGTCTGAGGATTCACGGGATCGATATTCCCTACCTTCCACGGGTTGGCCGCTCCAAGGTCACCGGAACGGTGCGGGGCACACTCCAGGCCGTGGGCGATATGGGCTCTCTCTTGCAATGAGCAGCACGCCCTGGCCCATCCATCTGTTGGTGATCGCCAAGACGCCAATTCCTGGCCTGGTGAAGACCCGACTGTGTCCGCCGCTCACCCATGAGCAAGCGGCCGAGGTGGCGCTGGCGGCAATCCTGGACACCCTGGACGCCGTGACCGGGGCCAATGTGGTGGCGCGATCGATCATATTGGACGGAGAGCCTGGACCCTGGGTCCCGCCAGGGATGTGCATGATCCCGCAGCGCACCGGACCATTCGCCGACCGATTGGCTGGTGCCATGGAAGATGCATTCGCTGCTACCCCACTGCCCATGCTGCTGATCGGAATGGACACCCCCCAGGTGCGAACCGACCAGCTTGAGTCAGGAGCCGCAGCATTGTTGGCCGACGGCGTCGATACGACACTTGGGCTGGCCGAAGATGGTGGCTTCTGGGTCATCGGCACTCGAGAGCCGGTGGTCGGAATGTTTGAAGGCATACCCATGAGCACGACCGAGACTGGGGCTCGGCAACACGCCCACCTGCACTCCTTAGGTCTCTCGTGCGTCACGTTGCCGATCCTTCAAGATGTTGACGAATTCAGTGACGCTCAAACAGTGGCCTCCCTTATCCCACACTCCCGCTTCGCCAGCGCCCTGGGGTCCTGCCACTCATTGTCCGACTATGCATCCCCCGTTGATGCCTAGTCCACTCGTCGCCCCCCGAGCCATCGTGCGACACCGATCCGGTCACCGCAGCCAACTGAACGTTGCACCCTGGTTGGCCGAAGCGGACGATGTCGATCTTCGACTGCTCCAACGGGCCTGCGGTCCCGTCCTCGATGTCGGCTGCGGTCCTGGCCGCCACGTCGAAGCGTTGAGTCTGCAAGCCATTGAAGTACTTGGGATCGACCTCTCGCCCGAATTCGTATCTCTGGCCCAGGAGCGTCAGCGACCCGTGCTCCTGCAATCGGTTTTTGCACCCATGCCCAGAGAGCGTGAGTGGCAATGCGCCCTCATCCTCGACGGCAGCATTGGCATTGGCGGAAACCCAACGGCACTCCTCCGTCGAATCGCTACTCTGCTCGCTCCTTATGGACGAGCACTGGTTGAGGTGGCTCTTCCCGATGCGCCGTCGGAAGAGCTCACTATGGAGATAGAGATGGACGATGGATGCCATGCGGCGTTCGAATGGGCCTCGCTCAGCGCGTCCGACATGTATGCCGTGGCGCACGCCTCCCAATTCACATTGAGTCACGTGTGGGAGGACAGCGGTCGCTGGTTCGCCCAGCTGGATCTCCCGGTCAGCTAATTCTCAGCCTCGCACAAATCGAAACGACGGCCGTCGTTTGATATCGGTGACTGGGTAAAAGCACGATTGGCACTCGATCACGTGCGTCGACACCAATCGAAAAAAGGGATCTGAATAGCTGCCCAGCGCATAATGGGCGTCATCGCTGAAGATCGTTGCCGGCGTGTGTAGGCGCAAGAACGCGTTGATACTGGCCGTCAGGTCGGTGCGGGCCGTGCTCGGACCGGCCCGCAATACATCGTGCACCGACTCCCCCTGGGCCCAGGACTCCTTGCCAGCCAGCGTGTCGTAGTAGGGATGGTTTGAGACGACAACGGTGCCCGAAGTGTGGCGCACCAAAGCGACAAACCGCTGCCCGGCTCGCTGATCGGCGCTGGTGGGGATGTAGCGGGTCGGGCTGTAGTGCAAGGCGGTCAACTGCACGCCAATCCCGAGCGTGAGTGCGATGCCCACGAGCACGGCTCCCCAGGGCTTCCAACGGGGGCTATCGGTCAACGGCATGGCTGCCGCGTATCTCAGGAGTGCGTCGTAGCCAAAGGCGCCCAAAAGCGCTGCTGCGGCATACGCCGGAATGAGAACGTCCTCACCACCACCCGAATGCAGCCGAGAAATAAACGCCGAGACCAACAGTCCCCCCCAGGCCATCGACCAAAAACCCCAGGCCGTCCGGTTCGACGTGCCCACCACACCGAATACCAAGCCGATGAGACCCAAACCGATGGCCCACGGCACGTGAAAGAGATCCTTGGTAAAGAATGTGGTCCATACCGAGGAGGTCACGCCCTGGTGCGTCAGTTCTTGGAATACGTAGTAGCCGTACCACCCATGGGTGGCTCGGTCGAGAAGGTAGGTCGAGCCCACCAATAAGGTGCCCGCGGTGACACATGCAGCCAGACCCACCCGCCAGCGAGTGAGCACCAGGTACAGCAAGACAGGCCCCAACGCGATCAGGGTGTCCTGTTTGGCCATGAACGCCAGGAAGACAAGACCGCCAACCAAAACACCGCTAGGCCATTTCGTCACCTGACGGGCCACCGAAATGGCACCCAGGAGGACGAAGAGGGCGAGCGAGTCCACTCGCCCAATATCGAGCCAGGCGCCACTCACCGCAAAGGTGGCCGTGAACAATCCCACGGCCACCGCGCCAGCGACCACGTCTCCCGTCTCACGCCATGCGATGCGCCACAGCAGGGCGCAGCACCCGAGGGACGAGAAGAGGGACACCAGACGAAGTGGCAAAAACCCCACTCCGGTGACGTGTGCCAGCCCACCGGACACCCAAAAGTAGAGCGGCGTGTAGGGATAGGGCACGTAGTGCAGCGAGGGCTTCACGTACATGGCCCGTCCATCGGCCACTCGGCGGACTATCTCAGCCGCACCGCCCTCCAACCACTCGAGTTCATAGGGATAGCCGATCCGATGTAACGCTACGTAGAGATAGATCACGAGCGGAACGGCGCACACGACGACGAGAAGCACTCGCGTCGCAGTGAGCAACCGCATCGTCCGCCGTGAAACAGACGGGTTACTCACACCTCGGAGACACGGGATCGCCGCCAGGCTACAACCGCATACACACCACACGCTGCTGTGATAATCCCCAGAAGCAGCAAGGCTCGGTGCGCGTAGTTGAACGGAAGCAGGCTCGGATTGGAAGGGGTCCGCCCATAGTCACCTACAAACGGATAGGCGTAGAGACAAACCACAGCCGAAATGATGAGCCACACTTGGGCCGGCGCCATGAGCCACCGAGGAGAGCGCCTCCGGACAAGGACCGCCACGGCCAGCACGATAGGAACGACGATCGCGTCATTGAAAATGTTGAGGCCAATCAGTAAACGGAACAGTTTGAACGCGTGCACAGCCATTGGATGATCGACAATGCCGAAAACACCAATGGCAATAGCCGTCCAACCAATGGCTGCGGCAATCCAAAACGTCACACCATGCTCTTCTTCGACCGGAGCCGGCCCCGGAACAGCGCCGCCACCTTTGTCTGACGATGTCTCAAGCTCGTTCCTCACATCACCACCACCCGACGGATCCACTTTGTCTGCAGGACGCCTGGACGGTCCGGAGCAATGAGGCGCATGGGGTACCCATGGTCCAGATCAAGGATTTCGCCATTGAGTTCGAGCGCTAGAAGGGTGTCCGGATCGGCAGCATGGGCCGGATCGATGATGGAGTTCGAATAGAGGCGTTCCTGAGTTTCAATGGATTCAACACGAATGGAGGAGGACTTCTTGGCGCCCACCAGTGAGAGGAGACTCGGCAACGAGATCCCCCGCCACTGGGCGGAAGCACTCCAGCCCTCCACGCATTCGATGGGGAGACCAGCGCTTCGTTGTGGAAGGGCGCGCAACTCTTCCAGCGTGAAGCTCCGAGGATACTTGCAGTTGCCAGCGACTTCTAAGCGGTAGTCGGCACTGGTGGCGTCGGCAATCACATTGGCGCCCGAAGCCGTGCGATTCACCGGCAGCTTTTGCGGTCCCACCGTCGGGTCCCGAGGTTCCAAGAGGGATATCCCTCGCAGCGGGGCAATCGTCTCGCCCGCTACCGACAGGAAAAGCACTGCGCCGGCGCTGGCGATAGTGGTCAGGAAGCCTCGCCGGCCCAGAGTGCCCGTCGGCACACGGTCAGCCTGTTCGAGTTGCCTCGGCGCCACCTCGGCCGCCGCCGAGGCCGACCGACCATGGCGCCCCGACACAACCTCGCGCGTCAGGGTCACTTTGGCCCCGATGTGGACGATCAGCCCACCGATGGTGATCCAGGCCACGTAGAAGTGGCCAGTCGTGAAGTCAAATGGCATGGGCGTGTACCAGTAGGCGATGTTGAGGACGCCGGTGAACAGTTCAAAGAGCGCCCCGCCCACCAGGGGGACCAGGCTCAATCGCTCGAGTGCGTGAGCTACACCACGCACCGGCGGGTAGCTAAAGAAGTTCGGGTAGACGACCCAGAGCTTGGCCAACAACAAAGGAATGGCCACAATGCCGGTCAGTACGTGGACGCCCTCGGTGACTCGAAAGAGATTGATGGGATGTACGGGCAGGTGATACCAAGTCGGCGCATGCTGGCTGAGGTAGTCGATCATCCCGGTCAAGAAGCACACGGTGAAACTCACGCCGAGCCCGATGCCCATGACGGCAGCGAGCCACTCACTGTGGAGTTCACTGTGAAAACGGCCCTGAATGCGCTCTACGCCCTTGATGGCCCGCTGCTCCAAGGGTGCCACCAGCGACTTCCCACGCGTTTTGAGGGTCGTGAGCGAACCCTTTATCGACACGGGACCCCGGCGCTCAGTCGAATCGTGCGCTGATCAGCTACCACACGTCTCCTGAACCCCATGAGCGACCGTACCCTTGGGCCGTCCGTTCACCCACTTCATTTGGCTTACGAATTGCGAACAATGGAGGTCTACTGCGGTCCAGGTGGACACTCGTAACACTCTCGTAAGGATTGCCGCGCCAAGCCGGCCCCCGAAATTCTTTAGGGTAGAGCTGCGATGCCCCTATTGTCTACGCGCCAGCCCGCTCCAGGCGGCTCCGGCACACCGGCGCTGGCCACCGTTCTTGTCGTTGACGACGAAAATGTGGTGCGAGACGTGGTGGTCCGGTACCTCGAGCATGAAGGCCTACAAGCAGTACAAGCCTCGGACGGCGAAGAGGCGCAGCGAATGATCGAAAGCGACCCACCGGATCTGGTGATCCTCGACGTCATGGTCCCAAAGATCAATGGTTTGGACTTGTGCGGTTGGATCCGCTCGTGCGGTGATATTCCCGTCATCCTTTTGACCGCCCGGGGTGAGGAGTCAGACCGCATTACTGGACTCGAACTCGGAGCCGATGACTACGTCGTCAAGCCGTTCTCACCCCGTGAGCTGGTCGTCAGGGTGAGGGCGATCCTGCGCCGAACGGGATCCCAAGAACCACGAGTTCCTCGGACCATTGAGACCGCCGGCTTGACCATCGACGGTCAATCGCGACGGGTCTACCGCAACGGAAGCGAGGTCGTCCTCACCGCCACGGAATTCGACCTGCTCTACTGCATGGCCAGCCATCCCCACACTGTCTTTTCCCGCCAACAACTGCTGGCTCAAGTATGGGGATATGAAGCAGCCCTCGACGCTGGAACGAGCACCGTGACGGTCCACATGAGGCGACTCCGGGAAAAAGTCGAAAAGGACCCATCGGATCCCCAGACCATCATCACCATTTGGGGCGTCGGTTATCGGTTCGAGCCGTGACCACCGTCGGCCTTCTGGTAGTCGCCGGCACGCTGACGATTGGCATTGCTGCCGCGTTCTTGCTGCGAATGCTGCACTCGGTCCGGCTGCAGCTGATGGGTTTGGCCCTGGTGGCCGTCATACTGCCCCTGGGCGCCGTGTTGGTGTCCGGTCTGGTCATGCTTCACTTGGGCAGCGACACTGACTTTCTTCTCATCACATGCGCCGTCACCGCCACTGGGCTGATTGGCGCCTTTCTGCTTTCTCGCAATCTGGTCGTCGGACTGGACAGCATTCGCAAGGCTTCGCAGCGCCTGGCAGCTGGGGACCTCAGTGCAAGGGCGCCGCAAGGTGGTCCAGCCGAGTTGGCCGAACTTGGTGCATCGTTCAACGTGATGGCGGCGCACTTGGAAGAGGCGTTCGACGCCCGACGCGAATTGGTGGCCTGGGCGAGCCACGATCTCCGGGCACCGATTACGTCATTGCAGGCGATGCTGGAGGCCATTGAAGACGGCATCGTTGAGCCGATGCACTACATCAACCCGCTCCAGAGTCAGGTTCGACTTCTCGGCGCACTGGTCGATGATCTCTTTGAGTTGGCCTGCATTGACTCTGGTGCGGTCAGTCTGGCCTTCGACGCGGTCGACATGGGCTTCGTCGTCGAGAGCACCGTCCATCGGTTTGAGGCGGAAGCTCGGGCCCGAGGTGTTCGCTTGTCGACGGCCTCCCGCGGCGGTACGACCAAAGCTCGGTGTGCTCCGGACAAGATCGAACGCGTTCTGGCCAACCTCATCACCAACTCGCTGCGCTATACCCCCTCGGGCGGTCAGATCAAAGTGACCGTGGCTGGCGCAGGCGCGGCGGTTTTCATATCGGTGGAAGACACCGGCGTCGGCATTGCGCCCGACGTCACCGAACGAGTCTTTGAGCCCTTTTGGCGAGCGGACGAAGCCCGCAATTCGGCCAGCGGTGGAGCCGGTCTTGGATTGGCCATTGCCCGCGGCCTGATTGAAGCCCAGGGCGGCCGCATTTGGGCTGAGCCGCCACCGCGGGGCGGCACCCGAATCAGCTTCGTACTCCCAGCGGCTGACGCCGAGAATGCCGAACCTCCCGACGCCACCACCATTGCCGTAGCCCGGGCGTTCTTTGCACAAGACGCGCTGAACGGCATTCAGGCCCCGAAGCAAGAGGTGTAGGAGCGCACAAACAGATTGCGTGCCGCCCCCGGTCCCACGGCCCGTAGAGTTGCAGGATCGATAAGCGAACCGATAGCCCGTTCCCTCCCGTCACGGAGCCTCATGACGAGACCTGAGGTGATATCCGTCAATGTTGGGTTGCCCCGGACTACAACGTGGGCCGGGCGACAGGTCACCAGTGCGATCTGGAAGCAGCCCGTGGGCAGCCGGGTGGCGGTGAGCGGGGTGAACTTCGACGGCGATGATCAGGCCGATCGGCGGGTGCACGGCGGACCTGACAAGGCGGTCTATGCCTATGCCATTGAGGACTACGACTGGTGGACCGCTGAGCTCGCGACCGATGTCGGTGTCGCCACCTTCGGCGAGAATCTCACCACACGAGGCATTGACCTGAGCCAATGCGTCATCGGTCAGCGCTGGCACGTTGGTACGGCCGTGCTGGAAGTGGCCCAACCGAGGGAGCCCTGTTTCAAGCTGGGGATGCGTATGGGCGATGCCCACTTTGTGGAGCAATTTGACGAAAGCGGTCGGTCGGGGGCTTACCTTCGGATAGTGGTCGCCGGTGATGTTGGCGCCGGTGACGACATTGTCATTGAAGATGCACCGGCCCACGGTCTGAGGATCTCGGATCTGGTCCACGCCAGTTTCCACTCCCCGGTGGCACTCTTTGAGCGCATCGCGTCCGTTTCCGACGTTCCTGAGGGCTGGCGCCAGCTGGCTCGACGACGACTTGAGCGAGAGTCCGGCGGAGAACACCTGGCAGGCGCACCACCGAGCTGAAGGGCGCCACTCGGCGCTGAGTTCAACCGGCGTTTCCATTCCCACCCAGTGGGTAGAAGCCACGCCATGGTCACCAGCGGCAACGAGACGCTCCATCCCGACCACCTCTCCTGGGCCCGCCGGGGGACACGGTCCGACGAGCCGGCCTGGGTCCTCAATCCGCGTGACGGCCGGTACGAAGCGCGTCGACTCTTCGCCGAGGCTCTCTGGGCACCTTCCTTCTCGTCGTGGTGGCGTCCGGTAGTGCGGTAGTCAATGCCCGCTACCCGGGCCAGGTCCCGCTCGATGCCCGCGTCGTCTCGCCCGGACTCATGGTCATGGCCGTCATCTATTTCATGGGCATCGTCAGCGGCGCCTTTCCGTGGCGGCGGGTGCCCGGCTACCTGGTCGCGCAAGTAGGCGGCGCCGTAGTGTCCGCACTCTGCCTGCGCGCCATGTTCGGCAACGTGGCTCACCTGGGTGCCACCCTGCCCGGCGCGGCCACCGGACAGTAGAGGGCCGCCGTATTGGAAGCGGTGCTCACCATGGGCTTGGTCATGGTCAGCGTTATCCTGGGCACAGCCAGTGGAGCGCGCGACGTGGGCGCCAATGCCGCCCTCGCCGTCGGCGGCTACATCGCACTAGCCGGACTGTGGGCAGCGCCCGTCTCCGGCGCCAGCATGAATCCCTACCGGTCGCTGGCACCGGCACTGGTGAGCGGAGACTGGCAGGCATGGTGGATCTACGTCGTTGGTCCGCTGGCCGGCGGGCTAGCGGCCGTTGGTGCCGCCGTCATCCTGCGGGGCGCGCCTACCGTTCACGGGGACACCGCGGCCCAAGGTGGCGCCGGACAATCCGGGCCACACCATTTCCATCAGGTAGGTGACCACCGCCTCTCGGCTCATCGTCTTTTGCTCCAGCCAGCGGTCAGCCGCCGCTCTGGCCAGGCCGACGATGCCGAAGCCCCACACTTCGGCCGCACCAGAATCGAGGCCGGCCTGGCGCATGAACTCGCCGATGACCGCGGTCGCGTGCAACCCGACAATGGAGGCGTAGTCACCCAGATCCCGGTGCTGCACCACGAAGCGGTACACGTTGGGCCGCGATTCGATCCCGATCAGATACGCCTCGATACCAGCCGCCAGCTTGGCCCGGGGACCGACCGCAGCATCAATGGCGGCGGTCGTCTCATCCACCACCAGCTGGCCCACGGTGCGCCCGACCTCCAGGAAAAGATCGGACTTGCTGCGGAAATAGCGGTAGAAGACGGGCTTGGCGATGCCCGATGCCCGGGCGATGTCGTCCATGCCGACGGCGGGACCCTGCGCCTCCACTACGGCGATCACGGCGGCGATCAGCTCGGCCCGCCGAGCCTCCCGGTGGTCCCGCCAGCGGTCGCTGCGGCCGTCCCGCCCCGAGGCGTCCCTTGACTCGTCGTCCGCCATGTTTGTAGTGTATCTGTTACGGGTAGTAACAGATAACTGCAGCATTGAAAGACAGCCCGCCACCCCTGGAGCTTGGAGCCCCGCTCATGCGCGTTGACACAGTCCGCGATCTGGTTGCCCGGATGACAACCCCGCTCCTCCCCGACGACTACCTCAACATGCTCAACCCGCTGTGGTCGGCCCGCGAACTGCGCGGCAAGATCATTGAGGTCATTCCCGAGACCGACGATGCCGCCACCCTGGTCATCAAGCCGGGCTGGGGCTGGGCCCCCACGTACCGGGCCGGCCAGTACGTCGGCATCGGCGTCAACCTCGAGGGGAAATGGCACTGGCGCTCGTATTCGATCAGCTCAACACCGCTCGACGTCCCAACCCGCTCGCGCCTGCTGACCATCACGGTCAAGGCCATGCCCGAGGGCTTCCTCTCCGAGCACCTGGTGCGCGGGCTCGAACCCGGGACCATCGTGCGCCTGGCTCTCCCCCAGGGCGAGTTCGTGCTGCCCGACCCTCCCCCGCCCCGCATCCTGTTCTGGACCGGCGGCAGTGGCATCACACCCGTCATGTCGATGCTGCGCACCATGGACCGCCGCGGCACCTTGCCCGACGTCGTGCACGTGCACTCGGCGCCGACCAGCGAGGCCGCCATCTTCCGCGATGAGCGCCGGGCCTTGGCCGAGCGCCACCCCACGCTCACGATCGTTGAGAATTTCGACGACGAGCACGGCATGCTCGACGTGCGCCGCCTGATGGAGGTCTGCCCGGACTGGAAGGACCGCGAGGCCTGGGTCTGTGGGCCGGGGCCGATGATGGCCGCCGCCGAAGCCGAGTGGGGGAAGGCTCGGCTCACCAAGAAGCTGCATCTGGAGCGCTTCTCCGCCGTACTGACCACATCGGCCGAGGGAGGGCACGTCACCTTCGCCACCTCGGGCAAAGAGGCCGACGTCGACGGGGCCACGACATTGCTCGAAGCGGGCGAGGCGGCCGGCATTCAGATGCCGTTCGGCTGCCGCATGGGGATCTGCCACACCTGCATCGTGCCGCTCAAGAAGGGCGTGGTGAAGGACCTGCGCAACGGCACCGAGTACCAAGAGAACGCCGGCGTGCAGACGTGCATCACGGCCGCCGCCGGTGATTGCGTTCTGGACATTTAGGAAAAGGAGACAATTATGGCTATCGCCGACGTTGCAGCATTCGCCCACTTGAGCGAGGAAGAGGTGGAGGCGTTCGGGCGTGAGCTCGATGTGATCCGAGCCGATATAGAGGAGGCGCGGGGGGCCGGAGACGCCGAGTACATCCGGCGCATTATCGAGATACAACGCCGGCTGATGGTGGCGGGTCGAGTGACGCTGTTCGCCAGCTCCTTCCCGCCGGCCTGGTTGGCCGGAACAGCCATGTTGTCGGCCGGGAAGATCCTCGAGAACATGGAGATCGGCCACAACGTCATGCACGGCCAGTGGGACTGGATGAACGATCCCGAAATCCATTCCGGCACGTGGGAGTGGGACAACACCTGCCCGGCCGAGCAGTGGAAGCACTCGCACAACTTCGTGCACCACACCTTCACCAACGTCATCGGCAAGGACAATGACGTCGGCTACGGCATCCTGCGGGTGACCAAGGATCAGCCGTGGCATCCGGTCAACCTGGGCCAGCCCGTCTACAACGCGCTGCTGGCGCTGCTCTTCGAGTGGGGCGTGGCGTTGCACGATCTCGACATCGAGGCCATCCGCAAGCGCGAGAAGGACCCGGTCGAGATGAAGCGTCAGCTGAAGGGCATCTGGCGCAAGATACGCCGCCAGGTCGGCAAGGACTACCTCATCTTCCCGGCGTTGTCCGGACCGAACTTCGCCACCACATTGACGGCCAACGTGACGGCCAACCTGGTGCGCAACCTGTGGTCGTACATGATCATCTTCTGCGGCCACTTCCCCGACGGTGCCGAGAAGTTCGACGAGGCCGAACTGGAGGACGAGACCAAGGCGCAGTGGTATTTGCGACAGCTGCTCGGGTCGGCCAACTTCTCGGGCAGCCGTTTCCTCCATGTCATGGCCGGGAGCTTGGGCTACCAGATCGAGCACCACCTGTTCCCCGATCTCCCGTCGAACCGCTATCCCGAGATCGCCGAACGGGTGCAGGCGCTGTGCACCAAGTACGCCGTGCCCTACACCGTGGGCCCGCTCTACCGGCAGTACGGGCAGACGCTGCGCACCATCCTTAAGCTGAGTTGGCCCGGCCGCTCGACGGCGGCGCCGACGCCAGACCCGACTCCGGCCACGACTCGGTCCGTGCCCCGATCGGGGCGGGCCAAGCCCGAGGAGCTGCGGGCTCACGCCGGGCCGGTGGCACCCCAGGCTGCCGTGGCATAGACGTCGCCTAGACGTGGCATAACTGGGGTTGACCGGGGCGTACAGCGCAACGCCCGCTGGCGTGCTTCCATTAGCGCATGCGCGCTTGGCGGTGGCGGAATAGACGGACCAGAAGGGCCATCACGGCCGGGGCGTGTGTCGTCCTGGTCGCGTGCGCAGGCAGTCTGACGCTGAGCGGCACCGCTATCGGCACCGCCGTGGTCCGTGGCGGCGGTGGCCCCACGTGGCAGGGGACCCAGGTGGTGACCTATTGCCATGAAGGTGGGCAGGCCTTGACCATGTCGCTCTTCGCGCCCAGCGACACCGGTCAACCGGCACCCGTGGTGCTTCAGGTGCACGGCGGCGGTTGGCAGCAGGGGCAGCGCTGGGTGTCGCTCTCCCAATCCACCACGGCCACCGATCTGGTGCAGGCCGGCTTCGTCGTTGCCTCCATCGACTACTCGCTAGCGCCGGCGCACCCGTGGCCGGCCCAGATCATTGATGCCAAGTGCGCTGTCCGATATCTACGAGCCAACGCCGCCACGCTGGGCCTCAACCCCGGCCGCATCGCCGCCATGGGTACCAGCGCGGGCGGCCAACTGGTCAGCCTGCTCGGGACCACCGGCGACCCGGGCACTGGGAGTGACTCAACGCAGTGGGATGTGGGTCCCTATCCGAACGTCTCGAGCAGCGTCTCGGCCGTGGTGGACGAGTTCGGCCCGGCCGATCTGGTGGCCACGGGCTGGCCACGGCAGACGGTGGCCATGATCCACACCGTCTTCGGGGCACCGCCGGGCTCGACGAATCCGGTCCTGGCCTCGGCCAGCCCGACCCTGCTGGCCGCGGCGGGCGATCCACCCTTCCTGATTCTCCAGGGCACCAGCGACCAGGTGGTGCCCGAAACACAATCTCGAGCGTTCGCCCAACGGTTGACCTCCGTCGGCGTGCCGGTGCGCCTTGTCATGGTCGCGCACGGGCAGCACGGGTTGGCGACGACGGATGAGTATCCAGGTCCGGTGGCCCTCAGCACGCTCATCATGCAGTTCCTGGTGCAGACACTCCCTCACTAGCGACGCGGCGGGCGTCGTAGTCTCGGACCCCATGACACCGCCCGTGCGCCGCATCCACTCCGCCGTCGCCGTCGCCGCCATCGTCGTCATCGGAGGAGTTGCGCTCAGTGCGTGCGGCTTGGCCCATGACGTGCAGGCTGTGCGCAAGGTAGCGGGCGACATTCGCGGGAACAAGGCCACGATCGACGCCTTCTCCACCAAGCTGCAATCGAGTGCCACGACGTCATTCGCCGCCACCTACGTCACGACGGGCGGTTCACCCACCACTGTCGTCTACGCCGTCAAGCCCCCGACCGGAGTCGCCTTTGTGAACGCTCCGGACGGGAAGAACGACGGCCCGGGCGCCTTCAGCGTTTTCGTCAATGCAGATGGTGAGTACGAGTGCTCGCCATCAACGACGGCCCGCCCCGGCGCCAGCTCCGGCGCCAGCTGCCAGAAACTCGGCACCGCCAGCTCAGCCACGGAAAATGCACTGTTCACCTTCTACACGCCGGCACACTGGGTCACCTTCCTGCGCGACTTCGCATTGGCCGCTGGCATCGCCGGCGACAAGGTGACCACTTCGACCAGGACGGTCAACGGATTCTCGCTCAGTTGTGTCGACTTCGAAGCCCCCGGCGTGCCCGGGACCAGCACCATATGCACCACGTCACAAGGCATTCTCGGCTACGTCAAGGTGGCGGCAGACTCCACCAGCTTTGAGATCTCGCACTACACATCGTCGCCCCCGGCGGCGCTCTTCCAGCTGCCGACCGGTGCCAGCGTCACCACCGACACCGTGCCGAGCTCGTAGCCCTAGGTACTGGTACGCCCCTTGCGGGCCACCGAATCGACGGTGACGGCGGCGATCAGCACCAGCGCGGTGACCATGTCCTGTTCGGCCGCACCGAGCCCGAGAAGTCCCATGCCGTTGTAGATGGCGGCGATGACGATGCCACCGAGCAGGGCGTGCACCATCTTGCCCCGGCCACCGAACAGGCTCGCTCCTCCGATGACTGCCGCAGCCACGGCGTAGAGCACCAGCGTGCCGCCGTCGATGTCGGTCGAGATGGAGCCGAGGCGGGAGGCGAACACGATGCCGGCCGCACCCGAGGTCAGGCCGGACAGGGCAAAGGCCGTGGTGCGCACCCGGCGCAAGTTGATGCCGGCCCGGCGGGCCGCCTCGGCGTTGCCACCGATGGCGTAGAGGTAACGGCCGAAGCGGGTCCGACCCAGCAGGAAGGTCCAGGCGCCCAGCGTGGCCAACACCAGCAATATGACCCACGGGATGCCCCGTAGCTCGGCCAGCGACCCGCGGTTGGTGTTGCAGATCAGGGTGACGCCGGCGCCGACGATGACCAGTCCGGCGATCTTGAAGGCGGTCAGGATCGGGGGCGACGCCGTGAGGCCGTTGGCTCGTCTATAGCCGTCCCGGCGCGCGATGAAAATGCTGAACGTCACGACGATGACCCCGACCACGATCCAGCCGGCGGTCACGCTCAGGTTGCCGTTGACGATGTCGTTCAGGACGTTGTTGGTTATGGGGATGGTGCCGCCGTTGGAGCCGCCGGCGTTCTGAATCAGGTAGATGAGCACGCCCTCCCAGCCCAGCAGGCCGGCCAGGGTGACCACGAACGACGGCAGGCCCAAGCGGGTGATGAGGGTGCCCTGCAGAATGCCGATGGCCGTGGTGGCGGCCAGGCCGGCCAGCACGCAGATCCACCAGGGCAGGTTGTGTGGATAGCCGGCCAGCTCGCAGGTGATGACGGCGCCGATGCCGGCCACGAACCCGGTGGAGAGGTCGATCTCGCCCAGCACCAGCACGAAGACCTCGGCCATGCCGAGCAGGATGAACACGGCGCCCTGCACCAGCAGGTTGGTCAGGTTGCCGGCGGAGAGGAAGGCCGAGTCCTGAATCTGGAAGATGATGGCCAGGACCACCAGCCCGACCAGCACGGGGACCACGCCCACCTCGCCGTTGCGCAGCTCCTTGAGGCGGGAGCGGCTGAAGGCCACCAGACTCGGCTCCACGTGGGGCGGAGCCAGTGGCGCCAAGGGTTGGGACTCAGGCTCCATGGGTCGCTCCCCCGGTGGTGATCAATTCGAGGACTTCTTGCAGATCCAGATCGGACGTGTTGCCCACGCCGGCGATGTGGCCCAGGTAGAGGACGCCGATACGGTCGGCCATGGCGAAGACGTCGGTCAGGTTGTGGCTGACCACGAGCACGGCCACGCCGCGGGCCGCCAGTTGCTTGATCAGGTCGATGACCATGGCGGTCTGGGTCACCCCGAGGGCGGCGGTCGGCTCATCCATGATGACCAGCTGGGCGTTCTGCATGACCGATCGGGCCACGGCGACCGCCTGGCGCTGGCCACCAGAGAGCGACCCGACCAGTTGGCGGATCGAGCGGACGGTGACGACTGAGAGGTCGGCCAGGGCCTGCTTGGCCCGGTGCTCCATGGCACCCTCGTCGAGGAGGAAGTGCTTGCGGAGCTCGCGTCCGAGGAAGACGTTCTGGACGATATCGAGGTTGTCGGCCAGGGCCAGATCCTGGTACACGGTGGCGATCCCCAGCTCCGTCGCATCCTTGGGATGGCGGATGTGCACGGGCTGGCCCTTCCAGTAGAAGGCGCCTTCGTTCGGTTCGGAGATGCCCGAAATCGCCTTGATCATGGTCGACTTGCCGGCCCCGTTGTCACCGACCAGCGCCGTGACCAGACCGGCGGGGATGTCCAGATTGATGTCCATGAGGGCGCGCACCGAGCCGAAGCTCTTGCCGATGCCCTCCAGGCGCAGCAAGGACTCGCCCTTGGGGAGCAAATCCGGTGGTGACGCCCCGCCGGGCGCCGAACCTGGCACTGCAGGTTCGGCGCCGACGGCGGTTTCGTTCTCTGGCGCCACAGGCGTCAGCGCGTCACGGTGTGATGCCGGCGGCGGTGCAATCCGCCGCAACGGCACCCGCGCACAGTTGCGCGGCCGTCACTGCCTGGTCGGCCAACACGGTCGACTTCATGTTGGTCGGCGTCACCCATTCGGGCTTCAACAGGACCGAGGCCACCTTGGTGTGGCTGTTGGTGTCCTCCGTCGAGCCGTTGACCAATGAAGCGGGTGCCTTCTCGCCGGCCCGCACATAGAGGGCCAGGGCCACTGCGGCCTGGGCCTCGATGTAGACGGGCTTGTAGGCCGTGCCGCACTGGTACCCGGTCAAGATGTTCTGCAAGCCGACCAACGTGGCGTCCTGGCCGGTGACCGGGAACGACTTGGCTGGGATGTTGAGCGTCTTGAGGTAGGTGATGATCGGCGCCGCGTTCTCATCATTGGGAACGAGGGCAGAGTTGATCGCCTTGTTGGCTGTGTACGCCTGCTGGAACTCGGTCTCCGCTGTCGGCGGATCCCAGGTGCCGGCCGGCGTGCCGGCTTCGGTGTACTTGCCCGACTTGAAGTGCGACTTCAGCACGGCGTTGTAACCCTGGGCGAACAGGGTGGCGTTGTTGTCCGTCGCCGCACCGCGCATCACCAGGACGTTCGGCTTACTGACCTTCCAGGCGTTGACGCAGCTGACCAGACCGTTGCCGATGAGCTTGCCCACCTGCACGTTGTTGAAGCTGATGTAGTACTGGCGGCTGCCGCCCAACGTCAGGCGGTCGTAGTCGATGACCACGGCCCCATGCGCCTTGGCGTACGTCTCAATGCTGGCTCCCGTACCTGAGTCGAGCGGGTCGACGATCAGCACGGTGGCTCCATTGGAGATGTCCGACTGGGCATCGGTCAGCTGTGTGGCGTCGCTGCCCTGCGCGTTCTGCACAATGAACTGCGACGATTTCAAGCCGGCCGTGGAAAGCGCCTTGGTCAGATACGGCGCGTCGAACTCGGTGTAACGAGCGGACGACACCGTGTCGGGCAGGATCACACCGACTTTGCCCTTCCCCTTGGCCACCACTGACTTCAACGTCTTCATGGCCGAAAAGTTCCGGGTAAACGATGTGATGGACAACCCCTTCGTGCTGGCGCCGGCCGGACCCCCAGTGTCCACTACGGCCGTCGCCAATCCCACCGTCAACAACAACGGCGCGACAATGCGTAACTTCTCCCGATAACGCATAACCCCCCTTATTTCGTTGTGTAACTGCAACATTTCCGACACTACGTGTTTCCGCTCCGTCGTGCGCACGCTTTTAAGAATTGATTTCGCGACGCCCGAACGGGGAAAGTTGCGATCATGCGACGAAGCTTGCAACGCGGCGCAGTCGGCCCACTGGCTACCGCCACGCTCATGTGCACGCTCATGTGCCTGCTCATGTGCCTCGGACTGGCGGGTGGCGCTGAGGCCTCCACCGCGACGGCCACGCCGAACATCGCTGCTGCGGCAATAGCCATTGCCCACACGACGGACGGCGTTGTGGCCTATCGCGAGGTCGGCCACGGCTCGCCGGTGTTGCTTGTGAACGGATTCTCAACCTCCATGGACAACTGGTCCCCGTCGTTGATCAACCGCTTGGCCGCCCACCATCGGGTGGTGGTCTTCGACAACGCCGGCGTCGGGCAGAGCGCCGCTCTCTCGTCGCTCAGCATCAACGCCATGGCCACCCAGACCGAGGCGCTGATCACCGCGCTGCATCTGGGCCGGACGGCCGTGCTCGGGTGGTCGATGGGCGGGATGGTGGCTCAGGCGTTGGCCATCGACGATCCGCACCAGGTGAGTCGGCTGGTGCTGGCCGCCACCCAGGCCGGCAACGGCAGGGCCCTCCCACTTCCTGCCGCGGCCGCCGCGGCGGCCGCCAGCAGCAACCCGGCTGACGTGCTGAGTGCCATCTTCCCGGCCGACCAGAGCGCGGCCTCGCAGGCCTACGTCAAAGGCATCCTCACCTATCCGCACTTCTACGAACCCACGGCCGCCATCAAGACCCAACAGAGCGCAGCCATTGCCCAATGGCTCGCCGGGAGTGATCCCGTCGGACTCCGCCTGGCCCACATTGCGCAGCCGACGCTGGTGGCCGACGGTGCGCGGGACGCATTGGATCCGGCGGCCAACGACCGCCAGTTGGCCCACGCCATCCACGGCGCCCGCCTTGTGCTCTACCCCGACGCCGGGCACGCCTTCCTGTTCCAGGACGCTGCGGCCTTCGCCGGTCGAGTGACGAAATTTCTGAGCTGAGACACCGCACCTGCCTAGGATGCGCTCGTGCTGGTACTCCTGGTTCGCCACGGCCACGCCGGCTCAAAGCGCTCCTGGCGCGGTGACGATCGCCTGCGCCCACTGGACCCGGTCGGCCTCACCCAAGCCGACGCCCTGACGGCGCTGCTTGTGCCCTATGCGCCAGAGCGAATCGTCTCCAGCCCGCTCCTGCGCTGCATCCAGACGGTGGCCCCCCTGGCAGAGACCCTCGGCTTCCGCATCGAGCGCTCCAAGCAGCTGGTGCCCGACGCCACGGCCGCCGCCGAGTCGCTGGTCCGCCGGGTGGGCAAGAAGGAAGCCGGCCCCATCGTGCTGTGCACCCACGGCGAGGTGATCCGCGACTTCCAGCTCCGTCTGCACAAGACGCAACCCGATCTGTTCGGCCGGGCCCCGCTACGCGAGAAGGGGTCGGTCTGGGTCCTCGAACGGGTCGGTCAGAAGTTCGTATCAGCCCGCTATCTGGCCCCGCCGGCTGAGACAGACATGGCCGCCGGAGCCGACACCACCGACACCGATCCCACTTAGCCCCGTCGGGGCGACCAGGACCAGCGGCGGAGCGCCAAGAACGACCCGACCACGCCCCAGGCGAGGAGCACCAGGTAGTCATGCCAGGGCCATGGTGAGCTGCCGGGCGGCGCGTTGAACGCCGTGTTCATTCCCGAGATCATGTGGCGCACCGGGAAGATGTCGGCGATGTTGGACAAGGTCGATCCAGGCTGGATCGGGAAGTACAACCCCGAGAAGGCGACGAGAAGGAAGAAGGTCAGGCTGACCATCGGTCCGGCCGCGTCAGCATTGGGCACCACCGTGCTCATGCCCACGGCCAGTCCGGTGAAGGCCAGCATGCCGACCAGGGTGGTCACCACGACCGCCAACGTGCTCGCTGGACCGTGGACGCCATAGGCGATCTTGCCGATCAGGAACAAGAGGATCACGCCGATGGCGGCCACGATCATGGAACTGATGAAAATGGCAGCCATAAGCAATGGCGTAGGCAACGGGCTGAGACGGAGGCGCTTGAGCAGACCCATTTCCCGCCGATTGACCAGCGTGATGGCCTGGATATTGAAGCAGGACGACATGATGCCGTAGGCGATAAAGGAGGGCACGTAGTACTGCGTGGCCTTGATCCCGGCGTAATACGAGATGTTCTGGCTCCCCGCCGTAGACGACAACAGGACCAGGAAAAGGACCGAGAACACGATGGTAAAGAGGGCGCCAAAGGGATTGAGCCAGAAGGACAGCTGTTCGAAGCGCACCTGCCGGCCGATCAGCCGGAGGTCGCGGAAGCCTTGGAACGATCGGGTCGATTCGGGCGACGGCGCCGCCGATGCCGACGCCGACGCCGACGACGCCGCCGCCGCCGCCGAACTCGTCATGACGTCTCCCTCGTCAATGCCAGGTACGTGTCCTCCAACGAGGCCCGCAAGACGGACAGGCCGACCAACGTCAGCTCTTTTTCGAGAGCCCAACCGGTCAGCGTGTGCAAGACCCGCAATTCGTCGGACGTGCGTATCTCCACGGAGCCGTCATCGGACGCCTGGACCGGGACGGGCACATCGACCGCATCCAGACCGGGGGGCAGCAGGAACCGGATGGTTACCTCACTCGAGTCGCGGCCGCCGATGGAAGACGGCGTGCCCATGGCCACGATTTCCTGATTGTTCAGGACGGCTACCCGATCGGCCAGCGCCTCCACCTCATCCATGTAGTGCGTGGTCAGCATGACGGTGGTGCCGTCGGCCGACAACTGGCGGATGAGGTCCCACGAATCACGGCGGCCCGAAGGGTCCAGCCCCGTGGTGGGCTCGTCGAGGAACAGCAGCTCGGGGTTGCCGATGATGCCCAGGCCGACATCGAGGCGGCGCTGCTGACCGCCCGAGAGCTTCTTGACCCGCTCGTCGGCTTTCTCCTTGAGCCCGATGAGCTCAATGACCTCGTCGACGGGGCGGGGCGACGGGTAGTAGCCGGCGTTGCGGCTGAGCACCTGACGCACGCTGTAATAGGGCTCGACCGCCAGTTCCTGGAGGACCACCCCGATGCGGTTGCGCAGCCAACGCTGCGTTGATCGGTTGGCCGGGTCCACGCCCAACGTCGTGACGTCTCCCCCACTGCGATCACGGAAGCCCTCGAGGATCTCGATGGTGGTGGTCTTGCCGGCACCATTCGGCCCCAGCAGGGCAAAGACCTCACCCTTCTCCACCTCGAAGCTGACATCGCGCACGGCCGTCTTGTCGCCGTACGACTTGGCCAGATGACGCACGCTCACGGCCGGCATGCCCCCCACACTGGCATAGGAAATTCAGGTAGGCGTCAACCAACCGACATTGCGGACCGGAAGGGCTGGGCGGGCCGTCAACCCCCTACTTCGTTACGATCCGCTCGGGCCACAACGAGAGAAGGTGCTCAAAAATGGGTGGAGTCGACGATCGCCACACCAGCCGAGATGCGGTGATCCCCGCTTCGTGGAGCGAGTTCTACGCGGCGACCGGATCCCTGCTGCAGTGAGATCCGGGGAGGTACTTCGACTGACGGGCCACACTGGCGACAGGCCGGACGGGACCTTTTCGAATGACCCTGAGGCCCAGACTCGACAGACTTTCCAGAACGTGGCCCTGACACTCGCCGAAGCCGGGCTGCAGTGGTCCGACGTTGTCGAAATAACGACGTACAGGGTCGGCCTCCGAGCGCAGGCCGACGTCGCTCTTCGCGTTGCCGCTGAATTCCTCGATGCGCCCTATCCAGCCTGGACCGATGTCGGAATCACGGAGTTGTTCGAACCCGATGCGCTGTTCGAGATGAGTTGTGTCGCGGTGGCTCGAACTGAAGACCGCCAGATCGCCAAGCCTGCCCCTTAACGGCAGAGGGGCACCGTTCCCGGTCAGGCAACGCTCATCTCACCCATTTGCCGTACCCAGCATCTTCTGGAACAGCACCAATGTCAGCCAGCGGTCGAACTTGAACCCTGTCTCGGGCAGGCGGGCCACCTCAGTGAAGCCCAGGCGTTCGTGGAAGCGGAGCGAGCCGCCGTTCTCGCTGTCGACCGCACCCATCATCACGTGCTTACCGGCGGCGGTGGCCCGGGCCAAGAGCTCCACCATCAGGTCCCGACCGATGCCGGTCCCCCAGTAGGTCCGATCCACGTGCACGCTGTGTTCCACCGTGAAGCGGTAGCCCGGCCACTTCTTCGAATTGCGGAAGTCCCCGTAGCCAGCGAAGCCCACCACAGTGCCGTCCACTGAAGCCACCAGCACGGCGTCGCCGGCGGCCTCCCGCTCGAGCATCCACTGCACGCGGTCGGCCAGCGGTTCGTGCTGTTCCATCCAGGCCACCGTCGTGCTGTCAACCAGCGCGTTGTAGAGCGCATTGATCGCCGCGGCATCGCCGATGACTGCGTCGCGAATCACCACGGCTACGGGCTGCGCTTCGGCCCCCACCCCAGCCTTCCGGCTCAGGAAGCGCTGACGCCGGCCCGGCTGCCAGCACCACCAGTGCCCACGCCGGTGCCACCCGTGGTGGTCAATACGGGCGTCTCACCCGTGATCCCCGGGTCAGCCGCGATGACCCGGTCCAACAACGTGCGCAGTGTCACCAGTTCATCGTCGGACAACACCCCGAACGAGGCCGGTGGCACCGATATGACGGCCTGGATCTCATCCCCGAGGGCCCGACCGGCATCGGTCAGCACGATGATCTTGACCCTGCGGTCGTTCGGGCTGGGCTCTCGCGTGGCCAAACCTCGATCGTCCAGGTCGTCGACCAGTGCCGTGATGTACGAAGGGTCGACCCCGATCCCCCGGGCCATCTCGCCCATGGAGATCCCGTCGGTGCGCCACAGGCGCATGAGGGTCTTAATGACCCCGGGCGACAGCTTGGTCTGCAGGCCCAGGGCGGCCATCTTCTCGACCACTTCGCCCTCAAGCGCAACCCGCCGCAAGCGGTCGAAAGCGTCCTCGGCGAGTCCCATCGCCAAATAGTCTCGCACAAAAGTCTTTGACAACTCCATATCTTTTAGTATTGTGAAGTATTCCCCGAGAGGAGCTGCATGGCCCGCACCACCGATCCAACTGCCGTTTTGAGCCCAGAACTCCGCCGTACCGCCACTGTGGTCGTGCTGGGCTCGATCATGTCGATCCTCGATACGACGATCGTCGCCGTAGCGCTGGCCCGCTTGGGCAAGGACTTCCACGTCTCGGTCTCCACCATCCAATGGGTCACCACGGGCTATCTGCTCTCGCTGGCTGTGGTGATCCCGGTCACCGGCTGGGCCGTCGACCGCTTCGGAGCCAAGCGGATGTGGATGCTCTCCCTCTCCTTGTTCATTGCCGGTTCGTGCCTCTGCGGTCTGGCCTGGTCGGCCAATTCGCTCATCATCTTCCGGGTCATTCAAGGCATCGGCGGCGGCATGTTGTTGCCCGTCGGTCAGTCGATCCTGGCCCGGAAGGCCGGACCCCAACGCATGGGCCGGGTCATGAGCGTGATCGGCGTGCCCATGGTCATGGGTCCGATCTTGGGCCCGGTCATCGGCGGACTCATCGTCTCCAACTTCAGCTGGCGCTGGATTTTCTACATCAACCTGCCTATCGGCATAGTCACGCTGATCCTGTCGTCCAAGTACCTGACCGACACCGAGGAGAGAGTCCGCACGAGCTTCGACACCCTGGGCTTCTGCCTGCTTTCACCCGGACTGGCCTCGCTGGTCTACTCACTGTCCGAAGTGGGCGTGTCCGGCAGCTTCACCAGCACGCCGGTGCTCATCAGCTTCTTCCTCGGAGTGGTGCTGATGGCCGGGTTCATCGTCCACGCCCTGCACATTCCCAATCCGTTGTTGGAATTGCGCCTCTTCAAGAACCGCAACTTCACCATCGCCAACATCTCCATATTCGTATTGGGGGCGACCCTCTTCGGCTCCATGTTCCTGTTGCCGCTCTACTACCAGATCGCCCGTGGCCAGAGCCCGTGGCAGGCCGGCCTGCTCATGGCCCCGCAGGGCATCGGTGCCGCCTGTGTCATGCGCTGGTCCGGCCGGATCTCCGACCGCTTCGGCCCCCGCAAGATCGTGCCCAGTGGCATCGTGCTGATGGCCCTGGCCACCATTCCGTTCGCCTTTGTCACCGTGACATCGTCCGAGACGGTGCTGGCCCTCACATTGTTCGTGCGGGGTCTCGGTCTTGGCTTCTCCATGATGCCGATAACCGCGGCTGCCTACTACGACCTCTCCCATGCGGAGATACCCCGGGCGAGCACCACCATGAACATCGTGCGTCAGGTCGGAGGCTCGGTGGCTACCGCGCTCTTCGCCGTGGTCCTCACCCGCGGCATTACCCAGCGACTCGGTACGACGGGCGCCAACACCAACAGCTCAGTCCTGTCACAGACGGTCAAGCTACCGGTGCCGGTGGCCACCAAGGTGGCAGAAGCCTTCGCTCACACGTTCTGGTGGGCCGTGGTCACCATCTGCCTGGCCTTCATTCCCACGCTGTTCCTGCCCAACCATGGGACCGCGCAGAACGCGAAGCACGAGCAGCTCGACACCGACGGTGAGCCCATCGAGATCGCTCCGGTGGTCGGCGCCGTTTTCGAATAGGCGTCTAGCTGGCGGTCCGCCCGAAGATCAACGCCTGCGGCGTGCGATCCACCACGTGCCAGCGCGGGTCGTGGTCTAGATACTCGGCCAGCGGCGTACTGCGAGCCCACACCACATAGGCCACATCCCACTTGGTGAAAATGGGATCGGGATCCGTCTTGAGCTGGCTCACGGCGAAGTAGTCGTTGAGCACCGTCCCCATGAAGAGGTCGTTGCGACCGTCGACGAAGGTGGCTCTGTGACGGGCAATCGAATAGTCCGCCCATTCGTACTGCGTGAAGACCCGACCCGGATGCGTGGCCAGGTAGTTGAACGCCTGGATCGGCGTGTCGGTCGACACGGACCCGGCCGGCACCGATGGGATAGCCACCACCACAACCATCAAGCCGATGCCCACGGCACCGGTGATCAGCCGGGCCCGCTCTCCCCACGGGCGGCGGCCCGCCGGCAGGGTGGCGGCCAGACCGGCGGCCGCGATGACGAGGTAGGGAATGACCCGCACCGAGTGCAGCGCGGCCAGGAAGAAGACCGCCGTCAGCGTTGATTCCAGGACGAAGTGGGTGCGTTGCCGGAAGGCCAGGAACATGATCCCCAGCGCCGGCAGGAACAACAGGTACATGGCGATCGAATGGAAATCCGGCGACTGGAATTCGGCGATGTACTGGCCGAAGTTCGGGTTGAGGATGAGGTGCACGTCGTAGACCATGAGACGCGGGCCGTAGGGAGTGATGCCGGTCGCCAGAGTGCTGGACACCAGGGCCATCGCCAACCAGCGACGGTGTGACGATTGCCCCACCCCATCGAGGCGGACGATGGCGCGCGCCGGTGCCCACGACCAGGCCAGCTCCGCCGCCAAGACGCAGAGCCCGATGAAGACCGACCCGTGCAGGTTGACCCAGACCAGGCAAAGGACCGGCAGGGACCACAGCCAGGCCGGGCTGGTCCGCGCCTTGATCAGTATCAGCAGTTCGACCGGCAACAGGATGAGCGAGAACGAGAGCCCTCGGTCCTGGGTGACGAAGGGGATGAGGGCCAGGCCGACCACCACGGCGATGGAGGCCAGTCGGGCGCCCTTGGCGCCCAACGTCCGGGCGTAGAGCATGGTGGCGCCCACGCTGAGCGCCCCGGTGACGATGGCGATGATGTTGTAGGCGGCAGCGCCGAACACCTTGTAGAGGGAGGCCAGGATGACCTCGGAGCCCCATTCATCAGCCACCCAGTGCCGATGGGTCTCGGTGTAACTGAAGGGGTCGAGCCCGATGACGGTGTGGTGGGCCAACATCCACTGGCCGGCCTCCATCTGCCAGAAGACGTCGGTCGACAAGCGGCGGTCGAGGGTCTCCGCCGCCAGGATGCTGACAGCGAAGACGAAGCCGGCGCAGGCGATCATCCAGGGGCGCAGCCGGCTCCCCGATCCGGCCGACGCTTCAATGGGCGCCTGGTCAGGCGTGAGGGGCAGACCGCGGTTGTCGACTGACGACGCGTCGCCGTCTACCAGCGGCCTCGCGGTCCGCACCATCGTGTGCACGTCAACTCCCCCGGCACCGGGTTCCCCACCGATGTCTGGATGCCACGCTACGGGGGCCCGGTGCGCCTGATCGTTGCCGTTCGGTCGCCATTCCGTCGCAACCGCTGGCGCCACCGCTGGCGCCGCACGACCGGAGGTTGAAGGATGGACGGATGGACATCCTCTACACCGCCACCGCCCACGCCACAGGAGACGGCCGCAACGGCCACGCCCGCAGTGACGACGGCTTCATTGACCTCGATCTGCGCATCCCGACCGAAATGGGCGGCCAGGGCGGAGCCACCAACCCCGAGGAACTCTTCGCCGCTGGCTACGCCGCCTGCTTCCATTCGGCGCTGAAACTGGTGGCCGGACGGCAGAAGCTCGACGTCAGCGGCACCGAAGTCTCAGCCAGTATCGGCATCGGCCCCAACGACAGCGGCGGCTTCGGCCTGGCGGCCGAACTGGTGGTGTATGCCCCCAAGCTCGATAGGGCCACCGCCCAGGCCCTGACCGAAGAGGCCCACAAGGTCTGCCCCTACTCCAACGCCACCCGAGGCAACATTGAGGTCACGCTCTCCGTTATCGAATAACCGCTCAGCCAGACTTACTTGTTGAGCGGATCTCGGGGCAGTCCGAGAATGCGCTCGGCGATCTGATTGCGGGTGATCTCGCTCGTCCCACCGGCGATCGACATGGCCCGGGTGGCCAGCTGGGTGAAGCCGGCGAAGGCGCCGCTACCGGTCATGAATGCCAGTTCGGGACCGACCAGGTCGGCTTGCAGTTCGGCCCGGGCATGCCCGTGCTCGGCCAGCACCAACTTGGTCACGTTGCCTTCCGGTCCCGGCCCCGATCCGATGACGGCGCGCTGGGCCCGGCGCTGGTTGAGCACCTTCAGCGCGTGCTCGGTGGTCAGGACGGAGCCGATGCGGGCCGATGCGCCCGGTACGAAGTCGCCGTGCCGAGCCAGCAACTCGTTGAGGTCCATGGAGGGGAACAGCCCGCCTGAACCGCCACCGATGGAGACCCGCTCGTTGCCGAGGGTGGAGCGGGCCACCGTCCACCCGTCGTCGGCGGTGCCGACCACGTCGTCGTCGGGGACGAACACATCGTTGAAGAAGACCTCATTGAAGTCGGCGTTGCCGGTGATCTGGCGCAGGGGGCGCACCTCGACGCCGGGCGCATGCATGTCGATGACCATGGTGGTGATGCCGGCGTGCTTGGCCGCGTCCGGGTTGGTGCGGACGGTGGCCAGACCGAGATGGCAGTAGTGGGCCCCGGACGTCCAGACCTTCTGGCCGTTGACCACCCAGCCGCCGTCCACCCGCACGCCCTTGGTCTTGACGGCGGCGGCGTCGGAGCCGGCGTCGGGCTCGCTGAAGAGCTGGCACCACACGTACTCGCCCATGAGGGTCTTCTCGACCCAGCGCTCGACCTGGTCGGGCGTGGCGTACTGGTTGACCGTCATGATGTTCCAGCCCGTGATGCCCAACGGCGGTACCTTGACCCCGGCCGCCTTGAGCTCTTCGTCAATGACGAGTTGCTCCACCGCTCCGGCCTCGCGGCCCCAGGGACGGGGCCAGTGCGGCACCATGAGGCCGGAGTCGATGAGCGCCTTGCGCTGCTCGTCACCGCTGAGGGTGGCCAGCCGTTGCGCGTCGGCCCGCACGGTGACCCGGATCTCCTCCGCCTCGGGCGGCAGGTCGAGCGACACCTCGCGGGTGACCCCCTGGCCGGTCAACGTGGTGACATCCTCCGCCTCGCGTGGGCTGCCCACCAGGGCATTGAGAACCAGGGCCCGGCGCAGGTAGAAGTGTGCATCGTGCTCCCAGGTGAATCCGATGCCACCGTGCACCTGGATATTCATCTGCGCACTGTGCACATACGGTGCAAAGGACAGGTGCGCCGCCATGGCCGCGGTCAGGGCGAATTCCGCCCCGTCGTCGTGCGCCGCCCGGGCCGCGTCGTATACGGCGGCCGTGGCCAGTTCAGCGGCCACCAGCAGGTTGGCGCAGTGGTGCTTGATGGCCTGGAAGGTGCCGATGGTGCGGCCGAACTGCACCCGCTCCTTGGCATAGGCCACGGCGGCGTCGGTGCAGGCCGCCATGCCGCCGACCGCTTCGGCCGCGCCCAGCGTGCGGGCCAGCGCCAGGGCCCGGCCCGAGGCCCCGGCCAAGACATTGGACGGATCCACCGTCACGTTCGACGCCACCACGCCGAGCGCCCGGCGGGTCGGGTCCAGGTTCTTGTCGCGGGTCAGGGTCAGCCCAGCGGCCCCGGCCTCAACGATGGCCACGTCGTCACCCACCCGGAACAGCAGCAGGCCGGCCTCGCTCCCGCCCAGGACGTAGCCGCCATCGCCGTTGAGCGCGCCGCCCGACAGCGTGAGGTCGGCGCCGCCCAATCCGAGCGCGGCGGTCGTGGTGCCGTCGGCCAGCCCGGACAACAGCCGGGCCCGTTGCTCGTCGTTCCCGCACTGCTCAATCACGGCCGAGGCCAGCACCGTGGGCAGGAACGGGCCGGGGGCGACCTGACGACCCAGTTCGTCGAGGACAACCACCAGCTCGAGCAGGCCGGCACCCGAACCGCCGTACTCCTCGGGCAGATGGATGCCGAGCCAACCCAGCTCGGCCATTTCGCCCCAGTACGAGGGCCGGGGCTCGTCCTCTGACTCGAGCAGCGCCCGGGCCGCCTGCATCGTCTTGTGGGCGGTGAGAACCCCTCGGACCGTGGATCCCAGTTCCTGGTGGTCGTCGGTGATGGCGATCGGCATGAAATGCCCCCCTTGCATGTGAGCGAACGTTCACAAGATTAGAGGGCGGCGGCAGCCACCCCCAAGTCGAGTGCCGCGCCGGCGGGGAGCCGGCTGCTCTACCATGGCCGGGTGAGTTGATTTCCGGTTGCCGTCGTCCCCTGTCCTGTCGGCCCCTTCCCCCGGAGAATCCTCATGCCCTTCCTACGCACCTCCCCTGTGGCGACGCTGGTCGCCCGGGATCTGACCTTCGAACGAGCCGGCTGCGCGGTGCTCGACCGCGTGTCCCTATCCGTTGGCCCCCACACCTGCCTGGGCGTGGTGGGACCCAATGGGGTGGGCAAGTCCACGCTCTTGCAGCTCCTGGCCGGGCAGCTGTCACCCAGTACCGGCACGGTCCGCATCGACCCTCCGACCGCCACGGTGGGCTACCTGGCCCAAGAGGAAGCCGTGCGACCGGGTGAGACCGTGCGGGCTGCGCTCTATCGCCGGACAGGGGTGGCCGCCGCTGAATCCGAACTGGCCGACGCGGCGGCCGGACTCGGTGCTGCGACACCCGGAGCCGATGACCGGTACGCCATTGCTCTGACCCGCTACGAATCGCTGGCTGCCGGCGATTTCGACGGGCGCCTGGCCGCCACCTTGGCCGACCTCGGTCTAGGTGCCGACATGGAGGACCGTCTGGTCGCCACCTTGTCCGGCGGGCAAGAAGCCCGGGTCGCCCTGGCCGCCATCGTCCTGGCCCGCTTCGACATCACCCTGCTCGATGAGCCCACCAACGACCTCGACTTCGATGGCTTGCGCCGGCTGGAGTCACTGGTCGGCCAACGCCAGGGTGCCCTGGTCCTCGTCTCGCACGACCGCGCCTTCCTGAGCGGCGCCGTCACCGACGTCCTCGAACTCGACGAGCACAGTCACGGTGGCACCACCTACGGCGGAGGATGGTCCGGCTACCAAGCCGAGCGGGCCGCCGCGTTGGACCACGCCACCGAGGCCTATGCCGTCTATGAGACCCAGCGCCAGCAACTCAAACAGCGGGCCCAGCGGGAACGCCAATGGGCCACGACCGGCGTCACCAAGGAGAAGCGCAATCCGAGAGACAACGACAAGGCCCAACGGGACTTCCGCATCAACAAGACCGAGAAACTGGCCAGCCGGGCCAGCCGCACTGAACGCGCCCTGGCCGCCCTGACTGAAGTCGACAAGCCGTGGGAAGGGTGGGATCTCCGATTCACCATTGAGCAGGCCCACCGATCGGGTGCCGTCGTGGTCCGCCTGGACGACGCCGTCGTCGAACGGGGCACGTTCGGACTCGGACCCCTCTCCCTCCAGATCGACTGGGCCGATCGGGTGGCACTGGTGGGACCCAACGGGTCGGGCAAGACGACCTTGGTGCAAACGCTGCTTGGTCGGCTCCCCCTCCGTGAGGGCACTCGCTGGATCGGGCCCAGTGTCGTGGTCGGAGAGCTGGGACAGGATCGCCGGATCCTTTCGGGTACCGACGATGTCGTCAGCGCGCTCATGCGGGCGTCCGGACTCCCCCTGTCCGAGGCCCGCTCGACATTGGCCAAGTTCGGGCTGGGCTCCGATGCCGTCACGCGCCCCCCGTCGTCCCTGTCGCCGGGCGAACGCACCCGGGCCGAGTTGTCGGCCTTCTCCGCCATGGGCGTCAACTTTCTGGTGCTCGACGAGCCGACCAATCACCTGGACCTTCCCGCCATCGAGCAGCTGGAGTCCGCGCTGGCTAATTTCGACGGCACGCTGCTCCTGGTTTCGCACGATCGCCGGATGCTCGAGACGGTGGAAGTGACGCGACGGCTCTTGCTTCCCGAGCTTGACTCGACCGACCGCGGCCTGCGGGAGGACCGGTAGCTTGGGCGCAGTGAGCGAGGAGGGCGGCAACCGGGCGCGAGAAGCGGGTGCCGCCACCGTGCAAGCCCTGCGCCGGGCCATGGCCCGCAAGGCAGCCGATCTCATCCGCAGCGACCCCGACGATGCGGCCACCGCCCTCGAGATCGGCCTGGTCGATCGGGAGTGGCTGGATGAGCCGGGCAGCGGACCGATCTCGTCCAGCGCACCGGCGGACATCCTGCGCCGCTTCCTCGAGCGGAGTGTGGAACGCCGCCCCTCCAAGCTGTCATCGCTGGGTCTCTCGGCCGTACAACTCCTATCCTCGGGCAACAGTGACGGCGTGGGCGGTACGCCGCAGCCCATCACGGTGGTCTTCACCGATCTGGAGGGCTTCACCGCCTTCACCGACGCCCGCGGCGACGCCGCCGCCATTGCACTGATCGACGAGCACCACAAGCTGGCCAACCCCATCGTGCGCCGATGGAACGGGAGGGTGGTCAAGCACCTCGGCGATGGGCTGCTCTGTACCTTCGGCTCACCGGAAACCGGCCTGCGGGCTGCCCTCGAGCTGCTGGGCACGGCGCCGCCACCCCTGCGTCTACGGGCGGGCGTCCACGTCGGTGAAGCCACCGTGACCAGGGGTGACATCGTCGGCCACGTCGTCAATCTGACGGCTCGGGTGTGTGAGCACGCCCGGGGCGGGCAGGTCTGGTGCACGGCCGAAGTCCACGACGCCACCGGCCCGCTGGACGGCGTGCACTTCGGGCGCATCAAGGCGCGCCGCCTGAAGGGCATCAAGGTGCCGGTGGGACTGTGCGAGGCCACTGCCGTGAGCGTTCCCACCACAACTGACTGACAGCACCCACATTTCTTGCAGCGCATTGGCGCTCTGACCCGTGTTACGTATGTGATCCAAATGCTGGGGCGGGGACGGCAGCTACATGACGTGACTGATCACGTCCGGGAGTTCGACGACTTCTTCCGAACCAATTGTCCTCGCCTGGTCGGTCAGGCCTACGTCTACACGGGGGTGCTGGCGGAAGCGCAGGATCTCGCTCACGAGAGCCTGACCCGAGCCTGGGAGCGCTGGGGCGTGGTGCGCCAGTACGACGATCCGGCTGCCTGGACCCGCAAGGTGCTGCGCAATCTGGCCACCAGCGAATGGCGTCGGGCCGAGGTGCGCCGGACCAAGAGTCGGCCACCGGTGGACATAGAAGGCCCCGATGTCGAGGCACTGGCCTTGGCGCAGGCGTTGAAACTTCTGCCCACCACCCAACGTCATGCCGTGGTGCTGCACGATGCCATCGGCATTCCAGTGGCCGACGTGGCCCGGGAACTCGATGTGCCCGAGGGGACCGTGCGCTCGTGGCTGTCCCGAGGGCGCAAGATCCTGGCCCGGGAGCTCGGTCTCGACGATGACTACGAAGGAGGTGCGCAGCATGGTTGACGCCGAAGAGGAACACGTACGGCGCGTCATGGAACGGGTGGCGGCCCGAGGCGCGGCCTCGGCCGACCAGTTGACACCTGACACCGTCCGCCGAACGCGTCGGGCCGCTGACCCGAGCCGGTCCAACACCGCAACAAGCCGGAGGCAATGGATGGTGGCCGGGCTCACGGTTGCCGCGGCGGTGGCGTTGCTGGCCCTGCTCCTCCCCAACCTGCTCGCCGACAATCCCACGGTCGTCGGCCACGCCAAGGCGCCCAACTCCATGAAGATGCAGTTGGTGGATTCGAGCACCTCTCCCTTCGCCTCCGTGGGTGGTGGGCCCCAGACAGGCAACCTCCTCTGTGCCACCGTCACCGTCTGTTACGCCGACGAGTCATCGGGCAGCACCATGACCGGGTCAGGCATCGAACGAACCGACGACGGGGGGGCCACCTGGCGCCCTACCGCCGCGCTTCCCGATCACGCCGCGCTGGCGTGGCCATTGTCGTGCCCGAGCGCCGAAGTATGCCTCGGCACGGTGTCGCCGCTCGATGGCTTGTCCGACCTGCCCTTGGGTTCACTCCATATCGTGCGCACCGAAACCGGCGGTGCCTCATGGGTCATCCACGCGGTCGCCCTTCCTGCGGGCATCGCCCTGCCGACCATCAGCCAACTCTCCTGCCCGACCGCCGAACTCTGTATCGCTCAGGTCACCGGCGCGGTGGCGGGAGCCGCCCCGGCCGCCCCTGGCGCCAACGCCCCGGCCGCCGGCGCCTTCATGGTCACCACCGACGGCGGTACGACCTGGCACGACGAAGGGGCTCCGTCGGATCTGGCGTCGACCATCTTCTTCACCTTCCACTGCGATGCTGATGGAAGTTGTATTGGCCTCGCCCCGACCGGCTCGGCGCAGGACCCGAGCACCGAGACTGTGCTTGCGGTGCGGACAACCGGCGTCGGCGCACCCTGGACCACCGCCTCGTATCCAATGCCCTTCGGCCTGGGGATCTTGATCATGGCGTGTGGTGACAGCCGGCACTGCATCATGGCGTTCCCGACCGACAATGGGCTCAAGATGGACGTGGCCGCCACGACGGACGGGGGCCTCCACTGGCTGATCGCGACCGAGCCGTCGAGTTGGCCGACCATCGCCATCTCCCTGAGTTGCGCCGACGGGCTCAATTGCTTCTTGTCGGCGGCCGACAGCACATCGACCGGTGGATACGCCGATCCGCTGATTGAGGCCACCCACGACGGCGGCTCGAGCTGGACGCCCATCACATTGCCCGATGTGGACGGCGGACCGCTGGCTCTGGTGTTCCCACTCAGCTGTCCCGTTCCAGCCGGGTGCATCGGTGTAGGCGCCACGCCGCAGGAGTTCAATCCACCACGATCGGCCCAGCCACCGAAGCCCGGATCCTTGCCCGTCAACGGCGAGCGGGTCATCGTCTCCAACCTCAAGGGAAGCCAAACGGACTCATAAGGGGGCGAGCATCACGGAGAAGCGCTCAGCGCACCCCGAAGCGGTCCCGTAGGGCCGACTGCGCCGCCAAGTAGCCGCACATCCCGTGCACCCCTCCACCCGGGGGCGTCGACGCTGAGCAGAGGTACGTGCCTTCCACCGGCGTGCGGAACGGATTCCACCGGGCCACCGGGCGGAACGCCGTCTGCGGCAGATTGGCCCGGCCCCCGTTGATGTCACCGCCGAGAAAGTTCGGGTTGTAGGCCTCGGTCTGCACGGCCGTCCGCGTCACCTTGGCCAGGATGCGGTCCCGAAAACCCGGGGCGAAGCGCTCGATCTGGGCCTCAATGCGTTCCGTCATGTCCACGGGTGACCCGTTGGGCACATGGCAGTAGGCCCACAATGCGTGCTGCCCGGCCGGCGCCCGGGTGGGATCGATCACCGAGGGCTGCACCACCAGGACGAAGGGGCGCTCGGGGAGGCGACCGGCGTTGACCTCGGCTTCGCTCAAGGTCACTTCATCCAGCGTGCCCCCCACGTGCACCGTCACCGCCTGGCGGCAGGCCTCCGCACTCCACGGCACCGGACCGTCCAGGGCCCAGTCGACCTTGCACGTACCCGGACCGGGCGCAAAGCGCGCCCAGGGACGACCCTGCCGGGCTGACAGCCGGGGACCGGCCAAGGCCAGGAACTGGCGTGGTGTCGTATCGAGCAGGGTGGCCCGGGCCGGCGGCAACTCCGCCAGCGACGTGATCGGACGTTGAGTGTGGACGGTGCCACCCAGACGGGTGATCTCGCTGACCAGCCCGGCCCAGATGGCGCCGCTGCCCCCCTGCACCACCGGCCATCCCGCGCCGTGGCCGAGCGCCGTCAGCAGCAGGCCGAAGGCGCCGGTCAAGGGCGCCGTCATGGGTTCCATGGAGTGGGCCGCCGTGCCAGCCAGGAGGGCGCGGGCGGCATCGGTCGTAAACCGCCCGGTCAGATGCCGCACCGACGGCGTGCCCAGCTGGGCGAAGCGGGCCAGCGCCAATGGGTGCCTCGGGAAGGCCCGCATGGTCCCCAACACGTAGGGCACAATCGCTCCAAGTTCATCGACCACGGGTCCGACCGTCGAGCGATACGTGTCACCGTCACCCCCCAACAACGCGGCCGTCTCGTCCACGCTGCGGTGGAGGGCGGCGGCTCTCCCCGTATCGAGCGGATGGGCGAAGGCGATGTCGGGTTGGAGCAGATGGATGCCCAGGGCGGGCAGGTCCAAGGACTGGAAGAAGGGCGACGCCACCAGCGAGGGGTGCACGGAGGAGCACACGTCGTGCTGGAATCCGGGCAGCGTCAGAGCTTCGGTCCGTGTCCCGCCCCCCGGAGTGGCGGCGCCCTCGAAGACCTCGACCGCCAGGCCGGCCCGGGCCAGGGTCAAGGCGGCCGCCAAGCCGTTGGGACCCGAGCCGACGACGACGGCATCGGTCATGGGAAACAGGCTAGCCAGGCACCCACGACACCGGTCGGGCGGCAGACCGAGAACTGTCCTGTTGGCGGCCACCCGGCCCGAGTGCGTAGGTTTCGGTGCGCAACGAACACGTTGCCGGCACAAGGGGGCAGTGGCATGGCAGACGTACAGGGAACCTGTGAAGCGCGCTTCGACGGGGTGCGCCGCGCCCTCTCCACCAACCTCGATAACGGAGACGACCTCGGCGCATCCGTCGCCGTGTACGTGCACGGCGAACCGGTGGTCGACATCTGGGGCGGCCATGTCGATGAGACCAAGACGGCGGAGTGGCAATCCGACACGCTGACCAACGTGTGGTCGACCACCAAGACCATGACTTTCGTCTGCGCGCTCATGCTGGCCGATCGCGGCCAGCTCGACTTTGACGCCCCGGTGGCCCGGTACTGGCCCGAGTTTGCCGCCGGCGGCAAGGAAGCGGTTCTGGTCCGTCACCTCATGGGTCACACGGCCGGCCTGTCGGGTTGGGAAGAGCCCGTGGCCACCGAGCAGCTGGCCGATTGGGAACGCTGCACGTCGCTGCTGGCCGCGCAGACACCGTGGTGGGAGCCCGGCACTGCGTCGGGCTACCACGCCATCACCCAGGGCTACCTGATCGGCGAAGTCATCCGTCGTATCACCGGCGAATCCATCGGCGCCTGGTTCGCCCGCGAAGTAGCCAAGCCCTTGGAGGCCGACTTCTTCATTGGCCTGCCCGAGGGCGAGGACCATCGTGTTTCCAACGTCATCCCTCCGCCGCCTCCCGACACCAGTGGCATGGGCGTCTCCGAGCTTCTGAAGAAGACCTTCCTCAATCCACCGGTCGACGCCTCCATGGCGCACAACGAATGGTGGCGCCGGGCCGAAATCCCCGCCGCCAACGGCCAGGGCAACGCCCGCTCAGTTGCCGCCATTCAGTCCGTCATTGCCGGACGGGGAACTGCGCGCGGCGTGACGCTCATGTCCGAGGCCACCACCGACCTCATTTTCAAGGAGCAGGCCAACGGCATCGACAAGGTGCTGGGTACCGCCATCCGCTTCGGCATGGGGTACGGCCTGGGCAACGAGATCATGCCGCTGGGACCTCGAGCCTGCTACTGGGGTGGCTACGGCGGCTCCATCATCGTCATCGACCAGGACATGGATCTCGCCGTCTCCTATGTGATGAACCGCATGTACCCAGGTCTGGTGGGCGACCTCCGCGGCGCCACCATCGTCATGGAGACGTTCGCGGCGATGGCCGCATAACAGCTTCGGCCTCAATCTCGACCTGCCAGCCCGGATCGAGCAGCGCAGCGACGACCACCATGGTGGCGGCTGGCCGGATCGAACCGAAGACCGCTCCGTGCGCCGCCGACACCCCATCGGCCGCCGCCACCGAGGTCAGGAACATACGGGTCCGCACCACGTCCTCGAGGCCGGCCCCGGCCTCGGCCAAAGCTCCGGCGATGATCTCGAGGCAACGACGGGCCTGCGCCTCGGCGTCGTCCGGGCACGATCCGTCGGGCCAGATGGGCCCGGTGCCTGACACCAGTACCCGGTCCCCCACCCGGACGGCCCGGCTGAACCCGATGGTGGGCTCGAAGGGCGAACCCGAGCTGATGCGCTGTCGATCGTCGGTCACCGCAAGAGTCTGACAGCGCACACGCCATGTCAGGGCCGCCCTGAGCGCCGGTCGGCACACCGGTACCCTGTACGACATTCCACGCCCGCATTCGAACCAGCGACGCACTCGTCTCTCCCACCGCCTCGGCCTCCTGGTCGCCGTGGCCGGGCTCGCCGTCGCCACCGCGTCGTGTGCGTCACCGCACGCCGTGGCCAAGCCGGCACCGGCATCGCCGCCTGCGCCCAAGGTGCACAAGGCCGTGGTGGCCGGGCTCACCGCACCGGCCGGCATGACCATGGTGGCCCTCACCCACGGCGCCATACCGGGCTCGCCCGAGCCCGGAGCACCCGAAACCTTGGAGGTCCCGTCCAACTGGTACGGCTACCCCTCCATCCTCCCCGTCATCGCATCGAAGCCGAATTGGGTCGAGGTGCGTCTGGCCCAGCGGCCCAACGGCTCCACCACCTGGGTACCGCTCAGTGACGTGTCGATCTCCTACACGCCCTATCGCATTGTGGTGGACTTGAGCACCGAACGCCTGACCGTCTACAAGCTGGGGCAAGAGATCGACGACTTTCCCGCCGGCATCGGCGCACCCGACGAGCCGACCGTCACGGGTCACTACTTCATGACCATGCAGGCAGCCGCCCCCAACGCCGGCTACGGGCCCTTCGTGCTGGTCACGTCGGCCCACTCGGACACCATCACCGATTGGCAGGCCTCGGGCGACGCCATCATCGCCATTCACGGCCCCATCTCCTCCTACGACGACTCGCTGATCGGCACCACCGGGGCCGCCATCTCCCACGGGTGCATCCGCTTGCACGACGCCGATCTGGCTCAGCTGGCCGACATCCCGCCCGGCACGCCGATCGACATCGTTTCCAGCCAGGCCTAGGACGTTTCCCACGGCAGTGCGTGGCGCGGTAGACACTCCCCAATGAGTCCCGACGGCCGCACCGCCGACGCTCCACCAACCGGCGTTCTCGGCACACGCCCTCAGCCCACGCTGACCAAGGCCCCGGGTCGCACCTTCACCACCAAGACGGCCCAACTCCCCGAGACGTTCAGCTACCGGGTCAAGCGCAAGCTGCTCGGCCCACCGCTGGTCAACGACCAGCTGGAGGGGCAGCGTCTGGGCAAGCCAACGGCCCTGGCCGTGCTCTCCTCCGATGTGATGTCGTCGGCGGCCTATGCCACCGAGGAGATCCTGCGCATCCTCGTGCCGGTGGCCGGGCTGGTGGCCTTCTCAATTGTCACGCCGATCACCGGCGCCATTCTGGCTGTGCTCGCCGTCGTCACCATCCTGTACCGAGATGTGGTGCGGTCCTATCCCAAGGCCGGCGGTTCCTACGTGGTCAGCCGCGACAACTTCGGACCCAATGTGGCCCAGGTGGCCGGGGCGGCTCTGCTCATCAGCTACACCATCACCGTTGCTGTCTCGGTCGCCGCCGGGGCCGACGCCATCATTTCGGCCTTCCCCTCCCTCAAGGTCAGCGACGCGCTGCCCATGTCCATCTTCTTCGTGGTCCTGTTGGCCTTCGGCAATCTGCGCGGCCTGCGCGAAGCCGGCAAGGTGTTCGCCCTCCCGACGTACTTCTTCATCGCCAACATGGCCGTTCTCATCATCTCGGGTTTCGTCAAGAAGATCTCGGGCACGCTGCATCACGCCTCGCACGGCTCGGCCCACCTGCCACTGGGCCATGCCAGCGGGGGCCTCATCCTCGGCATCACCGCCTTCTATCTCCTCAAGGGCTTCGCCAACGGCAGCTCGGCCATGACCGGCACCGAGGCCATCTCCAACGGGGTCAGCATCTTCCGCGATCCGCAGCCCCGCAACGCCCGGACCACGCTCGTGCTCATGAGCACCATCTTGGGCACGCTGTTCATCGGGGTCTCGTCGCTCGCCGCCTTCACCCACGCCGTCCCGTTCGTCTCGGGCACACCCACCGTGCTCTCCGAAATCGGCAAGCTGGTCTACGGCTCGGGCGCCTTCGGCAACGTCCTCTATTACATGCTGCAAACGGCCACCGCGCTGATTCTGATTCTCGCCGCCAACACGAGCTTTACCGGATTCCCCTTCTTGGTCAGCTTCGTCGCCGAGGACTCATTTCTGCCGCGGAAGCTCACGGTCCGCGGCCACCGCCTCGTCTTCTCCAACGGCATTCTGCTCCTGGCCGGCGCGTCCATCCTGTTGCTCGTGGCCACCCAGGCCAAGGTGGCCGCCCTCATCCCGATGTACGCCATCGGCGTCTTTACCGGCTTCACCATGGCGGGCGCCGGCATGTTCAAGCATCACTGGACACACCGTGAGGCGCACTGGCGCCTGCAGGCCGCCGTCAGCGGTTTCGCCGCCGTGGTGTGCATTGTCGTTGTCATCGTCTTCGCCGCCACCGAGTTCCTCAACGGAGCCTGGGTGGTCGTCGTCGTCATGCCGGCTCTCGTCTACGCCCTCGTGCGGACCAACCGCCAGTACCGGACCGAAGACACCGTGCTCGAAGAGGGAGCGGCGGTGGCGGCCTGCGAGGCGCGCATCCTGCGCCGCCATGTGGTGGTCATCCTGATCGACCGTATCGACCTGGCCGCCGCTCGGGCCATCCAGTACGCCCGCACCCTCTCGCCCGATGACCTGCGGGCCGTGCACTTCAATATCGATGAAGCCCGGGCCCAGAATCTGATGGAGCGCTGGCAGCGGGTCGGCCTGACCCAGTTGCCGCTCGATGTCATCGATTGCCCGGACCGCCGCCTCGGCCGGGCCGCGCTGGAACTGGCGGCTGAATTAGCTGACGGCGAGACCGAAGTCAGCATGCTCCTGCCCCGCCGTTCCTATGGCAAGGCGCTGCGCCGTATCCTCCACGACCAGACCGCCGACTACATCGTCGACTTCGTGAGCCAGCTTTCCCACGTCAACGCCACCATCGTGCCCTTCCTGGTGGCGCCCGGCATCGAACCGTTCGAAGCCGCGCTCATTGCAGCCGTGGCGCCGGGGCACACCGGTGAAAAACCCGTCGCACCCGCTCCGGTTGACCTGCCCGTGTTCCCGTTGCCCACCATTGACGGGGTCACGCCCATCTCAGCCCTGCAGTGGCGGCGCCACGCCAAAATCTCGGGCCGGGTCAAGACGCTGCGTGTGCAGCCCTGGTCCGGGGTGTCAACCCTGGAGTGCGTCATCGTGGACAACAGCGGCGAGGCCATCACCCTGGTCTTCCTCGGACGCCGTTCGATTCCCGGCATCCGCAGCGGCACGCTGCTCACGGTGGAGTCGACGGTCGGCAAGCATCACGGCATGTTGGCCATGATCAATCCGCTCTACGAGATCCTCTCCACCTCCGAACCGAGCGACCGGGCCTAATGCAACCCGCCCGGCCCGGGTGGCTGCGCCATCCGCTGCTGCACTGGTTGGTACCCGGTGTCGCACCGATCGCCGGTGCCCTCCTGCTCATTCCGGGCCGGGGCCACCTCGATACCGCCGATGACGCCCTGATCCTGGTGCTCATCACCGTGGCCGTCGCTTCGTCGGGCCGTCGACTGGCCGGGGCCGTGTGCGCCGCAGTGGCGGCCATCTCCTTCGACTTCTTCTTGACCGTGCCCTACCAATCGTTCCGCATCAGCGCGAATCGGGACCTGACGACGGAGATCCTCTTCCTCATCGTCGGCCTCCTGGTCGGCGAGCTGGCCGCCCGTGGTCAACGCCACCGGGCCGCCGCCGTGGAGGGTCGGCAGGAGTTGGGTCGGATTCATGACATGGCCGAGCGCATCGCCGGAGGTGAAGAGCCCGACTTCGTGCTCATGGCGGTGGCGGCCGAGCTGCGCGATCTCCTGTCGCTGCAGGATTGCCGTTTCGTCTGGGACCCACCGACCGGCAAGGGCGCCCGCATCGATCCCGATGGCACCGTCCGTCTCAACCCCCTGCGCTGGCCGACGGCATCGGCCGGCCTGCCCACCCGCCAGGTCGAGTTACCGGTCCGGGGCGGCGGGCGCAACGTGGGCACCTTCATTCTCACCCCCACGCCGGCGCTGCCCATCACCCAGGATCGCTGTGTAGTGGCCGTGGCGTTGGCCGATCAGCTGGGATCGATGCTCTCGGGCCGAACTGATCTCACTTGAACCAGGGCGCACCGACGCCGGGCACTACCAAGGTGCACGGCACCGGCTGGGCCTGGCCCGGGTCGAGCGCGTTAAGCACGTCCTGAGCCACTACCGGGTCGAAGGCCATGGTCAGATGCTCCGAGAAGTCAGTCGCACACTGGTTCTGCACCACGATGTTGGTGGCGTTCGGCGCGTTCAGACGCCCTGACGTGTACGGCGACACCAATTCGTCGTACTTGGTCATGATCGTCGTGTAGGTCACACCCGGTACGGCGTAGTGACCGTCGGCATACAGATGGGTGAGAAAGGGAGATCCCGTCAGGAACTCCTGGCACGATCCGCACACCTTGGTCACCGCGCCGGTCACCGGCGCCGTCGCGCTCGGCAGCGCCTTCTCCAGCGTGGCCAGCAGGGCCGAGAACCCGTCGAGGCTGGTCCCTTGGTAGAGCGGGGTGATGGCGACGTAGCGATTCACCTTGGCCGCCCCGCCCTCGAACTTGAGGTAGTATTGCGGCATCACCGTGCCTTCGGAATGGCCCACCAGATCGACCTTGGCGGCACCGGTGCTGGCCAAGACCCGGGACACCAAGGCGGCCAATTGCAGGCTGCTGGTCTCCATGGCTTCGACGCCCCCGACATAGGGCTCGCCGGGGTCCAGGCCGTAGGTCAGGGCGTAGACGCAGTAGCCGTTGTCGGCCAGGAGCGGCGCCATAGTGCCCCAGTTCTCCGCCATGGTGGCCCCTAGCCCGTGAACCAGGATGACCGGGTCCGGATGCTGGGCCGACGGCTTGCAGGACCAGATATTGGCCCCCGCCGGCGGCGCCGAGGGGTCGGTAATCGGCTTGGGACCCACACTGACCGTGCTGTAGAGCACCGGATACGGCGCGTCGGCATGGACCGAGTTCACGAGGGCCGGCCCATGGGTGCCCACAGCCGCCCCAGCCGGTACTCCTGCCGCCACCAGAACGCAGACTGCGGCCAGCAGTCCACTCGCTACCCCCGGCGCCTTCAATCTCATGGCCGAAATGTACTGCCGAAGTCCGGTCAGGTCAGCGGGGGCCGCTGGAGCATCTCGACCCTGCGGGCCAGGTTGACCGCGTGATCGCCCAAGCGCTCGTAGAAACGAGCCAGCAAGGTCACCTGGGCGCTGATGGCCGTCGGCATCGATTCCCCGGCGATCTCTTTGGTCAAGCGCTCATGGAGGATGTCGATCTCTTCATCCGCCTCGGCCAGCTCCTCGGACCGGGCCGAGCGGTCGCCGTAGGCGTCCGCCGCGTCGCGCCACATCTCGAGTGCCACCTCGGCCATCCGTTGGACGATGCCCCGGCTGAGCGGGCTCATCTCCGCTCCCAAATTGGTCACGGCACGTTGGGCAATGTGTTCGGCCAGGTCGCCGGATCGCTCCAACTCGGGCAGGATGAGCAGCACGCCGACCAGATGGCGCAGGGTCGCGCTCGTTGTGGATGCCTCGTCAATCTGCTGCCAGACCAGCAGCTCCACGTCGGCCGTGAGATCGTCGACCGTCTGATCGCCGTCGACCACGGCGATGCCGGTGGCCGCATCGTTGCTCAAAAGGGCCTCAGTAGCTCCCGCCAGCGCCTCGGAGACCAGGGCAAAGAGTTGGGTGACCCGGGTGTCGATGAGCTCGATCGCTGGTGGTTCCGCTGCCATGGCGTCCGTAGGTTACTGGGGTCGAGCACCAAGAATTCGCGTTTAGTTCGCGTAACGTTCACTTTCAGATGGTGTGGGGTTCAAGTGCGCCAACAAGAGTGGCCAGTGATGAGCATCCGTGAGCGGGAGACAGTCACACCCTTCAAGCCCATTGGGGTCGTAGGCGCTGAAAGTCCAGGTCAAGAGGGTCAGACCGTCACCGACCTCCTCAATGACGCACCGGCCAGCAAGTTCCACCGTCGTACGGTCATTGTCTCCGGCGTCGGCTTCTTCACCGATGCCTATGACCTCTTCGTCATCGGCACCGCGGCCGCCCTGGTGGCCGTGCAATGGCACCTGAGCACCCTGCAGACCAGCTGGGTGACGGGCGCGGCCATCCTGGGCGCCTTTGTGGGTGCCTTCATCTTTGGTCGCATCGCCGACGTCATCGGCCGCAAGAAGGTCTACGTGACCGTAGCGGTCATCATGATCTTCGGCGCCCTGGCCTCGGCGTTCGCTCCCAGCTTCTACTGGCTGGTGGCCGCCCGCCTCGTCCTCGGGCTGGGCATCGGCGGGGACTACCCCGTGTCCGCTGTGCTCATGAGCGAGTACTCCAACCGCAAGGACAGGGGCCGCCTGGTCGGGATGGTCTTTTCCATGCAGGCCCTCGGTCTCATCGTTGGTCCCTTGGTGGCCCTGGTTCTCCTGTCGTCCGGCCTCGGCGACGACGTGACATGGCGCATCCTCCTCGGCCTGGGTGCGGTGCCCGCAGCCGCCGTGGTGTACCTGCGCTCGAAGATGCCCGAGTCCCCTCGTTACCTGGCCCAGGTGCAGGGCGAGGCCAGTCGGGCCGCCAAGGATCTGACCCAGTTCTCCAACGGCGTGATCAGTCAGCCGACAACTGCGGGAGCCACCGGCGCCCGCCTCCGCCTCGGCGAGTTCCTGACCAACCCGCGCATGTTGATGCTCATCCTTGGCACGGCGGGATCCTGGTTCCTGTTCGACTACGCCTACTACGGCAACACCCTTTCGCTGCCTGCCATTTTGAAGCAGGTCAATCCCACCGCCTCCATCGAGACCAAGCTGGCCTGGTCGCTCGGCATGTTTGTCCTCTTCGCCGTGCCCGGCTACATCCTGGCCGTCATGCGCATGGATCGCATCGGACACAAGCGTCTGCAGTTCATCGGATTCTCCGTGATGGCCGTGGCCTTTCTCACCCTGGCCGCCGTACCGGCGCTGACCGAGCACGTGGCCCCGTTCCTCACGGTCCTCGGCCTGAGTTATTTCTTTATTGAGTTCGGGCCCAATACGACCACGTTCGTGCTGCCGTCAGAGGTGTTTCCAGTCAGCGTTCGTACGACCGGACACGGCATGGCCGCCGGTATCGGCAAACTCGGCGCCTTCGTCGGCGTGTTCTTGGTGCCCGTGCTGGAAGACCACATCGGATTGCGGGGACTGCTGGCGGTAGCCGGAGTGGCCGCCATCCTCGGGTTCCTGGTGACAACCGTCCTGCCCGAGCCGGCCCAGCGGAACCTTGAGGACATGGGCGACGACGACACCGAGATGGCCGAAATAACGGAGCTTCGAACCGCCTGAGCCACCGCATCGGCAGTGTCACGAAACTGCAACAAAACCCTACGCCGATTGCCAGCATTCACTACGAGCACGGCAAGCCGGCCGGACCATGGTGAAGCCATGGACGTCATCACCCTCGAGTCGTGCCACAGCACCTGGGTCTTCGAACCCAACGCCATGCGGTTCCGTCGGATCCTCAAGGAGATCGAGGTCGGTGACCATGCCGTGGCCACGGGCTGGCGGCCCTATTTTCGCCTTCAGCTGGAATCGGATTCTGAGGCCTTCACCGTCTTCTTGAATCCCGAGGGATCACGGCTCATCCGTTCATGGCGCCATACCCAGGATTGCCAGCAATGCGGCGGCCACGTCACGGCCGTTCTGTCGTTGACCGAACTCCGCAACGCGCTCAGCGCCTGAAGCGAGAAGCTCCCGAGCGTCAGTCCCGGGCCAGGGCGGCGATGTCCCGTGCCGTGTCCCGGCTGACGTCAGGGCAGGCGATCGTAAAGATCTCTGTGCCATGCATCGTGCCCATCATCTGGCGGCCCCGTGCCGGCACGCCCGCCTGCAGGAGGAGCCGGTAGAAGGCCAAGCCCTCATCCCGCAGCGGATCGCACTCGTTCACACTGATAACGGTGGGAGGAAAGCCGGTGACATCATCGACGGTGGCGAACAGCGGCCAGGCCAGGGGGTTGCGCTCATTGAACGCCTCCATTCCATATCCCATGGCACCGCGATTGCTATGCAGGTCAAGCAGAATGCCGTTGTTCTCGGTCGACGAAGGCAGGCTGTCCTGCGGCCACTCTCCGGCAATGTACGGGCAGAGCGCGTAGAGACCCTTCACCAGTCCCAGCTCACCGTCGCGCTTGAGCTTGAGACCCGTGGCCAGGGTCAAGTTTCCTCCGCCACTTTCACCGGCGACCACAATGCGGTCTGGATCGATGTTGAGGTGCGCCGCATTGGCCACCACCCACTTGAGTCCGGAAATGCAGTCGTTGAGCCCGGCCGGGAATGGCGCCACTTCGGGCGCTGATGACGGCTCGACCGAATTGCGAAAATCGACCATGACCACGGCCACGCCGTTGGCCGCGATGATCTTTCCCCACCCTCGGTACATGCCGTCGAAGCACGAGAGGGACGCCATCCCGCCCCCATGGATGTAATAGACGCAGGCCAATGTCTCGGCGTTGTCGGGACGGATGACCTGCAATTTGATGGTGTTGCCATCGGGCGCCGACACGATGTCCTCTGTGTGGACCCGTAGTCCGGCCGATGGTGCGAACTCCTCGCTGTCACAGAGATCCATGAAGGCCGTCATGGCCACTCGAGCCTCCTTGGCGGCCACAGAGTTTGCCTCCTCCATCATGGCCTCACGACTCTCAGCGTCCGTAGATCGGATCCCTGGAATGAACGAGAGAATGGCCTTGATGCGTGGATCGATGCGAATGTCGCCGGCAATGTCATGAGCCATGGTGCTGGTCTCCTCGGTTCGGCGGAACTTGCTTGCTCCGCAGTGGGTACGCCCCCCATGTGCCGATAATCGGCATGGCGCGGTGATGAACCTCGACGTTAGAACAACCGCGGATCTATTGCCCGCTGGCCGCTCGCTCGAATGACCGGTGGATCACGGTTCGAGTCCGGGCCCAGATCGCCGTCGCTTCGGGAACACCGACGCCGACCAGGCCCTGCCAGCCGTGCACGGCACCGGGCCAGGATTCGATCGTCACCGCAACGCCGGCCTCCATCGCCGCCGCAGCCAGTTGGAGTACCCCTTCACGGAGCGTGTCATGTTGGCCTACGGGCAAGAACAATGGAGGGAGCCCGGCCAGATCGGCGTAGGCGGGAGACACCGACGGATCGTCCAATGGGACTCGGCCTTGTGTGTAGTCCATCCCCCGATTGCGGACCCACTGGGCTGTGAGGAAGGGGTCCCCCGCTCCCTCGTTCGGATCCGCCACCGAAAGGTCAAACCAGCCCGAGACGGACACGAAACAGGCCGGCATCGGTAAGCCTTTCTGGAGCGCACCAATGAGCGTGGTGAGTGCCAGTCCCCCACCACAGGAGTCACCCATAACCACCAACTTCGACGTATCGATCCCGCTGGCAATGAGCCCTTCGTAGGCGGCCAAGCAGTCCTCCTGTGCGGCCGGATAGGGATGCTCGGGTGCCAACCGGTAGTCCGGTTGGACGACCCGGAGCCCGAGCTGCTCGACCAGCATGGCGCCGTAGAAGTGGTACGCATCGAGTGGACAGGACACCAAGCCTCCACCGTGACAGTGGAACGCCACGCCTTCATCCGGCGCCCCGTTGCCATATTCATACCAAGCAGCTCGGACACCACCGAACACCGCTTCCCGCACCACAATTTCGGACGGAACCGCATGGCCGTGGAAAGGCGCCAACATCGCGCGCACCTGGTGATAGTCGGCGGATGGATCAGCGAAGTCGGTCGGGATGAGCGCCAACATCTCGGTCATCTCCGCGCTGACCATCGACTCAGCGCAGTTCGTAGTCAGCCAGGTCGGGCTGACGGGTGCGTTCCCAATATTCGAGCAGTCCGTAGGGCCAATTCTGCGAGATCCGTCCCAGAGCGTTCTTGTACCAACTCGGAACATCGGCCACGCCCCAGGCCATGAGCCGGTTGCCGGCGTCGATCTCGACGTTGTAGGCGTCGTGCACCTCGGGCCGGCACACCATGGTGCGAAGGCCGCGCCCGAGGACTTCGCCCAGTGCCTCGACGATGTAGCGGACCTGGCATTCGACCATCACAATGATGCTGCCGTTGACCACCAGATTGGTGTTGGGGCCGTACAGCATGAAGAAATTCGGGAAGGTGGGAATGGTCATACCCAGGTAGGCCCGGGCGTCACCGTCCCATTGCTCGTTGAGTTCCACCCCGTCGGCGCCCACCACGCGCATCGGCGTCATGAATTGGGACGCCGCGAATCCGGTGCCATAGATCACCACGTCGGCCGGGTGGTCAACGCCATCCACGGTCCGGATACCAGATTCGATCACCTCGGCGATGGTCTCAGTGATCACGTTGACGTGGGGACGCTGCAAAGTGGCCGCCCAAATTCCGTCGTCCCGCAGCCCACGCTTGGAAAAGGGTGGAAACTGCGGAGTCATCTTCTCGAGCAATTCAGGGTCGTCGACCTGCGTCCGCAGGATCTCAATCAACATGTCCCGCACAAATTGGTTGGCCGGACTGACCGAGAGGGTCTTGTCTTTCCATTCAGGATCCACTCGAGCCGTCGGGAGCAGTCCTTCGTGCATGAGCCAGAACTGCCAGAGTCGATCCCAGCGTCCGTACGTCGGGACCAGAGAGAGCAGGTGACCGTAGGTGGCCGAGAATGGTTCCCGGTAGTTCTCGGTGGGCAACAACCACGGAGGGGTCCGCTGGTAGATGTCCACCTGGCTCGCCTGGTCCGCCACCGTCGGGACGAACTGGGCCGCACTGGCCCCGGTCCCGATCACCGCCACCCGCTGGCCGGCCAGGGAGACGGAATGATCCCAACGGGCCGAATGGAACGAGGCACCGGCAAACGACGCCTGTCCATCGATGGCCGGGAAGGAAGGCCGATTGAGTTGGCCCACGGCGCAGATCAGTAGATCGAAGCGCTCGGTCCGAATCGATCCGTTGGCGCCCCGTAGGTCAACCTCCCACTTCTGGTCCCCGTCCAGGTAGCGGGCTTCGGTGACTTCGGTCGAAAATGCGATGCAGGGGGTCAGGGCCAGGTCGGCGGTGACCTTTTGCACGTAGGCCAACAGATCGGGTTGCGCGGAGAACCTCCCAGCCCATTCGTCGGTCTGGGCGAACGAGAAGCTGTACAGCTGGTTTGGCACATCGACCCGGCAGCCGGGATACGTGTTCTCCAGCCAGGTCCCACCCACGTCGGCGTTCTTCTCGAAAACAGCCACCTCGACTCCGGCCTGGCGCAGGCGGTGGGCCGCGGCCAATCCGGAAACCCCGGCACCGACAATGGCGCAGCGGAGTCCTCTGGCGTCCGGCAGGTCGGCCACGTGCCAGCTCGGAGCGCGGGGGTCCGTACCCGCCAATGCCAGTTCTTCGGTCAGGAACTCAGACCACTTCGGGGTAGCCGACGGACTGACCAGGAAATCGAAAATCTGACGCAATTCGTCTTGGGTCAGGAGTCGCTCTGGGTCGCCCGCCGCTCCGTGATCAAGCAGCGCTTGGGCGGCTAGGGCTCGGGCTTCCTCTTCCTGCTCGGAGTTGAGCCCTCGACCCGGGACCAGCATCTGCAGCTGGTCCGGCGCCAGGTCGGGCCGCAACACACTGAGGTCACCGGTTAGGTGAGCTACGGCGCAAAGGAGGGGATGCACCTCGGCCTCCGCCAGCGCATCACGCAATGCGGCGCTCGTCGACGTTGGTGCCATCCCTCCCCCTTGCTAGTTCACCTGGTGCTGCGTGTTCAGCCCTGCATGGCTTGAATGAGCTTGGTCATCTGGCTGTTGACCTCCACGGTGCGAGGCAACTTGTCCATAGCTGTGGCCAGTGACTCCACGGTCCAACGGTCGTCGCTCGAGACCTCTTCGGCAATGGACCAGCCACCGTAGATGCCGACCGAACCACCATAGACACTGAACACCTGGCCGTTGAAGGGGCACGTCTCAGCAGCCAGGACGGCCACCAGCGGCGAGATGTTCTCGGGGTCGAACACGTGCTTGCCCATGGCCTCACCGAGGCCGGGAGTCTGCAGGGTGAGGCGGGTGCGAGCCACCGGCGCGATGCAGTTGGCCCGGACGCCGTAGCGGTTGAGCTCCATGCCGTTGACCACGGTCATGGCGGCAATACCCGCCTTGGCGGCTGAATAGTTGGTCTGGCCCACGTTGCCGTGGAGGCCGGCACCCGAGCTGGTGTTCACGATGGCCCGGTCGACGATGTTTCCTGTCTTGGCCGCCTCACGCCACACCTCGGCCGCGTGGCGGGTGATGTTGAAGGTCCCCTTGAGGTGCACCGAAATCACGTCGTCGAATTCCTGCTCGCTCATGCTGACAAGCATGCGGTCGCGCAGGATACCGGCGTTGTTCACCACGACGTGGAGATCACCGAAGGTCGACACAGCGAGGTCGACGATGGCCTTGGCTCCGTCGAAGGAGGTGACGCTGTCCGTACTGGCGACAGCCTGACCACCCGCAGCCACGATCTCGTCCACCACGGCCTGAGCCGCCGAAACGTCGGCGCCCGATCCGTCAATGGCTCCGCCGAGGTCGTTGACGACCACTTTGGCGCCCAGTGAGGCGAAGAGAAGGGCGTGCTCACGGCCGATACCGCGACCGCCACCGGTGATGATGGCAACTCTGTCCTGCAACATGGTTCAGCTGTCCTTTCGGTACATGGTCACGACGGCGGCGCCGCCGAGGCCAAGGTTGTGTTGGAGGGCAACGGATGCTCCGTCGACCTGACGCTTGTCAGCCTCACCGCGCAGCTGCCAGGTGAGCTCAGAGCACTGGGCCAGCCCGGTGGCACCGAGGGGGTGGCCCTTGGAGATCAATCCACCGGACGGGTTGACCACGACCTTGCCGCCGTAGGTGACGGCCCCGGAGTCGATGAGCTCGCCCGCCTTGCCTTCCTCGCAGAGTCCGAGACCCTCGTACGTGATGAGCTCATTGGCACTGAAGCAGTCGTGCAGTTCGATCACGTCGACATCTTCGGGCCCAAGCCCCGATTCCTTGTAGACGGCCTGGGCGGCGGCCCGGGTCATGTCGAAGCCGACCAGGCTCATGTCCGAGCCGTTGAAGGATGACTCGAAGTCCGTGGTCATGGCCTGACCCACGATCTCGACGGCGCGAGCTTCCAGTCCGTGCTGCTTGACGAATCGCTCGCTGGCCAGCACGGCGGCCGCGCCACCGTCCGAGGTAGGGCAGCACTGCAGCTTGGTCAGCGGGTCGTGGATCATGGGGGCGTTGAGGATGTCCTCCAACGTGTACTCGTCCTGGAACTGGCTGTAGGGGTTGTTGACCGAGTGACGATGGTTCTTCTCGCCGATACGGGCGAACGACTCAGCTTTCACGCCGTACTTTTCCATGTACTCACGGCCGGCGTTGCCGAACATTTGGGCCGCCGGAGGTCCCCCGGCGAAGCCACGGATCTCGTTCATGACGTTGAAGTGCTTGTCGAGGGGCAGCGTGCGGTCGGTGTACTTCATGCCGAGGCTGCCCTTCTCCATCTTCTCGAAGCCGAGGGCCAGGACGCAGTCGGCCAGCCCGCCCGCAATGAACTTGCGGCCGAGGTACAGCGCCGAACTACCGGTCGAGCAGTTGTTGCTTACGTTGATGGCCGGGATGCCCGACAGCCCCAACTCGTAGAGGGCGCGCTGCCCGGCTGTGGAGTCGCCGTAGCAGTAGGCCAAGAAGGCTTCCTCGATCTCGCTGTAGGGAACTCCGGCGTCGGCCAGGGCCTTCTCGCCCGCCTCGCGACCCATGTCCGGGTAGTCCCAGTCCTTCGAGCCCGGCTTCTCGAACTTGGTCATTCCGACCCCGATGACAAATACCCGTTCTGACATGGTCGTTCCCTTCGTTTTCGATCGTTTACTGAAAAGCGCGCATCCGGCACGATTCGAGCAGTGGGAACGCTACGGGATCCTGAGCCCAATGTCAACGAGCGTTAACACGGGCCAGAACTGGGCTTACCCCTTTGCCGGTATCCGGCGGATGGGCACCAGGCAATCGAAGCGCCGGAAGGCGGACACTGCCGTCATCCAGCTCAGCGACACCACCAACACGACCAACGCCGAGAGTGCCACGTGACCGAGACGGCGCAGGAACGAGGCGGCCGGAGCAGCCACCAAATAGGCCAGGTACAGGGCAGGCAGCACCAACCAGGCCTGCACCATCTTCGCCTGGAAGGCCAGCCCAACCCAGAGGCCGGCCCAGAGCATTGAGCGGGCCCGACCATTCACCAATGCGCTGGAACAGGCGTCTGCGGCCAGCACTAAACACAAGATCAGAAGCGAGTCGGAGATGTTCCCCCGGTCCAACAAGATGACGGCCGGACTCAATGCCACCGCGGCCGCCGCCACGAGTCCTGCCCCGCATCCGGCCAGTCGGCGCACGGCCCGATAGAGCACAAGAACCGTGAGCGTCCCTTCGACCACCTGGGGCAGCACGATCGCCCACAGATGGAATCCGAAGAGTCGGAGCGACAACGCCTGGACCCAGAGGGCACCCGGAAGCTTGTCCACCGACACGGTGCCCCAGGGATCCACCGCTCCAAATATGAAATTGTGCCAACTCATGGACATGCTGCGGGCGGCCGCACCGTAGAACGGCTCCAGATTTACGTTGCCGATACTCCAGGCGTAGGAAAAGGCAGCCACGGCCGCGATGGCCAGCAGGACAGATATAACCACGGCGGGAGCGGTCAACGGAGCCCGCTCTCGCTTAGGCCGGGGCGCCCACCAGTAATTCTCCGACCAGGGCCTTCACTTCGGGCACACGGTCGATTTCGCGGGCCGGCAATTGGGCCACGTGATTGACCATGGGAAAGACGCTGGCCACATGCATTCGCACTTCAGGTTCGGTGAGGTCACTTCGGAGCTCGAGCACGACGCGGATCCAGCTCTCGGCGATGTCGCGACGTTGACGAACCAGACGGGGTCGCTCGGCTTTGGGTAGGGCGGCCCCCTCCTGACCGGTGGCGATAATCAGATCGACATTGTCAAAGGCAATCGTCACGTACGAGTCGATAAGCCGCCGCAACGCGTCGGTCGGACCGGTGGCTCCATCCAGAGCCGATTCCACCCCGACCGCGACCCGGGAGCCCACGCGATCGTAGGCATCCAGCAGGATGTCGGACTTGCTGGCGTAGTGCCGGTAGACGGCCGGGCCCGAGATCCCGGCGGCCTCCCCAATCTCGTCGATGCCAACACCGGCATACCCCTTGACCCGCATGAGGGTCAGGGCGGCATTCAAGATCGCTTCGCGGCGGCTGATCTGTGGCTGCCAGCTCGGTTCTACGTGTTGTGGAGTGCCAGTAGTGGGCGCGGCGGCCGGCATCCGGAGCATGCGCAACGAGGCCTCGATCAAGAGCTCGTCGAGGCGTGGCCGGACGACTCCGGTGCGCAAGAGCGTCATGGCTCCGGTCACACCCAGCACTGCTTCCTGACGGACGGCCACCAGCTCACTGGGCAGGGTGGGGAACTCCTGGCGCAGTATCGACTCCCAGATGCCTCGGAGTTGCCGGGCGTGGACTGCCGCCTGCCGGGCCATCTCCCCTGATAGTCGACCCCGCTCCCGGATGTAGGTCGCCACCTGAGCCGGGCTGTCCAGGGCGATGTCGACCGAACCGGCCACCAGATCAGCCAGTGGGTCGGCGCTCCCGGTACCTTCTTCGACGGTTGCACTCACGTCCTCGGCGCGCCGAACGAACTCCTCCAAAAGACCGAGGATGACGGCGCCCAAGAGCGCTTCCTTCCCGGCAAAGTGCCGATAGATGGCTGGACCCGTGATGCCGACCGCAGCACCGATGTCATCAATACCGACGGCCGCAAAGCCCCTCTCGGCAAAGAGTTCGGCTGAGGCCTGAGCGATGGCCTCCTTGCGATCCGGGGCGCGGATCGCACTCTGAGCGGACCCGGTCATGGGCGCGCTCCATTGGGTGCAGCACGAACCAGCCGGCCCTTCACCATGCAAACGATCGTTTACCACCGGGTCGAGTCCTGTCAAGCGACACGGTGATCATGCATGCGAACTGACCTCGGCCAATCGGCGCTCGAGGTACCGGCGTTCGGCATCGGTGACCACCAGCCCGAGCGCCTGTGTATAGGCCGAAGCCGCCTCATCGTGGCGATCCAACCGGCGCAGAAGATCGGCCCTGGCGGCGGGAAGCAAATGATAGGAAGCCAGCGTTGGACGATCCTCCAGTTGGTCCAGGAGGTCCAAGCCGGCGGCTGGACCCTCGGCCATGGCGACCGCCACGGCTCGGTTCAGTTCCACCACCGGGGACGGGGCCAGACGCGCCAATTCCCCATAGAGACCGGCGATCTGGCGCCAGTCCGTGTCGGCCGCAGGCACCGCCTGAGCATGGCAAACCGCGATGGCCGCCTGTATCTGGAATGGACCGGGGCGGCGCAGACGCAGGGCCGCTTCGAGCAGCTGGCCGCCCTCGGCGATGGCCGCGCTATCCCACAGAGAGCGATCTTGGTCCTCCAGCAAGACCAAGTCGCCGGCGGAGTCCACCCGGGTCATCCGGCGGGCATGGTGCAGGCACATCAGGGCCAGGAGCCCCAGTGCCTCCGGTTCGTCCGGCATGAGCGTGCAGAGCAGGCGGGTGAGCCGAATCGCCTCGTCCGAGAGGGAATGGCGCACCAGATCAGCGCCCGTGCTGGCCGAGTAGCCCTCGTTGAACAAGAGGTAGAGGACGGAGAGCACCGCCCCGGTCCGATCTACCAACTGGTGCGGCGGCGGCACCCGAAACGGGATGCCGGCATTGCGAATCTTCTTTTTTGCCCGCACCAACCGCTGAGCCATGGCCGGCTCGCCGATCAGGAAGGCTCGAGCGATCTCGCCCGTCGTCATGCCCGCCAATGTCCTGAGGGTGAGGGCTACCTGGGACTCGAGAGCCAAGGCCGGGTGGCAGCAGGTGAACATGAGGCGCAGGCGGTCGTCACCCACGCCGCTGTCGGGCTGGGGTTGCGGCTCGTCGGGCGGAGACAGCACGGCCACCTCCTGCAACTTGGCAGCACCGACGACACGGCGGCGCATTCGATCGATGGCCACATTGCGAGCCACCGTGGTCAGCCAGGCGCCGGGATTGCGCGGGATGCCTTCACCCGGCCAGCGTTCCAACGCTCGGGCAAAGGCATCCTGCGCGCACTCCTCGGCTATATCCCAGTCATTGGTCAGTCGAATCAACGTGGCCACCACCCGTCCCCATTCGTGGCGAAAGGCGTGGCTGACCGCGTCGTCGACCGCCGTCACTACATTTCCCAGATGGGCCGCACTTCGATCGAGCCGAACTGAGCGCCGGGGATCTTGGCCGCCACCTCGATGGCTTCGTCCAGGTCCTTGCAATCGACGACGTAGTACCCGCCGAGCTGCTCCTTGGTCTCGGCAAACGGACCATCTGTGGTGAGAATCTCGCCGTTACGCACCTGCACCGTCGTGGCATCACTGGTGAAGTGCAGGCGCTCGCCGCCGAGAAGAACGCCCCGCTTTCCCATCTCTTCGTTGAATGCGTTGTACGTGGCCGACATGGCCTCGCCTTCTTCGGGACTGGCGGCCAGCATCGAGCTCTCATCAAGGGCGATCAGCAGCAGGTATTTCATGTTTCCTCCTGAATGGTGGTTGGTAGCCCTACGACGAACGACGTCTCTGCAATTCGACAGGTCCGGGATAAATTTCTTTCCAGGGGCAGTTTGGCAGTCATTTGCCGCAGATGCGGTCTTACCCGGATCGATGGATGCTCAGACTGTGGCAGTCGCCGAGCAAGCTTCACCTAGAGTTCGCCCATGGACGGCACCGACCAGGACGAGGTGCTGGAGCTCGAGACGGGTGACATTGCCGGTGGCGGAGGCTGTGTCGCTCGAGCTCCCGATGGTCGGGTCGTCTTCGTGCGGCACGCCCTCCCCGGCGAGCGCGTCATGGCCCAGATCACCTCATCCACCACCTCCTTCTTACGAGCCGATGCGATTGAGATTCTGGAGGCCTCGGCCGACCGTGTGTCACCACCGTGTGTCTTCGCCGGTCCGGGCCGCTGCGGTGGCTGCGACTTCCAACACGTCAATGTGGCGGCGCAGCGGAAACTCAAGGCAACTCGGATCGCCGACCAGTTGCAGCGGGTGGCTGGCCTGGACCGCACCGTAGAGGTGGAGGCCGTCGAAGGTGGCGCCGACGGTCTGGGTTGGCGCACCCGGACCAGGCTGGCCGTCGACGACGAAGGAAACGTGGCCTTCCGCCGCCACCGGTCGCATGAGTTGGAATACGTCGACAGCTGCGCCATCTCGCATCCTGACGTCATGGCCACCGGCACCTTCCGGGCCAGGTGGTCCGGCGCCAGCGAGGTCGAAGTGGTCGTGACGCCCGAGAGCGCCGAGGCGATCGTCACCATGTACGCCGTTCCCAAGAGCCGGCCCCGCATGCCCGATGTCCGGGCCGGGGTCATCCACAACGGGCGGGTGCTGCACGGCCCGGGTGCCGTCCATGCGACCGTGCTGGACAAGACATTCGAGGTATCGCCCGGAGTGTTCTGGCAGGTCCACGTGGGCGCGGCCAAGGCCTTGGTGCTGGCCGTCCGCGAAGTTCTCGCGGCCCAGCCGGGCGACGACGTGGTCGACCTCTACGCCGGCGCGGGGCTGTTCTCGGTCTTCCTGGCTGAGGACGTCGGACACAAGGGATCAGTCCTGGCCGTCGAACGCGACCGGCGAGCCTGCGCCGACAACGGATTCAACGGGCAGCGCTACGGGCAGTTGACGGTGAAGAAGGCCACGGTCACCAAAAACCTGGTGGAAAAGGGCATCGGGTCGCCCACACTCCTCGTGCTCGACCCGGCCCGAGAGGGTGCCGGCAAGGAGGTTATGACGGCGATTGACTCCCATGCTTCCACGTTGCGACGCGTCGTCTATGTGTCATGCGATCCGGCATCGTTCAGTCGGGATGTCCGCGTCCTGCTCAACACCGGATGGACGTTGTCGTCCTTGCGGGCATTCGACATCTTTCCCATGACCGAGCACGTCGAATTGGTGGCCGCACTGGAGCCCCGGCGTGAGGTCGCCAACTAGAAGTGATGGCCTGATTCGTGATCTCGATGGCCCATTGCTTCAAGTTGCAGGGTGGAGTGTTCCACGTCGAAGTGGCCAGCCAGACAACCCTGGAGGTGGTCGAGCACCCGGCCCGCTTCCCCACCGTTGATGCACTCGTCGGTCACGACGATGTGGGCGGTGAGGATGGGAAGGGATGACGTGAGTGTCCACGCATGAAGATCGTGCACTGAGGCCACTTCGGGCAATTCAAGAATGTGTTGGCGCACCTCATCGAGGTCAATGGACTCAGGCGTGGCCTCCAAAAGAATGTGAACGGCCGGGCGCAGGAGCTGCACGGCGGCTTTGACCATGAGTGCGACCACCACCAACGACGCGATGGCGTCAGCCCGGCGAAAGCCCGTGACCACAATGATGATGCCGGCGATCACGGTGCCGATGAAGCCGTAGAGATCGGTCACGACATGGCGGTAGGCACCTTCCACGTTCAGCGATTGCCGATTGGCTCGAGCCATGGTCACTGTGGCCGCCACGTTGACGGCGACGCCGATGCCGGCCACGACGATGAGGGCCTCACCGTGGACGGACAGCGGGTGAATCAGCCGCTCGATCGATTCGAAGGTGATGAGCGCTCCCACCACCAACAGCGTGATGCCGTTGCCCACGGCGGCCAGGATTTCGGCCCGCTTCATGCCGAAGGTGTGTGAGCCCGTTTCCGGTCGTGCGGCCAGGTGGATGGCGTAGAGGGATCCGGCCAGGGCTCCAATATCGGCCAGCATGTGACCGCCATCGGCCAACAGAGCCAGCGAATGTGACACGAAGGCCGAGATGACTTCAAAGATGAGAAACGCCACCAGGAGTATCAGGGTGGCGGTGAGGTATGACCGATCGGCCTCGGAGGACACCACGTGCCCATGGGCGTGGCCAGGCGAGTCATGGTGGCCGTGGTCCTCAACCATCATGGCTACCGCGGGTGATGTGGTCGGCGTGGGAGAGGACCTCTTCCACCAACCGCCGCACGTGGAGATCATCGGCCATGTAGAAGATCCGGTTGCCGTCGCGGCGCGTACGCACCAGTCGAGCCAGCCGCAACTTGGCCAGATGCTGCGAGACCCCGGCCGGCTGCGCGCCCACCAATTTGGCCAGCTCGTTCACAGAATGCTCGGAGTGCTGCAAGGCCCAGATGATGCGCAAACGGGTCTCGTCGCCCAGGAGCTTCAGCATGTCGACCGCTGATTGGAACTCCTCCTGCGATGGAACCGTGCCTATCTGCGTAGTCACGTAGACAGCATAGCAAGCCTGCTCCGAGTCGGGGTTAGTGGCCTGCTGCCGTCGACGCCACGCTGGCGGTCACACCAGGGAATGCCTGATCGAGGCCGGCACCGAGCCCGACCGGCGTGGCATCTATGCCGAGACCCCAACGCAGCTGGGCCGTCACGGCCTGGTCGATCAGTGGCCAGGCCTTGGGCGGGGCAATGTCGGGAGCGCGGCAGCCGTCGGTGGCGATCTTTTGAAATGAAGCCGGCAGCTTGAGCGTCTTGATGAAGGCGACCAAGCCACCTTGGGCGGCCCCGATCGTGCAGGCATCGGCGAAGACGTTGTGACCGGCCTTGTCCACCAGGATCAACCGCTTCGAACCTTGGAGGGAGTTGTAGAGCTTCTTGGTGCCGGCGGGATTGACCACCTTGTCGGCCGTCCCCTGCATGATCAGTCCGGGCTTGCCGACGGGTGGGGTGCCACCGGCCGGCGCCAGCCCGATGTACGTCCGCACGACCTTGCGGTCAGCAAAGGTGATGGCGGCGCCGCCTCCCGCAGAGTGACCCAGTGAAGCGACTCGGGTGAAATCGAGCTTGCCCGAGAGCAGATCATTGGGATCCGCGTTCAAGAAGCGGGCCACGGCCAGGGCCTGGGTCAGGTCGGCAATGTCGTTCTGCCCCTGCCCTACCGTGTTGCCGATGACTGCCTTGAGGTCGCGGGATCGATGGTCCGGCGCCACCACGACAAACCCCCACGTGGCCAGATGGTCAGTGAGAAAGGTGGATTGCTCGGGGTAGCCCCCGTAGCCGTGGCTGAACATCACGACCGGGAACGGACCGCTCTTGCTGATCGGCACATTCATGTAGGCGTCCGTTGGCAACGTCGTCGGCAGCGTCTTGGGCAGTCCGGCTGGGATCGGCGCCGTCGGCGATCCGGTGAACCAGCGCAACAGGTTGACGGTGTACTTCGGCTTACCGACCACGGACGATGCATCGACGGGATAGGTGATGACCAGCGTGTCGCCCTCGGGAGTGGTCTGGAAGGCGACTCCTGCCTTGTAGGGACCATCCTTGGCGAAGGCCGTGTAGGGATTGCCCTTTGGCACGGCCGGCTGGTGATCCGGCAAACCCTTGGCCCCGGCCGGGAGCGCGCCTGCGCTGACGGCCACCCCGACCACTACGGCCAACGCAACAGTCGCCCTGCGAATGTACGGACTACCCAGTCGATGCATTGTGGCCCTCCCCGTGAACAACGGTTCGGAACTTAGGGCATGGCCGCCAACGATGCCGGGACGGTGGTCTAGCGGCTCACCGAGAGTTGACGGTCCCGATCGGTGGCCAACTCCGTCGTCTGTGACGAGACAGGTGCCACCAACAGAGCGGAGACCAGGTCGACCAGGTGGCTGGAGAAGAGACGGTCATCACGATGCGGCCCGGACTGGGCGCGCCGGCCCAGTTCCACCGAGGCAAACCGGATGGCGGTGAACCGGCGGTGCAGCCGGTTGGCATCTTGGGCCAGATGGGGTTCCACCAGTGCCCGCCAGCGGTCTATGGACCGACTCGACCCGGCCACTGGGTTCGGCTCATAGGCGATGGGGTGGTTCATGAGCTCGGCGTTGATCTGAAGGTATTCAGGGCCGCCGTCCGCGTCGGCCAGCTTGGCAGCCAGGGGCATGACCAGCGCTTCGCTGAGGAGGCGAACGTCGTCACTCTGTTCCGCTTCGTACGCGTTCAAGAGGGCATGCCGGGCCCGGTCCACATCGGGATAGTGCTTGGCCAGTACGGCTCGCAGGATCCCGTCCCGACTCTCGAAGTGGTACTGCAACGCAACGGCGTTGCGCGCGCCGGAGGCTCGGCTGATCTCGCGCAGGCTGACCCGGTTGATACCGCTCGTGGCAAAGAGTCTTTCGGCCGCGGCGATGAGGGCCAGCCTGGTGGGTTCTGCGTCACGCGCCATTGGACCGCCTCCTTGGGCAGGGGTTACTCTGGCAATAGTAAATGATGCAACCGCATTAGTAGCAGAAAGGGCGCCACATGGGGTGGGATTTCTCGACCGAGCCGGAGTTTCAGGAGCTATTGGATTGGGTGGACACCTTCTGCCGGGAGGAGATCGAGCCGCTGGAGCTGGTGTTCCCCTTCGCCGTGCGGATGAAGGACCCCAAGATGAAGGCACTGGTCGACCCGCTCAAGGAGCAGGTGAAGGCCAAGGGGCTGTGGGCCATCTTCTTGGACAAGGACCTCGGCGGTCCCGGCTTCGGGCAGCTCAAACTCGCCCTGGTCAACGAGATCATCGGCCGCTACAGCAGCGCCCCCTCCATCTTCGGCTGCCAGGCCCCCGACACCGGCAACATGGAGCTGCTGGCGGCCTACGGGACCGATGAGCAGAAGGAGCGCTGGCTCTACCCGCTCCTCAATCAGGAGATCTGGTCGGCCTATTCGATGACCGAACCACAGGGTGGTTCCGATCCCGACCTCTTCCAGACCGTGGCCGTGCGCGACGGTGAAGAGTGGGTCATCAACGGTGAGAAGTGGTTCACCAGTGCGGGGCGCTACGCCGACATCATTCTGGTTATGTGCACCAACGGGATTTTCGTGGTTCCCCGCGACACGCCCGGTGTCGAGATCATGGAGTTCCCGCGCACCCACGACCACATCAAGTACCACGACGTGCGGGTGCCGCTTGACCACCTGCTCGGACCAGAAAACGGCGGCAAGGTGCTGGCTCAGCGCCGCTTGGGCGGCGGACGCATCCATCACGCCATGCGGGCCATCGCGCAGTGCAAGCGTGCCTTCGACATGATGTGCGAGCGGGCGTTAAGCCGCGAGGCCCACGGGCACGTCATCGCCGACCACCAGATGGTGCAGAGCGCCATCGCCGACTCCTACGCCGATATCAACATGCTCCGGCTCCTCGTGCTGTGGACGGCCTGGACCATCGACAACTCAAGCACGCAAGAAGCGCGTACGCAGATTTCAGCCTGCAAGTACACGGCCGCCAAGGTGCTGCGCGAGGTCAGCTACCGGGCCATCCACATCTACGGCTCCCTGGGCGTGACCAACCTGACGCCCCTGCAAGCCATGTGGGCCAGCGCGCCAACCATGAGCGTGATGGACGGCGTCGACGAGGTGCACAAGGTGACGGTGGCTCGCAATGTCCTCAAGGGTTACGCGCCGCATGAGGGGTTCTGGCCCACGGAGTACCTGCCCGCCAAGCGGGCCCAGGCCCGGGAGAAATTCGCGGCGGCCATGGCCCTGGATCCCGATTTGGAGAAGTACGCCGACTTCATGGAGAAGAGGGTCAGCGCCGGTCATTGAGCCCGTGGCTCGCCGAGCATGAACATCACCCGAACACCGTGACACGAGAGCCCAATTTCATGGTGACGGTTCTGCGTATTCCATAGCTGCTCATTCCACCCGCACGTAGGGTCGGGATGACAGGCATTTCCGCTCCGGCCCCAGGTGGAGTGGGTCCAATTGAGAATGGAGTCGCACCTGTGATCCCTGTACTGCTCTTGGCCGTGGCCTTGTGCATCGCCCTCATACCGGAGCCGAGCCCCGCTCCGTAACCGAGCACCGCCGGGGTGGCCAGCCCCGAGGACCGCCGATCTGGGCGGTCCTGCGGCAAAAAACTGTCCTGCTTTCGGCAAAAAAGATGCCCGGGTGACACCCCGGTGGCCTGAGGTACCTCCTACACTCACCTCCTGTTCCTGAGTTTCTGCTGGGAATGGCACAGTCAACGTACCTGGGGATGGGTGAGGGTGAGTATCCGGATCAGGCGGCAGATGGCGAGGATCAGCACGGCCGGCCTGGGCTTCGTGATCGTGGCCGCCATGGTCGTGGCGTCGGGCACCACCGGCGCGGCCGCCGCCGCTCCTGACTACTACCTGGCCGTGGGAGGGTCTGGATCCATCGGCTTTCAGCCCACGGCGCAGCGGCCATTGGGCCAACCGACCGATGCTGGCTACGCCAACGATCTCCTCAAAACAGAGGCGGCCCGCTGGTCCAACCTCAAGCTGCTCCAGATCGGCTGCCCGGGTGAGACGACAGCCGATGCCCTCCTGGGAAGCGGACCTTGCCACTATGCGCTCGGGTCGCAGCTGGCCACCGCCGTCTGGATGCTGCGTCTGCACACGTCGACCGTTCTCATCACCGTCGACCTGGGCTTCAATGACATTGTGCCCTGCCTGGAGCGCCATCAAGTCGACGAACCCTGTGTCGATCGTGCCCTCACCCAGGTACACACGCAACTGCTCGCCACCCTCACGTTGCTCAAGACGGTCGCCGGGCCGAACGCGCGCATCGTCGGCGTGGACCACTATGACCCCTACCTGAGCGCCTATCGCGATGGGCCATCGGGCCAGACCTTCGCCCGATCGACTCTCGACGTCATTTCACGGCTCGACGACACCATGCAGGACGACTACGCCGCCGCTGGTATTCCCATGGCCGACGTGGCCAGCGCCTTCCATATGGACGACGTCACCCCGACGCCCCTCCCCGACGGCGAGGTGGTTCCCCGCAATGTGGCCGAAGTGTGTGACTTGACGTGGAAGTGCGCTCCCCGCCCACTGGGGCCGAACCCGCACCCCGATGATGAGGGCTACCGGGCCATTGCCGAGGCCATCAGCGACACCCTCGGAGCCCACTAACCGGCAGAGACATCGACTCCGACGGGCACGTAGACCGGTTCGGCCGGAGCCGGAGTGGGAGTCGTCATCGGCGCCGGGTCCGCTGACGGCGGGGTGGACCGCCAAGGGATGCGCGAACGCCCCGTCAGTGGCTTGGCCAATGGGGTGCGCGCCAACAGCTCCGTCAAGCCGACGCACGCCATGAAGACAAAGACGAGCGTGATGATGCAGATGATGGGCCACGGCACGAATTTGTCTACGTGACGCCATCCCAACCATGTGAGCGAGACGATGAAGATCATCTGGGCCAGGTAGACGCCGTAGGAATTGTCCGACCCCGATTGCACCAGGGACCGGGTCCGCGGCGTCCGGCGATGGTCGACCAGCCACACGCCGATGAGATAAATGCTGGCGATGGCCCCGATATTGAAGGGGATCACGATGGGCTGGAAGGGATCCGAACTGGAGCCGAACCACGACACCACGTGGTAGACGGCCAGGTAGTACCACCCTTCGGCCAACAGCGCGCTGGCCACGGTGAAGCCCACGACCAGTCGAACGTGACCGACGAGCCAGGCGTGCACCTCATTGAGATGAAGCGCCACCACCATGCCGGCAATCAAATAGAACTGGTACGACGTCACCTCACGCGAGGCCCAGAAGCCGCGCATCCAGTGGGGAAAGACGCCCCAGTGCATGAGTGAGACCAACAAGAGCTGCAGGGCCGCACTGGCCGCCAGCAGGGCGCCGTGGTGCCCGACCGTCTTGCGCAGAAGGAGGAGCAGGAGCGGGAAGATGGCGTAGAACTCGAGCAGGACGACCAGGTAATAGAGCTGGTAGTAGCCCGATCCGACCAGATAGAAGAAGTGATTGGCCGCGGTTGAAGGCGAGTAGGTGCCATTGGGCAGGGTGAAGAAGAAGTAGATGACCGTCCAGCAGAGGTAGGGCACCCCCACCAGCAGGAAGCGACGCGTGGCGAAGCTGCGGAGGTTCACCCGCATGGAGTCACGGAAGCTGTAGGTCAACATGCAGGCCGAGACGAAGAGGAAGGCCTCCCGGGTCACATGCAACAACATGAGAGCGGCGCCCACCGTGATCCCGGTACCGACAGCGGCGAAGGCAATGAGCGTATGCGTCGACACGACGCCCGCCTGCTTGACCGGCCGCATGGCGTCAATGTGGTCGAGCCGCTGGCGCGTGCCACGGACCGGCTCGGCTGGAATGAGAGGGGACTCGTCCATCAGGCGCGGCAATCGAATTCGTAGAGGACTTCCACGTCACCGGCGCGTAGGGCCCGGCGCTGCACCTTGCCGGTGGCATTGGCCGGCAACTCCCCCACGACCCGGTACCGGACCGGACGCTTGCTTCGCACCAGAGCGGTCTCGACAAACTTGGTGATCCGGTCGACCACCTCTGGAGCCCTGTCCGCCTGGTCTGAGTCGCTATCAGTCAGGACAACGAAGGCCACCGGTACCTGGTTCAGTTCGGGATCGTGCTCTCCTACGACCGACACGGCCGCCACGTCGCCGTCTTCTAAAATGATCTCTTCAATCTCACGCGGGAACACCTTTTCCCCGCCCCGATTGATGACGTCGTCCGTGCGCGAATCCAGGTAGAGGTAGCCATCGGGGTCAAAGTGGCCCAGGTCCCCGGTACGCAACCAGCCGTCAGCGTCGAAGCGATCGGCGTGGTCATGTCCGCCATAGGCGGTGATGACCGACGCGCCCCGGATCTCAACCTGGCCAACATCGGGATCGCCATCTTCGGCCACGATGCGCAGCTCAATGCCGACGGGTAATCCAACCGAGCCTGGCTTGCGGACGCCACGCAGCGGATTGGCCGTGATCTGGCTGGCCGCCTCGGACATGCCGTAGGTCTCCAGGACCGGGATGCCGGTGTTCGCTTCATATTGACTGAGGATCTGAGCGGGCAACGGTGCCGAGGCGGAGCGGGTGAAGCGAATCCCCGCCGGAATGACCTCATCCGGCTTGGGGTCGGCCAGGCGAGACACGATGGCCGGGACCGCATTGATCCAGGTGATGCGGTGGTGCGCCATGAGCGACCAGAAGTTCGTGCGGTGGAATCGATCGTCCAACACGAGCGACGAGCCGGCAGTCAGCGACGAGAGCAGGCCCACCACTTCCGCGTTGATGTGGAACATCGGAAGCGAATTGAAGCCACGGTCCTGAGGTGACAGCTCGTGATGGCCGGCCACACTGGTCGCCGTGTGCAGCAGTTGCGACTGGTGCAACCGGATGACCTTGGGGGTGCCGGTGGTGCCCGACGTGGCCAGCACCGCTCCGCCCGTGCCATCGAGCTGGCGGTCGGTCAGCGGGAGGAACTCATCACCAGGTTGGCGAGCCTCGACCGGAAAGGGCAACGCCGTGGCCGGGATCCCGTCCGATGCCGCGGTGTTGGAACAAATGAACTCAGCCCCGACGCGTTGGAGGGCTGCTCCGATGCCAGCAGTGCCGTGACCGGGCAGCCCGGGATCGAGCGGGGCGACCCACAGACCACAGGCGATGATCGACAAGAAAGCGAGCGAAAAGTCGATGGGGTCGTCCACCACCAGACCGATGGTGGCCCCGTCGGGGACGCCGGCGTCGCGTAGGTGTTCGGCCCAGACGCCGACCGAGTGGTCCAGTTCCCGGAACGACACGCCGCGAGGGTCGCGCGCGTGCGTCACGAAGGCAGCCTGGCCTTGCATGGTGGCGCGCAGCCGAATCACCTCAGCCAGTGACCGATTGACGGGATACCCGGTTGCTGACGCAGTCAGCGTCGATGCGGGACCCGTCACCTCAGTACATCATCCGAGGGTCGGAATAGTGCTTGAACTCGATCAGGTTGTCGGAGGGATCACGGAGGACGAACGTCCGGTGCACCTCGACTCGACCCTCGAACCTGTTGGCGAGCTCGGCGAACATGGTGATCTTCCGTTCCAAGCACAGATGGTGCACGGCTTCGAAGTCGGCCGCCTCGCGAAACGTCACCCCAAAATGGCGTGGATAGAGATGGAGCGGCTCGACGCTGGGCGGCGACGGCTCGGTGAGGTGGCACACCACCTGATCCCCAAAAAAGTCAAGGGTGATGCGATCGTCATAGCGACGCGCCAATTTGCAGCCGAGTTGCCCGACATAGAAGGCCTCGGTGTCGCTCAGGTCGTATGCGGGGATCGCCAGGTGGAAGGCGTCCTTACCCTCTCTCACAAATCTTCGCCCTCAAAGGTCATCAGCGTGTCGGCTCGCAGGCCCAGGCGGACTGTCTCGAGTCCAAGCAGAGCGGTCGCCGCCACATTCCCCAAGTTGACGTCGGCGCCCACCCGTTTCACGAAGAAGCACTGCAATTCAGTCGATGGTGCTTCGAACATGAGCGTTTCGTGCTGCAGTCCACTGGAGAGCAACTCCTCAATGAGGCCGAAGCGCAGTTCGCCATTGGGGCGGCAGATTCCGGATCGGCCGCTCTCCCTGGACTCGAGAGTGACGAGCTTGGCGCCAGCATCGAGGTCTTCGTGGATGCATTCGATCCAACGACTTGGCATGAGGTTCTCTGAGCGCTCGGCGTCCTTGAATCCGACCTCCGATATCACTTCGAAATCGGCCGAGAGCTTCCGGATGTACCCGGCCTTCTCGGAATTGGTCAGATCAATGGTGCCGTTGGACACCTCTACGTATTTGCACCCCAGACTGCGGCACAGCTCGCGGAAGTCCTCCAGGCGGTTTTGCAGGACGAATTTCTCGAACAACGTGCCCCCCAGGTAAAAGGACACGCCGAGATCCTGCAGTACCGCAATCTTTTCAGCCAGATCCTTGGTCACCAACGCAGTGCCCCAACCGAACTTCACGAAGTCCAAGAACTCAGCGCCGCTCTCGACCACGTCTTGAAAATGGCGCGTCGGCAGGCCACCGTCGACCATCATGGTGATGCCCTTCGAGCGAGGCTTGGACGCTCTTTCGGGAAGCTTTAATGTTGTTGGTTGCATGTGACCCTCCTTGCTGGGGTTACTGCTACAGATGGATGCTCTGCGTACCGGCGGCGACGGGTAGGCGGACGGGCCAGGCGCTGGCATTGCTCACATCATCCCAGCGGACATCGGCGAAGTCCGCCCCCGAGCAGTAGGCCCGCAAGGCGCGAATAGTTCCCCCATGCGTAATGACAATGACTTCCCCCTGGTGAGACCGAGCCTGCAGGCGGTCCACAAAAGCAACCACCCGCCGGTACAGATCCTCCAGGGACTCGCCACCATCGGGTCGAGCGTGGACACTCACGATTCGGTCGCCACTGATGCCGACCTTTTCTGGCCGCTGTGCACTCAATGGAAGGCCCTCATTGACCCCAAAGCATCGCTCGCGCAAGGCCGGATCGGTGGTGATGGTGACGCCCAGGGCGGTCTGAAAGATCTCTGCCGTCTGTTGGGCGCGCCGGAGGTCGCTGGCATAGATGACACTGATCGCTCGATCCAGGAACGGCTTCACGGCCTCTTCCGCTTGCTGTCGGCCCACCTCGGTAAGAACGGGTTCGTCGGAATGACCCTGCACGAGACCGAGCACGTTCCACGTGCTCTCTCCATGCCGAACCAACCAACATGGCTCACCCGCTTCTGAATTCCACTCCACTCCCTATAAGCATGGCCAATTCCTCTGGGCTTCGACTGTGAACGCGCCGAGAACTCCAGCAGAGTTGCCCGGTTGCGGAGACGGCAAATGAACAAACAGCCAGGTCAGACGGCATCGAGCTGGCCCTTGGGGGGCCTGCTCGCGGCCGTCACGAACCTGGGAAACCCCTGGGATTCTCGCTCGACCGCAACCACCCCCGGCCGCATGCCCGCGACTGTCCCTCAGAGCGCGCCGACGGCCGTCGTCCACGCCAAGAACAGACCGGTCTGCTCCAAGCCCTCCGACCTCCGGGAAGCCCTGGGCTGACGGCGGTGTTGTACCTCACATGGTGCCGCTCTCAATCCTCGATCTGGCCACCGTCTCCACCGGGTCGACGCCGGCCCAAGCCCTGGCCGAGACCACCCGCTTGGCCGTGGAGGTCGAGCGGTTGGGCTTCCATCGACTGTGGGTGGCCGAACACCACGGCATGGCGGCGGTGGCGAGCTCGGCGCCGGCTGTGCTGATTGCCCACTTGGCCAACGCCACTACGACCATCCGGGTGGGCTCCGGTGGGGTCATGCTGCCCAACCACGCCCCGTTGGTGGTGGCTGAGCAGTTCGGCACCTTGGAGGCGCTGCATCCGGGCCGCATCGATCTCGGCCTCGGCCGGGCACCGGGCACGGACCAGGTCACGGCGCGGGCCCTACGCCGGAGTAGCGACCTCGGTGCTGACCGTTTTCCTGATGACGTCGTTGAACTCATTCGCTATCTGGCCGAAACCGAGGGCCCGCCGGGACATCCGTCGGCCACTCCGGGCCACGGCTATCTCCCCGAAGTGTGGTTGCTGGGCTCGTCGCTTTTCAGCGCGCAGTTGGCGGGGATGCTTGGACTGCCCTTCTCGTTTGCGTACCACTTCAGCCCCGCCCTGCTCGACCAGGCACTGGAGACCTACCGCTCATCGTTCCGGCCTTCGTTCCTTCACACCGAACCTCGGGCCATGGTGGCGGTCACCGTTCTGTGTGCCCCGACCGACGAGGAAGCGCGCTGGCTCTCCGGCGCATCAGCGCTCAGCATCTTGCGGTTGCGCACCGGCCGGATGGGACTCTTCCCCTCGCCGGAGGAGGCGGAGGAATATCAGTACTTCCCCGCCGAAGCGGCCATCGTGGAGGAGGCCATGGCGTCGCATCTGATCGGCGATCCGGCCACCGTGTCTGCGGGCCTGCACGCTTTGGTCCAGCGAACGGATGCGGACGAGATCATGCTCTCAACGAGAGCCCATTCCTATGCATCTCGGCTCCAGTCCCTGACCCTGGTGGCCCAATCCTGGGATGCCGCCTCTGTGGATCAGGCAGCGCAGAGAGCCTGATTCAGGGCTGGGGCACTTCCAGCCCCAGTGCGTGGTACACCCGCTCACGAAAAATGGCGTACTGACTGTCGACGATCCATGACACCTGAGGAGGCCCCTCCACGACGATCGGCTCCTGGACGACCTCACCACCTTGAAATTGCTCACGGGTGAGGTCGACATCGAAACCTGGAAGCCGATTCCAGTAGTGGAAACCCTGCCGATCCCCGCTCGGGTAGAGGACTTCGGCCTCGAGCAACTGACCGCCGATGAGATCTCGCACCACCAGTGAGGTAACGGCGCACTGCCCGCTGGCCGGGTTGGCCGTCGTCCAGTTGGGCACATCGATGGGATCGCAAGTCTCGATCGACCACGAGAGGCGAATGGCTGCCTCGACCGCGCTAAACGTCAGGTCCGACACGTCGTCTGATCATCACGGAAAGAGGCGGCCTGAAATTCATCTGCTTCCAGTTAACACCCTGGCCAGACGATGCGATTCAGGCTGTGACTGCTCCAACGAAACTCGGGGTTTCCTCCAGTGCAATCCTCCAACGGCCATGTGGATGACGGACAACGTGGACCCCGGGGTCGCGCCAACGGGAGAGCCTGACCAGGCTTTGCTGCCCTCGCAATTCAGCCAAGATCGCGGTAGGCCCCTGTTCTAAGGTTCTCCCATGAGTTCGCTTTCGGCGGCAAGCCGACTCACGCGTGTCGCCAACGCGCCTACGTCGAGCCCGTCCACGCTCTGGCCATGACCCAAGTCGCCCCGCCATCCGTACGTGGGTTCGCCACCCGATTACGAGAGGCCTTGGCCTCGGGACCCTATGCCTCGCTGAACAAGAGTCTCCTGGCCCGCGTCTCTGTATTCGCGCCGTCTCTCGTCTCGTCACTCCTCATCGCACGCCTCGTGCTCGTGCATTTCGGGGCAACCCAGTACGCCACCTACACCTTGGCCCTGGCCCTCATCGCCATCTATCCGCTGAACGATGTCGGCGTAGGAGCACCGATCATCTCTTCCATGGCGGCGGACGGCGAGGTGTCCGAGTCGGTCAACCGACAAGCTCTGACGGCGGCCCGGCTCTTCGGCGCCTCCACCGTGGCGCTCTGTGGAGCCGTATTCCTCGTCGCCATGTTCGGCGTCTGGCACGACGTCGTCGGCAACATCGGAATGGGCTCCTTCATCGGTTTGAGTTTTTGCGGGGTCTTCTACGCTCTTTCGTTTGTCCCCTCCCTGAGCCAGAGCTTGCTGCTCGGGGGCCACAAGAACCATGTGTCGATGATCCTGCAGGGCGTGCAGAGCCTGCTCTCACTCTTCGCTGTGATTTCGATTCTCCTTCTGAAGGGTCGGGGGGATCTTGTCCCCGCTATTCCGGGTTTCACGCTGCTGATCGTCAACCTCATCGGCGTGTGGCTGAGCGGGCGCCTCCTCAGGTTCAACTGGGGATCACTCATGGCCCGCCTGGCCCGACCCAAGCGATTCCCGGGACTTTCCATCCGCACGTATTCGCTTCCGATGCTGATCATCACCACGGTGCTGCCGTTGGCTTGGCAAAGCGACCGACTGGTCTTGAGTCACATCCTCAACACCCAAGCAGTAGTCAACTACTCCATCACCTTTCAGATATTCACTCCGATCATCGCCCTGGCCGTTGCGGCAGCCCAACCACTCTGGCCGGTCTATGCCGCCCAGCGGGCGGGAAAGGGTTCGGCACCCAATGTGGCCAAACTGGTGGGGATCTTTACCCTCAGTGCGGCAGTCGTCGGATCCATCCTGGTCATCTGCACGCCGTATCTGGCGGCTCTCATCAGTGGCAACAGGGCACATGTCGGTTTAGAGCTGCCGCTCTGTGCCATGTTCATGACCGTGGCGGTCGCGGCGCACTACCCGCTGGGCGTCTATCTCACGGACCGGAAGGGTCTGCGCTATCAGGCCATCTGCTGCACGGTCGCCCTTCCGATCAATGTCTCACTCTCCATCTGGCTATCCAAGACCGTTGGGCCGGCCGGTCCGTTGCTGGGTACGGCGATCGCCTTTTCCTTGTGCCAACTGATTCCGTATTTCGTCTACCTGCGGGCAGAGTCTCAGCCTTCGCGTTGAGGGCGTGCCGCGGCCCACCCGATCAATTCCTGCGCCCGGCAACCATGCACTGAAGGGCACTCCGCACTTTTTGCACTTGCACCCGTTTCACAACCTTCGGCAAACAGGGCGGCAACATCGGTTGGACACACTGTTCCTCTGAGGCGCACAGGGCGCCGAACACGCGTAACCAAAGGAACAGGTGCAGCATGGCGGTTCGATCTGCGGAACACGGCTTCAGCATTCGACCATGGGCGCTGCGGCGAACTCGAGCCGCTGCCGTCCTTGGTGCCGGTCTTGCCCTCCTGGCCGGCGTGGCCCTGGGCGCGCCCTCGGCTGGCGCCAGCACCAAGTCTGCCGCCAAGGCCAACGCCAAGGCCACCAACAACCTGGTCGATGACGCCCTCTACGACGCATTGACCAGCGGGTTCGTCCACGAGGTGTCGACCTTCAGCGGCCAGGGTGAAACCCTCAAGATGGTCAACGACATCGGCGCCAACGAGGGGCAGCAGACGCTGGTCAGCGGCGCGGCATTCGGACAGGTCATGGTGATCGGCCATCAGACCTTCGTGCGCGGCAATACGCAGGCGCTCGTCACTCTCTTCAGTCTTTCCAAGTCGGTCGGTGCCACGGATGCCGACCAGTGGATCCTGGTCCCACCGAGCAATCGTCGCTACGGCGACATCAGCGGTGCGGTGACACTCAAGTCCGACTTCAACCAGTTGCCGATTCCCAATCGCCTCACCTCCGGCTCACCCTTGGAGCGGGACGGACTGCGCGTGATCCCCGTTCGAGGAACCATCGCGGCCACCAAGCACGACACGGCACTGCACCTGACCATGTACATCACCGCCTCCAAGAACAACCCGATCCCGGTCGGCTTGACGGTCACGGTTGACCACACCACCCAGACGGTGGCGTGGACCCAATGGGGTGAGACACCAACGTTGACGGCCCCCACCACCACCATCTCGTTGCCGGCCAACACATCCGGCTCAACCAATTCGGCGACGGTGACAGCCGTATAGCCGTTGGACAGCAGCGCATTCGAGGAATCTCGCCCAAGGGGCGAACGACGGAAGGGGAAATGGCATGACCAATCGGAAGAATCACGACCAGAAACATCGAGCGGGAGGACGCCGCACCATCGGACGGGGGTGGGCGATTCGGGCCGGCGCCATCGGCATGACGCTCTTCGCCGTGCTCTTAGGCACGGTACAAGCGCCGACGGGTGCCGGGGCGCAAGCCACGACGGTTTCGCCGTTTGTGGCCCTCGACTCCACGTGGTCCAACGTGGTTGCCTCGGCCAACCAGGGAAAGTCCCCGTCGATCGCCTTCTACGGTGACTCAATCACGGCGGGCTACTTCGCGTCGAACCCGGGCACGACTGACTTTGTGTCGGATTTCCGCACCTTTACGTCTGCCTACCAGGCGCCGGCATCAACCGGATGGGAATTCGCCAGTGCCTCACTTCCCGTCTACACCAAGGTCAGCGGAGGATGGAACATCATTCCGAACACCGACGCCGGCTTCATGGGCGACGGTGTCGGGTATGGGGCTGTCGGCACGTCCGGCTCCTACACGTTCGGCCCGGTGGAAGCCTCTTCATTCAATGTGATGCTCAACATCGCACCGGTAACTGGAGCATTCGGCTATCAGATCGACAAGGGTCCCGTTAAGTCAATCGGTGGTTCAGGGGCCAACGGCACAAAGGTGACCACGGTCTCGGCGGGCACGCCCGGGCTCCACACCATCACCTTCACGACGTCGACCGCCGGCCTGACCGGGCCCGCCCTGGTCGTGGGCGTGGAGCCGGTGTTGAATACCGGCTCGGTGGTCGTGACCCGGGGCGGGATTGGCGGGATGCAGTCCAGTGGGCCTGGAGCGGGTACTCCGAGCTTTGCCGGATACGAGGTAGCCGAGACACTGCCGGCGCCCACCATCTCCGTCTTCATATTTGGCAGCAACGACTGGTACGCCGGTACTCCGGTGGCCACCTTCCAAAACAATCTTGTCGGGATGGTGAACGCGGCGCGCGCAGCGGGGAGTTCCCCCGTGCTCATGGTGCCGCCGGCGCCTGAATACTCCACCGTGGCCACGTCGGTCGCACCCTTCACCTCCTACGAGAACGCCATCGTGGCCGTGGGGAACTCCATGAACGTACCGGTCATCAATCTGGCCCAAGACCTGGGCCCGTGGAGTTCGACGTACATGGCCGATCCGTACCACCCGAACGACCTGGGTTACGAGTACCTCGCCGCCTACGTGTTCGTCGCTCTGAACTGACGGAGGGATCGTCCGACTGGGGAGTCATCGTTACCGGCTCACCCTGAGGCCTGCTTGGTCATCGGGGCGCACGGGGTCAACCAGTTGGTATCGAGCAGGATCCGCCCCAGTGCGACCCAGGCATCGCCGTAGTAGGTGTGCCCCCGCCGGGACTGGGCGTCGGCCTGGGCCAGAAGCCGGGCCGAGGTGGCGGCATGTCCGGCCGAACGGGCGGCCGCGGCGGCGGCCACCAGCCCCACGGGGTTGACCAGGGTGGAGGTGGCCGACCCCGAGAGCGAATAGGACAGGCGGGCCCCGTTGCCGGCGGCGCCGGAGAGGGTGGGCCAGGCGCTGGCGGAGATGGCCTTTTCACCGGCCGTGCAGCCGGCGGCAAACCAGATCGGGACACGCTGCGCGTCCAGCCCGTAGGCCGGCGCGCCCGTGCCCGAGGCCGAGCCTTCGGGCTTGACGGCACCGGAGGCGTCAACGTCAACCCAGTTGGCCGGCAGGTGCGCACCGCTGCCTGAGATCACAGACTGCACCAGGGTCGTGGAGTCGGTGGCCAGTGTCGACCACTCGGCGTTGCCGGTGGCATTGCCCAGCGCGCCCATGGCCTCGGTGGAGAGATAGCTGGGGTCGACCACGGCCGGCGAACTGGTGGCCCAGGGACCGGCCACCAATTGGGGCTGGCCGGCAATGGTCACCGTCTCCTTGGCAAGCACGGCCGAGGCCACCTTGAGCGCGGCGGCGCGATAAGCCGAGTCGTGAAACTTCTGGCTACCCAACAACAGTGCCCACGCCGTCTGGAGATCGGCGTCGGTGGCCGGCTGGGTGCCCACCACCTTTCCGTTGTTCCAGTGGTAGGCGAAGAGGGCGCTCGGCTCCTGCAGATTAGCGGCATCCCATTGCCAGACCTTGGCGAACGTCGCCTCGTCGCCGATCGCCGCGGCCAGAAGCATGGCGTAGCCCTGACCCTCACTCACGGTGTCGCTCCCCTGGTCCCGCCGCACGACGCGACCGTCCCCCGCCACGTATCGAGTAAGGAAGGCCTTGGCGTCGGCGTCGGCCTGCTTCAGCGCGCTCGTGCTCTCGTGAATGATCGGAGCGATCGGGGAACGGCCCCCCTCGAGGGAGAGGCCGGTGATTCCCGCCACGAAGACCAGGAGCAGCACAACGGCGGTCAGCATGCGACGAGTGGCCCCGCGGCGGTGCTCGGGTGGTCGCGGCGGCGGACGGAAACCGGAGCCGTCCGTCTCGGTCGGGAAGGGTTGGGTCAGGGTCGAGGTCATGCGGCCACGCTTTCCATGTCAGTGCTCGCTTCGATCGCGGCGTCCTGGGATGCGGCCACGCGGCGGCGCCCAGCGAGGGCCGGCCAGGCGCCCACGAGCAGGACGGAGAGATGCAACAACGCGAAGGCGACGTTATTGAGCGTCGCTGCGGTGATGCTGCGATCCAGGGCGTACCCGGTGGATGCCAGCAGGAGGCCCATCATGACGAGGGCCGGGATCACGGTGGCCGGTTGGGCCCCGTCGGCACCGCGCTTGGCCGTCACGACGAAGCGACCCTTGCGCCGGGTGAGGACGAGCACGGTGGACAACACCTGAAGGGAGAAGTTGGCGATGAGCAGCGCGAAGGCGTCGAAGGTGTAGGCGCCGGCTCCGGCGACAGCCACGGCGGCCAGGCTGACGCAGAAGTAGGGGGCGAAGTGCAGGAGGAACTGGTCGGCCGACGCACCGGCCAGGGGCTGGCTACCAAAGAAGATGCGGATGGCCGGCAGTGCCATGTAGAGGGCGAAGGTCCAACCGGACAGGAAGAACATGGAGGAGAGGAGGTACTGCTGACGCACCCGCCAGGGCAGCTCGGCCCGGATCACCTTGGGCAGGCCCGACAAGCAGCCGCGGGCCCACCGCTGCTGCTGACTGACGTACGACGCCATGTCCTCAGGTCCCAGACCCTGGGCCAGCACCTCGTTCACGTACACGGAGCGCCACCCCGCTTCGTGCAGCAGGATGCTGAGTTCGAAGTCCTCGGTGAGCGAGTCCTCGGGGAAGCCGCCGGCCGACTCGATGGCCTCCCGCCGGAACAGCACGTTGGTGCCGCAACAGAACATCGCATTCAGGCCGTCCTTGCCACGGGCGATCCCACCAAAGAACAGTGACTGCTGCGACCATGCCGCTTCGGCCAAGCGGGTCGACCCGGCATTGGCGTAGTACTGCGGCGTCTGCACGAACGCCATGTCGGGCTCCTGCATGTAGCCCAAGGTGGCTTCCAAGAAGCGTTCGTCGGGCACGTGGTCGCAGTCGAAGACCACCACGAACGGGGCGTCAGAGCGGGCCAGGGCGTGGTTCAGGTTGCCCGCCTTGGCCCCCGTGTTCACGCCGCGGCGCTCGTAGCGGGCGCCGTTGCGGTTGGCCAGCTCGGCCAGTTCGGGGCGTCCGGCATCATCGAGGAGGTGGACCGTCACGTGGGCGCCCCGCAGGCGCGTGGCAGCTTCCACTGTCGGGGTGACCACCCACAGTGGCTCGTTGTAGACGGGGATGAGTACGTCGACGCGGGGCAGGGGTCCGGACCAGGCCGGGGCCGCGGGGCGATCACGCCCGTGCCAGCACGTCCACCAGAAGCCGGCCGCCTGCACCAGGTTGAAGAGCTCGGCCGCCACCAGCAGACCGAACAGGATCGGGTTGCCCACCCGCGACGGCCGCAGCAACCAGTCGAAGTACCACAGCGCCAACAGCCCGCTCAGGGGCAGCAGGAGGCGCAGCTTCCATTGCACGGCACGCCACTCGCCCGGGCCCTTCCAACGGGGCGGGGTGAGGCGTGGATCGATTGGCGCGGTCATTGGAACTCCCATACCTCGACGTTGGGCAGGTCCCGGTGCAGGACCAGCTTCCCCTTGTCCGCCTTCCATGCCACCAATTCGTGCGACAGCGTGTCCGCATCAGCGACGCCGTTCATCAGGATGGGGCTGGCGATGATGAACACGTGGTGCGTGCGCCGGGCCGCCTTGATGGACGCCGAGGCGGCGGTGAGCGGGGTGAGCGTGATGTCGGGCGCGTAGTACTGCACGACCTCGCGCAGGTCCTGGGGGTCGTAGTACACGACATCGCCGGCCTGGGCCCGGCTGTTCACCAGGGCCAGGGCGCCCCGGAAGTCATAGGTGCGGGGATTGGCCCCGTTGTACTGCTGGTCCTCCAGCCCGAACACGAAGCTGCCGATGAGGACGGTCCCGGCCAGTCCGATCGTCAGGGCGCGGCGAGGCACGGCCGTGACGAGGCGGGCGATCAGGATCGTGAGGACAGGAACTGCGGTGGAGAGATAGCGGATATCGAAGAGGTCGCGCTTGACCGTGCCCAGGGCGAACATGACGAGGCCCGGCCCGAGCACCGACGCCACCAGCAGGCTGGTGACCTTGGAGGGGCGTCGGCCCAGGAGCACGAGCGAGAACAGCATGCCGAGCGGCCACAGGGCAGCCAGGAACACCATGACCTCGGTCGAGTGGTACCCCCAGACGGCCCAGATCACGTTGGCCAAGGCGGCGTAAATGTTGATGGCGTTCCCACCGACCGACGCCGCGCTGCCCACCTGTTGGGGCCCGCCGAATCCCTTGCCCGCTGTCTGGTTGACCATGAACTGCTGGTGGGCGAAGGGCACGAGAGGCAACAGGAAAACCACGATGACGCCGGCGCTGACGAGCCAGCCCAGCGCCAGCTGGCGCACCGGTTCGTGGCGGCGGTGACGGACCCAGATGACGGCCAGGAAGGCCAGCTGCTGCACCACGATCTGGAGCGCGCCGAAGTATTGGGTCCAGACCAGACCAATGCTGGCCGCGGCGTAGACGACCCAGGGCCAGCGCTCCCCGGCGCCACGCCGGACGATGCGCACCTGCGCCCACAGGGCGAGCACGCCGAACATCATGAGCAGCGAGTACATCCGGGCCTCTTGCGAATACCAGACCATGATCGGGGCCACCGAACCGGCGGCGGCGGCCATCAGGCCGGTTCGGCGGTCATAGGCCTCGCGACCGAGCAGGTAGAGCAACGGGATGGTGACCACACCGGCCACGATGGAAGGCAGGCGGACGGCGAACTCGCTGGACCCGAAGACCCGGATGGTGGCCCACAACACGCTGAAGTAGAGGGGCGGATGGACGTCGGTCGTGCGGAGGTTGGTGATCATGCCCCCGAACGACATGCGGGCTTGGTCGACGCTGGTCGCTTCATCGAGCCAGAGGCCGCGCGGGATCACCACGCGCACAGCGATGCCGACGGCCGCGGCAATCAGCACGCCGCGGGGCAACGTGCGCAGCCGGGCCCGGATGTCGACCCTCTTGAGCTGAAGCAGTCGCTGCCGCACCGCGTCGGTCCGGGCTGTTTCGGCGGCGCCGAGCGTCACCGTCAGCGCAGTGACGGCGGCCACGGTCGACAGGGCCACGGAACGGGTGCTGTGCCCGAAGGCCAAGATGAACGAGGTCTGGGCCACCACCGCCGCCGCCACCAACGCCAGTGAGGAGCGCCCGGCACCGGTGGCGCAGCGATGGGCCACCAGGACGCGGGTCACCCCGAGCAGGGCCATGGCCGCTACGTAGGGAACGACGATGCCCGCCACACCGCGGTAGCGGGCACCGAAGAGCAGATCGATGAGGCCCCCCGGCGCGGCCGCCACCACCGTCACGATGGCGGCCCCGATCAGCGCCGTGATGGCCAGGGCCGGGGCCAACCCACCCTTCTGGCCTCCGGCCGCCCGCGGCAGCAGCACCAACGGAACGGTCATGGTGGCGAAGGCAGACAGGCCGCCGAGAACGGAGATGACGGCGAACTGGCCGGCCTGGAAGGGCGCCAGCATCCGGTTGGCGATGAGCAGGTCCTGGTTCTGCACGATCACCAGGGCCAGGAAGGCCAGCGCGGTCCAGGTGGTGACGCGGCGCGTCCGCTGCACCTCGAGTGACTCGGCAACGGCGGGGCCGTTGGGGAGGGCGATGACCGCGGGCGTCGTTCGGGTCGAGGCCCACCAGCCACGACCTCGGGCCACTTCGAGCGCGGCGTATCCGGCCACGATGACGGCCAGGGCGCCGCCGACGGCACCCAGCATGAAGGTCAGGACCACCCCGATGAGGAGCCGGATAGCGGGCTCGGCCACCAGGCTGGCGGCCAGTCGGGTGTAGCCGTTGACGCCGTAGAGACGGCCGCGCTCGAGGGGCAGGATGCCCAGCGCCGGGCCCGAGAGACCCAGCACGACCACCATGGCCACCGGCAGACGAAGAAGGGGGCCGATGAACGGGGCGCCAATGGCCAGGACAATGCCGGCAGCGACCCCGAGCTTCAGCAATACGGAACGGGCGCGGGCAATGTGGGCCGGACGTAACGAGGCCACGGCGCTGATGGCCGAGCCCGGCATGCTGAGGAGGAGGTACAGCGCCAGGAAGGATGTGAACTGGGCGAACGAGCCCGGCGCCAGGAGCCGGGCCGTGATGAGCGAGAACACCATGTTGCCCAATCCCGCCACCGCCTGGCTGGACGCCATGAAGGCCTGGTCGCGGTAGGGCGCCAGGGCCTCTGACCGCCGGCGCGGCGCCTCCTTCCTCCCTTCCAGAAGGGTCATAGCGACTGGGGGGACGGGGTCAGGGGCAGGGCACCCAGGTGATCGGCCTCGTCGGACTCACCGCGCGACAGGAGGACCCGTAAGAGACGGAAGCCCTCTTCGGCCAATTCGATCTGCTCCTTGATGACGGCGGGCGACGGGCCGGGGCCTTCGAGGGCGGCACAGATGTTGGCCACCAACTCCGCCGGCTCGGCATTCGGGGCCACCACGCGCTGGAAGAGACGACCGCCCAGCGCCGCCAGCTTGGCTTCGTGGGCCACGGCCACCGCGGGAACACCGGCGGCGGCGGCGGCCAGCAATCCGTGAAAGCGGAAGGAGAGGACGGCACCGACCCCGGACAAGGACTCGACGGCCTCCGACAAGCTGGCCGGCTGCTGCAGGACTTCGGTTGCGGGGCCCAGGCGACGAGCGATCGACTCAACTAGCTGAGTGTCGCCGGGACCATCATGGCGGCCACGTGTCTGCCACCCTTGGAGCTGCACGTGCACTCCCTGTGACGCCACCTCTTCCAGCGCCATCGTGATGCGGTCGACCAGTGCGGACGTGGCTTCGGGCGGCACGGCGAGAAACGAGGGAATCACCCGGACGGAGGCATCCCGGCTGGCGCACGCCTGGGGGGCGCGCAGCAGCGTCCAGGCCGGATCAGCTCCGACCCGGAAGGGGCCCGACGCGCCGGCCCGCATGAGGCTCTGCGCCGATGCTTCGTCCCGCAGGATGAGGAGGTCGCTGCGGCGCACGATGAAGCGCGCCATGGCGCAGGCGCGAGCGTCGCCCAGGACGCCGGCGCCGACCCCGACCATGGCCACGGGCCTGCGGAGGGCCGAGGCGGCCGTCGCCAGCGCGGCCGAAGTGGCCAGCAAGCCGTGCGCGTGCCGGCCGGTACTGGGATGCAGGGTCTTGAAGATGGTGCCGCCACCCACGATAACCGCATCGGCATGGAGCACGGCCCGACCGATGGCGCGGTGATTGATGGGAGCGACGGCGCGACAGGACAGGCGTTCGGCGGCTGCCGCGTCCGGGGTCGTCACCGTGAGTTCCCATTCCGGCAGCGCGGCGGCAAAGGCCTGCAGCAACGCGTCATCCCCGAGGTTTCCTTGGCCGAAGGCCCCGGCCACGAGTGCGGCTGGCATCAATCACCTCCTCGTAGAGCGCGATGTGGAGGCGGGCTACCTCGCGCCAGCTGCGACCCCGGGCCAGGGTGCGGACATCGGCCGAGAGATCGTGGAGGGCGGACGCATCGTGGGCCAGCTGGCGCAACCGGTGAGCCAGACCCTGCGGTTCCAACGGCGCCACCAGCGAGTCGGGTGCATCGACGCATTGGGCCAGGGGGGGCGAGCACAGGACGGGCGTGCCGTAGGCCAAGGCGTGCGCGAAAGGCCCGCTGCTGGCGAAGGGCGCGGCGTACGGCAAGAGGAGCACGTCGGCGGCCCGGAAGACGTCCTTGACCTTGGCGTCGGGCACGTAGCCGACGAAGCGGGCCACATCACCGAAGCGGCGGCGCAGGTCCTCGGCATAAGGGTCCCGCCCGTGCAGGCGCGGGTGGGACCCGCCAGCCACCACAAGGTCGACCCGTTCGCCGGCCAGGGCGGCCGCCTGCAGCGCGACCTCGAAGCCCTTGTACGGCGCCAGGAAGCCGAAGCACAACGCGGTGAGCCGGTCCGGCCGGGCCCCGAAGGCTCTCTTGGCTCGGGCGATCTCGGGGGCGGCGGCGGCGGCAACGGCATCGATGCCATGCGGCACCACCACGGCCTCGGGCATGACCTTGGTGAACGCCCGCTCGTGCACGATGGTGGTGGCCCCCAGCCGGCGCACCGATCCCTGCACACCGGCCAGACCGGCCCGCGCCAGTTGGTGGGGCGCGTCGACCCGGTGGGTGACGGTGAACTGGTGATCCACCGTGGCCGGATCGACGACCTGGTGCATGGTCACCACCGGCCCCTGATGGCGCATCCGGATGCCGGCCAGAGCGGGGATCACGCCCGGTATGGCGCTCGGTCCGCCGTACAGGAAGGTCTCGTGCTGGACATGGACCAGCGGCGCCTGGCTGCGGCTGGCCCGACGGGCCGCCCTGGGCAGCGCGGTCGCACCACGGCGAAAGCCCCGTTCAATGGTGACGCCGCCGGCTCGCGACAGTGAAGGTTCGCCCTCAATCTCAGGGGCCACCACGCGTACCTCCATGCCTTCCTCGGTCAAAGCAGACGCCAGGCGCTCGGTGTAGACGGCCACCCCACTGGGGACGGCGGCCTCATCGGTTTGGCCGGGATACGGAGAAATCATGGCCACGTCGGGTTGCCTCATGCGGCGTCCCTGGCATGGGCCCGACCGATGGGCGCGACCCGGTGGTGCAGCCAGAGGCTGAAGGACGACAAGGCCATGCGGCCGGCATCACCCCCGGCGCTGAGATGGGACCCTTCCTGGTCCACCCACACCGTCGGCACTTCGACGATGCGATAGCCGAGACGATTGGCCGTGATGAGCAGATCCACATCGAAGAGAAAGTCTCGAGACGACAGGAGCGGCAGCACCTCATCGATCACCTGACGGCGCACAACCTTGGCGCCGCATTGCGTGTCACCGAAGGGAAGGCGGAACAGAAATCGGGTCAGGCGGGCGAACACCCAGCTGGCCAGACCGCGGCCGCGGGCCCGGCGGGCCGGCAGGACGGAGGCCGGATGGGCCCGGCTGGCGATGGCGCCATCAGCCCGCTGCGCCACCTCGACCAACCGCAGGAACTCGGCCGGAGGCGTGGCGCAGTCAGCGTCGACAAACCCGATCACCTCGGCGTCGCAGTGGCGAAACGACTCCATGATGACGCCCCCCTTGCCCAATTTGGGAAACGAGAGCAACTCCACCCGGGGGTCGACGTCCATGTGGGCGCGTACCACCTCAGCCGTGCCGTCGGTGCACGAATCCATGGCCACCAAGAATCGAGCATTGGGCTCGCTCACTGAAGCTCGATAGGCCCGCAGCATGCGATCGATGCGATCTTCTTCGTTGTGGGCCGGTATCACGATGTCAATACGCATGGCATTCGGTCCCGCGATCAGAGACGTGGACCCGAACTCGGGGTACGGCGGTGCCGCTTGGAAACGGTATGGGTGGCATGGCTCCCTTGGGGGTCGATGTCAGCGGACGCTTCGCAACTGGGCCTCGGCGAGAAACCGATGTGCGGGCTGTGCCTCATCTTGTCTGTCGGCCGACGGCGCTCTCTGTCACACAAATTGAGAATCGTCCGCCGACCAGCGGCTCTTCGACGCGTTAGTGCGACGAGTGCCGGCGACGTCGCGACAGCAACGCAGACCGGCGTGAGGAGGGCGACAAGATCAGCGGCGACAGTTCGACGATCCGGTTGACCGTCCGGCCTGGCTCGACCGCCACATCGCTCGAGGCGGCGCGTCGACAGCGGAGCCGCAACGCGGCTACGGAGCGGAGCAAGGCTTGGACTTCGGCGCCCGACGGACGCCGCACCGACGGCCTCAGCGACCGCCGCAAATGCCCGAGAAGGAACTCTTCATCTTCCTGTGTGCACACGCGCTTCCTCATTCATCCCAGCCCGGAGGCGATCAAGCGCCCGGCTCTGGGCCATCCGCACGGCGCCCGGGCGGCGGTTCAGCACCGACGCCACCTCCTCCGCGCTCAGTCCAGCCACCACCCGCAGCTCGAGGAGCTCCTGATCGGCCCGGCTCAGATTGTCGAACGCAGCTCGAACCTCGGCCATGTCCTCGTCAATCACCGCACGGTCCAACGGTTCGGGCGCGCTATCTGCCACATCGGGAACGATTCCCGGTCCTTCTCGCCACAGCTTGCGCTGGGCGTCGATCACCACATGCCTGGCGATGCCGTACATCCAGGCGTCGAAGCCTGCCCCGTCATCACGGAAGCGTTCGATGCTCCCGACGGCGCGGGCCATGGTCTCCCCCACCGCGTCCTTGGCCTGGTCCTGATTGGGCAGCCGTCGCGACGAGTAGGACAGCAACGTGTCGTAGGAACGGCGGAAGAGGAGCATCCAGGCTTGATCGTCCCCCTGGCGGGCACGTTCCACCACCCCCCGCAATGCCTCCCCCGACATGTCACACCTTGTTGTCGGCGCAGTCACCCCGGCGTCACGCATTTGTTTTTTGCGTGGGGCGACCGATCGAAGGGAATGCTCACTCGTCATGACGGGACGGTACCCATGCCCCCCAGCGGTCAATCTCAACGCTGGTTGATCTGATGGACCCTCTTCACGGCAGTTGAATTACGAAGTTCGACGGCCATTTTCCCAGACGAAATCGCCGTTCACACCTGGAGAGACATCGCGAGCTCGTTATTGCGAAACGCAATGTTCATCTGTCGAACTCGAGGAGTGGAGGCGCTGTTGTTCGACGACGCGTGCGCGATTTCAGGACGCCCATTCGGGCTTGTGGCTGCCGATCGGTGCGGTCGGCAGCGCCCAGCGAGCCGGGGTGGCGGCCAGCTGGACCACCGGAGCCAGATGGGTGAGTACTCCGTAGGGAGTCTCGCTTTTGGTCATGTACGACGTCAGGTCGCCCAGGCCATTGACCTCTCCGCTCACCGAATCGGCCGCGGTGAACCAGTCGGCCGTCTGGCAGAGTGAGGCCCGGACGTGATAGCTCCCGCCCTCATGCGAGCGTCGCCAGAGCGCAGCCATGGTGCCCAAGGCGGCCAGATAGCCCGTGGTGTAGTCGCAGGCGGCGGCCCCGACGAGTTGCGGTGCATCCGGTGCGCCCTGCGCACTGGCCATGCCGCTCACCGTCTGTGCCAATTGTTCCCACCCGGGTCGCTGCTGCCAGGGTCCCGCATCGCCGTAACAATTGATGGTCACGTACACCAGACCCGGGCGAAGAGCGGCCAGCTCCTCGGGCCCGAAGCCGCGGCGGGCCAACGAGCCACCTCGATACCCCTGCGAAAACACATCGGCCGTGGCGGCCAAGGAGCGCAACTGCTCCACTCCGGCATCCTGGTCCAGGTCCAGCTGGCAGGAGCGCTTCCCATGGCTGGTGTCCATCACGAAGGGAGGGATGTTCTCCAGATGGGGCCCGTTGACCAGGAGGACGTCGGCCCCGTGCTCGGCCAGGGTGCGTCCGTTGGTGGGCGCGGCCAGGATCCGACTGAGGTCGAGAACCCGCAGCCCGCTCAGCGGTCGATCAGAACCGCGGCCGGGCGGTTCGGGGGCGCTGTCGCCGATGCGCTCGATACTGACCCGACCCAAGGGGGCGATGGCCTGGGCTTGCGGGTGGGCGCTCCACTCCTCCTTCGACCGCACCATGGCCCCGCACGCCCCGGCGTCAGCCAGCGCATCCTCCAAGGCCTGCGCATCCCAGAGCAGGACACGCTCGGCCACCGTCTCGGTGTCGGCGTTTACTTCGCAGCCCAACACCTTGACCGTACGTTCAGCCAGGTGGGTCAGCGCCCCGTGCAGATGGACCCAACGACCGTCCCGGCAGGGATAGAGCTTGACCAGGGGACGTTCCACATCGCTCGGCAGGCTGGCACCGGCTGCGCTCGTCGGTTCCCCCACTTGTTGGAAGATGAAGCCGAGCAGGGACGCGGCGGCGTGTCCACGCCGCACAGAGACGTCCTGCGCCTGGCCCGTACGCTCCTCCCACAGCAGCGCTGCGGTGGCACCCACGGCGCCCAGCGCAGCGGAAGCACACTCGACGACCGGAAAGGTCGTGGCATACGGCTCCTCGTCCCCGATGATGCGGGTGGCGTCAGCGGCCGCGGTCGGGAGGCCACACTCGGCGAGCAGCGATCTCACCATGTCAGTACTCATCGGCCTAGCGTACGACTCCCTCGGAGCGCTGGCTCGTTGGTGTCCATGGAGTCGAACCTTCACTTGGACCAGACTTGCGAGAGTGCCCGAAGACAGAGGAATGGAACAGAGCACACTGCGGTCAGACGTCGAGGTCGTACGCCGTTACGGGGAAGCCCACCCCGAAGCCTGGGTAGAGGTCCGGTTCGAGAACGACCCCTCCGTTCGCATCGTTGCTCTGTTCTCGGGCAATTCGCTCTCCGAACACGAACATGCTCTGCGGGAGTTGGTCGCCCACCCCGACCAGCTTGAAGTTCACTCGGCTCCCTGGTCCAAGGTTCACCTGGAAGCCATTCGCAATGAGATCCTCGAGTTGGCCACGTCCGATCCAGGCTCACTGCAATCGCTGGGAATCGGGAGGGGCAGGGTCAAGGTCAGGCTCCGGGCCGATCAGCAGAACTTGGCGGAGCAGTTGAAAGGACGCTACGACGACGCGATAGTGATCACGGTCGGATTTTTCCTTTTTCCCATGGACGAGTCTCCGCGATCCGCCCGGATGCCTGCGCTGCTCGAAAACGCACCAAAGGCTCCTCATTTCCCCGAATCGTTGCGGGTCTCCGTGGAGAACGTGCAGGTGCGCTCGGGCAACAACGTGCGCAGCATGCTCCACATGGCCAACGACGGCCCTGAAGATGTGGTGGTCGAGACCAATGGCGCAGTGACGGCCCGGGTCGTCAATCCCGAGACCAACGAGGTGGTCGGGCTGTACTCCGGCGCCCAACATCTGCCTGCAGTTCGATTTCATGCACCTCGGCATCAAGCGGTGGATATTCCGCTCTTGGTCGGAACGGCCTCGACGGTGCGGAGCCTCGGCTACGCGGTTCCGCCTGGTCGATGGGCCATTGAGGTGCCGCTCCAGCTGGAAGGGATCGGCGACGTCGTGACCCCGCTGCTCCCGATCACCGTCATTGCGTAAGACACGTGCCTAACTGAAATAAGGCACGTAGGCCAGGATGCCCTTGACGTACTGCTCGGTGGAGGGGAACCAGCCCGCGCTGCGCACCGACGCCAGCCCCTGGTAATAGCCGGCCAAGGCCGTGGCCGCGTCACCCCCGGTCAACCCGAGGAGATGATGGAGATACGCCGCCGACATCTCGATGTTGTCCGATGCCACACTGGAGTTGAGCGACGGAAGCCCGAGTTGGGTTCGGATCTGCGTTGCCGTCGAAGGTTCGAGCTGGCAGACACCAATGGCGCCGGTGACCGAGGACTCGCTGACCTGCCACCCGGATTCCCACCAGCACATTGCTTCGAGCAACGCCGGAGGGACGCCACTCACCGCGGCCCAGTGGGCGAAGAGCGGACGCAGAGCCAACCGGTCAGGATGGGCCAGCAGCGCGACGGGAAGATTGCCAGCCGCTGGCGTGACGTACGACGTCAGGGCCGACGAACTGGATTGCGGAAGACGCAACCGCATCCCCGCCACAATGTGGTTGGGATTGACCACTCCATTCACCGCTTCCAGGGCGGCCACCGTGGTCCCGTAGTGGGCGGCGATTGAGGTGAGGGTCTGACCAGGCTGGATCAGCACCGTGCTGGACGACGGAGCAACCGCAGCCGCAGGTGCCTGGCTGGAGCCGCCGGGGAGTCGGAGCACCGATCCGATCACGATGTGGTTGGGATTGGCCAGTCCGTTGAGAGACGTCAGGGCGGTGACGGTCGTCCCGTAGCGGGCGGCGATCGACGAGAGCGTCTGCCCGGCACCGACCACCACGCTGCTGCCGGACGGCTCGGTCGCCACAGGGGCCGCTCCGGGGAGGTGAAGCACTGAGCCAGCCACGATGTGATTCGGGTCCGTCAAGCCGTTGAGTGCCGCCAGGGCAGTGACGGTCGTCCCGTAGCGGGCGGCGATGGAGGAGAGTGTCTGTCCAGCACCGACCACCACACTGTTGCCGTTCGACGCCGCAGCCGCGCCCGTCCCAGCACCGACGACGCCCACAACGACCAGTGCCGACGCCGAGACGGCGACCGACAGGGCGCGCCAAACTCCATTCAATCGCTCCGACAATGCGATCACGGGTGAAGTCTTGTGGCCCAAGGGGGGCCTGACAAGGGTCAACCCGATTTCGTGCCTAACGCATCGCCCGTTGCTTACTGGGTGCGCAGTTCGGCCAGGCGGACGCGACCACCGGTGCGAAGCACGGCCCGGCTGTAGATGCGAGCCGCAAACAGGGCCACGCCGGCGGTGCTGGCCAGAGTGATCAGCACGGAGATGACGAACTGCCACCAGGCCACCTGGCTCAATGAGACCAGCACGGACATGGCGAAGGGCGCCGTCAGTGGGAGATAGGCGAGCACCTTGAAGAGCAGGCTCGCGTTGCCTGAGCTGGCCACCGTGATGGAGAAGATGTAGCCGATCAGGATCGGGATGCTCAACGGGAAGGCCAATGTCTGCACTTGATCCTGTCGCTCGGCCATGGAGCCGGCTGCGGCATAGACCCAGCAGTAGAAGGCGTACCCCAGGACGAGCCAGCACAGTTCAGCCAACAGAGCAACCGGTTCGGAGCCCTTGAGCACATCGGAGCCCACGGCCCTGGCCATCAGCAGGGCGAACCCCACGACAAGCGTGGCCTGACCCAGCGCCACCAGCCCGATGCCCAGTACTTTGCCTCCCAGCAATTGGATGGGCCGCACCGCGGCCAGCAACACTTCGACCACCCGGCTCGACTTCTCCTGCATGACGCCGATCAGGATCCACGTGCAGTACTGGGTCAACATCACAAAGAGCAGCACCAGGCCGACAGTCGAGGTCGCATTGGTCTTGTTCTTCTGACCCGTGGTCAGGGTGTGCACGGCGATGGCGTGGGCCTGACCCACCGTCGACGTCTGCGCCGCCGTCAAGCCGGCCGACTGATACGCGTGAAGGAGGCCAAAATACGTCGCCACGTCCTGGACCAGCGTGGGATCGGCCGGTGAACTCGCCTGGGTTGCCGGCTCGTTCAACAGGAGCTCATCGCTGTGCACGATGGCAAAGGCCAGCGAGTTGTCCCGCAGACCCTTCTTGGCCCGAGCCAGCGATGGCTCCGCCACGAATGTGACATGGTCCTTGTTCGACGTCCCAGCCACCGTCACCACGTGCCGGAAGGTCGACGACAGGCGGCCGACCACCCCCACCTTCTGTTGCGTCACGCCGTTGCTGTTGTTGTTGTGCTGCAGGCTAGGAATGACAATGGCCGCGGCCACCGCGGCCAGTATCACCAACGTCCCCACCCGGAAGATACGGCCACGCACACGCTCAGTGATTTCTCGCATGGCGATGATACCGACGTTGCCAAAGCGAGCGCCGAAGTCAGATGCTCTGCGGCCCCGCTCGCTCGGCGCCACGATGGATCTCGTTTCCGCCTGTTCCGTCGGCTCGGATGTCTCGGGTGTCTCGCTGGTGATTGGCGCTGCCACTGCCTCCACGCGACGTCGACGCCTGGCCCTGAACATGGTGATCCGGAGGGCGAGGACCGCTACGACAATGACCCCAATGATGACGGGCTTCATGCCAGAGCCTCCCGGAACACTTCGGAAAGTCGGCGCCGGCCGAAGGAGAACTCGGTAACCCGCCCAGCGGCCATCGCTGCTCGGAGCACCACATCACTGTCGGTGGCGGCATCGAGCACCAGCCGTACCGCGCCGCCCCCAACTTCGGACACCGTGACGCCGGCCAGTGTTCGGGCCCACTGTCCGTCCCGATCGCCCTCGACCCGGACCACCAAACGCTGGGCCCCGCTCGTGGCCAGCTCATCGACCGTGCCGGACACCACCAGGTGACCGTGGTCGACGATGGTGACACGCTCGCAGAGGTCTTCGACCTGATCCAGCTGGTGACTGCTGAAGATCACACAACACCCGGCACGCGCCTGATCGACCAAGACCTGACCCATGGCATCGATGCCAACCGGGTCCAGACCGGAGAGAGGCTCATCCAAAATGATCAACTCGGGATCATGCACCAGGGCAGCGGCCAATTGCACCCGTTGTTGATTGCCGTGCGAGAGCACTTCGACTTTGTCGTCACGCCGATCGGCAATGTTGAGGCGCTCGAGCCACTCCTGCGTAGAGCGGGCGGCATCGTGCGAACTCATGCCATGCAGGCGCCCGAGATATTCGACCTGCTCCCCCACCTTCATGCCCGGATAGAGACCGCGCTCTTCGGGCATGTAGCCGAAGCGCCGTCGGCTCTTCTGATCAACCGGTGCTCCCCTCCAGCGCACACTGCCGCCATCGAGTTGGGTCAAGCCGAAGATGGCCCGCATGGTCGTGGTCTTCCCCGCCCCGTTGGGCCCCAGGAAGCCGACCACGTGACCGGCCTGCACCCCGAAGGACAAGCTGTCGAGCGCCGCAATGTTGCCGTAGCGCCGGGACAGGTCGATCAGCTCGAGATCTGCTTCCACCGCGGCGACGCTAGTCCTCAAGACCGGACAGCCAGGGATCTCGACCACGGTCCTGAATCGAGCTCTCCGCCCCCAAGCCCCGTAGAGTGTCGCCCTTGCACGACGAGACAGCGCGGAGGCTGAGTGGCTGACCAGGAAGCTCACGGTGAGACGGACATCCGGGCAGTCATGTTCGACTTTGGAGGCGTCATCTCCTCGAGTCCATTCGAAGCCTTCGCCCGCCTCGAGACCGAGCGCAACTTACCCACTGACTTCATTCGGACCGTCAACGCCACCAATCCCGATACGAACGCCTGGGCGAAGCTCGAGCGCAGTGAGGTCGACATCGACGCCTTCGTGGCACTGTGGTCAGCGGAGGCGCTGGCCCTCGGACACACCGTCGATGCTCGCGAGGTTCTGGCCCGATTGGCCGGACACATCCGGCCAGACATGGTGGCCGCGGTGAGGTCCTGCCGCGACGCCGGTCTCAAGACAGCCTGTTTGACGAACAACTTCGGTTCTCTCGATGCGGCCCAGTCGCCCGAAGTGCTCGCCGTCTACGAACTGTTCGATGCCGTCCTGGAGTCACGGGTGTTGGGCTTCCGCAAGCCCGACCCGCGCTTCTACGAGACCGCCTGTGGGGCAATCGGTGTGACGCCACCCGAGGTCGTGTTCCTTGACGATCTGGGTATCAACCTCAAGCCAGCCCGCGCCATGGGCATGCACACCATCAAGGTGTCGGACCCCGATCAGGCACTACACGAGCTGGCAACGCTCACCGGGATCGCCTTCACCAGGAGCTGATCACGCTGCGACCCGGCGCCGTGACGCGCCAGAACGCCGGCTCCGGAAGGGGATGCTTCGGGAGAGCCGACGCTCGAGCAATTAGAGCTTTACCCTGACGTCCCGGTTCTCAATCAAGCGCATTCAAGAAAGCACCCGCATCATTCCTCGACGACCACATCGGACGGCTCCTTGTCGGGACGCAATCCGCGCCACGACGGATGTCGCAGGTGGCCGGCCATGGTCCAGGCGGCGTACTGCACCTCACCCACGATCTTTGGCCGCACGAAGTGCGGAGGAGCCGGTTCGCTGACATCGGATGCCGGCACGAATGGACTCTTCTTGGTCGTCACTGGGCCTAGGAGGTCCAGGAGTTCCTTACGGTCGCGCTCGTTGAAACCGGTGCCCACTTTGCCCACGTAGCGCAGGCCGCGTCCGGCCGGGATCCCGAGCAGGAGAGCACCGATGCTTCCCGTCCTGTTGCCAGCGCCCTCAGTCCAGCCACCGATGACCACCTCCTGCGTCTGGATGTTCTTCACCTTCACCCACGTGTCGTTGCGCTTGCCCTCCAGGTAAAGCGAGTCGCGCCGCTTGGCTATCACGCCCTCCAACCCGTTCTCCACGGTCGCCCTGAGGATGTCGGCACCGCTGACATCGCGGAAGGACTCCGCCGTGGTGAAGGATCCGCCGGAAAGGTTCAGTTCCTCCAGGATCTTTCGCCGATCGTCGTAGGGCAGTCCCGTCAAGCGCCGGCCATCCAAGTGCATCACGTCGAAGATCACATAACTGGCCGGATAGTCAGCGGCCAGCTTCTTAATGGCATTTGTGTTGACCACATGGAGCCGACGCTGCAGAAGGCCGAAATTCGGCTTCCCGTCTTCTCCGAGCACGACGATCTCACCGTCGAGTATGCAGGGGCGAGCCCCGATCGTGGCTCCCAGTTCACGGAAGTCGGGGAACGCTGCCGTGAGGTCCTTGTCGTTGCGACTCTGCAGACGGACCCTCCCTCCGTCCACGTAGGCGATCGCCCGCACACCGTCCCACTTGATCTCGTAGGCCCAGTCGCCATCCTTGCTGGGCAACTTCCCGGGCGTGGCCAGCATCGGCCGCACCCGCTCAGGAAGCGGGGTGTAATCCTCCGGCGCTGGATCCATGCGGTGGATCATCCAGTTCTTGCCGTCGGTGGGAAAGAGGACATAGCGCCCGGACACCTTTGACCCGTGCAGCACGACCATCACCTCATTGGCGCGCCACTTCTCCAACTCGTAGTGGCCGTGGTCCCAGATCCGGACGTCTCCGCCCCCGTATTCACCCTGCGGGATGGAGCCTTCAAACGAGCCGTAATCCATCGGGTGATCCTCGGTGTGCACCGCCAGATGATTGGTCTTCGGATCCTGGGGCACCCCTTTGGGTAGCGCCCAGGACACCAGCACACCGTTGTGCTCAAGGCGAAAATCCCAGTGCAGTGCGCGGGCATGGTGCTCCTGGATGACGAACGACGGGTGACTGCCGGTGGATGATGTTCCTCCCATCGGTTCAGGCGTTTTGGCGGGATCCCGCTTGGATCGGTAGGTCTTGAGGGCCTGAGCCTGTTTCTGTTTCGTGGCCGACGTGTGTCCGAAACTGAAGAGGTCGCCCAACTCGTCGATCCGCTCCAGCACCTGGTCAGTCGTGAACTCCAGCACGGACGGGTCACCGCTCTTCTGGCAGTGCGTGATTTCATCCCATGTCACCGGCGTGGACACCGTCGGTGACTGACGCGCCCGGACCGAATAGACGCCGACCGTTGTCTTCGACTGGTGGTTCTGGCTCCAGTCAATGAGGACCTTGCCCCGGCGCAAGGTCTTGCGCATATTCGACACGATGAGTTCCGGATGCTGGCGTTCCAGCTGCTCGGCGATCTCACGGCTCTGGGCCCGCGTTTTTTCCCAGGTCGGACGACCAGGGAGCGGAGCGTAGATCTGCATGCCCTTGGAGCCACTGGTCTTGGGTCGGCAATCGAGCGACGCACCTTCGAGGACATCACGCACGAGTTCAGCTACGGTGCAACATTCGACGATCGTGGCACCCTCCCCCGGATCGAGGTCGAACACGAGCAGGTCGGGCGGAGCCGGGAGGACGCGCCGGCGGCCTACCGACCACAGCGGGACGTGCAGCTCAATTGAACCGAGGTTGGCCGCCCAGGCCAGGGTAGGGAGATCGTCGATGACGACGTAGTCGATCCCCTTCTCGCTGTCTGAACTGGCCACGTGGGCAGTGCGCACCCAATCCGGGGCGTGCGCGGGAACGTGCTTCTCGTAGAAGAACTTCTCGTCGACCCCGTTGGGATAGCGCTTCAATGTGACGGGTCGCCCGGCTATATGGGGCAACATGGCCGGGGCCACCTTGACGTAGTAGTCGATCAGTTGGCCCTTGGTGAAGCCCGTCTCTGGAAACAGAACCTTGTTGAGATTGGAAAGGGTCAGCTCTCTCCCGCCGACCGAGACACGCACCTCGCTCCGAGCCATGAACTTAGGGGTGTCGGGTCACGAGACCACGGTCCCGCTCCACAATCGAAAGAGCCGCGCCATAGTGATCTGGCGCTTGCTCAAGCCTTTGCTTGGTCAGGATGCTTTGCGCGCCGCCGCCGGCTTGGCCCGAGTGGTGCGGGCCGGCGCCTTGGCAACCTTCTTGGCTGCCGTCCGCGGCTTCGCTGCTTCCTTTTTTGCTGCCGGCTCCTTGGCCACCGATTTCACCGCTTTGGCCTTGCCACCTTTGGCAGCCGCCGCCACGCTGGCATTGAGCGCTTCCATCAGGTCCACAATCTTGGCGATTGGCGCCGTGCTGGATTCGTTGACAACCGTCTTGCCTTGACGCTTCTCTTCGATCAGCGATTCGACCTTCTCGCGATGTGTGTCGTGGAATCGCTCCGGATCCCATTCAGACTCCATGGACTCGATCAGCAAGTTCGCCATGGAGAGTTCCCGCTCGGTCAGGTCGCCGTCGTCGGGCACGGCGGGGAGATCCCTCGTGGTCGACCGGACTTCATCGGAGAAGAACATGGTCTCAAGGGCCAGAACGTCGCTTTCGGGACGGACGGCCACCAGGTACTCCTTGTTACGCATGACCAGAGTGGCGATGCCGACCTTATTGGCCTCGCTCATCGCTCGCCGCAAGAGGGCATACGGCTTGTCAGAGCCCTTACCCTCGGGGGCCAGAAAATAGGTGGTGCGGTAGTAGATGGGGTCGATCGAGTCGAGGTCGACAAAATCAGTGAGCTCGATGGACCTGGACTTCTCGGACTCGACGGATGCCAGTTCCTCTTCCGTGAGGAGCACGAACTCGCCACCACCGAGATCGAAACCCTTGACAATGTCGGACTGTTGGACTTCTTTGCCGGTCCGCTCGTTTACCTTCTTGTAGCGAATCCGATCTGAGGTCCCGCGCTCGAATTGGTTGAAATGGATGCTCTTGTCCGAGGTGGCTGGGTACAGCCCCACGGGGACGTTCACCAACCCGAAGCTGAGTGATCCCTTCCAAATGGCACGTGGCATGGCCCTATCTTTACCCAGGTCAGCCGGGATCCACCAGCGTGATACACCCAATTGCCACACTGGACCCGTGGACACCAACGCAGCGCTCCAGAATGAATTTGGACCAGCGGCCCTGCGCGGATTGGTGGAATACGGGCCATTTGACACCGAATTGGGCCTTGAGCTGGGACTTTCTCTTTGGTTGCATCGCAGCGCCACGGGCCTTGAAGACGCCCGCAGGGCCATGTTGGAGCTCAGGTCGGTGATTCTTGCGGTCAGCGGCCTCGACTCTCGATCTGAGCCGTTTCCTCTCATTGGACGTCAAGTCGAGCTGGACCTGGTGAATCTGGCCAACTACCTGGGATCTCTCGTCTCCCGGGCGGCGGAGCATTGCGAGTGCGCCCCCGAAGTGGTTGTCGAGCGGGCCATCGCTCAGCTGTAGTCCTTGCCTTCACGGTTGGCCGAGTCGAAAGATGACACCGCAATGTCACGTCTGAGCGCCGGCCTCCTGCTTTACCGCACCGGAAGTGCGGACCAGATAGAGGTTTTGCTGGTCCATCCGGGCGGGCCCTTTTGGAAGGGCAAGAACCGTCATGCCTGGTCCATTCCCAAAGGCGAATACCTGGAGGGACAGGATCCATTGGGTGAGGCCGAGCGGGAGTTCGCCGAAGAGATAGGCGTGAGTGCTCCCGGAGGGCCCAGGATCGATCTGGGGAGCGTGCGTCAAGCAAGTGGGAAGCAAGTACACGCCTGGGCCATCGAAGCTGGGTCGTGGACGGTCAGCGAATTGGCAAGCAATGAATTCGAGATGGAGTGGCCACCCAAATCTGGCCGCATGCTCATGTTCCCTGAGGTTGACCGAATGGAGTGGATGACGATCCCAGAAGCCCTCCCCCGGATCGTGAAAGCCCAAGCCGGCTTCTTCGACAGGCTGCGTGAGGCCCTGGACTCCGAGAGCGGACCGCTCGGAAATGCCTGAGATGCGAGATTGCTTGCGCCCCCGGTTGTACGGTTCGGCTTCTGGAATACAGACGTGTCGACCCCGGGATGATTACGTCCGATCTGAAACGGGCATAGCAGTCCACGTGTTCGAGCCTCCCGGAGCCGAGGGCTTCCAAACAGCCGCCTTCGTCGAATTCGGCTCGGCGTGAGGCCCCGGCGCGCTGGCTCTCACGCGTCCTTCCGCCAGGCTTCGTGGGTGGCATAGTCGATGCCTTCGCAGAAGGTTGAGCTGACGGCCGACGGTGCCAGTTGCTCGACAGCTCGGCGCTTCGTGGAATCGGCCCTCGCACAAGCAGCCGACGAGGTTCGAGCCGACGCGCTGCTTCTCATCTCCGAGGTAGTGACCAACGCGCTTTTGTACGCCGGCGGGCCGGTAACGGTCGAAGTCCAACACAAGGGCGGGGCATACCGGATAGCCGTTGGGGATCAAAGCCGGACACCACCGACGAAAAAGGACTATCGAGTCGACGATGCCACCGGCCGAGGACTGCACTTGTTGGATGTCCTGGCAGCGGGGTGGGGCTGGAACAAGACCGCCTCGGGCAAGATCGTCTGGTTTGATCTGCCGGAGCCGTTTGATGGCCCAGTGTCATCTGACGCCCGCTACGACTCCTACGAAGATCCCTTTCCGGACGGGACGCCGATCGCACTCCTTGACGCTCCGATTCAAGAAATGATCCGCACCAACGCGCACTACGACGCTCTCTACCGTGAATTTCGTCTGATCTCAGAGCTTGACCCTTCACATCTTGAAGCCGTACCGGGTCGCCTGTTGAGCTTGATCGACCATTTGGGAACCTCGCTAATGGGCTTCGGGCGCTCCGTGGAAGAGACGTGGGACGAGGCCGTTCGAGAGAACCAAGACAAGGTGGACTTGCGATTCCGCCTTCCAGCCGAACTCGGTCCCGGCGTCACCTGGTACAGCCGGTTGTTAGACGAAGCCGACGAGTACTGCCAGCGAGTCGAACTGCTGACCATTGCTCCAACCGACGAAGCGGTGGCCGTTCGCCGATGGGTGTTTGGTCAGGTTGCCGGCCAATGCCAGGGCGA
>DATAUC010000039.1:0-50349 GCA_036268485.1 Acidimicrobiales bacterium
GTCGGGCGACGACACCATTGAGACGGTGTGGCGCGCCGTGGCGTGACGGGGCGACGGCCCGATCCCCCGACGGGACCTCAGTCCTCGCTGCGGTCGCCGCTGGCCACGGCCGCTTCCACCCGCTCAATGAGCCGGGCCGAGCACGAGGACGTCTCCAGGACGGGCGCCACTTCTTCGGCCACCATGCGGGCCACTTCGGCGAAGATGGGTGCCAGCTCGCCGTCGCCCCCGGCCACCGGGGTGCCGGCGTCGCCGGCGGCGGCCAGGTCCGGGTGCAGGGGGATGGATCCGATCAAGGGGACGCCGAGCGAGTGGGCCAGGCGGGCGCCGCCACCGGTACCGAAAAGGGCGTAGCGGGTGCCGTGCTCACAGGTGAAGTCGCTCATGTTCTCAATCACCCCGGCCACCCGCAGGTAGTTCTTGCGTGCCATGTCGGCCGCCCGGGCCGCCACCTTCTGCGCCGCCAACGGCGGGGTGGTGACCACCAGCATCTCGGTACGCGGCAGCAGACGGGCCAGGCCCATCTGCACGTCGCCGGTTCCCGGCGGCAGGTCGATCAGCAGATAGTCGAGATCGCCCCAGTGGGCGTCCTGGAGGAATTGCTGCACGGCCCGGTTCAGCACCAGGCCGCGCCACATGATGGCCTGCTCCTCGCCGGCCAGGAACCCCATGGACAGGACGCGCACCAAGCCGGCGCCCACCTTTTTCTCGAGCGGGATCATCTTGCCGCCCCGGGCCTCGACGCCACCCTCCATGCCGAGGAGCCGCGGCACTGAGAAGCCCCAGATGTCGGCATCGAGGATGCCCACGGTCAGGCCACGCTGAGCCAGGGCCACGGCCAGGTTGACCGTGACCGACGATTTGCCCACGCCACCCTTGCCCGAGGCGATGGCCAGCACGCGGGTGGTGGCGGGAATGGCCGTCTCCGGCGCGTCCTCCCGGGCCTTCCAGCGGGCCCGGGCCATGACGGCGGCCCGCTCGGTGGCGTCCATGGTGGCGATCCGGATATCCACCGAGTCGACCCAGTCCAGGGCCTCCACCTGGCCTCGGACGTCCTTCTCGATCTGGGTGCGCAGGGGGCAGGCCGCGATGGTCAGCGCCACGTCGACCACCACGCCGCCACCGGTCACCTCTATGTGGCGCACCATGCCCAGATCGACGATGGTGTCGCCCAGTTCGGGGTCGATGACGGCCCGCAGGCTGTCCCGCACTTCATCGTGCCGGCTGGCAGCCGAACCGGTGGCGTCGGGAGTCATGGGGGAATTCTACCTGCGTGGAGGCGATTTTCGACCAGTCGGCGCCGACGTGCTCGGGCCCTCGTGACCCCGTTAACATGGTGCCGTCCCCGGGCACGGTGCCAATGGGGTGGCCAGCGCTCTCAGGGCGCGCAACGAGGAGGCTCCTATGACCACCATGACGACGTCGGTCAACATCGGCAAGAAGCCCGTTCCGGTCACCCTGAGCGAGGTGGCCGTCACCAAGGTGGCGGAACTGTTGGCCCAGGAAGAGGGCGACACCCTGGCCCTGCGCGTGGCTGTGAAGCCCGGCGGCTGCTCGGGCTACAGCTACGAGATGTTCTTCGACTCCGAGTTCACCTCCGACGACGTGATCAGCGAGTTCGACTCGGTCAAGGTCGTGGTCGACTCGGCCAGTGCCGAGCTCCTGACGGGCTCCACGCTGGACTACAGCGACGGATTGCAGGGCGCGGGCTTCCACATCGTGAACCCCAACGCCACCCGCACCTGCGGCTGCGGCTCCTCCTTCAGCTGAGCGACCCCGGCACGGCAGCAGCCGTCGCCTTCTCCCTCAACGGGAGCCCCGTGTCCGTGCAGGACGGCGGTGGCCTCTCCCTCCTCGACGCGCTGCGTGAGCAGTTGGGCTGTCACTCCGTCAAGGACGGCTGCAGTCCCCAGGGCCAGTGTGGCTGTTGCACCGTCTGGGTCGATGGCGCCGCTCGCGTCTCCTGTGTGACCGCCGTCCGGCGCGCTGCCGGCCGCTCCGTCACCACGGTCGAGGGCCTGGAGCCCGCGATGCAGCAGCGATGGACCGATGCCTTTGTCGCCGCGGGCGCCAGCCAGTGCGGGTTCTGCACGCCGGGCATCGTGCTCCGATTGGCCGCGCTCGAGCAGGGGGGCAAAGCGCTCACCCGTGCTGCGGTCGAGTCCGCCCTGCTGGCCCACCTGTGCCGCTGTACGGGTTGGCAGTCCATCGTCGATGCCGGCTGTGTCGCCCTGGGTATCGAGCCCGGGCCGACCCCGACGGCCGCAACGGATCCTCTGCTGGCGGCCTGGCGGGCCCAGCTGGAAGGGCCGATGTTCCAGAGCTCGGGCCCCGATGTCGTACTCGGCGGGGGAGGCTTCGCCGACGACACCGCACCGGCGGGCGCCCTGATCCAGTTGGGGGCTCAGGACAAGGCGCCAACCGCCAACGTGGCCGAGTCGCGTCGCGACGCCGGCAAGGTGCAGGGTCGCAACAGCACCGTCCCGCTCACCCATCCGGTACTCGTGCCCGACGGCGACTGGGATCTCATACTGCAGACGACCTGGGTCGAGCCGGCGTATGTGGAGCCCGACGCCAGCTGGTGCCGGCCCGGCGAGGTGCCGGCACCGCCTCTGGCCAACGGCGGCGCCTTCGGCGGCAAACGTCGCAGCCCGGTACCGGCCCGGGCCCGGGCGCTGGCCGACGAGCACGGCATGGCGGTGCGGGTCCTGTGGAGTCGCGAGGACGTCGTGCGATTCGGACCCAAGCGCCCACCGCTGGCCCTGGGCCTGCGCTCGGACGGGTCGGGTGTGCTGCGTATCGGCCGCACGCCCGGGTCGGCCGACCTGACCGTGCTGCACGAACGCGTGCGCGCCGTGGCGCCGGATGTGACCATCGAAGAGGTGACCATCGACGGGCCGCCGGTCGGGCCCGACCTGCGCGGGGCCGTATGGGCCGAGGTCCTGGCCGCGCTGCTGGCGGCGCGCCGGGGTCGCACCGATGGTGCAGACGAGCCCGGACCGGGTCGGGCCGACGTGTCCCTGCCGGCCGGCGGCCGCGCCACCGTCGACATCGGACCAACGCCTGACGGCACCACCGCGGTGACGGTCGAAGTCTGGGCCGGCGAAGTCCTGGACCAAGTGACGCTGCGTTCCTACGTCCTCGGGGCCGTGCACCAGGCCCTGGGGTTGGTCTGGAGCGAGGGCATCGCGGTGGACGAGGGCGGCGCACCGCTGGACCTGACCATCCGTTCCTTCGGCATTCTGGCCGCCCGCGACATGCCGCCGGTTGCGGTGATCCTGCACCAGGAGGACCGGTGGCCGGTCAACGGCTCCGACGCAGTCTTTGTCGCTACATTGGCCGCGGCGTGGATGGCCGAAGGACGACCACCGACCTGGCCCACCCGGCGCACCGGCGGTCGCACGCCACCACCCCGAGCCTGACAAAGGAGACCCCATGAGTCCAGCCGTAGGTCCGTACTCGCCCGTCCGACGAGCGGGTGACTGGGTCATCACCTCGGGTCAGGTGGGCCTGACCACCGACAACCTCGGCAACACGGCCCTGGCCGATGGCGGCACCATCCCTCAACTCCACGCCGCGCTGGCCAACGTGGCCACCGTGCTGGCCCAGGAGGGCGCCACCCTCGACGATGTGGTCAAGACCACCCTCTACCTCATCGACATGAACGACTTCGCTGCCGTCAATGAGGTCTGGATCGAGTACTTCACCGACGACCGCCCGACCCGTTCGGCTGTGGCCGTGGCCGCGCTGCCCATCGGGGCGCGGATTGAGGTCGAAGCCTGGGCCTACGTACCCGAACGTTGAGCGGCCAGTCCGGGGTGCCAGGCCACCTGGCCGAAGCGGTAACCGACTGAGCGCACCGTCTGAATCAGGTGGGCGTGCTCCTCACCCAACTTGGCCCGCAGGCGCCGGATGTGGACGTCGACGGTGCGGGCGCCGCCGTAGTACTCGTAGCCCCAGACCCGGCTCAGCAGGGTCTCGCGGGTGAAGACCTTGGCCGGATGGCCGGCCAGGAAACGCAGCAGCTCGTACTCCATGTAGGTGAGGTCGAGCACTCGACCGGCCACGGCGGCTTGATACGTCTCGAGATTGAGCAGCAGCGGCCCGTACTCGATGAGATCGGGCCGCATGCTCTGGCCGGTGCGCCAGAAGAGGTGCTGGATGCGGGCCACCAGCTCTTCGGGTCGGGCCGGCAGGACGCAGAAGTCGTCGAACAGGTCGTCGCGCAATAAGAGCTCGGACACCTGTTCGGAGCGGATCACCAGCAGCAGCGGGCTGAGCGGCACCTCGCGCAGACGGACGTGGCGGCAGAAGGCCACGGCCGACGTCATGTCGGCGTCGGCCACCACGACGGCGCCGGACCACCCTTCGCCGCTCTCGCCGGCCCCACCGGTCACCGCTTCTGGTCCCGGGACGGCGTGGTGGCCCAGACCGGCGCTCTGCAGCGCCAGCGTCACCTCGGGCGGCAGCTCGGAAGGGAAGCAGAGAAGGGGATCCATCAGCGGGGCCTCACAGCAGGGGCAGGTAGCGGTCCAGCTCGAACTGGCTGACCTGTGACTGGTAGTCGTCCCACTCGGCCCGCTTGTTGCGGATGAACCATTCGAACACGTGATCGCCCAACGTCTCGGCCAGCAGCTCCGAGCGCTCCATCTCGTTCACCGCATCGTGCAGGCTGGGCGGCAGGGACTCGATGCCCTTGAGGGCCAACTCGCGGGACGAGAGCGTGAAGAGGTTGGCGTCTGCTTCGGGGGGCAGCGGGTACTCCTCGGCGATCCCCTTCAACCCGGCCGCCAACAAGACGGCGAACGTCAGGTACGGGTTGCAGGCGCTGTCGGGGGCGCGGTATTCCAATCGGGTCGACTCGATCTTCCCGTGCTTTATCACCGGCACCCGCACCAGGGCGGAGCGGTTGTTGCGGGCCCAGCTGACATGGACGGGCGACTCGGAGCCACCGATCAGACGCTTGTACGAATTCACCCACTGGTTGGTCACGGCGGTGATCTCGCGGGCGTGGTGCAACAGGCCGGCGATGAAGTGGCGGGCCACCTGGGACAGCCCGTACTCGTCGCTCTCGTCGACGAAGGCGTTGTGCTCGCCCTCCCACAGGGAGATGTGGGTGTGCATGCCCGAACCGGGCACGCCGCCCCCGAAGGGCTTGGGCATGAAGCTGGCGAAGACACCCTCGCGCCGCGCCATCTCCTTAATGACCATGCGGGCCGTCATGACCGTGTCGGCCATGGTCAGCGCGTCCGTGTAGCGCAGGTCGATCTCATGCTGGCTGCGGGCGTCCTCGTGCTGGGTGTGCTCGACCGGGATCCCCATCTCTTCGAGCATGAGCACGGAACGCCGCCGCAGGTCGCTGGTCAGGTCGGCCACGCTCAGGTCGAAGTACGAACCCGAATCCAAGGTCTGGGGCGCATGGCCCGGGTCCGAGTCGGCGAAGTAGAAGTACTCGATCTCCGGGGCGGCGAAGAAGGTGTACCCGGCACTCCGGGCCTTCTCCAGTGTGCGGCGCAGGGCATGGCGGGGATCACCCTCGAACGCCGTGCCGTCCAGGTTGGCGATGTCGCAGAACACGCGGGCCACGGCCGAGTCCTGGTTGTGCCAGGGCAGCAGCTGAAAGGTCTTCGGGTCGGGGCGGGCCAGCACGTCCGCCTCCTGTACCCGGCTGAAGCCGTCGATGGCCGACCCGTCGAAAGTCATGCCCTCGCTCAGGGCGTTCTCCAGCTCAGCCGAGGTGATGTTGAACCCCTTGGGCGTCCCGAGAACATCGGTGAACCACAGCTGGACGAAGCGGATGCCGCGTTCCTCCACGGTTCGCAGGACGTAGTCACGTTGGCTCTGCACCGGGCAAGTTTCGCAGGTACGCGAGCACCCCCGCCCATTCGCCCCTCTCCTCACTACGCTGCAGGCATGGAGCCGGCCCCTTCGAGCCCGCCCGAACGGCTGGATGTCCAGGTCGGCCAGGCCGTGCTTTCGGCCTTCCGCCAAGGTGCCGGCGGCTCTCCCACCATCGTGTTCCTGCACGCCGGCATCGCCGATCACCGGGCCTGGTCGGCCGTCATGGAGGCGCTGAGCCCCGCCTGTGACGTGGTGGCCTATGACCGCCGCGGCTTCGGCACCTCCTTCGCCCCGGCGGAGGAACATTCCCAGGTGGTCGACCTAATGGCCGTCCTGGATGCTCTGGGTCCCGGGACCGGTCCCGTCGTGCTGGTGGGCAACTCCAGGGGGGGCCAGATCGCCCTCGATGCGGCCCTGGCCCACCCCGACCGCCTGCTCGCCCTGGTGCTGGTGGCTCCGGCCGTCACCGGTTCGCCTACCGTTGACGAGACCCTCATCGGGCCGGTCGAACGGGCCATCTGGGAGAACATCGAGGCGGCCTACGAGGCCAACGCACTCGATGCCCTGAATTTGGCCGAGATCCGACTCTGGCTGGACGGACCGAGCGGTCCCGAGGGACGGATCTCCGGTCCCGTACGCGACCTGGCCCTCGATATGAATCGCATCGCCCTGCACGCCGAGAGCCCCGGCCACGAGCCCGCCCCACCCGACGCCTGGTCGCGCCTGGACCGGATCGACTGCCCCACCCTGGTCGTGGTGGGCGACCGCGATCTTCTCCATCAACAGGCCCGCGCCCGGGCCGTGGCGGCCGCCATCCCGGGGGCCGAGCTGGTCGTCATGGTGGGCGCGGCCCACCTGCCCGGACTCGAGCAGCCGGACGACTTCGCCGCCCTGCTGCGCCGCTTCCTGGCTCTCTGATGCAGAGAGCGCCGACTTAGAGGGCGCCCAGCAGCGTCGTCACCAGACCCAGCAGGTCTGTGAGCAGACCCGCCAATCCGCCGCCGCCCGATGTCGGAGGTGGTGTAGTGGCTAACGGCGTGGTCTTCACCTCTGCCATTTGGGGCAACGATTGAGGTAGTGGGCCGGTGTTGGTCTGGTCTCCGACCGCCTCGCAGGTTGGCGCGCACGACACCGAAGTGAGGTTGGAAATGTCGGCCGCCGGCGTGGTGTCGACACTCCAGCTCAGTCCATTCCAGTTCTCGGCCAGTGTCGTCACCACACCAAACGAGTTGCCCTGGGTGTCTTGGGAGCCGACGGCCTCACAACTGCCCGCCGTCGTGCATGAGATCGAATTGAGGGCGGCTTCCTGCTCGCCGGTGGGATTGGTCAGCCCCGTCGAGGTCCAGGCGTTGCCGTTCCACGACGCCACTACGGCCTCACCGCCCGGGTTCGTCGGTCCGGAGGCTGGGATCCCGGCATTGCCGACCGCCTCGCAGCTGTTGGCGCTGGGGCACGACACGCCGAACAGAGTGAGGCCGGTGGTGTTGGCCGGCGTCGGGACCGTCTCGGCCGTCCAGGCGGTGCCGTTCCAGGACTCGGCGGTTCCGAACCCGACGGCTTGACAGCTGTTGGCGGCCGAGCACGACACCGCGGTGAGGCTGCCGGCCGAACTGATCGGTTGTATGGACCAGGCCGTGCCGTTCCAGAATTCGGCCAGCGGAGCGGCTGAGCCATTCACGACAACGCCGACCGCCTCACAGGCATTGGCGGCCGGGCACGAGACCGAGTTGATCTGAAACTGCGTGCCCGCCGGCTGCGCCATCGGCTGCATCGACCAGGCCGTGCCGTTCCATTGCTCTGAGATCAGTGTTTGGGTGCCCGCCCCGTCGGTGGTAGCCCCAACTGCTGTGCACGCGTTGGCGCTGGTGCACGACAGCGAGGGAAGCCCGCTGAATGTTGCACCGCTCACGGCTGGAATGGTCTGCAGCGTCCAGGCGGTGCCGTTCCACGCCTCGCCAAATGGCGCACCGGCATCGCCTGCGCTTTGGGTTTGGCCGAGTGCCTCGCATGCAGTCGCGCTCACACACGACACCGCGCCGAGGGAATTGACGAGCGCACCCGTAGGCGACGGTGTGTACTGCAAGGTCCACGCCGCGTCGGCGCCTCCAGCCGGCAGCGCGCTGGTGGCAACGCCGGCGGGGATCAGAATGGCCGCACCGGCGAGCGCGACTCGGCGCCAACTGAGGATTCGGGTCCGCCTCCACCCGCTGTGGTCTACCGGTGACGCCCCGCTCACTCTGACGATCCGCATGAACACGTCCTCCCACCCGGACTGGTCCGCCTGGCCAGCGTTTCCAGTGGCGACACTACCCATGAAGCTGGCCGTCGTCAGGGGACTTTCGACATACCGATTGCCCGAATCCGACCGGTAGTCTGCAGGGATGCCGCACCTGCGCCTGGCCGCCGCGCAGCTCAACACCGTGGTGGGCGATCTCGATGGGAATGTGGACCGCATTCTGGCTGCCTTGGCCGCCGCCGAGCAGGCTGGCGCCGACATCTGTGTCATGCCGGAGTTGGCCATCCCGGGCTACCCGCCGGAGGACCTGCTCCTCAAGCCCGGGTTCGTGGCCGACAACGTGGTGGCCCTGGAAAAGGTTGCAGCGGCCACGGGGCAGTGCGCCGCAGTGGTCGGGTTCGTCGGATCGACCCCCGATGGCGATGGCCTGTCCAACGCGGCCGCTCTCTGTGCCGGCGGCCAAGTAGTCGGTATCTACCGCAAGCGTTTTTTGCCCAACTACGGAGTGTTCGACGAGCAACGATGGTTCATCTCGAGCAAAGAAAAGCCGACGCTCTTCGAGGTGGCGGGGGCCACCGTGGGAATCTCGGTCTGCGAGGACGTCTGGTTCGCCGAAGGCCCGGTGGCCGAACAAGGTCAGGCCGGGGCGCAGGTGGTGGTCAACCTCAACGCTTCGCCTTACAACCGGGGTCGGCGCATGGAGCGACTGGCCATGCTGACCGAACGCGTGACCGAGGCCGGCTGCGCCATCGCCTACGTCAATCAGGTGGGCGGCCAGGACGAGCTCGTCTTCGACGGCGACTCGCTGATCGTGGACGCCGACGGCAGGTTGCTGGCCACCGGCGCCCAGTTCGCCACCGATCTCGTGGTGGTGGACATCCCGCTGCCGGATCGTTCGGGCCGGATGCCGTCACGCAGGTTGCGACGCGTGCGAGTCACTCCGGCCCACAGTGAGCCGCGCCGGCCACTGGCCCCGTTCGTCGCTCCGAAGCCGCTTTCCGAGGAGGCTGAGGTGTACGCCGCTCTTGTGCTGGGCACGCGCGACTACCTCGGCAAGAACGGCTTCACTGACGCCGTCATCGGTTTGTCGGGCGGCATCGACTCGTCCATCGTGGCCACTATCGCCGTCGATGCCTTAGGCCCGTCCCGGGTGCACGGTATCGCCATGCCCTCGCGCTATTCGAGCGACGGGTCGCGTAGTGACGCACAGACGTTGGCCGACACGCTCGGCATCGACTTCTCCACAGTCCCCATTGAAGAAGCCCATGTTGCCTTCACGTCCATGCTGTCCAAGGTGTTGGGCCGAGAGCCGTCCGGTCTGACCGACGAGAACCTGCAGTCGCGATTGCGTGGCGTCCTGCTCATGGGGGTGTCCAACGCCAAGGGTTGGATCGTCCTGACCACCGGCAACAAGAGCGAGATGGCCACCGGCTACTCCACGCTCTACGGGGATTCGGCCGGCGGGTTCGCGGTCATTAAGGACGTGCCCAAGACCTTGGTCTATGACCTCTGCCGTTACCGCAATACTCAGGCTGTGCTGGAAGGGCTGCCCGCACCCATCGCCGACAGCGTGATCGACAAGCCGCCCTCGGCCGAGTTGCGCCCCGATCAACGGGACGACCAGTCACTGCCGCCGTACGAGGAACTTGACCCGGTGCTCCAGGGTTACGTCGAGGGCGACCGCACGGCGGCCGACCTGGTGGCCGACGGCTTCGATCCCGCCATCGTGGATCAGGTGGTGCGCCTGGTCGACGGGGCTGAGTACAAGAGGCGGCAGATGCCGCCGGGAGTGCGCATCACCACGAAAGCGTTCGGCAAGGACCGCCGCATGCCCATCACCAACCGCTACCGCCCGCCCGCGTTGGAGGTCCCGGAACATGGGTGAGTTCCGGACCATTGATGAATTGGCCGCCCAGGTCGGGCACTTCTGCTGGCTTGAGCATCGGATCTTCGAACTGACCGGTGCCTGGGCCAGCGAGCCGGCACCGGATGTGGCCGCCATCAACGTCTTCTTCCACACCGCGTCGATGGTCCATGGGGGGCTGGCCGTCGAATGGCGCGGCCATCTCCCGGTACGGGCCGCCATCGACCCCGACGCCTTCGTGGTTCCTCCTCCGGCCCCGGCCGCAGCGGTCATGGCCGACCTGGCCGGCGCCGCCGATCAGGTGACCCGCCTCAGTGGTCTGGTCGGCGTGGTTCTCCCGCGTCTCTTGGCCACCTACAGCGCGGACCTGGTCCAGGCTTCTCCGGTCAGCGAGGCCCCGGTCCGTGCCCTCCTTGCGCTGGCGGCCTTCTCGGGCCAAAGCGAATTGGAGCGGGGCAACCGCCTTCTCCAATCGGCATTGCAGATAGCCGAACAGCCCGGGAAAGTGCGTGAATTCGGGCAGGCGCTTGAACGTTCGTTAAACGACACCATTGGCATTTTCCCTAGTGCATGGGCATCTTGACACGCCTACTACAATGTTTCTGCAGCCCTTGTGCGCCGAAAACGACGCACGCTGCAAATTGAGCGCGAATGCCCGACGGGGGTTGTCCTGTCGAGGCCCACGGTGAGGGAAGGTTCGGCAGATCTTGGCGAAGGAACGAATTGAGCGCGATGACGAGGACCTCGTCCGCCTCTATCTGACAGACATCGGCCAGTACCCACTACTGACCAAGGACGATGAGGTCCGGCTGGCCCAGGCCATCGAGGCCGGACGTGAATCCGAGCTGGCGGTTGCCAAGGCTCCCAAGGGCCTGACCCCGGCCAAGAAGCGCGAGCTCCGCCGCTCGGTCATGGAAGGCGAGCAGGCGCAGCAGACCTTCGTGCAGTCGAACCTCCGTCTGGTGGTGTCGATCGCCAAGAAGTACCAGGCCTCCGGCCTCCCGCTGCTCGACCTGATTCAAGAAGGCAACCTCGGCCTGATGCACGCCGTCGAGAAGTTCGACTGGCGCAAGGGCTTCAAGTTCTCGACCTATGCCACGTGGTGGATCCGTCAGGCCATCACCCGTGGCATTGCCAACACGGGTCGGACCATCCGTCTCCCCGTACACGCCGGTGACACGTTGGCCCGGGTCCAGAAGGCGCAAGCCCGCCTGGAGCTGAAGTTGGGCCGGCCGGCCACCCTGGCCGAGTTGGGCATTGAAGTCGAGATGCCCGAGGACAAGCTGGTTGAGGCTCTCCGTTTCCGAGCCGAGCCGCTCTCCCTCTCCGAGCCTCTCCGTGAGGACGGCGACGCCGAGCTGGGCGATGTGGTCGAGGACCGCTCCGCCGAGTCCCCCTTCGAGGTAGCGGCCGTCTCGTTGTTGCCCGACGAGATCGGTCGTCTTCTTTCCCCGCTCGACGAGCGCGAGCGCGAGATTCTCCGCCTGCGTTTCGGGCTGGACCGCGGCGAGCCACGGACGTTGGAAGAAGTGGGAGAGCACTTCAACCTGACCCGTGAGCGCATCCGTCAGATAGAGGCCCGCGCCATGTCGAAGTTGCGCCACCCCTCGTCGGACACGGGTGCACGCGACCTGCTCACCGTCTGATCCAGCGCGACCGGCCGGTAGGCTTCGTCGCTATGAAGAAGCTTCTGATCCTCGTGCTGATCGTCGGTCTCGGTGTTGTGGCGGCCCGCCGGCTGCGCGACGCCTGAGCCAGCACACTCTGACGAACTAGGCGGCGGCCCGCCCGCCGTGATGGTGGCGACCTTTTCCACCTCGTCGCCACAGGATCAGCGCCGCACCGGCGACGGCCAAGCTGGTCGTGACTACCGGGGTGGTGCGGCCCACCCGGTCTCGGAGCCGAACCGGCTTGGTGAAGTTCCGCATCTCCCAGCCGCGCTCACGCGCCACCTTGGCCAAGGCGCGGTCCGCGTTGACGGCGACCGGACGGCCCACCGCTTCGAGCATCGGGAGGTCGGTGGCCGAGTCTGAGTACGCGCTGCTGGTGGCCAAGTCGATCCCCGTGCGGGCGGCCAACTCGCGCATGGCTTCAGCCTTCTGCTCTCCATAGGCGTAAAAGGCCATGCGACCGGTGTAGCGGCCTTCGTCGTCGATCTCACCGCGTGAGCAGATGGCACCGTCCACGCCGAGCATGTCTGACAGTGGCAGGACGATCTCCTCCGGAGAGGCAGAGACCAGGTAGACCCGGTGTCCGGCCGCCCGGTGCAGTTCGATGAGCTCGAGGGCTTCGGCGTACATAATGGGCTCAATCGTCTCGAGCAGTGCTTCGCGCACGATCTGGCGTACCTGGGACCGGTCCCACCCCCTGGTCATGGCCAGCATCGATTCGCGTACCCGCACCAGTCGTTCCTCATCCGCGCCGAAGTAGAGGTAGATGAGCTGTGAGACAGCAGCCCGGGCGACAACCCGGCGGTTGATGAGACCGCCCTTCATGAAGGGACGGCCGAAGGCGGCGATGGACGCGCGGTCGATAACGGTCTTGTCGAGGTCGAAGAAGGCGGCCTCCATACCGTCAATGCTAAAGCGGTTGCGCACCGCCGAAGACCATGGGTGACAATCGGACAATCAGGCGGTGACGGTTCGGGGTGAGTCCCGCCATGGGGCCCGAGCTAATCGCCGGCGATGAAGAGAGTGTGCACGGCGGTTTCAGCATCGGCCGTGACAAGGACCAGCACCTCATCGCCGGACTGGAGCACTGTGTCGCCGCGCGGCACGATGAGTCGATCGGCCCGCACGACGGCCACCACCACACCGTCGCGGGGGAAGTCAAGGTCGGCCAAGGCGATGCCGTTAGCCGGTGAATCTTCGGCCAGGGTGATCTCCACCAGGTGGGCGGCGCCCCCTTGGAATTGCAGGAGTCGGACCAACGCGCCCACCGAGACGGCCTCTTCCACCAACGCGGTGAGCAACTGCGGGGTGCTGACCGACACGTCCACGCCCCAGCTCTCGTTGAAGAGCCACTGGTTCTTGGGGTGGTTGACCCGGGCCACCACACGGGGCACGGCGAACTCCTGCTTGGCCAACAGCGAGATCACGAGGTTGTCCTCGTCGTCGCCGGTGGCGGCTACCACCACGTCGACGGTGGCCAGTCCGGCCGCATCGAGCGACGAGACCTCGCAGGCATCGGCGGCGATCCACGTCACATCGAGGGTGGGACGCAGGCGCTCGACCAGATCGGGATCCTGCTCGAAAACCAACACCTCGTGGCCGTTGGCGTGCAGATCGGCGGCGATGGCGGTGCCGACACTGCCGGCACCGGCGATGGCTACTCTCACGCGCGGTCACCGGTATCGAGTCGCTGGTCGAGGTCGCGCAGGGCATCGTTCAAGACGGCCACGTGCAGCACATCGCCCTCCTGTCCCACCAGGTCGCGCGCATCGAGCCGGGGCATGCCAGCCCGGGTCACGGCCACCACGCTGAGGCGACCGGGCTCCTCCAAGTCGGCCAGCCGGCGGCCGGCCCAGTTGTCGGGCAGCGAGCGGTCCAGCAAGGTGAGATGTCCTGAAGGGTCGGACCAGTCGCCGACGTCCTCCTCGGGCAGCAAGCGCCGGCGGACCTGGTCAATGGTCCACGTCACGGTGGCCACCGTCGGGATACCCAGGCGCTGGTAGATCTCGGCCCGCCGGGGGTCATAAATGCGGGCCACCACGTTGGGGATCAGATAAGTCTCGCGGGCGATGCGCACCGTCATGATGTTGGTGTTGTCCCCGCTGGTCACGGCGGCCAGCGCGTCTGCTCCCACGGCCCCCGCCTTTTCCAGGTCGTCCCGGTCGAACCCGGACCCCACAATGCGAGGCCCGTCCCAGTCCTTCAGGCGGCGAAAGGCGCGGGCGTTGCGGTCCATGACCGCCACGGTGTGGCCCTCGGCGGTGAGTGAGACAGCCAGGCCGGACCCGACCCGGCCACACCCAACCACAATGACGTGCATGCCACAGCACAACACGCGACGCGCTCGTGCGCAAAGCCTGATTCGGGAAATGGCCCCTTTGCTCGTACGCTGACGCCGTGGCGCCCACCTCAGGTCCCCGTCCACCCGTGGCCATGCCAGGTGTGACGGCCGACAACATTCCCGAAACCAAGCGCTACCGGCTCAAGAACAAGCTCCTCGGGCCACCTCTGGTGACCGAGCAGTTGGCTTCGGAGCGGCTCGGTCGGCCCACGGCGCTGGGCGTGCTGGCCCCGGACTGCATCTCTTCCTCGGCCTATGGCACCGAGGAAATGCTCACCCAGATGACCCCTTACGTGGGCCTGGCCGCCTTCAGCCTGTTGGTGCCGATCACGGTGGCCATCCTGGGCGTCCTCTTCTTCGTGACCCTGTCGTATCTCGACGTCATCCAGTACTACACGAAGGCCGGCGGAGCCTACGTCGTGGCCCGGGACAACTTCGGACCCAGAGTTGCCCAGATCGCTGCCGTGGCCTTGTTGATCGACTACACGGTGACCGTGGCCGTACAGACGGCCGCCGGCACGGCCGCCCTGACGAGTGCCGTGCCGTCCCTGGCCAACACCACTGACACCGTGGCCATCACGGTGGGCGTGGTGCTCCTCCTGCTCTACGGCAACCTGCGGGGGATCCGGGAGGCGGGCAAATTCTTTGCCTTCCCGATGTACTTCTACGTGGTGTCCCTGGGCACGGTGGTGGTGACGGGCTACATAAAGGAGGCGCTGGGCGACCTCCACCGCATGCCGTTGCCGTCGCACGACAAGATCTTCGGCGGACACCTGGGTACACCGGGGCACGGACTGCTGATGGGACTCGCCTTCATCACGCTCCTGCGTGCGTTCGCCAATGGAGGCTCGTCGCTCACCGGACTGGAAGCCATCTCCAACGGGGTGGGCAGCTTCCGGCGGCCCGAATCGCACAACGCCCGGCAGACACTCATCGTGATGAGCTCCGTCCTGGCCTTCCTGGTGCTCGGCACCACCCTGATCGCCCGCTGGACGCACGCCGTTCCCTACGCAGCCGGGTCACCCACCGTGGTCTCCCAGGAGGTGCAGGCGGTCTTCGGCCGGGGTGCCGTCTACTTCATCGTGCAGCTGGCCACCCTGCTCATCCTCTACACCGGCGGGAACACCAGCTTCAACGGCTTCCCTTTCCTGGCGAACTTCGTAGCCGGAGATCACTACCTCCCCCGGCAGCTCACCAGACGAGGTCACCGACTGGCCTTCTCGAACGGGATCCTGGTCTTGGCGGCGGTATCGGTGGCCTTGGTCCTGGTCTTCAAGGCCCAGGTCGATGGGTTGGTGTCGCTCTACGCCATCGGCGTCTTCACCGGCTTCACCATGGCTGGTGCAGGCATGGTGAAGCATCACCTCGCCCAGAAAGGGCCGCATTGGCGGCGCAGTCTGGTGGTGAACGGATTTTCGTCGTTCATCTCGGCTGTCGTCGTGCTCATCTTCGCCGTGGCCAAGTTCAAGGAGGGGGCCTGGGTGGTGGTGGTGGTGGGGCCATTGCTCTATCTCGGCCTGGTCCGCCTGCACCGCCAGTACGACCGGGAGTCCGAGCTGCTCGAGACCGGGGCCATTCAAGCGTCCGAAGCGCCCATCCTGCGCCGTCACGTAGTGGTCGTCCTGGTCGACCGCCTCGATATGGCCACCGCCCGAGCGATCCAATACGCCCGCACGCTGACCCCCGACGACCTGCGGGCCGTGCATTTCGACATCGACTCCAAGGAAGCCCGAGAACTCGAGGATGAGTGGGGCCGCCTGGGCCTGGCCCGGCTCCCGCTCGACATCATGGAGTGCCCAGACCGCCGCATCGGCCGGGCCGCCATCGAATTGGTCGCCGACGCCACTCTGGACGGTGACACCGAGTGCACCGTGCTGCTGCCCCGTCGGGGCTACGCCCGGGTCTGGCAGCGCTTCCTGCACGACCGGACCGCCGACAAGATCGCGGCCGTCCTGGGCCAGGTGCCCCACGTGGCGGCCACCATCATTCCGTACAATCTGCCTTCCCAGTTCGGTGATCGGGTGCGCAGCTACGGCCAGTCGGTCCAGCGGTCACGGTTGCTGCGCAGCTCGGCTCCCGGAAGTGACCTGGGTTCGGACGACCTGACCCCGCGGATCGACGCCGAGGGTCGCACGGGCCTGGACCGCACGGCCAACGCCAAGGCCAACCAACGGAAGTCGAACGTGGTCGCCGACGCCGACGACGCCCTGGCCCGCCGTGCCGGGGAGACCACCCTGATCGCCAACATCTCGGCTCGCCACCGGGTCAAGGTGGCCGGCCGGGTGAAATCGGTCCGGGTGCAACCCCGTGCCGGCACCTCCAACCTCGAATGCGTGCTGAGCGACGGCACCGGTGGTCTCCTCCTGGTCTTCCAGGGCCGACCCAAAATTGCCGGTATTGAGCCGGGGGCACGGCTGGTGGCCGAGGGGATGGTCGGAGCCTGGGGTCGCCGTCCCGCCATGCTCAACCCGTCGTTTGAGCTGGTCGCCGGGGCCGAGCAGGACTCCGCCCTGGATTGAGCACAATCGCCAGTTCTTGCTCCACCTCACTCCAGTCGCTAACCTCCCCCCGGCCCGACGCCCGGAGCGCCTGTTGTGGCGTGCCTCGGCCTGGGAACGAAGCATTGACGTCCGAAGCGGGCGGTGAGCGGTGGACTGCCAGAACGGCTGGACACATCGTCGCTTCAACCTGAGAACTCGTACCGAAGAACAAGAAAGGCACACCAGGCATGATCAACCTCCTTGCTGCCAAGGCTGCGAAGGGTGGCTACCAGAGCTTCGTACTGGGTGGCACAGACAAGTTGTGGCTGTATATCTGCCTGGCGGCCGGCGTCGTCGGCATTGCAGCCGGCCTGCTGCTGGCCCGCAACGTGCTGGCGGCTGATCAGGGCACGCCCAAGATGAAGGAGATCGCCAAGGCGGTCCAGGAAGGTGCCGAGGCGTTCCTCGGCCGCCAGTTCAAGACCATCGGGATCATCGTGATACCGCTGGCCATCCTCATCTTCTTCACGGCCACCCAGGTCATCCGGCCCGATGGCACCCAGGCGCTTTCCTTCGCCCAGGACGGCATCTACCGCGTGATCTGCTTCCTCTTCGGGGCTCTCTTCTCCGGCCTGACCGGCTTCATCGGCATGAGCATCGCCGTGCGGGGCAACGTCCGCACCGCCGCCGCCGCATCGCAGGGTGGCGGCATGGCAGGCGCGCTGCGGGTGGCTTTCCGCACCGGCGCCGTGACCGGCATGCTCTGCGTCGGACTGGGCCTCTTGGGCGCCACCGGCATCGTCCTCATCTTCCAGAACTCGGCTACCGCCGTCCTCATCGGATTCGCCTTCGGCGCCTCGCTCCTCGCCCTCTTCATGCGAGTCGGCGGTGGCATCTTCACCAAGGCGGCGGACGTGGGCGCCGACCTGGTGGGCAAGGTCGAAGCGGGCATCCCCGAGGACGACCCCCGCAATGCGGCCACTATCGCCGACAATGTGGGCGACAACGTCGGTGACTGCGCCGGCATGGCGGCCGACCTCTTCGAGTCCTATGAGATCACCATCATCTCGTCACTGATTCTCGGCTACTCGGCCTTTGGGACCCTGCTCAAGCACGGCCACCACGTCAACACCACTCCGGCCGTCCTCTTTCCCCTCATCATTCCGGCCATCGGCATTTTCGCCACCGTCGTGGGCGTCATGGTGGTCAAGGCCCGCAAGAACGACAAGAACGCGCTGGCCCCCATCAACCGCGGCTTCTACCTGGCTGCGCTGCTGACCGTCATCGGTGCCTTCTTCGTGGCCCAGTACTACGTGCATGATCTGAAGGTGTTCTACGCCGTCCTTACCGGTGTGGTGCTTTCGTTGGTACTCAGTCAGATCACCGAGCAGTTCACCTCCACCGAGCGGGGCCCGGTCAAGGAGATCGCGGCGTCGGCCCGTACGGGTCCAGCCACCACGGTGCTGTCCGGTATCGCCATCGGCCTGGAGTCAACCGTCTACGCCATCATCGCCATCGCCATCGCGCTGGGTGTGGCCATCGGCCTGGGTGACGGCAACATTCAGCTCACCTTCTACCTGGTAGCCCTGATCGGCATCGGCCTGCTGGCCACGGCAGGCATGGTGGTCTCCGAAGACAGCTTCGGCCCCGTCTCGGACAATGCGGCCGGTATCGCCGAAATGTCCGGCGAATTCTCCGGCGACGCCGAGCGCATCATGGTCAGCCTGGACGCCGTGGGGAACACCACCAAGGCCATTACCAAGGGTGTGGCCATCGGTTCCGCCGTGATCGCGTCGGTGGCCCTGTTCGCCTCCTTCATTGAGACAATCGGGCAGCAGATCCCGAGCCTCGGTGCCACGGGGAACAAGCTGTTCTCCATCCTGCAGATCAACGTGGCCAACCCGACCACCTTCATCGGCCTGCTTATCGGTGGGTCCATCGCCTTCATGTTCTCGGCCCTGGCCATCCGCGCTGTCGGTCGCTCCGCCGGCACGGTCGTGCTCGAGGTGCGCCGCCAGTTCCGCGAGCACCCCGGGATCATGGACTACACGGAGAAGCCCGAGTACGGACGGGTCATCTCCATCTGCACCGCCGCCTCGCAGCGCGAGCTGGCCACGCCGGCCCTCCTGGCCATCCTGGCTCCGGTCATCGTCGGGTTCGGCATCAACTACCTGGCGCTCGGTGCCTTCCTGGCCGGCACCATCCTCACCGGTCAGCTCATGGCCAACACCCTGTCCAACTCGGGCGGGGCCTGGGACAACGCCAAGAAGTACATCGAAGATGGCAATGAGGGCGGCAAGGGCTCGGATGCCCACAAGGCGGCCGTCATCGGTGACACCGTCGGTGACCCCTTCAAGGACACCGCCGGTCCGGCCCTGAACCCGATGATCAAGGTCATGAACCTGGTCTCGCTCCTGGTGTTGCCGGCTGTGATCTCCCTGCGCCACCACACCGGTGAGCGTCTGGCCATTGCCGGCGTGTCGCTCCTCATCCTCATCGTCGCTCTGGCCTTCTCCAAGCGGGCCACCGAGGACATGGGGGCCGATGCCAGCACCACCGAGCCGGCTCCTGCCGTGGCGGCTGTGTCAGGAGACTGACCTGGTCAGGGCCATAAAAGCCAAGGGTGGTGCGCTACCCCTGTGCCGCCCCGCTCTTGACAGGCGGGTGTCGGGCCTTCAACCTTGCGGGACCATGCGGACCACACGACAGGACACTATGAGGCCAAATGGGGCCCGTCATGGGTAAGGCGCTCGTCATTGTCGAGTCTCCGGCCAAGGCCAAAACGATCGGGGGCATGCTGGGCCCCGATTTCATTGTGGAGTCGTCCATCGGCCACATCCGCGACCTGCCCCGTGGGGCGGACGAGGTGCCGGCGGCCTACAAGGGCGAAGCCTGGTCCCGCCTCGGCGTCGACGTCGACAACGGCTTCAAACCGCTCTACGTCGTCTCCACCTCCAAGAAGTCGGTGGTTGCCAACCTCAAGCGTCTGCTCAAGACGGCCGACGAGCTCTATCTGGCCACGGACGAAGACCGCGAGGGCGAGTCGATCGCCTGGCACCTCTTCGAGGTGCTCTCGCCCACGGTGCCGGTCAAGCGCATGGTCTTTCACGAAATCACCCCGGCCGCCATCGCCCGGGCCGTCGAGGAATCGCGTGACCTGGACCGGCACCTGGTTGACGCCCAGGAGGCGCGCCGCATCCTCGATCGGCTGTACGGCTACGAAGTCTCGCCGGTGCTGTGGCGCAAGGTCATGCCGAAGCTCTCGGCCGGCCGGGTCCAGAGCGTGGCCACCCGCATGGTGGTCGAGCGCGAGCGAGCTCGCATGCGCTTCAACTCGGCCACCTGGTGGGGCATTGACGGAACCTTCTCCCACAGCACGGCCCCGGCCGGTTTCGGCGCCGCCCTCATCACGCTCGGCGGCACCACGGTGGCCGGCGGCAAGGACTTCAACGAGAATGGCGAGCAGGTAAGTAAGAACGCCGTGCGCGTGCTGGTCGAAGCGGACGCCACCTCGGTGGCCGAGGCGTTGGTCGGGCAGTCGTTCACGGTCAGCGCCGTCACCGAAAGGCCGTTCCGCCGTTCGCCGGCCGCCCCGTTCATGACCTCCACCCTGCAACAGGAGGCGGGCCGCAAGCTGCGCTTCAGCGCCCAGCGCGCCATGCAGGTGGCCCAGCGTCTGTACGAGCAGGGCTTCATCACGTACATGCGGACCGACTCGACCACCCTGTCGGATGAGGCCCTCACGGCCGCCCGCACCCAGGCCCGTCAGATGTACGGCGACGCCTACGTGCCCGACGCACCGCGACGCTACGAGCGCAAGGTGAAGAACGCCCAGGAGGCGCACGAAGCCATCCGCCCGTCAGGCGAGACGTTCCGCACGCCGGAGCAGGCGGCCGGCGAGCTGTCGGGCGACGAACTCCGCCTGTACGAGTTGATCTGGAAGCGCACGGTGGCCTCGCAGATGAACGATGCCACCGGAACCAGCGCCCAGGTCCGCCTGCTGGCCACGGTGCCCACGGGTTTGGCGCAGGGCGAAGAGGCGGAGTTCTCGGCCAGTGGTCGCATCATCGCTTTCCCGGGATTCCTGCGGGCGTATGTGGAAGGCGAAGACGACCCGGACGCCGAGTTGGCCGACCGCGAGGTGGTGTTGCCGCCATTGACCGTCGGTGACGTGGTGCAAGGCAGTGCCTTCGAGCCCGGCTCGCACGCCACGCAGCCGCCGGCCCGCTACACCGAGGCCTCACTGGTTAAGGCCATGGAAGAGCTGGGTGTCGGCCGACCCTCCACCTACGCCAGCGTCATCGCCACCATCCTCGACCGAGGCTATGTCTGGAAGAAGGGCACGGCCCTGGTGCCCAGTTTCACGGCCTTCGCCGTGGTGGGTCTGCTCGAGCGCTACTTCGGCAACCTGGTCGACTACGGCTTCACGGCCAGCATGGAGGACGATCTCGACTCCATTGCAGCCGGCCGTGAGGAATCGTTGCCCTGGCTCTCGCGATTCTACTTCGGCACATCATCACCGGGGGTGACGGATGCCGGTGTGGCCGACCCCAACGGCGACGGCAACACGCGGATGAATGGCGGCGCCCTCGGTCTCAAGGCGGCCGTAGCGGCGCACCTGGGTGACATCGACGCCCGCGAGATCAACTCCATCCCGCTCGGGGCCGGCGCCGACGGCGTGCCCATCGTGGCCCGGGTGGGCCGCTACGGCCCCTACCTCCAGCGCGGCGAGGAGCGGGCCTCCCTGCCCGACGACATCTGCCCCGACGAGCTGACGGTGGCCCGGGCCGAGGAGCTCCTGGCCGCGCCGTCGAATGACCGGGTGCTGGGCGCCGACCCCGAGACCGGGCTCGACGTGCAGGTCAAGGCCGGTCGCTTCGGTCCTTACGTCCAGCTCGGTGAGGCAGTCGAAGGCGGCGGCAAGCCGCGCACGTCATCGCTCTTCTCCACCATGGATGTGGCCACCCTGACGTTCGAGCAGGCGCTCGAACTGCTCCGGATCCCGCGCACGGTCGGCGCCGACCCCGAGTCCGGCGAGGACGTAGTGGCCCACAACGGGAAGTTTGGTCCGTACCTCAAGAGGGGGACCGACACCCGCAGCTTGACGAGCGAAGACCAGCTGCTCACCATCACCCTGCCCGAGGCGCAGGCCCTCTTCGCCCAGCCCAAGCAGCAACGGGGCCGGGCGTCGGCGGCGCCGCTGCGCGAGATGGGCGTCGACCCGGCCACCGAGCTGCCGGTGTTGCTCAAGGACGGCCGGTTCGGCCCCTATGTGACCGACGGCACCACCAACGCCTCGCTGCGCAAGGGCGACGTGGTGGAGACCCTCACCATGGAGCGGGCGTCCGAGCTGTTGGCAGACCGCCGGGCGGCCGGGCCGTCCACCCGCAAGAAGGCGGCCAAGAAGTCGACGGCGGCCAAAAAGACGGCCAAGAAGACCACCACCGCCAAGAAGAGCGCCAAGAAGGCGACGGCGGCCAAAAAGACCGCCAAGAAGGCCACGGGAGTGAAGAAGGCGGCCGCGTTGGCGGCGGCCCCGCTCGAACCGTTCTGACATGACCGCCCGCGGTCGCCTGCTCGCACTCGAAGGCATCGACGGGTGCGGGAAGTCGACCCAGGCGGCCGCTTTGGCCCGAGCACTTGGGGCTCGGCTGACCCACGAACCCGGCGCCACCGAACTGGGAATGTCGCTCCGGCAACTGCTGCTGGCTCCTGACGCCCCAGCCATCACGCTGCGGGCCGAGGCGTTGCTCATGGCGGCCGACCGGGCCGAGCATGTCGACCGCTTGGTGGAGCCGCTGCTGGCGGCCGGTGAGTGGGTGGTGAGCGATCGATTCTCGGGGTCGACCCTGGCGTATCAAGGCTACGGGCGGGGGCTGGCCCTGCCCGACCTCGAACGGCTGGTGGCCTTCGCCACCGGGGGCCTGGGGCCGGATCTTTCCATCCTGGTGGACGTGACAGTGGAGGTGGCGGCCGCCCGCCTGGCTCAGTCCGCCCCCGATCGCCTGGAGAAGTTGGGCCCTTCATTCGCCCAGCGGGTCCGTGACGGTTTCCTGGCGCAGGCGGCCGCCGACCCTGAGCATTGGCTGGTCGTCGACGGCACCTCGGATCCGCTGTCGCTCTCGACCCGTATCGTCGACGTCGTGCGCGGACGATTCGGTGATCCCGGTCGGGGCGAGCCCACGCCATGAGCGAAGGCCGTCCCGTGGCCGCTCTTTTCGACGGCGTGGTCGGGCAGGAAGCCGCGGTGGCGGCGCTCCACGCCGCGGCAGCCCAGCCGGTCCACGCCTACCTCTTCACGGGGAGTGCCGGCAATGGCGGGCTGACGGCCGCGCACGCCTTCGCCGCCGCGCTGCTCTGTGCAGACGGCGGATGCGGTGCGTGCCAGACCTGCCGGGGTGCCTTGGCCGGCAGCGATCCGGATCTGCGCATCGTGCGTCGCAGCGGTGCCGCCCTGACCGTCGACGACATGCGCCAGTTGGTCGGGTTGGCTCAGCGCCGACCCCTGCAGTCGGCGCGTCAGGTCATCATCGTCACCGACGTCCACCTGGGGGGCCGGGCCGCACCGGCGCTGCTCAAGACGTTGGAAGAGCCGCCGGGCCCCACCGTCTTCGTGCTGCTGGCCGATGACGTCATCCCCGAATTGGCGACCGTGGCCAGCCGCTGTGTCCAGGTACCGTTCCCTCCCGTGCCGCGCCCGGTCATGGTGCGCTGGTTGGCGGAATTGGGGGTCACGGACGAGATGGCCGCTGTGGTGGCGGACAGCAGTGGTGGCAGCCCGGGTCGGGCCCGGATCATGATCGACGACCCCGAAGTGGCGGAGCGGGCGACCCTGTGGTCGTCCATCCCGGCTCGGCTCACCGGCAGTGGGGAGACGGCCGCCGCCCTGGCCAAGGAGTTGGCCGCTTCGGCTGACCGGGCCACCGAACCCTTGCGGGCCGAGCACGCCCGGCTCTTGGAGCGGCTGACCGAGGAGGCCAAGGAACTAGGGGAGCGTGGCCTGCCGGGTCGCAAGGAGATCCTCGACCACCAGCAGCGCGAGGAGCGCCGCTGGCGCACCGACGCCATGCGGGCCGGACTGGGGACTCTGGCCCGGACCTACCGCGACCGCTTCGTGGCCGTGGCGACCGACCATGGGGTCGGGGTCGATGCCGGCGTGCGGGGCGCGGCCGACGCCGTGGCTCTCATTTCCGATACCGCTCGAGCCTTGCCCCGCAATCCGAATGATGCACTACTACTCCAGGGCCTGCTTGTCCGGTTGGGTGCACTCGACGGCTGAGGGCGTGACTGCAACAACTGGGTAATCATCCTGTAACGCTTTGGGTGCAGACTCGGGGAGTGGAGGGGCGGCGGTCCCTCGCTTACTCACACGCGGGGAGGAAATGTGCTGGCGGTAACCTTCGCTGACCTGGTCTTTCGCGCCAGGCAGTTCGTGCTGGCCATCGCCGGTGTCGGTCTCGTCCTCTCCATGGCCCTTCTGCTCACCGGGTTGGCGTCCGGGTTCCGGGCCGAAGTCTCGGGCACCGTCACTGGCGTCGGGGCTACGCGTTGGGTCCTGTCCGGTGCGGCCCAGGGCCGGATCACCGCCTTCGCCGCTTTTCCGGAGCTGGCCGCTCTAGTGGTGCAGCGGGAACCCGGAGTGAAGGACGCGGCCCCGCTCCTGGTGGTGCCGTTCCAGGTGGCGCACATCGGCCAAGCCACCACCACGGTCAACCTGACGGGTGTGGTCATGCACCGGCTGGGCGACCCGGCCGTGGTCACCGGGCACCGGCTGCAAGGGCCCGATCAGGTCGTGGCCGACGACCGGCTGGGTGTCCCCCTGGGCACCGCCGTCGTGCTGGGCGGCCGCACCCTGCATGTCGTGGGCACGGTGAGCGGACGCTCACTGGTGGGCGGTGTCCCCATGCTGTACCTGCCGCTGGCCAGCGCGCAGGCCATCACGGTGGGAGGCCAACCGCTCATCACGGCCATCGTCACCGACGGCGTGCCCACCCGATTGCCGGCCGGCCTGGTGGCGCGTTCGCCGCTGCAGGTCATCAACGCCACGGTCGGTCAGCTCAAGAGCGCCGTCTCCTCTATTGAGAACACGCGCTGGCTCATGTGGATGGTGGCCGCTGTCATCGTGGCGTCCATCCTCTATGTGGCTGCGCTCGAACGCACCCGTGACTTCGCTGTTCTCAAAGCGCTGGGGTCGTCCTCGCGGTCGCTCTTCGGCAGCCTGATTCTCGAATCGGTGGTGGTCACGCTGTTGGCCGCGGCCATCGCTGAGTTACTGGCCAATCTGTTGACGCCGCTCTTTGCCCAACCGATCGACATCACTCCGGACGCCTACCTGAGCCTGCCGTTGATCGCCATCATTGTGGGCGCCGTGGCCAGCATGGCGGCCCTGCGCCGAGTCACGGCGTCCGATCCGGCGGCGGCCTTCGCATGAGCCAGCGCCTCGTCATCGACGACCTGACCGTGGCCTTCGAGTCCGGGGGCTATCTCATCAAGCCGCTCGACGGCCTCACCTTCGAGGCGGAGGACGGAGAGCTGATCGTCCTGCTCGGGCCGTCCGGTTGTGGCAAGACCACGCTCTTGTCGTGCATGGCCGGACTCCTCACACCAACCTCAGGCCGCGTCCTCTTTGGTGACATCGTCGTCAACGCCCTTGGCGGCGCGGCGCTTTCGGCCTACCGCCGACACACCGTGGGCGTGGTGTTCCAGGCCTTCAACCTCATCCCGAGCCTGACGGCGCTGGGCAACGTCATGGTGCCCCTGCGCCTGGCCGGCGCCAGCCGATCCGCTGCCCGGGCCCGGGCGACCGAGCTGCTCGATCTGGTCGGGCTGGGCGATCGGGGGCACCACCGGCCGGCGCAGCTCTCGGGCGGCCAGCAGCAACGCGTGGCCATCGCCCGGGCGCTGGTACACGATCCCCCGTTGGTGGTGGCCGACGAACCCACGGCCCACCTGGACCATATTCAGGTCGAAGGCGTTCTCCGGCTCTTACGCCAGCTGGCCAGCCCGGGCCGGACCGTGGTCGTCTCCACCCACGACGACCGGGTCAGTCAGCTGGCCGATCGTGTCATTGAGATGGTGCCGCAATTCTCGGGCGTCGAGCGTCCTCCCGAGTCGGTGGCGCTGACGTCGGGTGAGGTGTTGTTCCGTCAGGATGACGTGGGCGAGCTCATCTATGTGCTGGAGTCCGGACTCCTGGAGGTCTACCGCGAATTGATTGATGGCAGACATGAGGTGCTGGCGCGACTCGGACCCGGAAACTACGTAGGGGAACTGGGACCCATCCTCAACTTGCCCCGCAGCGCGACGGTACGGGCGCTGGAAGATTCGACGCTGGTGGCCTACACCGTGCGGGCGTTCCGTCAGCACAATCCCCATGCGCTTCTCAGGGGAAACGGATAGAACAGTGGGACACCCAAGCGTTCGTTGGAATTAGGATGGGGTGGCGGTTGGCGGCGATCAGGAGATCGGCAGATGGCAATGGCTGACGGGCACGAGTCTGGGGGCGCGCCTGATTTTGGGGACGCCGCGCTCCAGATCCGTGTGCTCGGTCCCGTCGAAGTCAGCTGGAACGGCGCCGTTGTCGACATCGGCGGCCTGAAGGCCCGGGCCTTGCTCTCCCGGTTGTTGATCGACCGCAACCTGACCGTGACGGTGGACCGGCTCTTGGACTCGCTCTGGACCGACCACGACGGGGAGGGGGCGGAGATCTCGCTTCGCTCGACCGTATCGAGGCTCCGGAAGCGGCTCCGCGACGCTGGAGTGGAAGACGAGCTCATCATCACCAGGGCACCCGGCTATGTGATGCAGGTCGAGGCGGAATCCATCGATGTGGTCCGCTTTGAACGGCTGGTCACCGAGGGGCGCAACCGACTGGCCGGCCACGATCCGGTGGGTGCCGTCAGTTCCCTGCAGACGGCCGAGGCACTCTGGTGTGGCATGGCCTACAGCGAAGTACGGGACGAACCCTTCGCCCGGGCGGAGGCGCGCCGGCTCGATGAGCTGCGGCTGGTGGCGGTGGAGACGCGCCTTGATGCCGAGATCGGCCTGGGCCGGCACAGCAACCTCGTGGGCGAACTCGAAGCGCTGACGAGCGCCCATCCGATGCGCGAGCGCCTCTGGACCCAGCGCATGCTCGCCTTGTACCGGGCCGGCCGGCAGGCCGAGGCGCTGCGGGTGTTCCAGGAGCTGCGCACCATTCTGGTAGCCGAGTTGGGCATTGAGCCGGGCCACGATCCGACCTGGCTGGAGCAGGCCATCTTGAGTCAGAGCCCGGACCTGGACTGGGAGCCGGACCCCACCATTGCATCGCCCCAGACCGGCGGCCACTGGTCGAGCACGCCGCCGCCGCCGCTGGCCTACCACTCGAGTACTCCGACCACCGACACCGATGGTTTGCTGATCGGGCGTCAGCGAGAGATCACCATCATGGAGGACTGGTGGGCGTCAGCCCGGCGCGAGGAGTCGCGCCTCATCGTCATTGACGGTGACGCCGGAATCGGCAAGACGCGGCTGGTGTCCGAACTGGCGCGGTCGGCCGAAGCCGGGGGCGCCCTCGTGTTGTGGGGTCGATGCGACGAGGACCCGGTGGCGCCGTTCCAACCCTTTGCCGAAGCGCTCGGTCGTTACTTCCAATCACTCTCGGTGGCCGAGATCACCGAGATGCCGGCTTGGTGTCTCGAAGAGCTTTCCCGCATGGTCCTGCGGCTACGCGACTTCTCCTCGCCCCCAGAATCCGAGACGACCGATCCCGACAACGACCGCTTCCGCTTCTTCGGTGCGGTGACCACCACCCTGACCGCTCTGGCCGAACGCCGGCCGGTGCTGCTGGTTCTGGACGATCTGCATTGGGCCAACCAACCCACCGTCCTGTTGTTGCGCCACCTGCTGCGCACGCGGGAGGGCACCAGCCCCGGCATCGTGGCCCTCTTCCGGGACGGCGACGTCGGGGCCGACAACCCATTGCGCTCTGTGTTGGCGGACCAGCGGTCGGACCACACCGTCGTGCGCATCCATCTGGAGGGCCTCACCGCCGAGACGGTCAAGGAGCTGGTGGCCGCCACGTCGGGCGACAACGATGACCTGGCGGCACAGCTCTTCGTCCTGACCGAAGGGAACCCGCTCTTCCTGGATGAGATCTTCCGCCAGCTCAGCTACACCGCTGAGCAATCGGGCGATGGACCGGACGAGACCCCGGTCCCGCCGAATCTGAACACGCCCGAAGCGGTGAAGGAACTGGTGGCCCGGCGGGTGTCCCGCCTGCCCGACGAGGTCATCCACTTCCTGCACGCCGCCTCGGTGGCCGGTCCGGAATTCGAAGCCAACATTGTGGCGCTGGCGTCGGAGCTGTCGCCGGATCAGCGCCTCGATGCTGTGGACCGTGCCGTGGAGTCACGTCTCATCCGCCAGGTGGGGGAAATGAACGAGCGTTACGCCTTCAGCCACGCCCTCGTGCGCGACGCCATTTACGGAGAGCTGCTCCGCGGCCGCCGGGTGCGCTACCACCACAAGATCGCGGTAGCCACCGAGAGGGTGCACGCCGACTCCGTGGCCGCCTACGTGAACGAGTTGGCCCATCACTTCTCCATGGGCGCCGCCCTGGCCGATGCCGACAAGGCGTTGCGCTATTCCTATGCCGCCGGTGAGAGTGCCTTGCGGAATCTGGCCTTTGAAGAGGCGGTCGCCCATTTCTCCCGCGGTCTGGAAGTGGCCGAGCTCTACGGCGATCTCGACATGCCGGCGCGGTGCGAGGCGTTGCTCGCTCTGGCCGAAGCCCAGAACAAGGCGGGCGACGGCACGTCGGCCGACGCCAGTTACGAGAAGGCGGCCGCGCTGGCCCGCACCATGGGCGATCCCGAACGCCTGGCTCTGGCTGCCTTGCGCGCCGGACCCTTGAGCTACATCGGCATTGTGGGAGCCAATGCCGATCAGGTGCGCCTGCTGGAAGAGGCCCGATCCATGCTCGATCCGGAGGATTCCCACCTGCGGGCCATGGTGACCGCCCGGCTCGGTCTCGTCATGGTCTACGCCGACGGGGTGCCGGGCGAAGAGGTGCGGGAGCGGGCCCTCTCGTTGAGTACCGACGCCGTAGCCATGGCGCGCCGCCTGGGCGACCGGGCCGCGCTGGGTTACACGCTCAACGCCCGGCTCCATGCATTGTGGGGCATCGATCCGGCCCCCGAACGGTTGGCCGTGGGCACCGAGCTGGGCCAGATCGCCGACGATGTCGGTGATGAGCTCCTCGCCCTGCACGGGCACATGTGGCGGGTCCGCGAGCTGCTGGCTCAGGGCGACATCGATGCCGTCACCGACGAGGTGGAGCGCTTCGAGGCGCGGGCGATCGGACCGAGGCACCCGTTGGCCTCCTCCTATGCCTGCAATGTCCGGGCCATGATGGCGCTGGTGGCCGGCGACTTCGCCGAGGGCGAGCGCCTGGCGCCGATGGCCATGGAATTGGCCGAGGACTACAACGAGATGGCGATGAGCTTCTACGGCGCCCTCATGGTCTGGACCTGGTGGCAGCAGGACAAGTTCCCCGAGCTGGAGGAGATCTTCAGCCAGGTGCTCAATCCGGCGCCGACCGACTATCCGGTGGTGGCCGCCACCATGTCGCTGCTCAACGCCGAACTGGGCCGCAAGGATCAGGCGCGCGCCGAACTGGACCGTCTGGCCGCATTGGGCTGGGAGTCCATCGGGGACGATCAGACCGAAGGTGTGTCGCTCACCATGACGGTGGCCGCCTGTGCCGCCATCGGCGCCAAGGACCACGCGGCGGCGCTCTACGAGCAAATGCGACCCTATGCCGGTACGGCCATCGTCATCCGGGCCCCGGCCGCCGCCTGCTTCGGTCCCGCCGATCACTACCTGGGTCTGCTGGCCATGACCATGGGCGACGTGACGCTGGCGGAGGTGCATTTCGAAACTGCCCTGCGGCTGGCGCGCCGCATGCGCTCGGCCCCCTTTGTGGCCATGTCGGAGCTCGAGCTGGCCCGCGCCCTCCAGCTCGGCGGGCGCAATGACGACAAGGAGCGCATTGTGGCCCTGCTGCGCAACGCCGAAGAAGAGGGGCGCCGCATGGGCTTGGCCAGGATCGCCCGGCGGGCGGCTGAGAGCAGCTGAAGGCGGTCCTCCTCCGACCCGAAGGGGTTATCTAGCTGTTATTGGGGTAGACACCCCGTATGAGCGAAATTCCGGCTGGTGCAGGCGATGCGGTGCCCAATGCCGGATTGGCCGAGGTGTTCGTGGGCGAGATCCCGGACCCGGACGACCTGAGCCGCATGCTCTGGACAACCAGGTGCACGTTCTCTCCACACGGCCTCCTGGGAACGTTCGACACCGAAGAGCTGGCCCAGAAGGCCAAGCAGGAACACCTCTTGATCAAGCACGGCCGGCGCGAGTAGCGGGGCCGCCCGCCCTCAGCTGACCAGCGACCGAGCGCCCCGAATGGGGTAAATGGCGGCCAGGGGCAGGCTGTCCTGAATCTCGGCCATGGTCTCAATCGTGTCGTCGGCGGCCCGTAGGCGCCGGGCCATGCCACGCAGGAGGGCATCGCGGAATCCGGGTACATCCGCCATCAGGGTGGTGAACTCCCGGGGGCCGACGATGAGTACGGACAGGACCGACAGCGCCGTCAGCGTGGCATCGCGCTGACCGAGGCCGATGGCACCGAGTTCACCAAAGTGATCCCCACAGCCCAGCGTGGTGACAAGTCGGCCGGCGCGACTGACCCGGGCCGTGCCCGACAAGATGATGAAGAGCTCGTTGCCGTAGGAATTCTCACGGACCAGGACCCGGCCGGGCAGGGCCACCGAGCGGTCGGTCAGCCGATCGATCTCCGCCAGCTGCTTGGGCGTGCAGGCGCTGAAACCAGGGATCTGCAGGAGATCGCTGGTGGCGATGGTCTGGGAGTGAGTGCGGCGCATGTGCTGCTCCTCTCGAGGGGCTCTGCGCTCACTCTGCGCCGGTCACCTTGCAAAGAGGTTGCATGGGTGTGGCACCGCCAGGCGTTTCTCAGCCTGCCGCTGAGCCGGGGTTTTCTTCCCGCCTGGCCGCCTCAAGGGCGTGGGCGGCCAACTCGTCGTCGGCCTGGCGAAGCCTCTGCGACATGCCGGTCAGGAGGGCATTGCGGAAGCCGGGTATCTCGGTCATGGCCTCGAATTCGCGCGGACCGATGATGAGGACCTGGAGGTCGGTGGTGGCGGTCACGGTGGCACTACGCGGAGCGGGATCGATGGCCGCCAGCTCACCGAAATAGTCGCCATCGCTCAGCACGTTGATGACGCGACCGTTTCGGGTGACGGTGGCGGTGCCGGTCAGGATGATGAACAGTTCACGTCCGATCCGGCCTTCCTTGGTCAGCACCTCACCGGCGTGGACGTTGAGGGCCTCGGCCAGACGGGCAATCTCGGACAGCTGCTCATCGGTGCAGGTGCCGAACCAGGGCACGGAATGGAGATGACGAAGGTCGACAGTGTTGCCATCTGCATCAACCAAGGCGGAACCCCCTAGCCATCCCCAACATGTCCTGCTCCCAGATCACGGCCATGACGGAAGGAACGCCTCTCAGCCCTTCGTTCCCGTGGCGCTGTTCACGCTAAACCAACTGAAGGCTTCGTGCCGTTGCCCCAAAGTGGTACCGGCGATCGTCATCGGGAGGCCCCGCTTACCGTCCGGGCCACGTCGGTGTCCAAGGCCCCCTGTCGACGGGCCATTTCCTCCATGAGGGAGGAGCGAAAGCTGGGGATTTCAGAAATGGTGGCCAGTTCCCGGGGTCCGATAATGAGGACCTCCATGTCGGTCAGGGCGGTGACGGTGGCATTGCGGGGGGTGGAGTGGACCGCCGCCAGTTCACCGAAGAAATCACCAGCGCCCAGCAGGTTGACCTGGTGACCCTTCTGGGTGACCGACACCGACCCAGACAGGATGAGGAAGAACTCGCGATCGATTCGGCCCTCTCGGGTGAGGATTTCCCCAGCCGTGACGTGGAGGTGTTCGGCCAGTGCCGCCACCTGCATCAATTCGGCCGGCGAGCACGCACCGAATTCCTTGACGCCCCTCAAATGGTCCACCGAGGCGTTCTGCCTCGGACGAAGTGCCATTTCGTGTACCTCCCTGCCCGGCTGGTCGAGCCGAGTGCTACTCGGCCAACATGCAGTATTGACCCTCCGCCTTACATTCCCGTTGCATAATTTTGCAATGGGGGTGACAGGAAATCCGGCCCTCGTCGTTGCATCATCCACCCGCCCAAACGGACGTTCGGATGAGCGGGGACGAGTCCAGATTTGCGGTGTGCCCGTCTCGCCTACGATTGTCCCGCTTCGCCCTGCGGAAGCCCGACTGCGGGTTGTTCGATAGTGCAGAGAAGTGATGCCTGGGTAGCTCAGTCGGTAGAGCAGCGCACTCGTAATGCGCAGGTCAGGAGTTCGAATCTCCTCTCAGGCTCCAGTTCGGAATTGGTCAAGCCGTCCCGTCCAGCACTGCGGGCAACCAGGGGACGGCATCTCGAGCCGCGGCCAGTGCACCGGATTCCGTGTCGAACTCCCTGGACGAGTAATACGCGACAGGAGTCCACGCACCCATGTCCTCGGGGTCTCGACGGAATTCCTCGAATCCGAACGTTCCGTCGGGCCGCACGAAGATATCGACGCAGCGATCCACCGCCGGAGTCGAGGGGCTGGCCAGGACCGACCAGGACGGATCCAAGCGTGCTGACACCACAGCCAGAGTAATTGCACCGTCTGTCCCGCCTCAGCGAACGATGGCCGCCACCACGAGACCGAAGGGCGTCAGGATCCAGCCCCAGCGGACAGCCGCGTTGACCACTCCTGAGCGGTAGCCGTAGAGCACGGCCTGCTGAATCGGGGCGAAGGCCGGAGCACTCAGGGCACTCAGCGCGGCGACCACGGCCAGTGGGGTCGATGAGGTGATCAGTAGGACGGCCATGAAATAGGTGACCCGCACGCCGGTTAGCCAGCTCAAGCGCCGGAATGCATGCTGGGTTCGCTCGGTGGCCAGGTTGTGGGGATGGGCTACTGAGCCGGCAAACAGCGCGGCACCGGAAAAGGCGAGCAGCGGGCCGGCCAGGGTGAGAACTTCCTTGGTGGACGACGGGGCTCGTCCGGCCACGTGGAGCAGCAGTCCGATGAGGCAAGCGACGATCGGCGACTGGTCGACCCAGGTGGTGGAGCGCCGCTGGCGAATCGGCGCATCGCGTCGCATGAGGTGGATGCAGACAGTGTTCTGGGCCAAGTTCGCCACATTGGCCAGGACGGCGATCATGGCGCCTGCCGGACCAGCAAAGGCCGTGGCGGTGGGCACCACCCAGTACCCGCTGTTGGGGCCTACGGCCCACGATTCCATGGCACCCTCCCCGGTACTGCGGTCGCCCCGGGTCAGCACGGCGGCGGCGAACATGACCCAGAGGCCGCCGGCCAGCACCAGAGGGGACAGGAGTTGGCTCGGGTGGGTGAGCCGCCACACCGCCACCAGCGACAGCGTGGCCGAGGTGAGGAGGATCTGAATGCGCAGGATGATGGGCCAGAGCCGCTGCACCTGTTCGCCGCCGCGGGAGGCCAGCCAGCCGATCAGCCCACCCGCGACGAAGCAGATGAGGCTGAGCACCACCAGATTGTGCCTGCTGCAGGCCGGCGCTCCGAACTAGCGCGTCAGTTGTGGGCGCCGCACTGCGCCGCGGCATCGGCGAAAGCCTGTGCCCGTTCCCGGTAGTCGGCGAAGCGTCCGAAGCTGGGCGCCGCCGGCGAGAGCAGGACAACCCCTCCGGGCGGCGTCCAACCGAAGGCCACTGCGACGGCTTCGGTAAGGCCGTCGGCGTCGACCACGTCCACGTGAGTGCCGGCAGAGGCCCGAATGGCCGCACCGATCCGCTGGCCATTGTCGGGCATCGTGACCACGAGCGTGGGGTGCCGGCGGGTCGAGATGGCGTCGCCCAGGGACCCGTACTCGATGCCACGATCGTGCCCGCCGACAAGGAGGGCCACCGGCCGCTCGGCATAGGAGGCCAGGGCGGCTTCGGTCGGCAGCACGTTGGTGGAGAGGCTGTCGTCGACGAATTCGATGCCCCCGAAAAAGCCGAGTGTGCGGCACCGGCTGGGCAGCCCGTCGAAATCGGTCACGGCGGCCGCCAGCGCATCGTCGTTGCCCGCCTCGGGAATACCCAAAGCGGCCAACACGGCTCGGGCCACGGCAGCGTTTCGGCGATTGTGCGCACCCGGCAGTCGCAGTGACTCGGCCCAGGGTCCGAGGTCGTCGGTCTCAACCCACGACAGGTGTGGACCCAGCGCCACCGCGTGCTGCCGTAAACGGGCATCGCTGGCATCAGCGAGGGCCACCCGTATGCCGGGCTTGGTGCACAGGGACAATTTGTCGGCGTAGTAGTGGTCGACGTCCCCGTGCCAGTCCAGGTGGTCCGGGAAGAGCGAGGTCACCGCCACGACGTGTGGAGCCGTGGTCACGTCGGGCACCTGGAAGCTCGAGGTCTCAATGACCCAGTAGTCGGCGTCGTCGACCAGCGGGTCCCACGGCGGTTGGCCGATATTGCCGCCGACCCGGGCGTCGTAGCCGAGTCGGTTCAGCAGGTGGACGGCCAACGCCGTCGTCGTGCTCTTGCCTTTGGTCCCGGTGACACAGGCCACGCGGTCCAGGCGGGCGCCCTCCAACCACAGCCCGAGCCCGCCACGCACCGGCACGCCGGCGGCTTCGAGCTGGGCCACTTCAGGTCGGTAGCGACTGATCCCGGGACTCTTCACCACCACGTCGCACGCCAGGAGCGCCGCCAGCCCGGCCTCGGACGTGGTCAGTACCTCCAATCCGTCAAAGCTGGACGAGGTCGGCCGATCGTCGACCAACACCGGGATCGTGCCCTGGTGCTGGAGGCGTCGCAGGCTGGCCGCGCCCTCGACGCCCAGGCCCCACAGCCCGACCGACGCACCACGGAGATCAGACCAGGAGGTCAGCGGGGGCATAACGCTCGGGAATGAAGTGGGGCCCCATTGGCGCCAGAAGGGTTTCGACATCTGACTGGTTCCGTTGGGCGGTCAGGCTCTGCGTGAGCGATTGGAGAAGCGGGGTCTGGGTCCGGTCAGCGCGGGCAGAAGCGAGCACCAGGGCAGCTCGGCATTCGCCGACATCGCCGACGCATTCGAACGGCTTGGCGTTGGGGTCAAGACCCAGCAGCGTGCGAAATCGACCTTCGAGTTCGGGATTGTCCAGCGGTTCGTGGCCGGCAAAGACGGCCCGGAGATCGCTGGCTTCCATGTAGGGCGCCAGAATCAGATTGATGAAGCAGCACTTGTCGCAGACGCCGCACCACAGCGCCAGGCGATCCGAGCGGTCCTGATGAAAGGCCCGATTGCAGCTGCGGAAGATGTGGTGGAACTCGGTGAGGTCGGCGAACTGGCGGGCCACCCAGAGTTCGCTGCGGTTGCGCAGATACGAAAACACCGAGATGTCGGAGCCCAAAGCGGAAGTCACGACCGCGTCGAACGCCGTTTCAAAGTCGAGGCTCTTGGACCACTGGTGATTCACCGGGTGCCCGTCGTGGATCAGGGTGGGCGCCGATGCCGACCACTCGTTCGAGAGCACCACGGCGTCGTGCCCGCCCAGGACGGCGGCGACCATCACCGCCGCGGTGATCACGGCGGTGATGGGCACGTGCCCGTTGAGAAAGCCGAGCTCAGCTGAGTGACGCACCTGCTCGTCGATCTGGCGGGTGATGTGAGTGACTGGCAATCCGGTGACAGCGGCCGCGTCCTCAATGGCGGCGAACCGCTCCCCGGGCGGGTGCACCACGCAAAGCGTGAGGTCGGCGCCCGACTGGGAGAGGCCATGAACCGTCACGATGGAGTCGATGCCGCCCCCGAACGGAACCAGCGGCCGCCCGGTCATCGGGGCATTGGCCACGACCGGGGCCGGGACGGCCTCCGGACCCAGCACCGTGAGATGGGTCAGGTCCAGGTGGTTCCGGTAGGCGAACTCCCCCAAGCCCTCTCGGTAGAAGGTGGTGAGGAATGTCTTCTCGGCTGGGGTCGTGGGGGTGGCGCCCAGGTCGATGACCGGGGCCGCGGTGGTCTTGTAATACGACACGCCGGCCACCAGGAAGAGGATGCGCACGGCGGCCTCGACGGCCGGATTGTCCCAGTCACCCGTGGGATCAAACCCGTAGGTCTCGGTGAACGTCCGGTCCGCGGTGGCGTAGGTCAGAGTGACCGATCCCTCACCTGGGTTAATAACGAAACCCTCGTAGCGGAATCGGTCGGTGCGCTGGTCGGGGGCTGGCATGGGTACGGGATCGCCGGCACCCGGGGGATGCGGCCGTCACATGCTACGGCGCCGGTCCTCCGAACCGAGCGTGGTCAACGGCAACGCAAAGTTGCTTGTCAAGAATCGACCCCTGGATTACAATTCTGAAATAGCCGTTTCAACTACATGGGGAGGGGTCACATGAGCATCGGAGATGAGACGCAGGGGGCCGCAAGCTTCGACCGCCGCAAGTTTCTCAAGCGAGTGGCCCTGGTCACCGCGTTCGCCGCTCCCGTAGTCTCATTCTTGACCATGGATGGCGTCGGTTCGCTGCTGTCGCAGCCCCAGGATGGCGATGGTGCCAATAACGGTCGCGGGGACAACAACGACACCCCTTACTTCGGCAACGCCGGTCACGACCGCCGTCGCCGTGGCAACCAAGGGGGACCGATTTAGTTCCGAGGCGTGACACGCCCCGCTGCTCGCACCAGGCAGCGCCGGATGTACTGCTGGAGTACTATGCCCGCACAGCCGGACCACAGAAAGAAGGGGTCACATGAGCATCGGAGATGAGACGCAGGGGGCCGCAAGCTTCGACCGCCGCAAGTTTCTCAAGCGAGTGGCCCTGGTTACCGCGTTCGCCGCACCTGTCATCTCGACCTTCACCATGGATGGCGTCGGCTCGCTGCTGTCGCAGCCTCAGGGCAACGGGGCTAACTCGTCGGGCGATGGCGCCAACAACGGCCGCGGCGACAACAACGACACCCCCTACTTCGGTAATGCCGGTCACGACCGCCGTCGCCGTGGCAACCAAGGGGGACCACAGATCATCTAGGTCTGGGACGTCGCGCCTGTAGCGCACGCCATCAGATAGTGCCGGATGTACCATCCGGCACTATGGGACTCACGCCGTGAATCTGAGTGCCGCGCTTATCGTGCGCGACGAAGAACGTTGCATGGAGCGCTGCCTGCGCTCCATTGTCGACGTGGTCGACGAGATCGTGGTGGTCGACACCGGTTCAATCGACAACACGGTCGCCATCGCCGAATCGTTCGGTGCCCGCGTGCTGCACTACCCGTGGGACGGCGATTTTTCCGCCGCTCGCAACTTCGGACTCGACCACGTGCAGGGCATGTGGGTCCTGTACATCGATGCCGATGAGTACCTGCGCCCCATCAGCCGGGAAACGATGGCCAACGAGCTGGGTGATGCCACCGGCCATGTGTCATATCGCCTGCGCCTGCGTCATCGCCAAGGGTTCACGCCGTATTTCGAATACCGGATTTGGCGCAACCGGCCCGACATTCGGTTCTCCGGGGTGATCCATGAGTCGATAACTCCTGCCATCTTCCGCGTCAGCCAGGCGGAAGGGCTGGAGATCGGGCTGGCCGACCTCCTGCTTGAGCACGACGGGTATGAAGGCGACCAGCGCCACAAGCATGAGCGCAACCTGCCGCTCCTCATGGAGCAGATCCGGAACGATCCGGGGCGGACCTACCTGTGGGATCACATCGGCCGCATTCATCATGAGTTGGGCCACTCCGTCGAGGCGCGGGATGCCTGGTTGAAAGGCGTCGAACTCGTTCGGCGCAATGGAGCGCGCGAAGCCGCTGACTGCTTGGTGTACTTCGATCTCATGCTGGACAACGCGTCGCTGCATCATGCCGACGGCGACCTCGTGGCTGAAGGGCGGAGTCTCTTTCCCGACAATGCCCTCATTGAGTGGGGTTGTGCGCTGATGTCGATGGCTGGTGGTGATTTCGAAGAAGTGATCCGCTCGGTCGATCGCCTCCTGGCGATTTCACCGGAGCGGACGGCCCGCATGGGCGTGGGCCTCAATGAGCGCATCACCGAAGAGTGGGCGTTCAATGTTCGGGGCACGGCCAAATTCAAGCTGGGTCGTCGGGATGAAGCCGCACTGGATTTTGCACGAGCGGAGGCGGCGGCACCCGAGATAGAGGAGTACCGGGTTAAGCGGCTCCTGGCCCAGTCGGGCCGGTCGTAGTTCGCTCAGGGTGAAAGTCGGGCCATCATGGCGAATCGACCACACGGCCGCTGCGCTCTGTCGCTGAAATAATCGGCATTGGCCGTCGTTGCTCCGCAGTCGATGATGCAATCGGGCTCGAGACCGACCAGCGCCAGCTGTTGCCGGTTGGCCGCTGGCAGATCGACGAGCCAGTGCCCGTCGCCGTCGGGTGATGCCGCAGCCGGATCCAATGGGTGGGGCGCTGCGGCCTCAACGAGACCTCGGACCACGACTTCGTCAACCTGGTAATCCGATGGGGCCACCGCCGGCCCGAAATAGGCCACGATGCGCTCGGGTTGTCCTCCTTGCTCGCACATGGCCGCTACGGCATGGCGAACGACTCCCGCCGCAGTCCCGCGCCAGCCGGCATGAACGACGGCCAGCACCCGGGCCTCGGGGTCGATCAGCGCCACGGGCAGACAATCAGCCACCAGGATGCACAACGTGATGCCTCCATCGGTCGCCACCAACACGTCGGTGTCGGGCAGTGCGTCTTCTACCGAATGGAAACCACGGCCTCCTAGGCCTTGATTCACCAACGAGATGCCCGCACCGTGCACCTGCTGCGCGTACACCGTCGTCTGCGGATCTCCACCGAAGTCAGCAACTACCCGCTGTCGGTTCGCGACAACCCGGTCGTCGTCATCGCCAACATGCAGGCCCAGATTGAGCGATTCGTACGGTCCCTCCGAGACGCCGCCATGCCGCGTAGACACGGCCACGGCCGCATCGAGGGCGACCGCACCGGACCAGTGGTGGAGGCGCTGAGACGCCGTCACTGCCGACGCCGGAATCGCTGGCTAGCTCGGGACGACGACGTTGGGCTGAATGGGTGACATGTTGACCCCACCACCGCAGGCGTTCACGGTCGCCAGCGCCGTGATCCCACCCTTCACGTTCGGAAGGGTGAATTCGATTTCTGTGCCGTCCGGGCAGGACGGCGCGGCCGGCGTCGAGATCGGGTTCCAGGACATGAGGAAGGATGCGGTGCCCACCCTGGGGGCCAACGAGACCGTGCTCACGGCTAGTGGTTTTTGTCCACTGACCGAACCATTCGTTGGCGTGGTGGGGAGCGGACCCAACTTCCCGATGATGAGGGGCGTGGCGTACCCGTTGAGCGAGCAGCGGGACTTGGACGTGTTGTGGATGGTGAACTGGGCGAAGTACCCGGTCGCCGTGATGTTGCCGCCGGATTGCGTGATCGAGAGCTGCGACTTGGTGCAGGTGGGTCCGGCCTGGGCGGCGGGGACCTCCGTGGTGGTCGTGGTGTTGAGGGGTATGGAGCCAGCCGGTATGGAGCCTTGAGAATCCACTCCGGAAGAGGTCGGCGTGGTGCTGGTCGCAGGGGTCTTCGTCTTACCTGGTTTTGACGTGGAGGTGGTGGTTGCCGGCGCAGTCGTCGTGGTCGAAGAGCTCGCCGCCGCGTGGTGGTAGAAGGAGCCCGAGCAGGCGGTCAGGGCGGTGGCCGCGATGAGCAGACCTGCTGCGATGGTGGCCGGACGTCGGAGGCTGGAGAATGAGGGGGGCATGTGACATCTTCTCATGCACGACTCAGGGTCGGTAAATCCCACCGGTTGGGACGATCCACAACCGGCGTTCACCGGTTCAGGTGGATTCCGTCCCGGTCCGACATTCCCGGCACAGGCCGAAGATTTCGACGGTGTGGGTGACGTCGGTAAAGCCCAGGTCGTGGGCGGTCGATTCGGCCCATCGTTCCAAGTCCGGCAGTTCCACCTCGGTACCCCGACCGCATTGGCGGCACACCACGTGGTGGTGATGATGGCCGCTCTGGCAGCGTCGATAGACCAGTTCGCCATCCGCGGTCTGCAGGGCATCGAGCTGGCCCTCGCCGGTGAGGAGGGCCAGGTGGCGGTAGACGGTCGTGAGACCGACCGCTTCCCCGGCGGCGCGGAGCTGGGCATGGATTTCCTGGGCACTTCGAAAATGCTCTGAACCGACCACGACCTCGAGCACCGCCTGGCCTTGTCGAGTGACGCGGGAGCTGCGGGAGGCCTCAGCCGGCATCGGACGGCCGTTCTCCATGGGACAACTCTGCCAAATCCCCGACGGTTGGTCGGGCCGCGGCGGCGATCCGGTTGCGCTGGCGGGCCAGCCGGGATGGCCCCACCAGGCGGGCCACCACGTAGAAGGCAAAGCTGATGGCCACGATCAGGACGCTGGGCCGGATCGACGCGAATTGGAAACTCAGGAGAAGGCCGCCTTCGGCCGAGAGCACAGCGATAGCCACGGAGAGCAGGCTTACCCTGAAGGGGCTGACCGACAACCGTTGCGCCGCGGCCGCCGGTGTGATGGCCAGGCTGAGGACGAGCAGGGTACCGACGAGCTGGGCCGCCTCGGTCACGGTGATGGCCAGGACAAAGAGGAACAGCAAGCCCAAGAGTCCGGTGGGCACGCCGCGGGCTTGGGCCACGGCCGGATCGACCGACGCGAAAAGGAGGGGACGCCACAGCAGCGCCATGGCACCGGCCACGGCAATGGCGATGCCGACCAGCAGGATGAGCTGTGCGGAGCTCACGCCGAAGATGTTGCCGAAGAGGATGTTGAGCGCCTCGCTGGCGTACCCCTTGTAGAACCCGAGGAGGTACACGCCAAGGCCGAGACCGGCGGCCAGGATCACCCCGATGGTCGAGTCGCGCTCGGACGCTCGTCGACCGAGTGCGCCGATCAACCCGGCCACCACCACGGCGCCGATGAGAGCCCCGGCCACCGCATCGTCGGCGACCAGCAAACCGCCGACCGCGCCGGTGAAGGCCAACTCGCTGGTGCCGTGGACGGCGAAGGCCATGGAGCGGGTGATGACGAAGGGACCGATGAGTCCGCAGATGGCGGCCACCAAGAAGGCGGCTTCCAGCGCATGTTGGGCGAATCCGAACTGAAGGTAGTAGCCGATGCCCATCAGTGGCCGTGCCCGGGGCCATGGTGGGCGTGCCCACCCGGTTCGGTGGCCAGCTCGTCGTCGGCGCTGACCACGATGTAGCGGTCCCGCACCTTGATCACATCGACGGGGATGCCGTAGAGCGCGGTGAGTTGCTCGCTGGTCAGGATTTCGGCGGGGGTGCCGATGGCCCAGCGTCCTCGTACCAGGTACAGGATGCGGTCTACGTAAGGCAACACAGGGTTGACCTCGTGGGTGACAAAGACGACGGGCGTTCCCGATTCCCGCCGCTGGGCATCTATGAGGTGGGTCACGGCCTGTTGACTGGCCAGATCCAACGCCAGCAGGGGTTCATCGCAGAGCAGCAGATCGGGTGTACCCAGCAGCGCCTGGGCGATGCGCAGCCGTTGCTGTTCGCCGCCGGACAGCATGCCGATGGGAGCATCGGCGTAGGGCGTGGCCCCGACCGCGTCCATCACCTGGCCGAGCCGTTCCCGATCGGTTCTGCTCAACCGCCCCATGCCCCAGCGGTGACCGTCCAAACCGAAGCGGACAAGATCGCGCGCCCGTATCGGCAGGTTCTGATCGAAGGCTTGCTGCTGGGGGATGTAGCCCACGACGGGGTTACCGCGTTCGGGCGGCGTGCCGTTCACTAGCACTTCGCCGGCTGACAGTGGCACCAGTCCCAGCAGCACTTTCAGCAGGGTGGTCTTGCCGACGCCGTTGGGGCCAAGAACGGCCAAGAACTCCCCAGCCGCCAGATCGACGGTGAGGCCAGACCACAACGTGCGCGCCCCAAGCTCCACCGTGGCCTGACGCAACGAGACGACAGGACGTTCGCTCACGTCCCGGTATGCGCTTGTTCGAGGGCATGGAGCAGCGCGGTGAGCTGCCGGCCTTGCCATTGCTGGTACGTGCGAGCCGACGCGGGCATTGTCTCGGAGACACCGACCACGGCTACGCCATTGTGCAGGGCCAGTGCCCGGATCTGGGCAGTCACCGACGTCACCGTCTGGACGTTGTAAAGCAGGACGTCAATCCGGTGTCCGGTCAAGAGCCTCTGCATAGCGATGGTGTCGGCCGGCCCTGGGTCAACGCCGTCTTCGACGGAACGGGCAAATCCCACGGGAGTCTTGACGGTGAGGTGTGCAGCAGCCAGGAGATACCCGGGCACCCGCTCGGTGTAGGCGACAGGAGCCCCGGGGAATTGGTGACGAATGGTGGCCAGGGTAGAGAGCAGAGGTTGCAGGCTGGCATCGAAATGGGCCACGTTGGAATGAAAGGTCGCGGCATCGGCGGGGTCGGCTTTGCTGAACGCGGCAGCCAAGGCGGCGGCAACTTTGGGCACAGCCGGGATGTCGTACCAGAGGTGGGGATTCGGGTCACTGCCGCTGATGTGGAGGACGTTGGCCGCGGTGATCAAGGCCGGGTGATCGCTATCGGCTCCGAGGAGGGAATGCATCCAGGTGTCGTAGCTGGCCCCGTTCTCAATCACCACCTTCGCCTGCGCCAGCTTGGCTGCGTCGGCCGCATCGGTTTCGAACAGATGGGGGTCGGCGTTGGGGTTGGTGATGAGGGACGTCACCGAGACATGGCTCCCACCGATCTGGCTGGCGATGTTGCCCCAGAAGTTCTCTGCCGCCACCACGGGCAATGGGGCCTTCTTGGCGCCGGCTGAACTTGCGGGTAGCGCCAGAAGGAGCAGGCTCGAGAGTGCGCCGCCGATGAGCGAGAGTGTGCGGCGGCGACTGCTCATAACCATAACCATAACCGTAATCATTTCGGATAAGGATCCGCAAGTTCGTCCCGGTGGACCTGATGTGAGTCGACTCAGCCGCCGAAAAGAAGGGAGTAGTCGGCGCCGCGACGCAGGTGGTGGCCGCCGTCAATGCCCAGTGTCTCCCCGGTCACGAAGGAGGCCTCGGGACCGATGAGGTAGCGCACGGCACTGGCCACATCGGTGACCGTACCAACCCGACCCAGGGGCATCTGTTCGATGTAGTTGTCCAGCAGGGGTCCGCCGGCGGTGATGAACGACATCAGCTCGTCATCGATGATGCCCGGCGCCACCGCGTTGACCCTGATGCCCAGCGGGCCGAGCTCTTCGGCTGCGGTTTCGGTCAGAAAGCAGATGCCCGACTTGGCCACTCCGTAGGCCCACAGGTGGGGATGCGGGAAACGGCCTGCCCCCGATGACATGAGCACGATGGAACCCGGCGTGTTCTGGGCCTGGAAAGCGGCGCCGGCCTGCTTGACGCAGATGACTGATCCCATGAGATTCAGATCGATGGTGGCTCGCACTGCCGTGATGTCGGCACTGAGAACGGAGCCGAGATGCAGCGACCCACCCGCACAGGCAAAGAGACCGTCGATGGCCCCGGTGGCTTGCTGGGTGTGGGAAATGGCCGCCTCGACCTGCTCCTCCACGGTGACGTCAGTCACCACATACGAGACGGTGGCGTTTCCGCTGGCGCTGGTGGAGAGGGTGGCCACCGCGTCAATGAGCTTCTGCTCGGTGCGACCGCAGATGGTGACGTGGGCGCCGTCGGCTACCAAACGTTCCGCTGTGGCCAGTCCAATGCCGCTGCCGCCGCCGGTGACAAGAATCGACCAGCCTTCAATGCCGTTGCTCGGCACCGCCATCAGACGGCCACCGGTCGCAAGCGCTTCGAAGGGGTGAAGGACACCGGCATGGAATCGATGCCCGAGACGAAATTGGCCTCCCGACGCGGTAACTCCGTCCGGTCGATCGTCAATCGAAGGTCGGGGAGGCGGGCCAGCAGGCGGTCAACCATCACGCGGAGTTCCAGGCGGGCCAGCTGGTTGCCCAGACAGAAGTGGGCGCCGAAGCCGAATGCCATATGGGGATTGGGAGAACGGGTGATGTCGAAGGTGTCGGCCTGCTCGAAGACCGTCTCGTCGCGGTTGGCCGACGGGTAGAGCAGGATGAGCTCCTGACCCTGGCTGATCTTCGTGCCCTCCAACTCCACATCGCGTGTGGCGGTACGGGCCATGTTCTTAATGGGGGTGACCCAGCGCAGCATCTCTTCCACGGCGCCCGGCATGAGTTCGGGATCGGCCGCCAGCTTCGCCATCTGGTCGGGATGGGCCAAGAGTTCCTCAATGCCGCCGCTGATGACGTGGCGGCTGGTCTCGTCGCCGCCGATGAGGATCAGCAGCGTCTCGTGCACCAGTGAATCGTCATCGAGCGAATCGCCATCGATCTCGGCATGGCACAGCACGCCCACCAGGTCGTCGCTGCTGCCCCGACTGCGCCGGTCATCGAACACGGTGTGGATGTACTGGTCGTATTCGATGAAGGCCAGGGCCGCACCGTCGAGCAAGGAGGGGTCGGGCGAGCCGAGCGCCTTGAGCATGTCGTCGGACCAGCGCAACAGATCGTCCCGGTCAGTTGGCGCCACGCCCAGCATGTCCCCGATGACTGCGATGGGGAGTGGAGCCGCAACATCGGTCACAAAGTCGCAGCTTCCCTCTTCGCACACGGTGTCGATGATGTCGTCGCACAGCTGGCGCAGGTTGCCCTCCATGGCCCGCACACGCTTAGGGGTGAAGCCCTCGGACACGAGACGGCGACGGCGCACATGCTCAGGGGCGTCGAAGTCGATCATCATCGGCAGCTGTGGCAACTTGGGCCGGATGCCCTGCGCGCTCGAGAAGGATTCGGTGTCGACAGATGCCGCCTTCACAGCGGCGTAACTGGCCACCCCCCACAGGTCGTTCGGCTCGTCGTAGTAGACGGGAGCGTTGGCCCGCATCCAGGCGTAGGCGTCGTGCGGTTCGCGTCCGTAGAACGCTCCGCTCATCAAGTCGATCCCGAGCTCGGGTGGCGAGGTCATCCGGTCACGATACCTGGGCGGCCACGCCCTCTTCGGGGCGACAGGCCAGCGCCAGCAGCTCGGCGAAGCGCTCCGAGGAGCCGTGTTGGGCAGCGACGTAGGCGCGCCCCTGTCGACCCAGGGCGGGGCCGATTTCCGGGTCCAAGGCGGCGTCCAGGGCCCACAACATCTCACCGGCGTTGCAAAACCACAATCCGCCGTTGCCCTTCTCGCTGTACTCCCGGGCCCTTGAGCGGCTGGGCACGATCGTCGGCACTCCCATGTACTGGATGTGCAGGGTCCGACGGGCGTAGAGCCGACCCGGATGCAGATCCACCACCACGGAGGCACTCGCCACCAACGCAAAGAGGTCGTCTTCGGTGGCGAGCTCCGGCTGAGGCTGGCGCCGGCCGTTCTGCCAGAAGACGGCGGCCCGTCTGGAGGCCACGATCACCCGTTGTGTGGGGTTGGCCAATGCCACCAGGTGGGCAAAGGGGTGGCGCTGGAGGTGGTCGTCCGATTCGGCATCGGTGAGAACGAGGACGTGTGCCGATGAAGCGAACTCCGTGGGTTGGGCCGGGGGGAGTGGTTCGTCGACCGGAAGTTCAAGCACGACAATTGGCGTATCCGTACGGGCCGCAATCTGGCCCCGTTCGGCCTCAGTGAAGGCGACGATGCTCGTTGTTCGCAAGAAGAGCTCGTCGAACTGGACACGGTCCGGCGTCGCGATGGTGTCCACCAACGGGATGAGCACCACCGGAACGTCGGGCAACTCACTCAACGCGCCGAGGACATGCCGATCTCGGTGGTCGAGAATGACTACGACATCGGGCGCCAGCTCGGCCAACAACGGCGCCACTCCCTTCCAGGCGTCAACCGTGTCGCGGTGGAGTATCTGATCCACGCTTTCCGAGGGCCAATCGTGGGTGTCAGCCCGTTCGTACTCCGTTCCGGCGGACGGCTTGGAGAAGTTCGCGACCAGAAGATCCCGGCGCAACGCCGCTCGCTCCGACAACCTTGGTCGTGTCGAATGAAAGGCGATCGGCAACCCATCAAGCGCGAAATCGTTTTCGTCGCCGAGGCTGAAGAGATGCACGTCGTTGCATGCGCTGAGGGCCGACAGCACCGCTAAGTGGCCCGAGCGGTACTCGGGGTCGTTGCTGGCGTCGGCCGCCAGCACGCATATGCGCACCGGACTATTGACCGGGAGGGTTGGGCAACGCCGCCTCCAACCAGCCGGCGAGCCGGGCCTGATTGGCGGCTTCGGCGACCTGCTGTGCCGCGACAACTGTTGACAGTTCGTCCACCCGTTGGGCCAGGATCTGCGTCATCTGCACGAAGTGAGCGAGCAGGTCTTGTTCGTGCTCGATGCGACGTCGCAACACTCGGAGTGTGAGCCGGGCAAAGATCCGACCGAAACGGCCGCTGACGCCTTGACCGATGCCCAGTTCGTCCACTCCATTTGGGAGCTGAAAGTGCTCATGGAGATACTGCAGCGAAGGTTCGCTTCTCACGGGCTGCTCGTCCCACGTTGTCAGGTGGTCCGACGTTCCCACCGGCGCCCAACGCAGGGGCGCATGACGTACGGTTAATTGCTCTAAAACGTCGCGGGCATTCACATCACCCTGGCTCATCGCTACCCCTTTTTGCCGTCCGTTGGCCCTGCATTCGCCATCAGTCAACCGTTCGGTGTGAACCCAGGGATACTACGTGGCACCTGAGCGACGAGTGGGAGGGCGGCACTTCATGCGTCGGCCCCTAATATCGGGGCCATGTCGGACACCCCGGGTCCGGATTCCCATGGCCGCACGCCGGTCGTCGCGCTGGTGGCCGTCCCTGGTGCGAATGGTGCAGCACTGGCCCGGACGTTCGCCGATGCCTCCGTGCCGGTCATCGGAGCGGGGGACGAGTGGGTCGCCGCCCTGAACGCCCGCTCAGACGAGATATTGGCGGCGTGCCAATCCAACTGGTGGGCCCCGCCGGAATACCGACCGCATTGGAAGGACGATCCTGCCGTCGGCGTGCTGGCCCAGCAACAAGCCGACGACATCAATGCGGTATCCGATGTCCTCGTATGGTTCGACCCCCGGCACCCACTCCTGATTGACCTCTGGCTCGAGCAGGACATCGACGTGGCCGGCGTGGTCCTGGTTTGGGACGTGCCCGGGAGCGCCGTCTCGACGCTCAAGTCCGATGGGATAGAGCGGCTGCACGCCCTCGCGCTATGGGAGCACGCCGTGGCGCACACCCTCGAAGCGTTGGCCGGCCAGCGCGTGTTCGTATGCCAACGCGACGAGTTCGAAGCGGCCACGCTGGATGAGTTCCTGCAGTCGTGCGGCCTGCCGGCGTTGCTGACGGTCCCTGTGGTGCAGCCGGAGCGAACGGCGGACGCGGCATCACATGATCTGGTCTCGATGCTGCGCGGCCTGGCTGGCTTCCATGCCCAGTTTCCCGCCGTCTCCGTACCCCCTCTGACGGGATCATCGGACGAATTGTTGCGCGCCCATCGGACCATCTACCGGGTGGGTGCCGAAGCCAGGGAGGCGTGGCTGCAAGCTGACCTTCACGCTCGCGCCTTGTCCCGAGTGCAGGCCGACCTGACGCAGGCCATGGCCGGAGTCAATCTCATGGTTGAGCATCTGCTCAACGCGGTGTGAGTGCGGCGGAGGCGTTGGCCCGTCACTCAATCCTCTATGTGGTGCATGCCATGCCTCCCGAGGAGGAGACCGGAGTCCCCCTGGTGGCTCTGGGCTATGTCCAGGAGTTCGCCCGGCGGGGTTGGGATGTCTCGGTCATTTACGGCAGCAATGAAGTGCGGGACTGGGAGTCGGTACGTCCACAGCGATGGAAGGACGAAGGCTTCGTCCGGATTGCTGTGCCCACGGGCCCGATCGTCGGATCTTTGTGGGCGCTGTCGGCTCCGTCGGTACCGATCGTGGCCAATGCACAACCGAACGTTACGTTCGAACGAATCCTCAAGGAGCTGAGGCCCGACGTCCTCCATGTGGTGGACAACGTGAATCTTCCGCTTGATTGGCCCGAGCGCGCCAAGGCCCGGCACGTACCCGTCATTCGGACCGTCTACTGCGCCGAGGATCTGTGCGCCTTCATCGCGCCGGTCTCGCCCATTTCAGATGCAGTCGGTTATTGCCTGCCGCCGTTGACGCCGCAGCGTTGCGCCGGATGCGTGGCCAACTCAGCCGAGTCGTCTCACGTGTCCTCCGCACTGTCCTCTCCCACCAGCGACGGTTCCAGCCAGGCGCAGCACACCATGCTGACCGATTTCCTGAATCGCAAACGGGCCCGGTCGACGGACCAATTCGATTCTGTCTTCGATCGCATCGTGTTCCCGTCCAGTGGATTCCGCTCCTACTTCGAAAGGACGCTCCCCCTGAATCCGGCCCGGGTCAGGGTTATTTCTCTCGGCATGGACGCGCCGAAGATTCACGGTCCCCGCAGAGAGGAACGCGATCCGCAGCGCCGGGTGGTCTTCGGTTTTGCTGGCACGCTCTACGAAGCCAAGGGAATCGACACCTTGGTGGCGACGTTTCTCCATCCTGCGCTGCGTGAGCGGGACGACTTCGGATTGGAGTTCTTCGGTGGCGGCAATGAGGAGCTCATTGAGGAACTGTTGGCGATCAATCCGAACGCCCACTGGCATGGCTCGTACCGGCTGCATGAGTTGCCATCGCTGCTCGAGAAGATAGATGTGGGACTTTCGACCTCGCGGTTCGAGACGTTCCATCGGGTGACGCGGGAATACCTCTTGGCCGGTGCACCGGTCATCGGGAGCCGGGCGTTCGGGATTCCCGAAGTCATAGAGGACGGAGTGAACGGGCTCCTTTTCGACCACACTGAGCCAGAGTCGATGCTCCGAGCTGTGCTTTCGTGTCTGGATGATCGGGACCTGCTGACCCGCATCACGCAGGGCGCCCAGAATACGGCAATCAAATCAGTGCAGGAAGAGGCCGACCAGCTGGAGGCCCTCTACCGGGAATGCCTCTGACGCAGGGTCGTGCTCTACGAGGACGGCGAAGTCGAGGCCGTACCTGGTGCCGTGTCGCCCGGAGGCGCTACGACCAACGAGTTGCCCTCGGTGGGTGGTGCGTCGCTGGTTGACGTGCCAGTTGTGGCTGGGTCCGTTGATGACGCTGTCCCGCTGGAAGGATCGGAAGTCGTCGGTGACGTCGAACCATCCGTTCCCGGTGTTGAATCGGTACCTGCGGTGCTCGATGCCGAGGGATCGGCCGAGATGAAGGCGATGGTCAAGGTGGCGGTGTTGTCGGGCTGGGCCACGGCCACTTGCGCCACAAACTGAGTGGTGGCACCGAAGGGAGCATCAGTTCCCCCCACGTTCTTGGTGATGGTCGCCGTACCGCGGAAGAGATAGCCCTGATCCGTCGTGTCGCCGATCGTCTCGACGTAGCCGCCGGTCAGTTGTACCTGATCGCCGGCCCCATCTGTGAGGTCGACGAGCAGAGCACCGTTTGTCGAGGTGAGGCAGGTTCCCACTTGCGCGTTGACCGGAGCGGTAGTGGTGCCGTCGGAACTGGCGTAGGTGGCGGACGTGCCGAAGTTCTGCGAAGTACCGGTTGCCGTGAGGTCGACCGTGTTCATATTGAGGATGGTGGAAGCCTGCCCGGCGAACGGCGCCGGCGTTGCGAAGGACGGCGCAGAGTCACCGGACCCGGTGTTGATTGCATTCACCGCGGCGCAGTACGCCGGCGCCGCGGTGGGAGGGGCGACAACGGCCGAGCTGGCACCTCCGCTGATCCATGAAGGTGTGGTCGCAATTGCTGTCGGGGTTTTGGGGAGCGCAGGAGTGGGTGTCACCGCTGCCGGTGGTGCAGTCGTCGTTGTCGTGACGACCGGGGAAGGGGCGATGAGCGTCGACACGGTGGAAACGGCGGCGACGGCCTGGGCGGCATGATTGCTCGCCGCTGCAGGCAATGGGGAACTTCCGGCCACCAGCCCGGTGACGGAGGCGATGCTGGCCGCCACGCCGATGATGACGGAACTCTTCGGCATGGAAGGCGCCACAGCGATGATGGCCTGGCCGATCGGTGTGGTGGTGATCTGGCTGACCACTGACGACAGCGCACTGGCTGGGGTGGTCACCGAAGGCGCCACGACCGATGTCGTCTGCTGCGTCACTGAATTGCCGTTGGAGAAAACCTTCCGGAAGCCCACATGGATGGCCGCCGGAATTCCAAAGCCGGCCGCCAACGCTTCGCGGCTGGAGGAAAGAGCCTGCTGCAAGCTCGATCGCGCCCGGTGCACGCGCGCTCGGGCATTGTCCTCACTGATGCCCATACGGTCAGCCAACTCCTCGTATGAGCAGTCATCGACCTCACGGAGGACGAACGCATCCCGCTGCGAGACGGGCAGTTCTTCCACCGCATCGGAAATGGCTTGGAGCACCACAGGGTCAGAGAGGCCCTGGGTGTCGTCCATGGGGCGGTCCAGCGTGCCGGCTATCCGGTCGTTGAGTTTGAGGAGCGCCGATCGGCGCGATCCGGCGTCCGAGCACACGTTGGCCAGAATTCGGCTGAGCCACGGGCCGACGCGGTATTCGCCTCCGAATCGGGAGAAAGCTCGGAAGGCCCTGAGGAGTGCTTCCTGCACGGCATCTTCTGCCTCTTCCCGGGAGGTGAGCCGGCGCTGAGCCTGCGCCAGCAGCATTGGGTAGTGATCACGGACGATGGCGGCAAATGCATCGGGGTCACCGGCCTGGTGTGCCTCCACCAGGCGCAGGTCATAGCCATCCTCAGTCTTCTCGAACTGATTTGGCGCTAGAACCACGACCCACCCTTCCGGTATTTCTCTGACCAGGACATATGCAGTCCCGGCGCAACGGCGTGCGAAGTCTAACTGTGCCGCTGGACCAGGAGCAATGACTCATTT
>DATAUC010000040.1:0-6882 GCA_036268485.1 Acidimicrobiales bacterium
GGCAGAGCGTTTCGGGACTGTGGGTTCGTACCGCCCCTCTTTTGTGAGACGGCGCCGTCACCCCTTGACCCAAACAAATGACAGTGATGTGATTTGGGTGGGTTGGGCAGGTCGCCCAGCGGTGGTGCGGGGAGGACTCGATGAGCGAGACGCTGAGCAAGGCCCTGGTTCTCACGATCCTCCGACATGCCGAGGACTTCCCTTGGAGGATGCAGGAGATCGGGCTCATGAGTCTGCGCCTAGACGACCAGCGCCAGTACCGACTCCACCTCTGGGACCCGAGCGACAACGTCGGGGAGCCCCTCATCCACGACCATCCTTACGACTTCTCCTCGACGATCATCGTCGGTGAGCTGACCAACACTCGGTACGAAGAGGACCCCGGCGGCGTTGAGTACGCCCGCTTCCGCTATTCGCCACCCGCCGAGGACCAGCGACGGTCTGACACGGTGAGGTTGTCAGCGACGGCGACGACCTTGGCTGAGGGCAGCCAGTACCGTCAGCTTGCCCACGAGCTACACGCGAGCGGGCAGCAGCCTGGGACCGTGACGGTGATTCGGTGCGCATGGGTGGAGGCACCCGAGCTGACCGTCTGCCTCCGAGACGAGAGCTCCTGGCAGTCGGGACAAGCGCGAGACGCAACGCGGGAGGAAATCAAGACGGTAGCGGCCAAGGCCCTGGAGTGGTTCTAAGGGTCGTTTTCGAGACGGCCGTCGGAGCCGTATCTTGGTGTCGTGGACGATGACACCTGGGCCGGTTTGGCTGACACGTTTGTCGACGAGGCTTATGCCTCAGTGAAGGGGTACGTGCGCACCGCTGTAATGCACCAGCAGCTGCTCGAGCATTTACCTGCGCCTCCCGCGCCTGTGCTCGACGTCGGCGGCGGCGCGGGCAACCAGTCATTTCCGCTGGCCCAAGCCGGTTACGACGTGACATTGCTTGATCCATCGCCGGCCATGCTGGACAAAGCACGACAACGACTCGCGCGGCTGCCCGCTGAGGCCCAGCGACGGGTGACGCTCGTGCAAGCTGACGGCGAGAAGGCCGACGAGGCGGTGCATGGCCAACGCTTCGCCGCTGTGTTGTGCCACGGCGTGCTCGGCTACCTCGAGCAGCCGGGGCCATTGGTCAACCAGCTGTGCCGGTGCGCCGTTGCCGGTGGCGTGGTCTCGATCATGACAGCCAACGCCAAGACTATGGCGGTGCGCCCGGCCCTGGAACGGCGGTGGGACGACGCTCTGGCGGCGTTTGACGCCACCCGCGAGGTTGGAGTGCTGGGGGTGCCGGGCCGAGCCGACACAGTGGAAGACATCAGCCAGATCATGCAGAGCCAAGGCGTGAACCCACTGCGCTGGTACGGGGTATGGCTCTTTGTCGACTGGCTCGAGTTCAGTGGAGCGGAGTTAGACCCGAGCGATGCAAAGCAGGTAGCGGCGACGGTCGCGGTCGAACTCGAAGCCAGCCGACGAGACCCTTACCGCCAACTCAGTCGCGTGTTTCATCTCGTGGGGCGCAAAGGTCAGAGCTGACGGGGCAGCCGGAGCCAGTTCTTAGGTCAGTCCCGACCGGCGTTTCAGACAGCGGTACTTCGTAACGCGATGCGGCGGGCACGGCGGAGTGAGCCGTCCATGTGCGCCGGCGCCGTACTTCCAAGTGTTCAGTGGATCCGGGAGCGCCGAATCAACAACACGACACCGAGGACGACCACCGCCACGATGACCACGAGAATGAGAATCTTCAGGCCGTGGTGACCGTGAGTGCCATGGAGGAAGTGAAGGTGCAATCCGGCGAGCGCCACGAGTCGCCCCCTCATCAGGAGTGCCTGCTGCCTTCGAGACCGGCCACGTTCTGAGCCGTCGACGAGAGCTGGGTCAGGCGAATGCCCACGCTGATTGGCCTGGTGGCGATGCCGCTCCCGCTCCCGGTCCCAAGCTGCCCGCTCCCGTTGTCTCCCCAGGCCCAGAGCCGGCTCGCGCCGTCAATGGCGTAGCTGGCGTAACCGCCCGAGTTGACCTTGACGAAGGACAAGCCCTTGGGGACGTCGACCCGCAGGGGGACATTCGAGCTCACCCTCGTGCCGTTCCCGAGCTGACCCCGGTCGTTGTCGCCCCAGGCCCACACCGAGCCGTTGGCCAGGATGGCGACGGTCTGGCCGTTCTTGGCCCCGCTCCCGCCCTGGAACACCTGGCGCACGGCCGCAGGCAGCGTGACCGGCACGGGGATGGGGCTGTCGGTAGTAGTGCCGTTGCCGAGCTGGCCGGCGGCGTTGTAGCCCCAGTTGTAGTAGACGCCGTTGCCGAGAAGCGCCCCCGAACCCTCCCATGATGCAGTCAGCGCCGTCACTGGCGACGTACTCGGGAGACCGACGACGGGGACCGGCGTGGCGCTATCCGCGGTGGTGCCGGTGCCGAGGACGCCATACTCACCTGAGCCGCAGGCGTACACCTTGCCCCGCGAGGAGAAAAGTGAGTGCGTCCGCGCCCCACTGGCCAGCGTCACGTCGCGGAGCGGCAGCTCGCTCGGTCGGAGCTCGATGAGTCCGGACAGGCAGAGGTCGCCACTGGCATTGAGGCCCCACCCCCACATGTTCCCGTGCGAGTCGATGGCCAGGGCACCGTCGAAGGGCATGGGGTTCGCAAGTGAGACAATTCTCACCCCGGTGGGAACGTCGACTTTCACCGCCCGGGTGGAATAGGCAGGATGCGCTCCGTCGCCGAGTTCGCCGAAACTGGCCACGCCCCAGGCCCACACCGTGCCGTTGGACGTCAGCGCGTACCCGTCAGAGTTGGACGTGGCCACCTCCACGACCCGGCCCGCTATTCCCGGGACAACAGTCGGCCGGTCGAGCTGCAGCTGGTGGATGGCGCCCTTGTTCCCGACCACGCCGAATCGATAGACGGTGGTGGATGGCGGTTGGGAACTTGGGCTGCCGGGGCCACAAGCGGTGAGCGCCAAGGCCGTCGAAACGAGCGCCACAGCAGAGCCACGCAGCCGCAGCTGATGGCGAGTAACTGCGAACCGCATGCACGAAGTATCGAGCGGCCAGATCAGACTGTCAACCTAGTTTACAATTCGCTAACATTTCTAGCGTGGGGTCAGACGCAACTTCTCCGGATGCCGCGTCTGGAGGTGACAATCCCACGCAGCCGTGGTCGATCGGACTGGGACCGGCGCTCCGGCGTGCCTGGCTTGGCTATCAACTTCGCCTGGACACCGCCATGGCCGATGCGGGGTTCGGTGAGCGAGGATTTCCCGATGGGCGGGTGCTCCGCATGTGTTCGGGTCAGGCCGGAGCAACGATCTCGGCCATCGGACGCGAGCTCGGCATCACCCGCCAGGGCGCAAGCAAGGTCGTCGGACGGCTCCGCGATCGTGACTACGTACGGGTCGCCGACTCGCCGACCAGTAGGAGGGAGAAGTCTGTGGTCCTCACAACCCGCGGGATCCACTACCTGCAGGTACAGCGAATGACGGCGCGGGCGATCGAGGACAAGTTGAGGGCGGAATTCGGAGAGGAGGCCTTCGCCGGACTGTTCGCCTTGCTCCATGCTCTCGACACCGGTAAAGAGACACGGCTTGGCACCTATCTTCGACGCTCGGCAGGCATCTAGGTGTGCAAACGTACAAACGTACAAACGTCGATGACGGGACGACCTGGATTCCAGCCGCCAGACCGCCCCACTAGTCAATAGTGGGCGGAATCTTCGAGTCCGCCAGGAAATATCAGCGTGGGATGTCGAGAACCAGCCACCGGCTCCGTCCCCTGAGTGAACACGGCCACAATGGGCCGTATCGCACCAAGGAGAACATGATGGCCAAGTACCTATTGCTCAAGCATTACCGGGGCGCGCCGGCGCCGGTCAACAACGTGCCGATGGACCAGTGGACGCCGGAGGAGGTTACGGCCCACGTGCAGTACATGCAGGACCTCGCCGACCGGCTCGAGGGCACTGGCGAATTCGTCGAAGGTCTGGCGGTCTCCCCGGAAGGCACGTGGGTCAGCTACGACGGCGAGGGGCGGCCGCCGGTCACCGACGGCCCGTTCGCCGAGACCAAGGACCTGATCGCCGGCTGGATGGTGATCGACGTCGACAGCTACGAGCGGGCGCTCGAGCTGGCCGGTGAGTTGTCCGCGGCTCCGGGTGCGGGTGGGAAGCCGATCCACGAGTGGCTCGAGCTGCGCCCGTTCCTGGCCCACCCCCAGACCATCACGGAGTGAAGCCGGTGGACGAGGCCCTGCTGCGGACCCTCGCTCCCACCGCCATTGGCGTCCTCGTCCGCCGCGGAGCCGACTTCGCTGCGGCCGAGGATGCCGTGCAGGACGCTCTGGTCGAGGCCATGCGGGTGTGGCCGGACGACCCGCCCAGGGACCCCAAGGGCTGGTTGGTCACCGTGGCCTGGCGGAAGTTCCTCGATGCCGCCCGTGCCGATACCTCCCGACGGCTCCGCGAGAAACGCGTCGAGGGCGAGCCCGTGCCCGACCCGGGGGAGGCGGTGGACGACACGCTCCAGCTGTACTTCCTGTGCGCGCACCCGTCGCTGACGCCGGCTTCGGCCGTCGCCCTCACATTGCGCGCCGTCGGAGGCCTGACCACGCGTCAGATCGCGCAGGCCTACCTCGTGCCGGAGGCGACCATGGCCCAGCGGATCAGCAGGGCCAAGCGGACGGTGTCGGGCGTCCGGTTCAACCAGGCCGGCGATGTCGCCACGGTGCTGCGTGTGCTGTATCTGGTCTTCAACGAGGGCTATTCCGGCGACGTCGATCTCGCAGGCGAGGCGATCCGGCTCACACGCCAGGTGGCGGCCAAGACCAACAATGAAGAAGTCGCGGGCCTCCTCGCGCTCATGCTGCTCCATCACGCACGGCGCTCGGCGCGGACCAGCCCCGATGGCAGGCTCGTGCCTCTTGCCGAGCAGGACCGCAGCCTGTGGAACACCGGCCTGATCGCCGAGGGTGTCGACGTGCTCCAAAAAGCCCTCACCCGCGACCGCCTGGGCGAGTTCCAGGCCCAGGCTGCTATCGCCGCGCTCCACGCCGACGCCCGGACGGCCGAGGAGACCGACTGGGTGCAGATCGTCGAGTGGTACGACGAACTCGTGCGCCTCACCGACAGCCCGGTAGCCCGCCTCAACCGGGCTGTCGCGGTCGGCGAGGCCGACGGCCCGCGGGCCGGGATGGCCGCCCTGGCAGAGCTCGACCCCGCCCTGCCCCGCCATACTGCCGTCGCCGCATACCTACACGAGCGTGACGGTGATCCAGTCACCGCTGCACGGCTCTACGCCGAAGCGGCCCGATCTGCGTCCAACCTCCCCGAACGCGACCACCTCACGCGACAGGCCGCACGGCTCAACGTGGAACTGCGCAGTTGATCGGCGCCATGACCCACAGCGTTGGGCAAGCGTTCACAAGGCCGAGCCGGGCACAGTCTGTCGCTGGTCAGCCACCGAGTCCACGGAATAGGCGCCCACCACCATGGCCAGGTACGTCTCCTCCAGGATCCCCCTGTTCTCCTCGGTTGGGTGCATGCGCCATTGCGTGAGGACCGCATCGAGCGCGCCTAACAGGACAGCCGTGACCGTGGTGGACCGTCTGCGGTCCAGCCCGAACTGGCGGGCTGCCACGGCCGCGAAGGCTCGAACCGTCTCTCGATCTCTCGATCGCTGCTCCTGGCGGATATCGCGGTTCCACCCGCCCTCGGCCCGGAGGGCGGCGAGGATCTGTCCCCTCTCTGCGCTCGCCCGCATCGAGCCCTGCACGAGGGCCCGGTACATCTCTTCGATGCGGTCCGCCGAGGCCACCTCCGATGAGAGGTCCTGGTGCAATTTCGCCGCCTCTCGCCGGTACGCGGCAGCCAAGAGCTCGTTGCGGTTGGCAAAGTGCTTGTAGACGAGGGGCCTACTGACCCCGGCGTGTTCGGCCACCGCCTCCATCGACACCACGTGCAGCCCTTTCGCGCTGACTAGCGCCACCGCGGCGTCGAGCAGGGCGTCACGGCGTGCGGAGCTCGGCAAGCGCCCTCCGGCGACGGATTTTCGGTCGGACGAGGAGGGACCCCTTGCCTTCGTGGGGCTCATGGTGTCATCATTTCACAAGTTAGTGACACTTTGTCACCAATGGGAAGGGGTGGTGAGGGCGATGGACCAGGCCGAGACCGCAACCTATGTGGGGGAGCGAAGCGTCCTCGACGCCGACAGCCATGTGATGGAACTGGCTGACTTCCTCGACGACTTTGTCGACCCCGAGTACAAGGACCGATTGCGCGACATGGGGAGCGACAGCCTCGCCGCCGTGCTCACCGATGCCGTGGCCAAGTCCGAGGCGCGGCATTCGGACACCGAAGTTGCGAAACTGGCCGAGGAGCGTCTCCTGAGCGACAAAGGCTGGCACGCCATGGGCGCTTTTGACCCGACAGAGCGGAGCCGGGTGCTGGACCTTCTCGGCGTCGATGCGCAGCTCGTGTTTGCCACCTTCGCCACGGCGAGGTTCGCCGGCAGGGATGAGGACCGACTCTACGCAGGCAGCTCTGCTCAGAACAGGGCCATGGCCAACTTCTGCTCCGAGGACAAGCGCTTGCTCCCAGTGGCGTACGTGCCCCTGGTCGACCCGGATCGTGCCGTCGGCTTGGCCCTCGAGTCGATCGAGGCCGGATGCGCGGCGGTGATGGTTCCATCCACCGCCGCGGGCACACGGGCGCCCACCCATCCGGACCTGGACGGGTTCTGGGACGTGCTCAGCGAAGCCGACGTGCCGTTCGTTCTGCACGTCGGCGGTGGTGGGAGGCTCCTGGACCCCGCCTTTCACAACAACGCCATGCCGGTTACCGACCACCTGGGAGGGGGCGAGAACGTCCGATCGAAGGACTTTCTCGGGATCCCCCACTC
>DATAUC010000041.1:0-7848 GCA_036268485.1 Acidimicrobiales bacterium
CCTGCGCCTGGGCGATCTGTTGACCGACGCCGGGCTCTCAGTGGAGACCTACGCCTGGCTTGCCCCCGCCCGGCGCATCCTGCCCGGATTCCGGCCGCCATCCTGGGCGGCGCGAGAGGCCATGGTGGCCGAGGGATTCGCCACCGAGGCTGACGTCGAACGATGGGGAGCCGCCTTTGCCCGCATCGATGCTGCCGAACACCGGCCCTGGGTGTTTCCCCCGACCCTCGTTGCTGTGGGTCGACGGGCCTCCATCTGAGACCAGGGTAGGAAGGCCATGACCATGGGACGAAGTCCCGTCATCTCGCGGACGGTGTGGCCTCACAAGCCGTCCAATGTTCGCGCCCATCCTCACGAGAGTGAGGTTCACCGGTGGGCTATCGCGGCAACCTCCGCCAGACCGCCTGCGGCAGCAGTCGCATCGCGAGGGACGTTGGGCGAATAGCCCAGGGGATCCACACGGCGCGCACGCGCCGATGCAAGCCATCGGCGACGGCGTCGGCCACCTGTTGCGGGGTGCTCGACATCGGCGCCGGTTTCATGCCCACGGTCATCCGCCCGATCACGAAGCCCGGCCGCACCAGCAGCAGTTGCACACCGGTGCCGTGCAACGCATCGGCCAGCCCGCTGGCGAAGCCGTCGAGCCCGGCCTTGGCCGAGCCGTAGACGTAGTTCGCCCGGCGGACCCGAGCACCGGCAATCGAACTGAAGACGACGATCTGCCCCTCTCCCTGGGCGCGTAGCAGCTTGGCCAACGTCGTCAGCACACTGACCTGGGCCACGTAATCGGTATGCACGACGGCGACGGCATGCTGCGGGTCCTGTTCGGCCCGACGCTGATCGCCGAGAATGCCAAAGGCCAGAATGGCGAGGCCGATCGGCCCGTGTGTGTCCGCTATCCCGACGAGCAACTCGGCGTGCCTGTCAGTGTCGTCGGCGTCGAAGTCGACGCAATGGACTTCGGACGCGCCCGAATCCAGCATCCGCTGCCGCTCGAGGCCTAGCTGGGCGCTGTGTCTGGCGGCGAGAATCACCACCCGCCCGCCGGCGACCCGCTGTGCCACCTCGAGCCCGATCTCGCTGCGCCCACCCAGCACCAGCACACATCCAGGGTCGAGGTCTCGCCTCTCGAAGGCCATGGGCCCAGTTTGCTCGACTCAGGCATGCAGGCCGATGTCCCTGAGCACTGACCGCTGGCGTTGGCCCGGCGCCACGTCCCCGGGTCTTGTTCACCAGGTCAGAGACCATCACGGCCGGCCGGAAAGGGGCGACAGCACCCGCCCGATTTCTGAACAAAAATTCAGGTGAGCCGGGTCGTGAGGTGGATGCCGAACGAAACTCCCGAAGTGGGCGGTTGGTCGAGCAGTACCATCGGCCGAAGCGATTCACAACTCACTGTGACGCAAGGGGTGTAGAGCGCAATGCGGGTCCTCGTCGTCGAAGACGACACAAGTCTGAGTGCCGATCTGCAACGAGTGCTGGGAGCGGAAGGCTTCGAGTGCGAAGCGGCAGCGGATGGTGGCCATGGCTTCACCATGGCGCAGGAAGGCGCCTATGACCTCGTCATCCTCGACATCTTGCTGCCCACCAAGAATGGGTTCCAAATATGTGCCGATCTCCGTGCTGCCGGCTATTCGGTACCGATTCTGATGTTGACGGCAAAGGTGGGGGACTGGGACGAAGCGGAGAGCCTCGATACGGGCGCCGATGACTACCTGACCAAGCCGTTTTCAATGGTGGTGTTGCTGGCCCACATACGCGCCCTGATTCGACGCTCTCGCATGTTTGCCAGGGATGTTTTCTCATTCGACGGGGTGACGTTGGACCCGGTGCGTCATGTGTGTCAAACGCCGGACAACCAGGTGCAACTCTCGGGCCGCGAAGTTGAAGTGCTGGCTTGCCTCATGGTGGCGGAGGGATCGATAGTCGATAAGGATGATCTTGTCGTCGGTATTTGGGGCAGCGACTTTCAGGGCAACCGGAACATCGTGGAGGTCTACATCCGACATCTGCGCCGAAAGCTCGAACCCATCTTTGGTCGCAAGATCATCGACACGGCACACGGCTCGGGGTACCGATTTCACACCCAAGGATCAAGGTGAATCGTCCACGAATGGCCATACGTTCGCTGCGCTTCCGGATCACGTCACTGGCCATGGTGGTGGTTGTAGCCATTCTCATTGTCTTCGCCACGGTTCTCTCACAGTCCGTCGAATCGCATCTGGTGCAGCAGGTGGACCTGGGACTGGTTAATCAGGCCAAGTATGTCCAGACGAGCCTGGCCAAACATCAGTACCTGTCGCGATCAGGTCCCACTGGTCAGTTGGGACAGTTGGTCTCGGCCAGCGGAACTCTTATCGGTGCGGGGTCAAATCTTCAAGGCATGCCGCCGCTCATCCACGTCACTCCGGGCGACCCGAACCCACGCTTGTCAACCATCTACAACCCCCGATTTGGCCATGTCCGAGTGCTTCAACAGCAGTTCGGCGCCAAGTCGGCTCCAATTCTGATCGAAGGCCAAGAGATCAACCAGATCTTCGACGCCGAAAATTCAATGAACCGGCTGTTCATTTTCGGCCTGCCTATTTTGGCCGTGGTCCTCGGCATTCTCATCTGGTTCGTGGTGGGCCAAGCCATGAAGCCAGTCGAGAAGGCCCGATTGGCTGTGGCCGAGATCTCAGCCAACGACCTTGACGAAGAGGTACCCAGCCCGAAGAGCGGGGATGAGCTCGACCGGCTGGTGTCCACCATGAACGCGATGCTCCGCCGCCTCCAAGCAGCCCTGCGGCGGGAACGCCGTTTCATCGCCGACGCCAGTCATGAATTGCGAAGCCCGATTGCCGCCATCCGGTCGGCGCTCGAGTCGCATGACCAAGATATGGCCGGTCTCCGGCAAAGCCACGAGAATGCCCTGAGTGCAGTGCAGCGGCTCGACATTCTTGCCGACGACTTGCTCAGAATTGAATCGTTCGACAGCAGCCGATCGGGACCCGATCTTCGCCCCATCGACCTTGACGAGCTGGTATTGGCGCAAGTTGAGCGCCTCCAGCGGAACAGCGATCTGTCCATCGGCGTCTCAAGTGTGTCCGCGGGTCAGGTCTATGCCCGAGAGATGGACATGACACGGATCGTGGAGAACCTTTCGTCGAACGCGGTGCGCCATGCCGACCATCGGATCGACTTCTCGGTGGTCGAAGAGGGAAGCAAGGTATTGCTCAGCGTGGCCGATGACGGTCCGGGAATACCGGTGGCGATGAGGGAAGCAGTGTTCGAGCGATTCGTACGGATCGGTGACGATCGCAATCGAGAGAGCGGTGGATCGGGACTGGGCCTTTCAATAGTCTCCGAGATCGTTTCTGCCTATGGCGGACGGGTGTGGATAGATGGTGAGCGAACCTGCGGGACGAAGTTTGTGGTTGAGCTTCCGGCAACGACGAGTGCCGTTGAGGCCAGCTGACAAACGCCCCTGGGGATCTTCCGACCGCCTCGGGATACTCCGCCACGTCAGTGGCCCGACGGGCAGTTCCTCATTGATCGCTGGACCAGGTTCAGTAGTGCCGCCTGACCGACGACATTGGGGTGGATTCCTTCACCGGGGGAAAACCAGTTCGCTGAAGAGGTTGGCTTGAGGTGGTGGCCTGCTGAGAAGGTCGACCAGTCGGCCACAACGACTCCGGACTTGGCAAACCGTGCCGCTTCTGTCTTGATAATCGCATCCATTTGCTTCGCCTCTGACACGTAGGCCGAACCAGTGACACCAAAGAGACTTGTGGGAGCAGCAGGTGGCGTGACCACCACGGTGCACGCTACGGCCTTGGTGCTGGCGTTGAGGAGCTGATTGACGTTCTGGCCGACGGCGCTCCGGATGCTCTTGGCCAGATCGAGATTGTTTCTCATATCTGCGAATACGGCTCGCAAGGCGTCGTTGGCTCCGAGCTCGACGACGAGGGTCGATGCATGGTCGGGAAACAACCCCCGGGCCAGACCAATGGCCCACGATCCTCTGATCGTGGTGAGCGGCCAGTCGGGGGCAGACGCACTCCAGCCGAATCCGCTCACCGCGTCAATTTGCCAGGAGCTGGCAAATGCCCCGTGAACTTTTCCACTAGCCAAGCTGTTCCGAATATTGGCGAACACACTGTCGCCGATGACAGCCACCGAGGCGGGACGAAAGCTCGCGTTCAGGTCGAGAGAACAGTCGTCGTCGGGGGCCAAGAGGTGGGCGGGCGATGTGGGAATGACCTCGGCCTGCAGTTTCGTGGCCGTGAGCTGCGACGACTTGGCTTGCTGTCCAGGCTTGGTCCAGGAAACGGTCCACAGGCCCTGGGCGGTCGTGTCCTCGGACGGTGGCGAGTCGACGGAGACTACGCGGATCGACTGTTGGTGTGGACTTGCCGTTGTCGATTTGTAACGTACCGACCACTGCTCAGACGCACCCGTAGCAGCACTGTCGGAACACGTGGCCACGTGAAATGTGGGGTGGGAAGGATTGAGTGTGGCCCCCGCAGGTTGGGTAGAAGAACTGGACAAGATGATGGCCACCACGGTGACCACTGAGAGCAAGCCAGCAGTGGCAATGCGTAGACCGGTGTTCCTTCTTGCCGCGAACGAAGCTCTGAGTCGAACCACGTGGAAAGCTCCCTAGATCGTGATGCATCGACATCGCAAGTGCTCCGTCAACTCACAATGGTGGGCTATCGACAGGTGACCCGGGACACGGTTCTTGAACGTTCTGACAGTTTCGAGGGCCAGATATGAACGTCCTTTCAGGACTCCAATGCGTCACGGCCCATTTGAACGGGTCGGCGTGCACATGAGGCGGGCGCCGACGCTGACGCTTCCGCCATCACCGCGGTGGTCCGGGGCGGTCGAGATGGCCGGGTCTTCCTCGCCGCGGGTCGGGTGAGCACACCGGCGATCGTTGGGACTGCTCTATGACACGCCCACGGGATCAGGAGCCGTAGCCGCTCTGCAGCGATTCGGTGAAGGGGAGGCCGTAGAGCGAGAAGATGGCTTTTGCTTCCGCGTTGGCCCAGCGCCACGCGCCGGGCTGAAATCCCGGACAGGGCGCAGGCGTCGTCCCCACCGCGGGAGCATCGTTGGTGAGTGAGGTGATGCAGAAGTGCCCATTGGTGGAGAAGACCAGGTTTGTCCGCACGCCGTTCACGACCGGTCCTTGACAGACGCCACCGGCGATCTCTAGGCCGGTGCAGGGCATCGTCGTGGGCACCGCACCCGTGGGCGAGACGCTCACGCTCGGCGACCCGACGTACGTCACCCGAGGGTTGTGGAGGCCCTTGACCATCGCCTGCAGCTGGGTGGCGAGATACGCGTGGGCAATGGTCGACGGGGGTCGCGGAATCGGTGAGATCACCAGGACGTGCTCGACCGTTCCGGTGAGGAGCAAGTTGATCGCGGCCGCCATGTCGGCAACAGTCAGGTTGTCGAGAGCCATCGCCGACAGGTCGGCGGGGGGGTCCGTGCACGGCGAAAGGCCGTCGCCGGTAAAGAACAGCGCAACCACGTCGGCGTTCGTCGCCGTGGCCATGACTCCGTTCTCGATCCAGTCGCACACCGCGGTGCCTGGATAGTCATGAGCGACGAACATGGTGGGAACGCCGGCCGCATCGGTCAAGGCCCCGCCGACGAACTGATCGGTCTCTGCCCCTTCCGAGTCGCCGAAGGCAATGACGGTGAGGGCCTGGGAGATGACACCGGCCGTACTGCTCCAGGCCGGCGAGAGCGAGGAGGCCACGACCAGGTCTCCATTGTTTTGCATGATGAGTCTCAGGCCGCCGGGCACGCTCTTCGATCCCGAGCTCCAGAGCACCGGACCACCGGGGCGAGCCGATTCCACCAGGTCGCCTGATCGCTCCAACACGAGGCGGGGGCTCCCCTCCGACCCACGAATACCGTTGGACCACGTGACCTGGGACCGGGGTCCGAGGATGACGAGGGCGCCGTCGGGCCGCAGCTCGGCCGAGTAGCGCCGGTTTGGGGACTCCAAACGCATCGACGGTCGCAGCACCTGAAGTGGTTGCAGCGAGCTCGGGGCGCTGGGCGTGCTGGCGGCGGCGGGCGTGCTGCCGGCGGTGCTCGCTGACGTGGACAACATGGACACTGCGAGGACACCCACCACGAAGGCGGTGGCGACCCGCGCCGATGCCGCTGCGGGGAACATCGATCAGCCTCGGTTTCTCTGTCGGACAGAAACGAGATGCTGTGGGGTCAACGTTCCGGTTGGTTGACGGCGTGGTCGGGTCGTCGTCCGTCCAGTGCCTGTCGGACCTGGCGGGCGGCTTCGAGCGACATCCGACGCCGCACGTCGTCCACGGCCGAGCCCAGGTGAGGGGTGAACAGGGTCCTGGGCTGCTTCAGCAGGCGCTCGGGGATCTGGGCCGGTCGGCCCGGGAGCGCCCAGTCCTCCATGGAAAACACATCGGCGGCGTACCCGGCGAGGCTCCCGACCTCCAATGCGTCGGCCACCGCCTCCTCGTCGACCACGGAACCTCGCCCCATATTGACCAGGCAAGCGCCAACGGGCAGCCGGGCCAGCACCGACCCGTCGATCAGATGGCGAGTCCGGTCGGTGAGCGGCAACAGGACGACGAGCACATCGCTGAGCACCACGAGCTGATCGAGGTCCAGATAGGTCGTGGCCAATGCCCGTTCGCTCTCGGGAGGCAGTGGTCGAGAGTCGTGATAGACGATCCGAGGCTCGAAGGCGGACAGTCGGCGGGCAACCGCTTGGCCCAACTGCCCCATCCCCACCACGCCCACCGTGGCCCCCTGCAACGTCGAGCCGTACAGGCGCGGCCGCCATCCGGCGAAGGAATGGCTGCGGATGGCGCGATCCCCCTCCGACATCCTGCGCATGATGCCAATGATCAGGCCGATGGTGAGTTCGGCCGTCGGTGCGATGAGGGTATCGGGGACGATCGTCAGCCACACTCCCCGCCGGGCACACGCGTCGGCATCGAAGTTGTCGTAGCCCTTCAAGGTGGCGCTCACCACCCGGAGCCGGTGGCAGCGTTCCAGGAACGCGGCGTCCACGCTGTCGGCCATGCTCATCACCAGGCCGTCGGCCTCGGACGCCAATCCCACCAATTGGGCTCGTGTCCACACCCCCTCGTCTCTGGTCGGTATCACCGCATCGCAGAATTCGGCCAAGTAGTCGACTACTTCGGGGTGGACCCAATGGGAGACGACAACCCGGGGTCGTGGGGCTGGCATGTACCCGAGTCTGCCGTCGCCCGATGAGTGGAACAAGAACGGGACGACGTCGGCGCCCCGGTTGCCTATCCCTCATGTCGGGTCTCCCGGTCGATGGGGCCGGCAGGCTCGAGGGCGGCAACCATCTCGTTGCGCAGCGACGCGCTTGGAGCGGGCTCTCGTCAGCGTTGCCATCAACTCCCGTGGAACATCCCCGCCCTCTGGCGCGGGGGCCGGTCCATGCTCGGATGTCCTGAGCCAGGCTGTCTCTGGGCCAGGATCCCTGGGCCACTCATTCCCCTCAGCCAGGTTACCGAACCCTGCAGGACGAACTCGCTCTGACCGAGCGCCGCCTGTCGACTGGGACGCCGTGTAGCTCGGCGGTCGGTGCCGTCGGCAGTCACCGACGGCTACTCGTGGAAATGTAGTGCGGTGCGCATCGGACTCCACGCCCTTGGCATCGGCTCCGGTGCCGACCCAGCCGTCATCGCGGCCATGGCCCGGGCGGCCGAGGTCGCCGGGTTCTCCACGCTGTGGTCGGGAGAGCACGTGGTCATGGTGGACCGGCCCGATTCGCCCTATCCCTACACCGGGGACGGGAAGATCGCCGTTCCCTCCGATGCCGACTGGCTCGAT
>DATAUC010000042.1:0-248555 GCA_036268485.1 Acidimicrobiales bacterium
ACCAACCTCCGGGCCTCGTCACCAGAGATCGTGCCCGGTCGGGCGTCGTGCACCACCCGCACGAGGGTGCGCACCGCCTGCTCGACGTCGGCGTGGAGTGTCGCTGAGACCACATGAAAAGCATAGGGAGGGGGTGTGACAGTCCTACCAAGACCCCCGATGGATCCGCTCCGACATATCGGGCACCGTCCGGGCCAACGAGGGCGACGGATGGTCATCCCCATCGGCGTGGCCGACCAGTACCGCACAGAAGAGCCGCCACTCCGGAGGCACCCCCAACGCCGCCGCCAACGCGGCCTCGCCCCGGAAGTTCCCCAGGACGCACGCCCCGAGCCCGGCATCGACGGCGGCCAGCAACAACGTCATCACCCCGAAGGCCGCGTCACCGGTCCAATAGGGCACCGGCCAGTTCAACTCGGTCGAGCCGAGGACGGTGTCGGACTTGTCGGGCTCGGCGTATCGAGCGACATACGAGGCGGCCGACGCATAGGCCAGCAGCACCACGGGGGCCCGGCACAGACCTTCCCAACGGGGACTGCGGGCCCGCCAGGCGTCATCGGTGGTGGCATCCCAGTATACGGCGGTCTCAGCTACACCGGACAGCACGACCCAGGCCGTGCCACCGGTATTGCCGGCGGTTGGGGAGCGCAGGGCAGCCGCCACCATCCGGTCGATCACCGGGGCAGCCACCTCGTCAGAAGCAAAACTCCGCACCATGGCCCGGCGCCGCAGGACCTCGTCGAACTCCATCCCGCCAGCTTCTCACCAGAGAGGGAATGTTGACCCCGCTGGTAGTGTTTAACGCTCCTGGAGGTTACAAAGTGCCCACACCCCGAGATCTGCTGAACGAAGCGAAGAAGTCCATCCGAGAGATCGAGCCGCCCGCTGCCGAGGAGATCCTGGCGGCGGCAAACGGAACGACCTTCCTCGACGTGCGCGAGCCCGACGAGTACGAGCAGGGCGCCATCCCCGGCGCCGTCCACCTGCCCCGAGGACACCTCGAGTTTCAGGTCGAGGGCAAGCTCCCGGATAAAGAAGGACCCATCGTCGTCTACTGCGCCGGTGGCGTGCGCTCCGCCTTTGCCGCCAAGACGCTGGGCGATCTCGGCTACACCGACGTCCAATCGCTCATCGGCGGCTTCAACAAGTGGAAGGACGACGACCGTCCGTGGAAGGCGCCGCAGACGCTGACACCAGCCCAAAGAAACCGCTACCAGCGCCACCTCCTCCTGCCCGAGATCGGCGAAGTGGGCCAGCTGAAGCTGCTCGAGTCCAAGGTCCTGCTCCTCGGCGCCGGTGGCCTCGGATCACCGGCTGCTCTGTACTTGGCCGCGGCCGGCGTGGGCACGCTGGGCATCATCGACATGGACGTGGTGGACGAGTCCAACCTGCAGCGTCAGATCCTGCACAACATGGACCGCATCGGCGACCGCAAGGTCGATTCGGCCAAGAAGACGCTGACGGCGCTCAATCCCGATGTGAACGTCGTGACCTACGACGTGCGGCTGGGCGCGGACAACATCTTGGACATCATCGACGGATACGACGTCATCGTCGATGGGACTGACAACTTCCCGACCCGCTATCTCGTCAACGACGCCGCCCTGCTCAAGCGCATACCGGTGGTCCACGGATCCATCTTCCGCTTCGAGGGCCAGGTCACCGTCTTCGAGCCGTATGTCGGCCCGTGTTACCGCTGCCTCATCCCCGAGCCGCCTCCCGCCGAGCTCGCCCCGTCCTGCTCGGAGGCCGGAGTCCTCGGTGTGTTGCCCGGCATCATCGGGTCCATCCAGGCCATTGAGGCCATCAAGATGTTGCTGCGACTCGGTGACCCCCTGGTCGGGCGCCTCCTGTCCTACGACGCCCTGGAGCAGTCGTTCCGCACCTTCAAGGTGCGGCGTGACCCGGCCTGCCCGGCCTGTGGTCCCGACGCCGGCGAGATCGTCATCGCCGAGTACGACGACCTCTGCATGCCGCACGCCCGCTAATCCGGCAGACTGGGGCGCATGGCGCATCGGTTCAAGGCGGGCGACGGGGTAGAGCTGGTCTGGGACGAGCTGGGTGAGCCCCAGAAAGAGGGGCACCCCACCCTGGTACTCGTCCACGGCTACACCGGCTCGGCCCTCGACTTCGCCGAGGTGGCCCCGGAGCTGGCCCAGCACCGGCGGGTCGTCACTATCGACCAGCGCGGTCACGGGCGATCGACCAAGAACGGCACGCTGGAGGGCTATTCGATCGAGCAGCTCTCTACCGACCTGACCGCCTTCCTAGATGCCCACGGCGATGGTCCCGTCGACCTCCTCGGGCACTCCATGGGCGGCCGGGTCGTGCTCGGCACCGCCCTGGCCCGACCCGACCTGGTCAATTCGCTGATCCTCATGGACACCAGCGCCTGGTCTTTCGTGCCGGACAACGAGAAGATCCGGGCCGGCCTGGCCACATTCATGGATCGTCTCGATCCCTCCCGCGGCGTGCCCGATCCCAAGACCTTCGACCTGGGCGGCCCCGAAGCCGACCTGATCCTGGCCGTCGCCCCGGAGCACTTGCGGGAGCGGGACCGGAACTTCCTCGGCATGGATCCCTACGCCATCAAGGCATTGGGCATGGCCATCCTCGGATCCGAGGGCTCAGTGTCGTACCGCGAGCGGCTGGGCGAGATAAAGGTCCCGGCCACCTTCCTGGTGGGGGAGCACGACCACCCGATGGTCGACCAGGCCGCCGAACACGTCACGTCCTTGTCCGACGGCCACCTGGCGCTGATCCCGGGCGCTTACCACTCGCCGCAGCTGACCCATCGGACCGAATGGCTGGCCGCCATTGAAGGCCACCTGGCCGGCGCATGACCGCACTTCCGCCTCTCGGCGTCGGCACCTGGGCCTGGGGCGACAAGGGCACCTGGGGCATGGGTGGCTACGACGCCAGCTACTCCGAGACCACCATCCTCGAGGCCTGGAACGCCAGTATCGAGGCTGGGGTCCTCCTCTTCGATACGGCCGAGGTCTACGGCGGCGGCGAGAGCGAGCGCATCATCGGCCGCCTCCTGGCCCAGGACCCGACCGCCCGGGCCAAGGTCACCATCGCCACCAAGTTCATGCCGACGCCGTGGAAGCTGGCCGTGACCAGTGCCCTCGTCTCGGCGGCCAAGGCGTCGCTCGACCGATTGGGCATTGAGCAGATCGACCTCTACCAAATTCACGGTCCGATATCGCTACGTTCGCATGACGCATTGGCTGAGGCATTGGCCGCGGCCCACTCCCAGGGCCTCGTCAAGGCGGTCGGCGTCTCCAACTACTCACCCAAAGAGACCCGCTCCATGGACGCCGCGCTGCGCAAGCGGGGGCTCACGTTGGCCAGCAACCAGATCGAGTTCTCCCTACTACGCACCATGCCGATCACCTCGGGACTGCTGGCCACCTGCGCCGAGCTCGGTGTGGTGCCGCTGGCCTACTCGCCCATCGGGCAGGGCCGCCTGACCGGCAAGTACTCGGCGGCCAACCCGCCCCCCAAGAGCCGGACGTTCTCCAACCACCCGATGGCCGCCGTCGACAAAATCGTGGCCGAGCTGCACCGCGTCGGGGCTGCCCACGACGACCGCACGCCCAGCCAGGTGGCACTGGCCTGGATCATGGCCAAGGGCGCCGTCCCCATCCCGGGCGCCAAGAACCGCCAGCAGGCGGTCGAGAATGCCGGGGCGCTGGGCTGGGAGCTGACATCCGACGAGGTGGCCCAGCTCGATGCCGTGGCCCTGGGCGGCCTGCGCAGCCTGGCCAACCGATTCTGGCAGCACGGCTGACCGGCAGTTACCCTGGGTGGGCATGATCGCCCTGCTGGCTGACGCACCGCTGCCGCCGCTCAAGGGCGGCCAGTTCTTCTCGACCCAGTTCGATTTCGTGCCCGTCGCCCTAGTGCTGATCGCCCTGGCCCTCTACCTCTGGGGCGTCAAGCGGGTCAACGCCAGCCAACCGCGTCACCTCTGGAAGGGGACCAAGACGGCGGCCTTCATCGGCGGCCTGGTCACCACCGGACTGTCGATCTTCAGCTTCATCGGCGTCTACGACGGCTTCTTCTTCTGGGACCACATGGTGCAGCACCTGATGCTGATCATGGTGGCGGCGCCGCTCTTCGCCATCAGCTCACCGATCGAGCTGGCCTGGCGGGCCACCAAGGGCACGCCCCACCTGGTGGTCACCGAAGTGCTGCGTTCCCGGGTGGCCAAGGTGCTCGGCAATCCCGCCCTGGCCTTCGTGGCCTACGCCGTCATGATCCCGTTGACGCACCTGACCGTTTGGTACAACTACACGCTTCAACACGAGTCGGTGCACAACCTGGAGCACCTCGTCTTCCTCGCCGTGGGGTACCTCTTCTGGCGCCAGATTTTCGGCTCGGACCCCAACGGGTCCCGCCTGCACCCGGCCATGCAGTTCGGCTTCCTCTTCCTGGCCATCCCCATCGACACCTTCACCGGCCTCTCCCTCAACGGGGCGGTGCACGAGATGTTCCCGGCCTACCTGCAGCTCCATCCCACCTGGAGTCAGGCCCGCCTGACCAACGACCTCCACATCGGCGGCGTGCTCATGTGGGTAGTCGGCGACACCCTCATGCTGTGGCCCATGATTCCGGTGGCGTTGCGTTGGCTGCATATGGATGAACGCCGGGCCATCCGCATCGACCGCGAGCTCGACAACGCCGCTCTGGCCGCCGAGGCCGAGGCGGTGCTCCGGGCGGCCGACACCTCAACCCCCTAAGTCCATCAATTCGATGCGCACCCCGTCGGGGTCGGTGCAGTAGACGAATTCGAGCGGGGTGCCGGCGAAGTCGATGGTGGTGCGGCTCGACGCCACCCGAGATCCGCCGAGCTCGACCACCTGGGCCGCCACCGCCTCCACGTCGCTGACCCGGAACGACAGGTGGGTCAGGCCGAGCTGGTTGACCGGGCGGCGTTCCTTGTCGCCGAATGGCTCAGGTTCGCTGAACGACAGCAGCTCAATGGCCGTGGTGCCCTTGCGGATGAACTGGGACGTCACCGCCACGTCCTCGAAATCCATGAGCGCGGCGAATTCGGTACCGATCTCGTGGGACTCGGCCTTCTGGAAGCCCAGGGCCTCGCAGTAGAAGCGCAGGGACACCTCCAGATCGCTGACGCAGATGCCGAAGTGGGAAAAGGTCGGTTCCATAGGCCCAGTCTGGCCTCCGCCGCGCTATCTCCGTAGTCTGAGTCGCGTGACGCCCACAACAGAGCACCGTACCGACTCGGGAATTGAGATCCGCCCCGTCTACACCGCCGAGGATCTGGACGGCTGGGATCCGGCGGCCAAGCTCGGATCGCCGGGATCGTTCCCCTACACCCGGGGCGTCCACGCCGAGATGTACCGCTCCAAGTTGTGGACCATGCGCCAGTACGCCGGCTTCGGCTCGGCCGAGTCGACCAATGAACGGTTCAAGTTCCTCCTCGATGCCGGCCAGACCGGTCTCTCCTGCGCCTTCGACCTGCCCACGCAGATGGGCTACGACTCGGACCACCCCCGGGCCGAGGGCGAGGTGGGCAAGGTGGGCGTGGCCATCGACTCCCTGGCCGACATGCGCCTGCTCATGGCCGGCCTGCCCATGGACAAGGTGACGACGTCCATGACCATCAACGCCACCGGCGCCATCCTGCTGCTCCTGTACGAATTGGTGGCCGAGGAACAGGGCGTCCTGGGCAACCAGATCCGCGGCACCATCCAGAACGACATCCTCAAGGAGTACATCGCTCGGGGCACTTACATCTACCCACCCCGGCCCTCCATGCGCCTCATTGTGGACACCTTCTCCTACTGCGCGGCCAACCTGCCCAACTGGAACACCATCTCCATCTCCGGGTACCACATCCGCGAGGCGGGATCGACGGCGGTACAGGAGATCGCCTTCACGTTGGCCAACGGCATCGCCTACGTCGAGGCCGCCATGGCGGCCGGCATGGACATTGACGCCTTCGCGCCCCGGCTGTCCTTCTTCTGGAACGCCCACAACAACCTGTTCGAAGAGGTGGCCAAGTACCGGGCGGCCCGTCGCATGTGGGCCCGCATCATGACCGAGCGTTTCGGGGCCAAGGACGAGCGCTCCAAGATGTTGCGCTTCCACACCCAGACCGGCGGCTCCACCCTCACGGCCCAGCAACCCGAGAACAACATCGTCCGCGTCACGTTGCAGTCGCTGGCCGCCGCCATGGGCGGCACGCAGAGCCTGCACACCAACGGCTTCGACGAGGCGCTCGGCCTGCCCACCACCCGGGCGGCCAAGATCGCCCTGCGCACCCAGCAGATCGTCGGCTTCGAATCGGGCGTGGCCGACACGGTCGACCCCATGGCCGGCTCCTACTTCGTCGAAGCCCTGACCGACGAGGTCGAGCAGGCGGCACTCGACTACCTGGAGCGCATTGACGCCATGGGCGGTGCCGTGGCGGCCATTGAGGCCCGCTTCATGCAGGACGAGATCGAGAGCGCGGCCTACAGCTTCGCCAAGGCGGTCGACGACGGCGAGAAGATCGTGGTCGGGGTGAACAAGTTCACCGATGCGGCCGGCGATCCCACCGAGGTCTTCCCCATCGACATCACCCTGCAGCAGACCCAGATCGACCGCACCGAGTCGGTGCGGGCGGGCCGGGATCAGGCGGCGGTCGACACGGCGCTGGCCGACGTGGCCCAGACGGCCAAGGGTGACGGCAACCTGCTGGTGCCCATGAAGGCCGCGCTGCGCGCCATGGCCACCCTGGGCGAGGTGGCCGACGTGCTGCGGGGCGAGTTCGGGGTCTACCAACCGGGAGGCTGAGCATGCCGGCCGCCGATCATCCCCAGGCCGCCTTCTGGCCCCTGTTCGGCCTGGTCATCCGCACGCCCCGGCTCGAAATCCGCCTGCCCCGAGAAGACGAATTCGGGGCGCTCCTACAGGTCATTGACGACGGGATCCACGATCCGGCCACCATGCCCTTCACCAATGCGTTCACCGATCGACCCCGGCCGGCCCGTGACCGCGAATCGGCCCAGTGGTGGTGGCGCCAGCGGGCTTCATGGACGTCGGACAAGTGGAGCTACGCGGGGGCCGTCCATGTCGACGGCCGGATCGTGGGCGTGCAGGACATGATGGCGGAGCACTTCGCCCAGGTGCGATCGGTCACGACCGGGTCGTGGTTGGGTCAGGCGTATCAAGGCCAGGGACTCGGTCGTGAGATGCGAGAGGCCATGTTGCACCTGGCCTTCGAGGGGCTGGGCGCGGCCGAGGCGCACAGCGGCGCCTTCCACGACAACGCGGCGTCGCTGGGGACCTCCCGGGCGGTGGGCTACACGCCCAACGGCGAGCAGCGCGGCGCCCGTCGTGACGGCGTGGACCGCCTCATCAACCTGCGCATCGATCAGGCCACCTGGGAGGAGCGTCGACGGGACGACATCGAGATCATCGGGCTGGAGGGCTGCCTCGATATGTTCGTCACGCCTACCCCAGCGGGAGACCCTCAATGATCTGCACCAGTTCATCGCGCCGGTAACCCTGCAGCCGGGCGAACTGGACCAATTCTCGGGCGTGGGTCACCACGGCACTCCGGGCCGCCCCGGCGCCACTTACCGTGATGCCCCGACCACGTCGGAACTCCACGAGCCCCTCGTCGCGCAAGATCCGCAGCGCCCGCAGGACCGTGTTGGCGTTGACGCCGAGCACGGCGGCCAAATCCTTGGCGGGAGGCATGCGCTCACCGGGCCCGCATTCACCGTCGGCGATGGCCCGGCGGATTTCGGCGGCTACCTGCTCATGAAGGTGGGCCGGGTCGGTCGGGTCGATTGTGAACACGCTCTAATGCTAGCGTTAGTAGCACTATGTTGATGACGACCGAGCCGCCCCCGGTGAGAGAGCGGGTGGATCCGCAAGCCCTGATTGAGGAGGCGAGGCGGCTGCAGCGCCGCCGTTGGAGGCGGATCGGGACGGGAATGCTGGCCCTCGTCGTGGTGGTGGCCCTAGTGGTCACCGGGATCATGCACGGGCATGCCCGCCCATCAGCACCGAGCGGCGCCGCCGCGGTCCGCTCGCATCGGTCTCCGGCGTCAACCGCTGGCATGCCCTCGGCCGTTGTCGCCTGGACCGACTACAACCGGCTCGTTGTCCTCTCCTCGCGGACGGGAACGTACCTTCGGACTCTGGCCACCAACGTCGAAATTGCGTCACCCGGACTCCCGAATCTCTCCGTCGCCGCTGATGGCATGGTGTACTTCGACGACTCGAGTCAATCGGGCGAGGACGAGATCTATCGCGTACCCATCGGCGGGGGCTCAGCCCGGCTGGTGACGGCCGGATACGACCCCCAAGTCAGCCCGAACGGCCACGAGCTTGCCTTTATCGCTCCCGAGCCTGGCGGCCAGGTGCCCTATCTGGATCCGTCCGGAGGCCTGGCCATCGGACAGATCTCTCCCGAAGGACTGACCGACCTTCGGATTCTCAAGCCGACGGAGCAACAACTCAATCAAGGGATCATGCAGCTCTCGTGGTCTCCGGATTCGCAGCAGCTCTCCTTTGATCAGTTGAACGGCACACTCGACCGCACGTCGTTTTGGCGCATTCCGGTCAACCGCCACGTGACCTCGCTCGGGGCTGCTCGCCAAATCCCTCTCGGCAGTCCGTCGCTCACGTGGAATGGCTACTGGGGTGGGCACCTCGCTGGCGTGCCCGACGCCGGCCTTGGCGTACTGACGTCCCGCAACGGCACGCAAAAGGTCGTCACCATCAATCCGGCCACGGGACTGCAGGTCTCCACGCTATTCACCGTGCCCGGAGACGTCTGTGTGGCCCTCAGCATGTCGGCGCCGCCTCTCGAGGGTCCCGGCCAGGTCTGCAGCTACCAGTTCAACGAGACGGTGGTCGGCGATACCAGCGGGGCCGATGTCCTCATCGCCGGAACCACGAAATTCAGTCCGGCCACGGGCGCCAAGAGTGCCCCGGCTCTCTATCGCTGGAATTCACGGAACGGATCGATCGTTCGACTGCAGTCGGGCGTGGACCTGGCGACCTGGGGACTTCCGGGTTCCTGACGCCGACCTACCTCGATGTGTCCGTGACACCCCCTTCGTAGGATCGTCCCCATGGACAGAGACCAAGCCATCCTCACCGAGAGCAGTCGCATCGCCGATCTGATTGCCGGTACCGATCTGGCGGCGCCGGTCCCATCGTGCCCGGACTGGTCGTTTCGCGATCTGGTGCTGCACATCGGAGAGGTCCAGCGCTTCTGGGCCGGCGATCTGCGAGCCGGCGATCCGACCCAACCGTGGCGGGGTGTGACCGCTCAACCCGAGTCGGATGACGATCTCGAGAGCTGGATGCGAGCCAGCACAGCCGATCTCCTGGGCGCCCTGTCCGAGGTGGGCGACGAGGCTCGCTGCTGGACGTGGTGGGGCGAGCCCCTCACGTCGGGGGCCATCGGCCGCCACCAGGTGCAGGAAGCCGCGGTGCACCGCTGGGACGCCGAGCTGGCCTCCGGGAGCGCGGCGCCGCTTTCCCATGAGATCGCCCACGACGGCGTCGGTGAATTTCTGGCCGTGAAATTCGGCGCCACCGATCCGGCCGACCGGCCCGGCCCCATCACCTTGCGCTCGACCGACACCGACGGCGAATGGCAGGTCGGCGACAGCGCCGGCGGCGCCGCGTCCATCGTGGTGACGGGCACGGCCTCCAACTTGGTGCTCGCGCTCTACGGACGGTTCGACGTCAGCGATTTGGCCATCGAAGGCGACGCCGCCGCGACCGCCGCCTTCTTCGGCACCATCGACAACGAGTAGCGCCTTACGCCGTGATGACCGTACTGAAGTGCTCGACCACCGGGACCTGAATTACTCTCGGGCGAAGGTGGATGAGCGGGTCGACGTCGGAGTGGTAGCTCTGTCGTTCAGGAGGACCAAGATGTCGGGGACTGCGCTGAGCGCAGTCTTCTCACCCAAAGTGATGGCCGTGCCGTAGGCGACGAACTCAATCACGTGTGAACTCCATACGTCGGCCCGTTCCAACACGGACACATCAATGACCCCATCGGCTCCCAGATGCAATGCCTGCCTCCTTAGCCGTTCGATGGCCAGCTCGCGTGCTGCGTACAGGGACGACGTCAGGCTCGAAAGCTCAGTGCAACGGCCTTGCGATGAGGCCCATTTTCCGAAACTGCGCCAACCAAAGTGGAAGACGGAAGTTCCTACGACAAATCCGATCGGAACGCATCCTGAGCGCAGCAGTAGATGGAAATCCTGCCCAGACAGTGAGCTGGTGAACACTGAAGCCCCGCCTTCGGCTTTCGGGCCGATCGGACGAACCGCAGTGCCCGAGGCCACAAAAGTGACCAGGTCGCCCTCTTCTGTGCCCGCCAGATCCAAGTGGACGCCGATCACCCCGGCCGCCTCAATCTCGGCGCACTGCTTCTCCATTTGACTCACCGCGTGTTGGCGGGCGAATCCCATCGTGCGGGACAGTTGCACCACTTCGTAGTTGGAGAACGGATGCAATGTGTTCTTTCCGTTGATGCCCAGGCGGACTACGGCTGCGCCGTTCACGACATCCTGGGGCTCATATCCAACCTGGGCGATGGCAATCTGCTCGTCGATCGTCAGCCCCGAAGTGGTATCAGTGGAGTTCTCGGCCGGCCCACTGAAATAGGCCCCCGAGCGCAATGCGGTCAATGCCGCACCGGCTGGATCGACAGCTTCTGCTGGGTGACTCATTGCTGTCGCATCGGAACCACGAGGCGAGACATCGGCGGAGACGCCGTGGGGGCGAATGGCTGAACCACCGTGCCGGCGGACCATGCACTGGTGCGAAACTCGGTTTTGCTGGTCCGGGCGTGGGCATGGTGGAGAGTGACCTCGACGAACGGAGCATCGGAGAGATCGGTCTGCTTCCACATCAATGCGGTGGCCACGTCGCGTACCTGGACCAGGGCGTCCCCGATCTGCTCGACCGAAAATGAGTAGCCCGATTCGAGTTGCGTGCGGGTTTGGCAGCCGATCCACGAACTGAGGACTGCCGCGCCCAGACAGAACTTCACCGGGATCATTCCGGTCTGGACCATCTTGCTGAAGGCCTGGCCACTCAGGCCAGCGGTGAAGGGTCTTGGCAATGGAAGCTCCGTCCCATAAGCCACGGCCGTGCCCGTTAGGGTGATGTCCATGGTGCCCCGGAAGAGCTCGTCGCCCACGACTTCCATCCGAATGTCGATGACCCCATGGGCACCTCGGGCCGTGGCCCGGTCGGCCAGGCGTGTCAGCGCGTGCTCAAAACCCTGCGTCAGTGCCCGACCCGGTCCCGGGAGTTCCCAGTTGTAGCCGGGGTAGTGCTCGGTAAGCCGCTGACCTGGAACGAGTCCGCGAGTGACGGGATGGGCGCAGGGATAGGTGGCCACATAGGGATCGATCGCGTGGTCCTGCCCCGTGGCCTGCGCGTACATCCTCTCGATGACCGGCGGCAGCGCTCCTCCGGCGTCGCCCATCGAAGAACGCCACAGTGTGCTCAGACGGCCCTGTAATTTGAGCGCCACGGGACGGGGTATGTGTGTCGTGGAATTGCCGATGACGACGCCAACGGGATGGAATCCCACGGTGCCCAACGCCCGCACTGATGCGGCCGTCGCGTGGACCGATGAACGGCTCGGCCTCATCGGTCCAGGCCCAGTGCAAGGATCGGATCGGCCCGGTCCGGCGTCCCTGACGTGGCCTGAAAAGGCAGCGGAGCGATCGCCGTTCCGATGGCCAAGAACTCAATGAAACGGTTGCGCCACACCTGCGAGCTCTCGGAAATCCTCGAGCCAATCATGCCGCTGGCGCCAAGTCGAGCGCCCTCTTCCTGCATGCGCGTCATGGCCAATTCGCGCGCTGTGTAGAGCGCCTGGGTTTGCGCGTTCAACTCCACGCTCCGGCCCGTTTGTCGGAGAGCGGTCGCAACCCGCCGATGGCCAACGTGATAGACGCAAGTGCCGAGGACGAAACCCAGGGGCCGGTATCCGGCTTGCGTCAACGTCCAGAGATCGCGTCCGCTCAGGTCGCTGGTGAACGGCGTGCCGTCGCTGATTCGCCAATCTGAACCGTCCAACGCGGTGACCGCGGTGCCCACTGCGATGAAGTCGACTGACTTGCGGGTCCAGTCTGATGTGCTCAGGGTCAGGCGCACACCGACCACACCCGATGCATCGAGTGCCGCCGCCTCGTCCTCCATGCGCCGCACGGCGTCCTGTCGGGCGGAGTAGAGCGCCTGGGAGAGTGTCTCGACCTCCGAACTCTGGGAGCGACGCCGAGGTCTGGTGCCCGCATGAAAGACGGAGCAACCAAACACCAAGCCGCTAGGGGCAAACCCAGCTGCTCTGGTGAGGAGGAACTCACTCGGTGAGAGATCGGAGATGAAGGGCTCGCCAGCGTTCTCCGTCATCGCCGATGCCTACGCCGTGATGACGATGCTGAAGTGCTCGACCACCGGGAAAGGGTCGTAGAAGTGGTGCAGCAGCGAGCGCCACTCCTCGTAGGCGGCTGAGCCCCGGAACCCTTCGGTGTGGTCCTCGAGCGTCTCCCACTCAACCAGCAACAGAAAGCACGACGGCCGCTCCAGGCAGCGCTCGACTGAGAGCGACACGAACCCGGGGCTCCCGGCAATCAGCGCTTTGGCCCGGTCCATGGTGGCCATGAACTCGTCATCCTGGCCCGGGATGACCTCGAGAACAGCGTGCTCGCGGATCACGAGCGGGCCCCAGCACCCAGCAACCGTGACCGCAGCGCGCGATCGGTTGCCGCATCGATAGCGGTCCAGGCCAGCCCCAGTGCGCCATCACGCACGGCGGCGTCGGCCGACGGCGTGATGCAGGCGGCGGCGAACTCGTGCTGGTGGTTGACGGCGCCGTGGGTCTCAATACCGATGAGCGGATGGATGGTGGGAACGGCGAGCGACACATTGGCCATGTCGGTCGAGAAGGTGGGCAGCGGCGCGTCCTCGTCGTCGGCCTCGAAGGTGCGACCCAGCGACTCGGCGTTCAGCCGGTAGGCGGCCAGCAGGCCGGCGTCGGCTTCCATGTGGGAGTAGACGGGGGCCAGTTCCTCGAAGGTGACGGAGCAGCCGGTGGCCAGCGCGCCGGCCTCGAAGCAGGCCCGTACCCGGGGCTCGAGGGCGCGCAGCCCCTCGATGGTCTTGGAACGGGCCATGTACCGACCGCTGACGGCGGCCGGGATCACGTTGGCCGCGCCGCCGCCCTGGGTGATGATGCCGTGCACCTGGTCGCCCGGAGGCAGCTGCTGGCGCAACAATCCCAACGCCACCTGCGAGATGGTCATGGCGTCGAGCGCGTTGACCCCCTGCCAGGGAGCGGCCGAGGCGTGCGCTTCCATCCCCACGAAGTGCACGTCGAAATGAGTCACGGCCAGGCAGGCGCCGGTCAACCGTTCGACCGGCCACGGGTGGACCATCATGGCGGCGTGGACGCCCTCGAAGGCGCCCCGGTCGAGCATGAAGACCTTGCCCCCGCCCCCCTCTTCGGCCGGGGTGCCCAGGATCCGCATGGTCAGTCCCACCTCATCGGCCACGGCAGCCAAGGCCAGGGCGGCGCCCACGGCACTGGCCGCGATGATGTTGTGCCCGCAGGCGTGCCCCACCACCGGTAGCGCGTCGTACTCGGCGCACAGGGCCACCACGAACTCGCCCGAACCGGACCGGGCCTCGAAGGCGGTGTCGATCTCGTAGACCCCTTCGTCCACGGTCAGGCCGCCGGCCCGCAGGGCATCGGCCACCGTGCGCGACGACACCGTCTCGGCGAAGCACAGCTCGGGTGTCGAATGCACCGAGTGACTCAGGGCCACCAGCTCCGGCAGCCGTTTCTCAATGACGCTGGCGGCCGCGGCCTTGGCCGCGCGGTTGGTGTCCTCGGCGGCCGATGTCATGGTGCTCCTATTCGATCACGGCCACGATGTCGCCCGCGCCCACCGAGGCGCCGGCCTCGACCCGGATCTCCTTGATGACGCCGGCCTTCTCGGCCGCCACTGCGTTCTCCATCTTCATGGCTTCGAGCAGGCAGATGGTCTGGCCCACTTCGACGGCATCGCCCACGGCGACCAGGACCTTGACGATGGTGCCCTGCATGGGCACGGCCACGTCACCCGAACCGGTACCGCCGGCGGCGGCCGAGGCGGCCCGCTTGGGCCGCGCCACCACCCGGGCTGTGCCCGCCACCGGGCCCAGATCGGGCACCCAGAGCTTGACCGAGAAGCGGCGGCCATCGACCTCGGCGGTGACATCGCGCTCGACCAGTGGGGTTTCGTCCTCCACCGGCACCATGGGCGGGGCGCCCACCGGTGACGCGACAAGGCCGCTCAGGTCCAATGTGTTCTCCACCCAGTTGGTGGAGTGGGTGCCGGCGGCGAAGTCGGGATGGCTCAAGATGATGACGTCGGCCGGCAGCGTGGTGGCCACGCCGGTGATCTGGGTCTCCTCAATGGCCCGCAACATGCGGCGCCGGGCGCCTTCCCGGGTGGGCGCCCACACGATGAGCTTGGCCACCAGGTTGTCGTAGTACTGCGAGACAGTGTCGCCGGACTCGTAGCCCGCATCGAGCCGGACGCCGGGGCCCGACGGCTGGGTGAATTTGGTGATGGTCCCCGGCGAGGGTGAGAACTTGCCACCGGTCGGGTCCTCGGCGTTAATACGGACCTCGATGGCGTGCCCGTTGCGTTGGACGTCGTCCTGCGCGAAGTCGATGGCCTCGCCCGAGGCGATGCGGATCTGCCACTCCACCAGGTCGAGTCCGGTCACCAATTCGGTCACCGGGTGCTCCACCTGGAGGCGGGTGTTCATTTCCAGGAAGAAGAACTCGCCGTCTTGATACAGGAACTCGACCGTGCCGGCGTTGTAGTACCCGCAGGCCTCGGAAACCTTGACGGCCGCCGCGCCCATGGCCCGGCGGATCTCGTCGGGGAAGTCCGGGGCCGGGCTCTCCTCCACCAGCTTCTGGTGGCGGCGCTGGGCCGAGCAGTCACGCTCACCCAGCCACAAGGTGTTGCCGTGCTGGTCGCCCAGGACCTGCATCTCGACGTGGCGGGGCCACCCCAGGTAGCGCTCCACGTAAATTTCCGGACGTCCGAAGTAGGCCTGGGCTTCGCGGGCGGCCGACTCCATCGCCTCAGCGGCTTCGGAGGCGGACTCCACCACCTTCATGCCCCGGCCACCCCCGCCGTAGGCGGCCTTGATGGCCAGGGGCCAGCCCACTTCCTCGCCGAAGGCCACCACTTCGTCGGGTGACGTCAGGGGCTCGGAGCGTCCGGGCACGCCCTGCACGCCGGCCTTCTCTGCCGCAATGCGCGAGCTGATCTTGTCGCCCATCACCTCAATGGCCTCGGGCGGCGGCCCGATGAAGGTCACGCCGCGGTCGGTGATGGCCCGGGCGAAGTCGGTGTTCTCCGAGAAGAACCCGTAGCCGGGGTGGACGCCGCCGGCGCCACTCTTCTCGATGGCGTCGAGGATGGCCTCGGTGTTCAGGTAGCTCTCGGCCGCGGTCTCGCCACCCAGGGCGTAGGCCTCGTCGGCCATTCGGACATGGAGGGCATCACGATCGAGGGTCGAGTAGACGGCAACGGTTGCGATGCCCATCTCGCGGCAGGTCCGGATGACACGGACGGCAATTTCGCCGCGGTTGGCGATGAGGATCTTTTTAAGCACGTCGCACAATTGCACGCCTTCTAGGGTGTGTGCCATGTGGGGCGGTATTTGGGATGTCCGATGGTTCGAGGAGATCGACTCCACCAACACCTATCTGCGCTCCGAAGCCCAACATGGCGCCCCCGAGGGTGTGGTGGCCGTGGCCGACCATCAGCGGGCCGGGCGGGGCCGCCTCGACCGCCGCTGGGAAGCGCCGCCGGGCGCCTCGCTCCTGGCCTCGGTCCTCTTCCGGCCCGACTTCGACCCGGCTGAGCTGCACCTCTGCACCGCTGCGGTGGCGCTGGCGGCGGCGGCGGCCTGCCGGGAGGTGGCCGGGATCGGTCCCGTGCTCAAGTGGCCCAACGACCTCTTAGTGGGGGAGTCCAAGCTGGCCGGCGTCCTGGCCGAAGCCGACTTCTCCGGTGCTCGCTGCTCGGTGGTGGTCGGTATCGGCATCAACGTGGCCTGGCCCGGCCCCGAGGGGGTGGGCGGCACCTGCCTGAACGACGTGGCGGCCGAGCCGGTGGATCGCAAGCTCCTCTTGGACGCCCTGCTCAGCGCACTCTCGCCCCGCCGGGCGCTCCTGGACAGCGCAGCGGGACGGCGTGAGGTGGCGGCCGAGCTCCGGGAACGGTGCGCCACGCTGGGCCAGCGGGTCCGGGTCGAGCTGGCTTCCGAAGCGGTCATCGGGACCGCCACCGAGGTCGACGATGCCGGCCACCTGGTCGTTCAGACGGCCGAGGGCCCGCGGACGGTGGCGGCCGGGGACGTGGTGCACCTCCGGCCCCACTAAAGTCTTCCCCTTATGCGCCTTCTCGTCACGGGAGGTGCCGGATTCATCGGGTCCAACTTCGTCCGCTACTGGACCGAACAGCATCCCGAGGACCACGTCGTCGCCTACGACGTGCTCACCTACGCCGGCAACCGACCCAACCTGGCCGATATTGAGGACCGGATCGTCTTCGTCCAAGGCGACATCTGCGACGGGGCCCAGGCCGAGAAGACCCTGCGTGACGAGGACATCGACACCATCGTCAACTTCGCGGCCGAGTCGCACAACAGCCTGGCCGTGCTCAATCCCGGTCTGTTCTTCCGTACCAACGTGATCGGCACCCAGACCATGCTCGAAGCCGCCCGCCAGGTCGGCGTGAACCGGTTCCACCACATCAGCACCTGCGAGGTCTACGGCGACCTGGCCCTCGATACCGATGAGGTCTTCACCGAGGACTCTCCCTACCGCCCCCGCACGCCCTACAACGCCAGCAAGGCCGGATCCGACCACGCCGTGCGGGCCTACGGCGAGACCTACGAACTGCCGGTCACCATCACCAACTGCTCCAACAACTACGGGCCGTACCAGTTCCCCGAAAAGGTGATCCCGGTCTTCACCACCTCAGCCCTGGACGACAAGAACCTGACCTTGTACGCCACTACCGAGAACCGGCGCGAATGGCTGCATGTGCGCGACCACTGCACGGCCATTGAGGCGGTGCTGCAGCGTGGTCGCATCGGCGAGACGTACCACGTGGGGAGCGGCGTCGAGGCCTCCATCATGGAGATCGCCGACCTGGTCCTCAAGACCCTGGGCAAGCCCGACTCCCTGAAGGCGATCGTGCCGGACCGGCCGGGCCATGACCGCCGCTACCTGCTGGATTCGTCCAAGCTGCGCAACGAGCTGGGCTGGGCTCCGCAGATCGAATGGGAGCAGGGGCTGGCCGAGACGGTCGAGTGGTACGCCGCCAACCGGGAATGGTGGGAGCCCCTGCGCGCCCGCGCCCCGGTCGTCGAGGGTGGCTGGGGTTCGGCCGGATAGATGCGCGTTCTGGTGACAGGCGCCAACGGGCAGCTCGGGCGCGACCTGTGCGACGCCCTGGCCGGCCGCGTGCCCGCCGGTGGTCGCCGGTGCAGCCTGTGGGCGCCCGAGGGTCCGCTGAAGGGCCTGACCTACGACGTGCGGGCCACCGACATCGACACCATGCCGGTTGACGACCGTGACGCTGTGCAGGGCACCTTTGAGTCCTTCCAACCCGACGTGGTCCTGCACGCCGGCGCTGTCACCGCGGTGGACGCCTGTGAGACAGAGGTCGACCTGGCCTACGCCGTCAACGCCATCGGCACCCGCAACGTGGCCGAAGCGGCCAAACGTGTCGGCGCCCACCTCCTCTACGTCTCGACCGACTACGTCTTCGACGGCACCTCCGAGCGTCCCTACAACGAATGGGACCGGCCCAACCCGCAGTCGGTTTACGGGGCTTCCAAGTGGGCCGGTGAACGCGAATGCCCACCCGGGTCGACCATCGTGCGCACCTCGTGGGTGTGCGGCGCCCACGGGAACAACATCGTCAAGACGGCGCTGCGCCTGGCCGCTGGCGACGGCCCGCTGCGCTTCGTCAGCGACCAGCACGGGTCGCCCACCTTCACCGCCGATCTGGCCGCGGCCATCGTGACCCTGGGCACGGACAAGCGACCCGGTACCTTCCACGTCACCAACGCTGGGGCCACCACCTGGTGGGGACTGGTCCAGGCCACTCTGGAAGCCGCCGGTGCCGACCCCGAGCGGGTGCTGCCCATCACGACGGCCGAGTACCCGCTACCGGCCCCCCGTCCGACCAACTCGGTGCTCGACAACATGGCGCTCAGGTTGGCCGGGCTGCCCGCCCTGCCGGACTGGCAGGATGGACTGACCCGATTGGTCGGGGCCTTGGCTGAGGGAGCGCAGTGATGGCCGCACGCACAAAACCACGCACGGTGTCGGTGATCGGGGCCGGCTATGTCGGTCTGCCCACGGCCGCCACCCTGGCCCACTTCGGGCACAAGGTGGTGTTGGCCGAGCGCGACCAGAGCCGCTTGGCCGCCTTGCGCAGCGGCAAGATGCCCATTGTCGAGGTCGGGCTGGACGAGCTGGTAGCCGAAGGCGTCCACGCCGGGCATCTGCGATTCACCGAGTCAGCCTCAGAAGCCGTCAAAGGCGCCGAGTTCGTGCTCCTCTGCGTGCCCACGCCCCAAGGTGATGACGGCTCGGCCGATCTTTCCTACGTGGAAGCGGCGGCCAAGGAGATCGGGGCCGTCCTGGAGCCGGGCGCCATCGTGGTCAACAAGTCGACCGTCCCGGTGGGGTCGGCCACCCTGGTCGAGCAGGTCATCGGCCGGCCCGACATCCGGATCGTCTCCAACCCCGAATTCCTGCGCGAGGGCAGCGCCGTCCAGGACAGCCTGCATCCCGATCGACTGGTGGTGGGTGCGGACGATGCCGAGGCCGCCGCGCTGGTGGGTGCCCTCTACGCCGCCACCGGGGCACCGCTCATCGTGACCGACGCCACCACCTCGGAGACCATCAAGTACGCCTCCAACGCCTTCCTGGCCACCAAGCTCAGCTACGTCAACGCCGTGGCCGGCCTGTGCGAGGAACTGGGCGCCGATGTGCGCGATGTCATGTTGGGCCTGGGCTACGACAAGCGAATCGGCTTCGAGTTTCTGCGTCCCGGACCGGGCTGGGGCGGCTCGTGCCTGCCCAAGGACACCCGGGCTCTGCTGCATATCGCCGAGCAGGCGGGCTACGACTTCTCGTTGCTGGCCGGCGCCATCGCCAGCAACGAGCAGCAGCTGGCCCGCGTCGTGGCCAAGATCGAAGCGGCCGGTGGTGGTTCGCTCGACGGTGTCACCGTGGGGATCTGGGGCTTGACCTTCAAGGCCAACACCGACGACCGGCGCGATTCGCCCAGTGTGCAGATCGCCCATCGCCTGGTGGCCCTGGGCGCCACCGTCCGGGCCTTCGATCCCACTTTGGCCGCGGAGTCCGACCCCGACGACCTGCAGGGCTTGCACCTGTGCGCTGATCCGTACGAGGCGGCCACGGGCGCCTCGGTCGTGGCCGTACTGACCGAGTGGGACGAGTTCCGCTGGCTTGACTTCAGCCGCCTGTTGCAGGTCATGGGTCGCCCGTCCATCGTCGACGCCCGCAACCTTCTGGACCCGGCGGCGGTGCGCCGCATGGGGTTCGACTACACCGGCATCGGGCGCCAGTGAGGCGGATCGTGGTGGCCGGGGGAGCGGGCTTTCTGGGCTCTCATCTCTGCGATCGCCTGATCGAACGCGGCGACACGGTGATCTGCCTGGACGATCTCTCCACCGGCAGCCGTGACAACGTGAACCACCTGATCGGCCACGACCGCTTCTCGCTGCTGGTCACCGACGTGAGCGACAAGGTCGAGCTCGAGTCCGATGATCCGGTCCACGCCGTATGCAACCTGGCCAGCCCGGCTTCGCCGCCGGCCTACCTGGAACGCCCGCTCGATACCTTGGCCGTGGGGAGCGAGGGGACGCGCCGGCTCTTGGAATTGGCACGCGAGCACGACGCCCGGTTCCTGATGGCCAGCACCAGCGAGATCTACGGCGACCCCGAGGTGCACCCCCAGGTGGAGTCCTACCGGGGCAACGTGGATCCCGTCGGGCCGCGCAGCGTCTACGACGAAGCCAAGCGCTTCGCCGAGAGCCTGACCATGGCCATGCACCGCACCCACGGGGTCAACGTGGGCATTGCCCGCATCTTCAACACGTACGGGCCGCGCCTGGCTCCCACCGACGGGAGGGTGGTCTCCAACTTCATCGCCCAGGCCCTGCGGGGCGAACCCCTCACCGTCTACGGCGACGGCTCGCAGACCCGCAGCCTCTGTTACGTCGACGACGAGATCACGGGCCTGGTGGCCCTGCTGGACTCGTCGCTCACCGGCCCCGTCAACATCGGCAACCCCGACGAGCGCACCGTGCTGGAATTGGCTCACCTGATCATTGAACTGACCGGCTCCGGGTCCACCGTCACGTTCGAGGAACTGCCGACCGACGACCCGACGCGGCGGTGCCCCGACATCACGCTGGCCCAACGCGAGCTGGGCTGGTCGCCGACCGTCGCCCTGCGCGACGGCATCGCCCGCACCATCGAATATCTGGCCCCACGATTGGAGGCGGCATGACCGACCTGGAGGAGACCTACCCGAAGCGGACCTACGAGACGCTTTCGGTCATCATGCCGGTCTTCAACGAGCGCAACACGGTGGCCGAGATCGTCCGGCGTATGCGAGCGGTCGACCTGCCCCTGGTCCTGCAGGTGATCGTGGTGGACGACGGATCCAGCGACGGATCCGACAAGGTGCTCAAGGCGTTGGAGGACTCGACCGTCCGCCTCATCAGCCATGAGAAGAACCAGGGCAAGGGTGCGGCCATCCGCACCGGCCTGGCCGCCGCCACCGGTGACCTCATCCTGATTCAGGATGCCGACCTCGAATACGACCCGGACGACTGGCCCCGCCTGCTCGATCCGATTCTCAAGGGCAAGGCCCGCGTCGTCTACGGCAGCCGCTTCACGGGGGAGCGCAAGAACATGCTGCCGTCGCACTGGTTCGGTAACCGGCTGCTCTCGCTCACGACCAACATCTTGTACCGGTCGACCCTGTCCGACATGGAGACCTGTTACAAGCTCTTCGACGCCCAGACCATCGAAGGCATGACCATCGTGTCCAACCGCTTCGACTTCGAGCCCGAGGTCACGGCCAAGGTGCTGCGGCGGGGCCACCGCATTTACGAGGTGCCGATCTCCTACGCCGGGCGCGAGGTCGACGAGGGCAAGAAGATCACCTGGCGGGACGGCTTCAGCGCCTTGGCCGCACTGATCCGCTTCCGCTTCACCAAGGAGTACTGAGCCCGGCGTGCCCGGCCCCGTCGGAGTGGTCGTGGTGGACTTCGATGCCGGCCCGCTGCTGAGCGGATGCGTGCAGTCGCTGCTCGACGACGGCGCGGCCACGATCGTGGTGGTGGAGAACGGTGCCGCCGGGACGGCGGAGCGGGCACTGGCGGACATGGCCGACCCCGCGGTCAGCGTCATCTCCCCGGGCCGCAATGTCGGGTACGGCGCCGCCGCCAACCGGGGACTGGCCATGCTGTCGGGCCGCGGGGACGCCCCCGAATGGGTACTGGTTTCCAATCCCGACCTGGTGGTCCATCCCGGAGCGCTGGCCGCCCTGACCAGCGCACTGGAAGAGCATCCGGCCTGGGCCCTGGTCGGCCCCCGCATCTTCACCGAGGAAGGCGACGTCTACCCGTCGGTGCGGCGTTTCCCGAGTTTCATCGACGCCGCCGGCCACGCCCTGCTGGCCCTCTTTAGGCCTGACAACCGGTTCACCAAGCGCTACAACCCGGGCACGCCCGAGGGCACGGGCACGGTGGCGGCCGGCTGGATCTCCGGCTCGTGCTTCCTGGCCCGGCGCAGCGCGCTGGAGGAACTGGGCGGCTTCGACGAGGCCTATTTCATGTATGCCGAGGACATGGATCTTTGTTGGCGGGCCCACGCCGCCGGTTGGGGAGTCGGGTTCGCCGGTGCGGCCAGCGTGATGCACATTCAGGGCGTCAGCACGGCCCGGCATCCCATGAAGATGATGGTGGCCCATCACAGATCTGCCCTGCGCTTCACCGTGCGCACCACCACGGGCTGGCGCCGGGTGGCGCTGCCCTTCGCCGCCGCCGTGCTGGGCCTGCGGATGGCCCTGGCCAGTGCCCGGATCGCGCTGAAGCACTAGCCGATGAAGCTCTGGCACCGCACCGCTGTCCTCCTCGTTGTGGCGGCCACCACAGTGCTCCTGCCCGCCGGCATCAGCCAGGCGGCCGGACACATCCACGTCGAGCCCAATGTCACCTTCGCCCTACCGCCGGCGACGGCCGGGTGCACCGGGGCCACCGCTCTGGCCGGCGGCGGCGAGCGCCTGCCCATCACCGTCAGCACCGTGGCGGGCCAGGTGGCGGAGTTACTGAACGTCTGCATTGAGGGGAAGGGCCCTTACCCCTTCGTCATCGACACCGGGGCGGGCGAATCGATCATCGACGCCCATCTGGCCAGCACGTTGGGCCTGGCCAACCACGGGCAGGCCAGCGAGTTCGCCGGCGTGGGCTGCACCGGCCACGCCCAACCCGTCCTGGTCCCCTCCTGGTCGATGGTCGGAGTCCCGCTGGCCGCCCAGACGTTGACGGCGGCGACCTTGCCCGACTTCGGCACCAAGGGTGAACCGGTCGGGCTTCTCGGTTCGGATGTCCTGAGCCGATACGGCGCCGTGCGCATCGACTTCTCCGCCCAGACGCTGACACTGGGCGGGCCCGAAGGTCCCGTCGCCCAACCCACCGTGGTGCACGGCCCGCGAGGATCGGCGCCTTCGGCCGTCCTGACGGAGGGTCAAAAGGGCACCACGATCCCGCTCACGGTGGTCATGGATCCGGGCCAGACCTCACTGAACGTGCGCCTCACCTTGGGGCGGGGTCGTTCCCGCTTTTTCGTGGTCGATACCGGGTCGTCCCAATCGGTGGTGGCCAGTGCCATCGCCAAACAAAGCCAACTGGCCCACACCGATCTGGCCCAACGCCAGGACACGGTGTGCTCGGTGATCACCGCGCCCCTAGTGCGCAGCGGCCCGTGGTCAATCCCCGGAGTGACGCTGCGGCCGCAGCTGTTGGGGGAGACCAATTTCGGCTCCATCAGCGCCGACGGCACGGCCGGCTTGTTAGGGTCCGATCAGCTCAAGCATTTCGGATGGGTCATCTTCGACTACCGCGGCGGTCGCCTGGTGCTCGGTTAGAGCACCTTGCCCAGCTGGTCGAGCAGCTCCCTGGTGCCACCCTCGCGGATCTCGGGGGTGTCATGGCCATCGAGGTAGACGCCTTGCTCGGTGTAGGTGAGTTTGCTGCCGTCACCGTCGGGGACGAACTCGACGGTGGTCACCGAGGCCGAGATGCGATCGGCGTCGCAACTCATGGCGTAGGCGTAGACGATGCGCGCATCGGGCACGATGTCGAGATACTCCGCGTCGTATGTGTACACCGGCCCACCGGGAGGGCCACCGGCATTGGCTTCGCGGCCACCGACCCGGAAGTCGAGTTGGTAGGCCGAGGAATTCGGAGCGCCAAACCATTGGGCCTTGGCCTCATGGCTGGACCAGGCGGCGAACACTCGAGCCGGCGGAGCCGGGTAGGTGCGCTCGATGGCGAAGGTGGCGTGGTGGCTCGAACGTGCGGTCATGGCATTTCTCCTTTGTGAGATGTCTCTTCTTCGGCCAAGAAATCCCCCAGGGCGTCCAGACGGCGCTCCCACAGGGCTCGCTGCCCGGCGAACCAGGTCTCGGCCCGATGCAGCGAGGCCGGCACGATCCGGCAGGTCCGGACCCGGCCCACCTTCTCGGATTCGACCACGCCCGAGGCCTCCAATACCGCCAGGTGCTGCATGACGGCGCTGAGCGACATCGCAAGTGGCTCGGCCAATTGGCTGACCGAGGCCGGTCCCAGGCTGAGTCGCTCCACCATGTCGCGCCGGGTCGGATCGGCCAGGGCGTGGAAAAGGGGGTCGAGGGATTGCTTAAGCACTTACTTAAGTATTAGAGACATCATCTCACCTGTCAAGCCGACAGCATTTACTCGGGACCCGAAAGCCCCATAAGCGCCGTGACCCCGTGGTCCCGACCAGCGGTGTAGCCGCCGTCAACCGGCAGGGCGTGTCCCGTGATGAACGAGGCGTCGTCGGAGAGCAGGAAGGCCGCCGCGGCAGCGATCTCGTCGGCCCGGCCCAGGCGGCCCAGCTTGTGTTCGCCCACGATGTCGGCCATCACCGCTTCCATGCCCGGCATACCGAAGACGCCGCTCAACATGGGTGTGTCGATGAAGCCGGGACAGATGGTGTTGACCCGGATGCCCCGGCCGGCGTAGTCGATGGCCATGTTCTTGGTCAGGAGGATGACGCCGCCCTTGGAGGCGCTGTAGCCACTACCCCCGGCCGTGCCCTCCAGCCCCTCGATACTGGCCACCGTCACCACAGAGCCCCTCCGCCCATCCATCGCCGGCTGGGTCAGCAGCTGCGCCAGTACGTGCTTTGCCACCAGAAATGTGCCGGTCAGGTTGATGCCGATGACGCGCTGCCACTCCTCGGAGGCCAATGCGTGCACCGGACCGCCGCTGGCGATGCCGGCCGCATTGACCACACCGTCCAGGGCACCACCCCACGCCACGGCGTGGCGCACCATCTCCTCGACGGAATCCTCATGGCTGACGTCGACGTGGGTAAAGGTCCAGCGGTCGGCCGAAACAGACGGAGGCTCACCGATATCGGCACCGGTGACCCGAGCGCCCTCTTCCAATAGACGCAATGAGGTGGCCAGCCCGATCCCCGACGAAGCCCCCGTCACGATGTAGTGCCGGTCGGTCAATCCCCACATGTGATTCTCCCGTCTCGTTGCACCGTACTGAACAGAATGATAAAGATTGTTCACATGTCTAGTCGAGCCGTTCTGGAGGTCGATCGACCGGCGGCGAGCGACACCATGTCCCGCATCTTGACGGCGGCCGAGCAATGCATGGCCCGATTCGGGACGACCCGGGTTTCCATGGCCGACGTGGCTGCCCAGGCTGGGCTGTCCCGGGGTGCCATCTACCTGCACTTCGCCGACCGCAAGGCTCTGGTCGATGCCGTGCTCACCCGCACGGCCCATCGATTTGTGGCTTCGAGCGCCGAGTCCATCAGCCGCCGCCGCACCCTGGAGGCCCAGGTGGCCGAGGCCGCAGTATTCATCCGGACGCACCTGGGCGACAGCATGGTCACCCTGCGCCTGCCCGCTGACGAGGAGTCGCTGCTGGCCACGCTCCTGACCAGCCGGCTGACGCCGATGGTGGAGGAGTGGGTCGAGTTCTGGTTGCCCTACCTGGCCGCGGCGGAGGGTCGGGGCGAACTGCGCCCGGGCATCGACCGCCGGCAGGCGGCGGAATGGATCGTGCGGATGATGCTGTCGTTCGCCGTCATGCCGGCCGTCTCCTTCGACGCCGACCAACCCGAACAGGTGCGGGCCTTCGTGCGCGCCTTCATGGTCAACGGACTCCGCGCCCTGCCGTCACAGAGAGGAACCAGCACGTGAAATTCGCCTTGTTCTACGAGATCCCCGTCCCGAAACCATGGGAACCCGACAGCGAGCTCATCGCCTATCGCAACACCCTCGAACAAGCTATTGCCGGCGACCGCTTCGGCTGGGACGCCTTCTGGACGGTGGAGCACCACTTCCTGCAGGAGTACTCGCACTGCTCCAATCCCGAAGTGCTTTACGGCGCCATTGCCGCGCGTACAGAACGCATCCGACTGGGCTACGGCGTGCGCCTGATGCCCAAGCCCTACAACCACCCGGTGCGCACGGCGGAGTCGGTGGCCGTGCTCGACCTCATCTCCAACGGGCGGGTTGATCTGGGCACCGGTCGATCGGCCACCCGGGCTGAGCTCGAAGGGTTTGGTATCGATCCGGCCGAAAGTCGCGAGATGTGACAGGAGGCCATTGAGCATGTGGTCGGTTGCTGGACCAACGAGGAATACGAGTTCAACGGGACGCACTGGCAGATGCCCCGACGCCGCGTCCAGCCCAAGCCCTTGCAGCAACCGCACCCTCCGATCTGGGGTGCCACCACGGCCGACGACGGTCACAGCCAGATGGGTCGACTGGGTCTTGGTTTGTGCTCCTTCGCCGTTGGCCTGCCTCCGTCCGAGGTCAAGCGCAAGATCGATATCTATCGCGAGGCGGTCGCTACCTGCACCGAACCCATCGGGGCCTTCGTGAACAACCAGGCGGCCACCTTCACCATGGCTATCTGCGCCCCCGACCGTCAAGAGGCCATCGACAACGCCCGCGAGTCCTTCGAGTGGTACCCGAAAACAGGGGCGCGCCAGATCGCTACCCTGACCGAGATGATGGCCGAACGGAACCAGGAACTCGGGAACTACGCCTACGCCGCCGACATGAAAAGTCACGATGACCAGGGGATGCTCGACCTGATCAGCCTCGAGTACCTCATGGATTCCAACGCCTGCGTCCTGGGCACGCCCGAGGAGTGTGTGGAAGCCTGCCGACTGTACGAGGAGGCCGGAGTGGACCTCCTGCTCTGTCTGGTCAACCCCTACAAGGTCTCCCATGAGTCGGTCATGCAGACCATTGAGCTGATGGGAACCGAGGTCATTCCGAAATTTCGGAGCTAAATGATCTCTCTCAGGGTGCTATTTAGGGCAGGCTGATCGGATGATGTTGGTCAGAAAGTGGCCGGCGCTCCTGCTCACGGTGCTTCTTGCGGCCGGGATCGGCGCTGCGCCGGCCAATGCGAAAGTCCCTCCGGCGCTTAGTCAGCAGGGTCACGGCACGTTCTGGGAGTGCGGATCCAAGACCACCGCGCTCCTGGTCGCGGTGAACCGTCTCACCCTGCACCCGGGACAGGCGCTCAACATGAACTTCCTGGCCAAGAACAACGGTGACCAGGCGTGCAACTACGTGGCGCCGTATGCCGGGTCCACCACCGGGACAACGGCAGCCGCCCTGCAAATCGGCCCGTGTGGGTCGATGGGGTTCGAGGTCGAAGCGACCCATCACCGCAACGTCTGGCCGGGGACGCTCCCGTTCAACTGCCCAGCCCTCGGCTTCGCGCAGCTTCAGTCCGGAGGGGCAGTGACGGGCTCGGGATCGTGGAACCAGATGTCGGCCACCAACGCCAAACGGGTGAGCCCGGGGAACTACACACTGGTCCTCGACGGGCGCTACAAGTTCCCGTTGCGCATAGCGGCCCACTAAGTCAGGGAATGAGCGCCACCTTGCCGACTATGCGGCGAGCCAGCAGATCCTCGAGGGCCCGGCTCACATCCTCTAGCGCATAGCTGGCGGGCTCGATCGGCGTGATGCGCCCCTCCGCCACCATGGCCAAGAGGTCGGTCAAGAGGGCCATCTGCTCGGGGCCGTGCTGCATAGACCAGACACCCCAATCGATGCCCAACACGGTGCGGTTGCGCAACAGCACCTGATTCATCGGCAATGACGCGATGGTGCCCGAAGCGAACCCGATGACGGCGTAGCGGCCACCATCGCCCAGGGCGCGCAGCGAGGGCTCGGCGGCGGGTCCGCCAATGGGATCGATGACCACGTCGACGCCGGTACCGCCAGACCAAGCCCGTACTTTGTCCTTCAGCGAATCAGGTGCGCTGTCGATGACCGCTTCGGCTCCCGCAGCCAGGGCGGCCGCTCGCTTCTCCTCGCTCGAAGCTGCGCCAATGACCCGGCACCCCAGGGCCCGAGCCACCGCAATGGCAGCCAGACCGATGCCACCGCCGGCTCCCAGCACGAGGACGCTCTGACCGGGCTCAACGTGGGCCCGATCGCGCAAAGCGTAGAGACAGGTGCAAAAGCTCTGGACAAAGGTGGCGGCTTGGGCCGAGCTCAGCACGTCCTCGGCCGGCAATGGCACCGCCGCCAGAGCGGGGATGGCCACCTGGCTGGCGTAGCCACCCAGACCGATGTTGGCCAGCACCCGCTGGCCGACTTCCAAGCCCGCAACACCTTCCCCCAACGCAGCAATCCGCCCGGCAATTTCGCCGCCCGGAGTGAACGGGAGCGCCGGCTTGATCTGGTAGCGGCCGGCGATGAAAAGCCCGTCCACGAAATTCACGCCGGCGGCCTCCACGGCCACCACCACCTGGCCGGATCGCGCCATGAGATCGGGGCGCTCCTCGATGGTCAGGAGGGACGGCGGACCCAGTTCAGAGCAGATGACGGCGCGCATGGGATCAACCTAGTGGAGGGCCTTGAGGGCGGTTTGAATACGTTGTCCTCCTCACTTGCATACAGATCTCGCCGGTTGTGTCGGCATGGCTCCTGCCGGGTAATCACCCAACATGGTTCCCTCAGCAACTATCAACGTCCGATCCGTGGTGCTTGATTGCCCAGATCCGGCGAGACTCGCCTCGTTCTATGCCGATCTTCTTGACGGTCAACTACACATCGACGACGCCGCCTGGTGTGAGGTCCACGTGAAGGATTCCGGCTTCAAGTTGGCTTTCCAAAAAGTCGCTGCATACGAGCAGCCTGATTGGCCAGATGGCGCTCCCCAACAACTTCACTTGGACCTGACTGTTTCCGACCTCACTGCGGCCTGCAATCTTGCGGCTTCACTTGGGGCGGTCGGTCTTACTGGTCGAGTTGAGGAGGAAGACTGCGTCTACTTAGTCCATGCCGACCCGGCGGGCCATCCCTTCTGCCTTTGCGAGGATCGGTAGTCAGAGGCACGTATCGACCTGAACTGCTGCCGCTATGAATTGGTGGTTCCCCCGGTGGGATCTTTGATGGAACCGCATGCACCGTCGACGAACTTTGCTCGGCAGAGCACAACACCTACGCCATAAGAGGTCGAATACTGGTGCCCTCCTGAACGGTAGTGAACCACCACAGAAACAGCTTCTCCAGCCATTTTGCCATTCGGAATATTGACTCGGACAACCAAAAACTGCTTGCCGCCTTGCTTGATGATGGGAGGACGGGAGGATGTGATTGGAGTCAAAGATTCACCAGAACGAAGGGGAAAAGGAGCATCGGCAATCCCTCCGCCGGGATTGTTCGTGGTCGATGCCAGGAGGAAGGCGCCGTCGAATTTCAGGCGACCGTTGATGTGAGGAGTAGCCCCCACGATTTGAATCGCTCCCGGCCCCTTGTTGTGGAGGAGGTCTATGGCGAGGTCGTACTTTCGACTCCCCGCATCTGTTGCGCCACCGAAGGCTCCGCGGGACACCGATCCTTGCAAGGGAGTGGTCGAGCTGAATAGTGAGCATGCGGAAGCGCAGAGGAAGACTCCAATCAGCAAAGCAGCGATTCGACCGGATCTCATGAGTCACCAGTCCACCACAAAGGACTGATTCAGCCGCAGTACATACTGAGAGCTCCGATACTCCGCCCCCCTTATTACCGGCAAGGAATTGGCGGCCGAATGTATCTCAGACCGATTTCGCGAGTGCATGAGCCCATTCATCTGCCCTTGAATGAAGGAGATCGATGGACAATTTCGCTCCGAACGCATTGAGCGCCATCAGGCCGGCGAAATCACTATCAAAGGAAAGAAGGTCGGCCACGTCCCACCAGGGATCATGATCGTGGGAGGGAACAATTTGGCGGTACGTGCGCAGAAACTGCTCGGCTTCTTCCACCCCATCTATTAGTGCGAGATTTCCTCGAGCGTGAGCCACGTCTATTCCTCTAGGTCCGTGGCATGACGCCGGCCAATCAACGATCCCACTCAACTGTCCGTTTTGCCATAGGAGGTTTCCTGGGTGGAAGTCGCGGTGCAGGAACACGTGCGGCGCAGTGGGTTCTTTGCCGCCGACGATATCGATCAGTTCTGCCCACGCCTCAGGCCGCTTCGTCCACTCTGGAACGGCGAGGCGGTCAATGTCGAACCAATGGCGGTATCGATCGAACTCGTTCGGAGCCGTTCGGGCATGGAGTCGGGCCAATGGTTCCACGATCTGTCGCAGGTCGAGATGATGTATTGCAGGCTCGCCCGGAAGGTACGTCATGATCAGACTTGGACATCCAGAACGATCACCGGTCACATCGAAAGCAACGGGCTCTGGCACCATGTCGCCAAGGACCGAACGTGCCGCCTTCAGGGCCTGCACCTCGCACGCGATCGCCGTCGGAAGTTCATTCACGAAGTCGTTCACATAGCGTCTCAATACCAGCGGGATTCTGTCAGCCTCAATCAACCGCATATCGGAGGAAATGCCGAATGTGAGCGTTCGCACCTCACGCACGTCATGGGCACCGAGTACTTCCAGGATCCACCCGTGCGTCACGTCGTCCATCGGTCCAGCCTATGTAACCGCGCTGACCATTTGGCCGCCTCCGGAGCGACCACGATTGGTGCCCGTGCGCTTGGACCGAGTGCCCCCGAATCGTACTTAGGAGGCAGTCCTGGAACGTACTTGTCGTCCTGTGGCAGCATCGCTGAGGTGGACTCAGACAACATCCAGTCTTCAACAATTCAGATCTATCGGGCGCAAGGTATCTGGCAAGACCGAAACCGCCTGTACAAAGTCTTGATTGATCGTCAGCACGTCGGTTCAGTGGCGGTAGACGAAACGGCTCAGTTCTCGGTCACGCCTGGAACACACACGGTTCAGGTCAAAATTGAGTTCGGCGGATCGAAGGAAGTACCCGTTGTGCTGAAACCTGGGCAGTTCGCCGCTTTGGCATGTAGAGGTGGAAAGGGATTCCCACCGTTCAATGCTTTCTTCCGGCGTCATTCATATTTGGATGTTCATCCACTGACGGAGGAGGAGTCTGAGTATCTCAAGTCGAGAGATCGCTTCTTGAACTGATCTTGATCCATCCCCTTGTCATCTCGAAGAACCGGGTTGCCCCCATGTGCCGGGATTCTTCCAGTAATGGGTCTCTTCACTCCGGTAACTTCTAGGTCGTGTCTGAATCCACCACAGGGCAAATTTGGGTTTCGAGGCGAAATCTCATTCAAGATCTGGCCCACCGATACTTCGTGTATATCGACGGAAACGTGGTTGGTGAACTCCCTTCGTATCGAACCGGGAAATATGAAGTTCCAGCAGGGTTCCATCGGGTGTGGGCAAAGCGTACAAACTGGAATCCTGATGCAGTAGGTGACGTTGTGATCAACGTACAACCACGAGAGACCCGTCGAGTCCGGACCACCTCTCGCCTGAGGCGCCTGTCGATCTGGGAGCTCGTTCGTGGAATTGCGTCCGCTGTCAGTGACCGCAATGGATCTGGACTAACCATAGAACTGAGTCCCTCAGTGCTACTACGTTCTTGGCCAAGTTTGGAACAGGACGCCAACCCGCCCTCTGACGTTTAGGTCCGTCAGTCGCCACTCGGTTGCGATGAACGGGTATCCCATATCGCGGGGTTGTGGGCAGACCCATTCCAGATGCCGGAATCACGCGACCTTGGCCGTGGCCCACCCGAATTCAGATGTGATTCGAACGCCGACGTCCCGGTCCCACAATGGCGAGATGACCTCTGCCAATGCATCACAGAACGCGTCGTAACCGACAGCCTCGATGGCTGGGACGCACGGCCCCGCGGCCGCCAATGCGCGGACGGCCGTTCCGACGTCGGGCCACTCGTTGACGACATCCACGGTTCCACGCTCGACCAATTCGAATCCCGTCGTGGCCAGCATGTCCTCTACGACGCCTCGGCGCCCAGTGTCGCCCTGTTCCATGCTGGCTGTCGAGTGATCAGGTGGCGACAACTCGATCATCTTTGCGAAGTAGGGCATGAGGCCCATACGGTTGGCTCGCCCCCAGAATGTCAGTCCCAGCCGTCCGGCGGGCACGAGCACTCGCCGGGCTTCGCTTAGCGCCCCTTCGCACCCCTTCCAGATGCCGTTGAAACTCGTCGCGACATCGAAGCTGTTGTCTTCAAAGGGCAATTCGAACATGTCTCCGACCCTGAAGTCCCCGGTTGGTGTCCTCGCTTGAGCAATCGCCACCAACGCTTCAGCTGCGTCCAAGCCGCAGACCTGGGCGTTCCTCTCGGCCGCAAGATGAGCTGCGAATCCAGAGCCACATGCTATGTCGAGATGGCGCACACCTTCTCCGACGCCCAAGCGGTCGAACAACAGCTCATTGGCCGGTCGAGCGTATGGCTCAAGAAGATAGGCCCACTCTGCCGCTCGCACTCCCCAGCCACGACCCGCTTCTGTCCAGTCTCCCATTTCCCAATATTCCCATTTCTTTTGGTGACGTGGAGTATCCCTATCGTCGGGCTTGGGCGCCACCAGATCGCGCGTTGGGGGCAGTGCTGGCACCTCGGGCAAATGTGAGATTGGCGATTCGGCGTACTTGGCCGCCAGACGCAGCCAGACTGTCATCATGAACGGCCGATCCCAACCCGTGTTCATCGGCGCGGTCTGTGTCGGTAAGACCACTGTCTCCAAGCTGGTGGCAGCCCAAATTGGACGACCCAAGGTTGAGTTGGACGAGGTGGCGATGCCCTATTACGAGGATTGCCCTGAGTTCGATCTTCGCGAGTACAACCGCCTCTTGGAGAAGGCAGGCTTTGTGGCCGCCTACCGTTACTGGGAGCCGGCGTCGGTCTATGCCCTAGAAGGGATCGTAAACGATCACCCCGGTGCGGTCCTGGACTTGGGGGCCGGTCACACTTCTTTCCTTGATAACCGACTTCATCCCCGGATCAGCGCAGCCCTCGCGACATATGAGCACGTGATCCTGCTCCTGCCGGATCCGGATCCCGAACGATCCGCTGCCGTGATCCGTCATCGCCTTTTGAAAGGCGAAAATCGAGAGGGCACGGAATGGATCCATGATGGCGTCGATTTCGTTCAACACTGGGTTCTCAGCGATCAGAACCGGCGACTCGCCACCAGCACGATCTACACGGGCGAGGATCCCCCAGACACTGTCGCCATGAGAGTGATCGAGCTACTGGTCGGCTCCAAATCTTGATTCCGTTCTGACCTGGCCAACGTGGTCTGAGCTGAGTATCCCAATCCGCCGGGAATGTGACGGACCGCAATGAGGCACAATTGCACATGAAAGATTCTTGGCCCTCCGGCACTTTTCTCTATCGAATCCATGGGACGATGATCCAACCAATCTCCCTAGGTTCCTTCGTAGACTGGCCGATTCAATCGAAGAGACCAACATAGATCCAATGGACATTCTCGACCTGAAAATCTGTTCAGAGGTCCTTGAGGACATTGGACCCTGGTGGTCAGCAACGCTGTACTGGTCGCCAGACGCCGACAAAGCGGAGTGATTCAGTTCGCCGGGGATTGGCCCTCAGTTGGCGCGATTCGGCGATGCCGGATAGTTCTTACTCCCGAGAGTTGCCATCCAATGCAGTAGCTTTCGCTTCGTCCACGAAGTGAAAAGGGGTAAAAGAGATGCCTAAGTTCCCTGCGATTACTCACGTGGCGCTAACGGTTACGAGCCTTGAACGGAGTGTGCCCTGGTACAAGGATCTGTTCGGTTCGGACCCGATCATTGACGAGGACACAGGTCTGTTCCACCGCGTCGCTTGGCTTGCCGGCGGCACAATCGTGGGTGTAACTCAGTTCTCTGGCTTGGGCAGCACTGAGTCGTTCAACGAGCGGCGGCCGGGGCTTGATCACCTGGCATTCGGCTGTGCCAACCGCGATGAGTTGACGGTATGGGAGATCCGTCTCAACGAACTCGGCATCACCAACGGTGGCATTGTGGACACGCCCCACTATTCGGCGTTGTCGTTTCGAGATCCCGACAACGTTGCGCTTGAGTTCTTCGCACCCCGTGGCTAATACCAGCGGAGTATTCGACTGATTGTAGGCCATCCCATACCGCCAGTTCAGTGACGAAGTGGCCGGCAAGAGCCGCTCGCAGTCCACTTGCCTTTGCCCTGCGAAGAGGATGGTTGCATGCCACTGTTCGTACGGATCCTTAGCCTCTGGCAAAAGACGCCATTGGGCCATTCGTAATCTTGTATGCGGTGTTTGAATCCTTTTTGGACTGGAACTTAACCAGGTAATGAATGGGGCCGGCTTCAGCGCAAATATCTTGAACTGCGTAGGTGGCTGCCTGGGGATTTTGCTCGGAAGCCTCGGACTGATTTCATGCTTTGGCTTTCGCTGGTGGTAATCGGCAGATCGATGAAAAGCCATCGTTCAGGTGATATCGAGTGGGACCGAAGCCGGGGCACGGGGGAACTCCGACGAAAAACCAATAACGACGAAGTAGTCGTAGGTATCCCATACGCCGGGGTTGAGCGCACCAGGTCGGAGCTAGGGGGCAGTTGCCCAGGGGTGGAAAGAAGCTGACAACGAAATCACCCTTGCATGCGTGATACTTGTTGTGATCTTGCGTTGGTTCAGCGGTTCCGGCTTGCGATGGTGACCGGGCGTTTGCGAAAGTCGCTTTGCCTTCTAGCCACCGGCATCGCCATTTGCTCTTGCGGTAGTCCCGGCCATGCGACGTCGGTGGAACCCGTTCACTCCAACACCCACACCACCAAAGCAGATTCACCTCCGACAACGCTTGTGACCACTACGACAACCGCAGTCCCAGCATCGGAATCCACCTGTGATGCAGCACAGCTAGTTATTCGATATGCGGGCGGTCAAGGAGCTACGGGAAACTTGACAGCTGGGTTTCGCATCGCTGACCAGTCACCGACTCCTTGCGCCATCAGATCCTCGGTCACAGTCAATCTGGTCGATCGATTCGGAGCCGAACGGTCCGCGTCTGCCCCTCTCTTGGCGGCCATTCCATTGTCCGCCGGCGCTACGCTCCCTTCTTCGTCCGGAGTTAATCCGCCCCCAGGAGAGCAACTGGGGTCTCTCGTCCTGGCCTGGCCCACGCTACCCAATGCCATCGATGCGCTGACGAGCAGCGACGGCGGTCCCGACGCTCAATGTCCCCAGCCGCTCTTTACTCCCGTAGTCGCCCGGATCACGTTCGGCGGCGAGCAACCTGTCACGGTAAATCAACTGAGCATCGCCGGACCGGGGCCGTCGAGCGTCGGGTCGTTCTGTGGCAATTTCGTACGGATTTGGGGATTCGATTCCCTCAATTGAATGGGCGCGCCTGCCGCCATATCGCCGGCACGGTTGGTCAGTTCGACGCAAGTTCTTCCAAATGGTGCAAGACCTCAAGGACCCCAGACGATCTGAGCCAGAGATGGACGGCTTAGGCGAACGCGAAATGCTCGAAGCATGGCTTGAGTTCCATCGAACGACGTTGTTGCTCAAGTCTGAGGGCATCGACGACGAGGGACGCAAGGCTCGCCCAGTGGTCACTTCGAAACTGTCGCTTCATGGTCTCGTCCGCCACATGGCCGAGGTCGAGCGTTCCTGGTTTCGAAGGGTCCTCCTACGCGATTTGCAGGCTCCCGACATCTGGTATGACTCGAGCGTCGAAGACAGTGATATGGCTCCCATCGACAGCGCCGATTGGGAGGAAGATCTGGCGATCTGGCGGGCCGAGTGCGAAGAGAGTCGCAAGGCAGCCGCTTCTCATAACCTCGAGGCAATCGGCATTACACGAAGTGGTGCGTCCTGCTCACTCCGCTGGATCTACGTGCACATGATCGAGAAGTACGCCCGCCACAACGGACTCGCTGACTTGATCCGTGAGCTTGTCGACGGAAGCGTTGGCTGGTAGTTGGTCGAGCAACGGCGCCGAAATCTCAGTTGCCGCCGTTCCACAAGGACTGCCTCCGATCGCCGGCTCCGGGCCGCTTCTGTTGAATTAGAACCTGAAACGAGTCAGTCCTCCTGGCTCGGTGCCTAGTACCACGGTTACCGAATGTGGCTTGATGCGAAAAACCTTCCACGGCGGTGGTCCCTGCGACGGCGCGTTGAACGGAGCTGTAATGCCAGTCGCGGTCTCATCGAGTTCCGCAGGCCACCCCTGTTCCGCCCAGGCCTTGGCGAGGCGCGTCAGTGTGGCCGGGTCGGTCTCCCGCTCTGCCTCACCCTCGGCGACGACATCTGCATCGCGAATGGACACAGCCATGGAGCAGCGCCGGTCGCGTGCGACGTTGCGGCCCTTCCGAGTACCCGATCCGGTCTGGAACCAAAAGCTCCCGTCCAACCAGAGCGCACCGACCGCAGTCACGTGCGGGCTCCCGTCCTCGTTCACGGTCGAGAGCCACGTCGTGCGAGCATTGTGTGCATCGGGAGCTGGCGGCGAACCAGCATCGAGCTTCTCAACGACGTCCGCCCACTTTACTGGGGGTAATCCGTCTGTTGCACCCAAGTTGATGACGTCCATCATTTCTCCATTCTGGTGGTCCAGCGAACCCGCTCGGAGCCGAGTCATTCATTTTGACGTGTGCTGGTAGGCAAATTCATCGGAAATGAGAGGGTCCTATTCCTTTGGGCCTTGAAAATCCGCCAGGAGCATCCCCGTTCGCCGGTTGTGGGTCGCCGGCGCCTACTCTCTCGATTGGTGAACGCGCTTCCACTGGCCCGGCGAGACCGACTCGCCCTCTGTGACTTATTCGACGAACTGGGTCCCGACGCCCGCACTCTCAACGAAGGATGGACGACCGCTGACCTGGCTGCCCACCTTGTCGCCCGCGATCGCCGTCCCGATAGCGTGCCCGGGCTGGTCGTACCCGCTCTGGCCCACTGGAGTGAGCACGTTCGCCACGGCGTCTTGCGCCGGCCCTACGGCGATGTCGTCGAGGACCTTCGCACAGGACCTCCGAGATGGTCACCACTTCGTCGACCGGGCCCCGATCGAATGGGCAACACTCATGAGTTCTTCGTGCACTACGAAGACGTCCGTCGGTGCCGTGACGGCTGGGAGCCTCGACATCTCGATGCGGAGGCGGACGCCGACATTTGGCGCGTCGTGCGTTGGTTCGGGAGGCGCGCGTTCCGACGGTCGCCCGTCGGCGTAGTACTGCGATGGGGTGAAGAATTGTTCCAAGCTCGCAGCGGGACACCTACCGTGACCATTATCGGTCCGCCCGGTGAGATCCTTCTCTACGCCTTCGGGCGCCAGGGGCATGCTCGCATCGATCTAGAAGGCGAGGGAGCGGCCGTCGAGGCCCTGGCGGCAACGACGCTTTCCTGGTAGTCCACTGCATCCCATTTTGCCGGGTACCTGGTCGTATGGGGCATGGACAAGTAAGCATCGTTTCGAATGGACCGGGTTGTCATCAGGGCGTGATTGGGTAAGAGGGCGACAGAGTCATCCCTCGCTGCCCGTCACATCCGCAAATCGGTGAAGACCCAAAGCCGTGACCCGCCCGGTAATAGAGATGAGTCCCCCATTGTGTAGAACATCGCTTGAGAAGTTTCCGTTGATCGAAACGCTCAAGGCCCGTCCTCCTTGGTAAAGGCGGACGGTCTTATGGATGTAGAGATGCTGGGCTTTCGAGATAGACGTCGTTGTCTTGACCCAATGTGAGGTAATGAAACCATGACTGAAACACCAATGGGTCACGACCTTCACCTGTTCGGTGGACTCTGGATAAAAGCGCGTGGCTGAGTAGTAGCCGCCGCTACCAGTGAATGACGTCGTTTTACAGCCGCTGGGGTCGTTAGCTGCCTTGGCGGATACCGGACTCTCAGTAATGGCCAGATTGATTATCGATGCACCTAATGCCATAGCGACACGGCTTGACAACGTGTACCGGCTCATATTCTCGCTCCGGAAACTTAAAGGAGATAGGTGAAAGTATTCCCTATCGCCCGAGACTGTATGCGCAGGTCACTCGCCTCGCTCGACTATGAACACGAACTCTCGGCCTGGTCGGTCGGGCGCGTCGCGAATGTCCCCAACGACGAAGCCAGTTCTTTCTAAGTCACTAAGGATTTCCGTTCGCTCTCTGAACCGCAGCGTCGAATCCGAGGTGATGGTGGCGCCATCGGACTGAAAGGCGAAGGTCCAGCGAAGTGACACCAAGGGCAAGGTCACGTCCAGCAGTTCAACCCAAGAGTCGACCGCACCAACGTTGGGCAAGTTGATGCGCGTTAAGGATTGTTGGCGATTCCATTCGTTCCAACCTTCTCGGGCCGGATCTCGCACTTCGAAGATTAGTGTGCCGCCAGGTCGCAAGGCTCCGGATACCGCTCTAAGGGTTGCTGACCATTCCTCGTCAGTCTCGAATACTTGCGCGACGTTGCCTGTCATCGTAACTAGATCGACTTGAAGCGGAGGTAGTGAAGCGGCATCACCACAGATCCATCTGACACGATCGGCGTAGGACTTCCTGCGGGCGACATCGAGAGATGCGGCCGCCGGGTCCACTCCAATCACTTCAAGCCCACGCTGACTAAGTAGGCAAGCAAAAGTGCCAGTTCCGCAGCCGAGGTCCAAAATGGATTGGACACCGAGCTCATCAACGATGGCGAGATACTGATCCAGATCATCTCGAACGGGATCGAGCGCATCGTACAGTTCAGCGAGGCGACGATTCTCAAACACCGCATCTGCCACATGACATATTTGCACGGTGTCCCACGTCGCCGGGTTGGTGGTATTGGCAGGAGTTCCGCGGCGCCACCCTCGGCACGCCCAACCGAGCTCGTGCCCCCATTTTGCCGAACTCTCTTGCCGCCCCTTGATCTTGTTTCCGTCGCCGGAAATGTGCCGCTCGTTTCGCTGCGAACACACTGTGGGATCTACTCAGTACCGGAGATCTGCGAGGACTCCGTAATGGTCGGAGAGTTGCAGCTGGTCACCCGGAACCGCTCCGAGCAGCTCGCAATGTGTGGGGTGTCCTACTCCGCCAAGTCGCGGCCATGCCGACAACACATAATCGAATCGCCTATCGGGGTACAGTGCAACCGCCGCCAAGGGATTGCGATTGGACCACGTGATGCCTGCTGATCCATCTCCGGCGACTTCCCACGCGTCGTAGAAAACCAGGCTCGGAGCAGCCGTAGCGCTACGTCCGGTGAGCATGCGGATCTCGTCGGAGTCGGGTCCGGCATTGAAGTCACCGCACACCACAATTGGGTGGCGCCGGTCGGTAGTGGCAGAAATGAGTTAGGCAAGCTGGCGGACCTGCGCTTGGCGCACGCCACTCGCACCAAGGGGGTAGTCCAGCATCACAGCGAAGAAGTGGACCAATCCCCGGCCGCCCTCAATCGTCACCGCCAACACCTCTCCGACTCCTGACCCGTCCTCTCCTCGCAGTTTGCGCCGTTCGACGATCGCCAGTGGCCAGCGGGAAACCAGGCCGATGCCCGAAACCCAATCGTCCTGCTCCCAGTCGCCCGCGAACAAGTGGTATTCCACACCCAGCCGATCGGCAATCAGCTCGGCCTGCGTTGTCGCGGCGCTCGACCATGACTCGACCAGGCAGACAATGTCGGGATTCGCCGCCACCAACGAATCTTCGATGCCCCTTTGTCGGTCCTGCCAATGTCCGTGGCGGCCCCAAACGTTCCAAGTCACGACTCGGAGGCTGGACTCAACTACAGGACCGTAAGGCGCATACTGATCGAAGCTCACAGGGGTAGTTTGCTCGGTCTGCCGGGATTGGCCCAGTGAAAGTGAGTTATGGGGATCGACAGCTTGAGCAATCTCTGGTCGTGGGGTGCCCCGGAAGCTCCTCCGTGCCGAAACCGGTCGATGTCAGATGCCTCTCAATTTCCCCAGAATTTAAGATTGCGGCCGATGGATGAATTCGCGGGTCTTGCAACGTCCACCATCATGACTGCTGAGGTGCGCTCAGTAGCGCGGGCGTAGAGCGACTGAGAGGACTGAGGTCATGTCAAAGGAATTCAAGCCAATCGAAGTGTCACGCAGGATTGAAGCGCCGGCCGCGTCCATCTTTGTGATCTTGGCGAATCCGCAGCGTCACATGGATTTCGATGGGTCCGACATGCTCCGGGGGACCGTCCTCGACCGTCCAATCTCTGGCGTGGGTGACACCTTCACCATGAAGATGCATCGGCTTGGAGACGACTACCTCATGCTCAACTATGTGGTGGAGTTCGAGGCGGATCGGCGCATCTTTTGGGAACCAGCCCCGGGAGACCCTTCTCGGGCCGAGAATGACGATCCCGCCAAAGTCGGAATCCCCGCGGGCTACAGCTGGGGCTTCATCCTTACTCCGGATGGTGACAACGCCACTGTAGTCACCGAGGTATTTGACTTCGGCCGCGTGTCGGATGAGGTCCGCCAATCGCTGTTGAGCGATGGCGGTTCGTGGATTAACGGGCACAACTCAATGATTGAGTCCATGGCCGCCACCTTGGAGCGGCTCGAGAACATCACTATCCAGTAGGAGCACTGCCGGAGATACGGGATAGTCCTCATCGTCCACCTCGCCACGGGAGTCTGCGAGTCGCGGTCTAGCGTTGCGTCCTGACGTAAGGAGGGGAATGGAGCCGATCCCGGCGCTTGAGGTTAACGATGTTCGCTTCGATGAGACGGTTGACGTGATCGTGGTGGGCCTGGGCGTCGCGGGAGCGTCAGCGGTCTTAGCGGCTCGCCAGGCGGGTGCAGGGGTGCTGGCATTGGAACGCAGCACCGTGCCCGGCGGGACGTCAGCCAACTCGGGCGGTCTCATCTACCTAGGAGGCGGTACGGCCCTGCAAGATGCCTGTGGCTTCCAGGACACGCCAGAGAACATGGCGTTGTTCCTCCGAGCCGCCCTTGGACCTGGCGTTGACGACGATCGCGTCGATGCATACTGCGGGGGTTCGGTGGACCACTTCGACTGGTTGGTCTCAATCGGCGTGCCATTTCGGGCTGCGTTCTGTGACGAGCCGAATCGTGAGTCGGCTGACGACGCTGGCCTGCTCTTCAGTGGCGGCGAAGACGCATATCCATTTGACGAGATAGCGACTCCAGTGCCGCGCGGCCACAAACCGAGGTGCATCGACTCGGCTGGCGGGTTTCTCATGGAACGCCTCGGGGCCGCGCTGTCCACCAGCGGCGCTCGCGTGGTGGCTGACGCCCGCGCCGAAAGACTGATCGTTGACGGTCAGGGCGTTGTGGGTGTGCAGGTAACGAGCGACGACGGACTCCGCTCCATCCGCGCGCTTGGCGGGGTCATCCTGGCCACGGGGGGATTCATCCAGAACGAGGCGATGGTCGCCGAGCACTGTCCTCTAGCCCATCTGCCCAATGCGGCCTGGCGGATCGGTACCCCTGCCGACGACGGCCGCGGGATTCGCATGGGCGTCGGTGCTGGTTCGACGACAGCCAGGCTCGACGTGTTCGAGTGCGCGCTGCCCCTCGGACCGCCCCATCGTCTTGCCAAGGGAATTCTCGTTAACCGACACGGCGAGCGGTTCATCAATGAGGATGCCTACACCGGTCGCATTGGCCTCTATGCTCTGCGCGAGCAGGGCGGCATTGTCTACATGATTACCGATGACGTGATCCACGAGCGCAACGTCATCGGATTGCGCATCGGCTACGCCGCGGCTACTCCCGAGGAACTGGCCGTCGACCTCGGCCTTCCAGCCGACGCCCTGGCGCACACTGTACGCGAGTACAACGAGGCCGCGGCCCGGGGTGATGATCCCACTTTTCACAAGCGCGCTCCCTATCTACAGGCCATCGGAGTACCGCCGGCAAGCGGTATTGGCGCGATCGATCTGCGCGTTGACCACGACGCCATCTATGCGACCTTCACGCTCGGTGGTCTCATCACCGACCCCAATGGCCGCGCCCTCGACCGCTCCGGTCATCCCATTAGCGGTCTGTACGCAGTGGGTCGGACCTCGGCCAGCCTGGCGGCCCAGCACTACGCCAGCGGCATCAGCCTGGGTGACGGTTCATTCTTCGGTCGACGGGCCGGCAACCAAGCGGCAGTCCAAGCCCGGACGGAGCGCTCCATCCGCCAGTAAGGCCTTAGGCCGGTGGGTCGATTGCATGGTATTTGCCGCTAGCTATCCGGCAGGAGGCACATCCGACCAAAAGGGCCCCGATGGTCAGGAGTTCGGCGAAAGGGAATCGGCTGCCATAAGGAGCAAGGCCTTGCACACCCGCTCCGCCTCCGAAATCCCAGAACAGGTAGGCGAGGGCGAAGACGGCGATCGAGCCAGTTAAGCCGGTCATTGCGAACCGACCAAGCCGATCGACGAAGGCCAGCCCATGCATTCGACGGAACAAAGTCATGATCGACACTCCGAAGATCAGGATCGCAAACGGTGCCAGGCCCAGAACGTGGCCATCGGAATACCAACCTGGTCTCAGCACGGCATTCTCGAATGTATCGATCACGCTCCATGTAGCCCCGGCGATCTGCTTGAGCGCCAGGCCCGGATAGGACCATTGAATCCCCCCGCGTGCCAAAACATTTCGGAGAGCCAAGTGCGTGGCAATGGCGACGTAAGCAGCGCTGGACGTCACCGCCACAATCGGTACGATCAATTCACGGCCTGAGCCTTGGACGATTCGCCGGATTGCAGACCAAAGTGTTGCTATGAGTCCAAGCGCTAGGGCCAATCCAGTGGAAACCAGCACGAATGTCATGAGCGCGTCAGCAACCGTAGTGAGCCAACTCGCTTTGACGTAGGACACTTCATGCCACGTGAGCATCGCCGGCGCCCATAGCTTCAACGCAAATACGATGAACATGAGCCCAAAAAAGAACGTTGTGGCCAAGCCAACTGGGACTTGACTGGGGGGATTGACAGTCTCGCCGACGAGGCCAGTATCGGCGAGACGTGCCACTGTTCCCTTCCAGACCACATTTACCGTGCGTCCCCAGGAGCGTGGACGCTCGGCTATGTCGTCTTCCATCAGGGCAACGAACTCTTCGCCAAATCGCCTACGCCAGGCAGCCGGGTACCACCGGAGAGAGCGCTGGGCTTGGCGGGCGACGGCTTGAGCCGATGGTGTCATGCCAGTGACCATGCTTTCGAGAACGACCATCCAGCTCTCAGGCGCTTGAGTCCAGTGGTGACGATCCTTTCTTGTGCGCGCAGATGCTCGGAGAGAACCGTCGCTCCCGCGGCAGTCAGCCGATATGGTCGGCGTCGATCGTCGGTTTCAAGTGCCTCAATGAATCCCTGAGACTCAAGGCGAGCCAGGGCTTCGTACAACGTGCCGGGGGCTAAGTGAACGCCGGCAAATGCCTCGACATCCTTGACAAGGGAGTAGCCGTGTTTCTCACCGCCGGCGAGGCTGGAAAGAATCAGGGTCGCTGCAGTTGGATTCTTTCCGAGACTGACTGGTACCGACGCTAGCGGACTCATACATCGAGTATATCGGTAACCGATGTATTGTCAATGGCTAGCCGGAGACGCTCCCACTCGCCGAATGGAGGGCGCTGTAAACCAAAGAGGCCTCTCGTACGTGGACAGACTGTGGAATACCGTCGGACCCGTACAGCGACATGGTCGAGCCGAATCATGCTCGCAGTCGTCCTGGCAATGAGCATCCAGGTCTTGATGCCGGAACTCGCTGCGGGCTCCGCCACGCCTCGGTCCATCGCCCACTTTGTTTCCCTGGCCACGGCTGGTGCATCCGGACGCTTTGATGAGGTGTACCACGTTGAAGGCCCAAGCCAAGGGACGATTGAGATTGCACAGATTGTCCCGGAACGAGGTTTTAATGCCGGCTCGGGAAAGTGGTCATTTCTCTATCTGACCAAATCCGGGATTTCTTCCCAATGGATACAAATGGGATCGAAGTCTTGGGATTGTTGGCACAAGGCCGAGGTCACAACTTGGACCTGCAGCGGTCCGGGTCGGTTTCATGAATCGAACGGGTTTATACAGTCGGTCGAGCCCTTTCTCCCAGGGCTGGTGATCGGTGAGGTCACCGACCTCAATCAGGCGAGCCAGGCCAAGCCGGATCCGGTGAAGCACATCAAATTCTTCGGAACAGAGAGTGCCTCCTTCGGGCCGTTGCGGTGCGTGAAGGTCGATGCGACCGGATTCGGCCTGGTCACATCTTGTCTCGACCACAGAGGTGTACTCGTCACGCAGGAGGGTGGTTCCTACTGGACCAAAATCTCACTCCTCAAGTACGGATCGAGAGTTCCCGACGGTGCCTTTGAGTTGAAGGGCGTCAGCACGTCTTCGGGTCAAACCTTCTCGGGTATTCCGAGTTGACGGTTGTTGGGACTGGGCGGACGCCGGAATGCCCCAACGCCTCGAGCTGCTGATTTGCTCACGGAAGTCCTGCAATCATTTCGATGAGTTCGTCGCGTCGATAACCCTCATGATGGGCAAATTCGATCAACTCACGAACCCTATGGAGGACAGCACCTCTTTCCCGGGTGCCCGTGACCGTGATGCCACGACCTCTGGTGAATTCCACCAAGCCTTCGTCGCGAAGCAGGTGCATTGCACGAAGCACCGTGTTCTTGTTTACGCCGAGGATTGATGCAAGGTCTTTGGCAAGCGGAAGACGATCGCCTGGTGCGGCCTCGCCTTCTGAGATCGCCCGACGTACCTCGGCAGCGACCTGATCATGGAGGAGAATCGCACCATTTCGATCGACGTTGACAGACAGCATGGTCCTAGTCATAGTAGCTCTATGCGAATCAAAGGGCCAGGTCTTTTGTGACCATCACGCGGCCATCCGAGCGATCTCTCCCAGTGGATGACCACGTCGAAGTCCTCTTCAAGGAGGCCCGACGCCGGCGCCACCAACGATGGTTCGTCGGCGTATCCGTTGTTGTAGCCGCCGCCATGGCGATATTTGTGATCGTCCAGGGTGGAACGAAGCAGTCCGGCAATCGTTTGCCTGCAAAGGCAGCAGGACATTCCGGAGCAGTCGTGGCGCCGGGCGCCGCGCTTGACCGCCCGCAAGCCATGGCAATTTCGGCTGATGGGAATGTGCTGATTTCTAATGAGGGGTCAAACCAAGTCCTCGAACGCCTGCCTAGCGGGAGGCTCGATTCTGTGGCTGGCAACGGCCACGTCGGATTTAGTGGGGATGGGGGACCAGCAGACGCTGCCGCACTCGATGACCCACAGGGCATCGCCGTCTCGTCGGGCGGCACGATCTACGTGGCCGACACTGGCAACAATCGAATCCGAGTCATAGCGCTGAGTGGAATAATCTCAACGCTTGCTCAACTCGGAAATCCGTCGGCGGTTGCCGTAGGCCCATCGCATCTGCTCTACGTGACGGACTCGGCTGGACTTCAGTCGGTCAGCGGCAACGGCGCAATCGCTACCATCATTCCAGCTACGACCACAAGAAATGGCGAAATAACTGATCAACTATCGGTCGATGGAACGTCGTTTGCATTTTTCCCAAACGCTGTCGCCGTTGCACCATCCGGTGCCATCTACGTCGCCAACTCCTCACCGAAACTCCTCTTGGAAGACTTAGATGGAGTCATAAGCCTCATTGGGCAAACCCCTGTGCTCGATGGCGGAACCTATGTGACGCCGGCGGGACTGGCGGTAGCTCCAGATGGCAGTGTCTACGTCGGTGACTACGGATACTTCTCGATTGACCAAGTGACCGGTACCTCGCTCAAGCGCGTCTTCACCTTTCAACGTCAATCCGTGCCAGGACTCAATGGGTTCAGGCCATCGGGGATCGCGGTCGGCCATGACGGCAAGATATTTGCGGATACCGATGGGGTAAATGGTGGGTCGAACCGACCGGCCGTTATACGTATCGTGTCGCGAGGTCGGATCGAACTTCTGGACGTCGGCCGAGTAGTTCATTGAAGCCCTAGCCCTTTGGCTTCTGGTTTCGTTGCAGAGTCCGTGGGGCGAATTATTTGGCAGACTTCTGGGCCATGGCCAGCCAATCCGCTCGTTGCTTCAGGTACCTGGTGGCACTTACTTTGGTCGGTCTGTTTTTCCTGTCCATTGTCTCCTCGGGGGCGAGTGGTGCAATTCCGACCTCGACCACGGCACCGGGGTCATACGACAGTTCCTGCGAGAAGACTGCTCAATCGCAGATCCAGTTGGATCAGTGTGCCCAATCGGAGTTGAAGCAGGTGCAAACCCAGCTGACCACACTGCTCACCGAGGACTCCGCTCAGTTCGGCAAGAGGACGGTCAACAAGGTTCAAGGCCGATGGCGGCAGTTCCGTGATGCAGAGTGCGACTTGGAAGCCAAGCCCTATCGGCACGGCACCATCGTTCCCCTCATCATCGGGGAATGCGAGATTCAGCTGACGGTACAGCGAACGCAGTCGCTGTCTGCATATCTACGGTCAAGACCCCACTGACCGCGAGCCCATTTTCAGGCGCCCACTCGGGCGAGAGACCCGATTTCAAAGATACGCGCAACCAATCGCCTGTCCCAGGCGTCAATTGGAGTGTGTACCCAGTGGACGAGCCAGCGGTAGCGATTCAGGGGAAGTCGTCCTTTGTCGAGTTCTACCAGTCTGAATACGTGTGGGCAGTACGTCTTGTTTGGGGACTTCAAGGGAGCAGCAGCTCGTCCGAAGACTTCGTTCAAGAGGCATTTCTTCGTGTCTATCGGCGTTTCGAAGACCTTGAAATTCCCCGTGGTTTCTTGCGGGTCACACTCGTCAACCTTTGGCGGGATGCTCAACGCAAAGGTTTCTGTGAGAGACGGAAACTGCAACTCGTTGGTACCCCCGATTCGATTTCCAATGAAACCCGGGAGCTGCTTGATGTCCTGGAACAACTTCCTTATCGCCAGCGCGCCACTCTCGTGCTGCGCTACTGGGCCGATTTCACTGAAGCAGACATTGCCGAAGCTCTGCAGTGCCGACCCGGGACGGTCAAGGCACTGGCTAGTCGAGGACTGCATCAACTTAGAAAGGCTTTGGAATCATGAATGATGCTGAAGTTATCTCTCGCCTGCGCAATGGACTTAATGAGGCGACGAGTCATCTGCTGATACCCAACCCCTCGGAGCCGGCATTCTTCCGCAACGGTGCACCGATCTCCATGGCTGAGGGTGCACAGCAGCGGTCGCCGATCCGAAGGCGAGCTGGGCATATCGTTCGTTCTCGACCGTGTACTGCCGTCTTGGTCGCGTTAGGGATCGTTGGCGCTGGAACGGGGGTCGCCGCTGCATCCGGCGCTTTCGACCAAGCCAGCCATCAAGTAGCCACTGCTTCCCTGAAAAAGGTGCTCGGGTTGCAGATCATCACGCGAGTCCCCGAGAGCATTCGCGGTTCCTTCAGTTCCAGCCAGGTGATCCTGCGAGCGACGGGTCGTGGACCTGGAGATGCGGTTATTACCGCATGGAGCTATTCCTACAAGTCAGCCTTTTGGTGCATAACCACCGCAATCGCCGTGCCGTCTCACAGGCCAACTCCGCTTGGAACCTCATGCGGCGGCACCACCGGAACGCCGTCATCGGTGACAGGTGAGCAGGGTTTGGTGTCATATGGGGTGTCTGGAATCAGATGGCATGCGCCAACAGGGATCAACTATTTCATTGAGGTTGGCCAAGCGCCGGTGGGGGCGAGCCGAGTGCACCTCGCGCTTCAGCACGGACAGGAAGTGACTACATCGGTACGGAATCGCTGGTTTGTTGCAGCACTCCCGGCGGCCGCCACCTCGGATGGTGAACCACCCATCGAGTACTTCAACCGCAGTGGCCGTCTGATTGGCTCTGAACGTGGCCCCGTCGGATCTCCGGATTCAGGGTCTGGCTAATTCGCCATCGCCCAGAGACCCTTGAACCCATGGGAGTGCCACGATTGTTCGAGACCTACGACAACCTTTTGGGCTCATAGGGCGTGAGACTGGCAGGTGATGCGTGCACGATGCTGGAGGGAGGTGGCAGGTTCGACATGAAGAGGACTGCGCGCCGCCTACATCCTCAATGACCATGGAGCCGTCACCCGGTTTCGAGATCGCCTTCAACGACCTGTACCGCCTGGCCCACCGGGTGGCGTACCGGATCCTGGGGGATCGGGGCGACGCCGAAGACGTGGCTCAGGAAGCCTTGTCCCGGGTCGCCGTCCGTTGGGCTCGCTTAGAAGACCGCCCCGAGGGCTGGGTGACCCGGGTCGCCTCAAACCTGGCCATTGACCGGATCCGTCGGCGCCGCCGTGCCCAACCGCTGATGACCGGACCGATGGGGGTGGTCGACCCGCTGCTGGGCGAGCGCGGCGATCTGGTGGCCGCCCTGCGCCGGTTGCCTCGCCGGCAGCGCGAGGTGGTGGTGCTCCGATTTTTGGGGGACCTGACCGAGGTGCAGGTGGCGCTGGAGATGGGATGCTCGGTTGGTTCGGTCAAGAGCCACGGCGCCCGTGGCCTGGCCTCCCTGCGCCGTCATCTTTCCGAATCGGGTCCCGAGTCAGGTGAGCATGTTCGAGCATCTTGACGATCCTGCTGACGTCTCGCCTGAGCCCGAAGCCCTCGCCCGTGTCATGCGACGGGCTACCGCCATCCGGCGGCGTCGCATGGGTGCGGCCGCGGCCGCGTGCGTCGTCCTCATCGGCGGTGCCACCGGATTCCTGGTCGCCCGTCCAGGTCCAGTCCACCTGTCGACCACCGAAACGGCTTTCCAGTTCAACTCCCTGCCGAGCCCGTTGCCCGTCGGCACCAGCGTCCCCACCACGGCGCTCGTCAATGTGGTCTTTTCCACCGCCGCGGATGGGTTCGGGTTGGCCGCCCACCAGGGCAAGGCGGTGTTGGCGGCCACCACCGACGGCGGCAACAGCTGGCAGGTCAAGGACCCCACGCTGCCGTCCGGCTACGGCCAGAACGCCGGCTACCCGGGCCAATTCGAGTTCATCGGCTCCACTGGCTATCTCTGGGGCGGAGCGACCGAGGCCGACGGGTACCAGCCTCTATGGATCACGAGTGACAATGGCGCCTCCTGGCACGCCGCCTCTATCGGGCCGGTGGTCCACGATGTCAGCGCCATCGGCGCCAACGTCTGGGCCCTGACTTCGGACTGCGTGGTCAAGGCCGAGGCCGGAAACCCGATTGCTCCGTGCGCATTGGTGGTCGAGGAGTCCGACAACAATGGAGCAACGTGGATAAACGCCAGCGGGGGCGGGTTCGTCCAGTTCCCCGTCGCTCCGACCATTGATGAACACGCCGAGTTGGCCCGGATCACCCAGAGCCGGGCCTACGTGTTGGCTGCTCCCGGGTCCAGCCAACCAGGCCAGGACATCGGGCTCATCTACACCGCAGATGCTGGGGTGACCTGGCAGACCCGTCCGGTGCCGTGCGCCGGCGCCTTCGATCTCGGAGCCGAAATTGCAGCCTCCAGTACCGACGACCTCTGGTTGCTCTGCGGAAGCCAGCCTGATTCCGACTTGCAGTCCAAGGAGCTCTTTCGCTCGAGCGACGGAGGCTTGAGCTGGACGCTGACCGCCTCGGCCACCGGGGCCGCTACGCCTCCCCCTGCGGTCACCCAACCGAACTCCTTGCCTCTGGATGGGTACATCGCACCGTTGACCGTTGGTCACAAGAACCTGGCCGTGGCCAGCTCCACCACGGCATGGCTGTACCCATTCAGGGTGGCCATGGTCAAGACGGAGACGGGGGGTCGCACGTGGACCACGGTCTCCGGCCTCGATACGGCGGGTTTCAGCAGCGGCGGCACCGGCAACGTGACCTTCATCAGCGCCAGCCAGGGTTGGATCTGCTCCTATGGCGTGGGTTTGTGGCACACCTCTGACGGAGTGCATTGGTTCCCGCTCGGTACCTGACCGGGCTTGCCGGACTCGTCGTCGCGTTCATCCTCGCAACAACGCTCCTCCTGCCCTCCATCGCCACGGCCTCGACTGCCGCGCCACCGAAGTGGCCTGGCCGGACCATCGCCATTTCAGGTGGCCACGTCTTTGTGGTGGCCGGCGGGACCCGGGCGGTGTTTGCGCTCAGCCGCCCGCTTTCCTCGCCCAATCCGGCGGGCACTCTCACTCGCATTGACCCCACCGACCTACGTCATCGAACGATGCGCACTCCCATACCGGGCGCCGAGGGCCTGGTCCTGGCCGGTGGTTGGCTGTGGGTGGTGTCGGTTCGGACACCCGGTGCGGTCCGGTTGTATCGCATCGATCCCAACACGTTGAAGGTCGTCGGCACCTCGGCGCTTCCCGGAGCGGTGTCCGGTATCGACGTTGAAGCCGCCGAGACAGCGGCGACCGGTGGGCCGCTGTGGGTCTCGGTCGGATTGCGGCTCTACGCCCTCAATCCGAAAAACGGCCGCCTGCTTCACAGCGCAACGTTGCCCTTCAGTATGGAGAGCCTCAGCGAGAATCCGCTCGGGACGCTCCTCTACGCCTCGGGTCGTCCCGAGTCGGTCGCGCTGGATCAGCCAACGTTGGTGGTCGACCAGTTGAATGCGTCCAGCGGCGCCGTCCTGGCCACCTGGTCCACCGAGTTCGCCGTTGGTGGGGGCTCGGTCTCGGCCACGTCTGCCGGGGTATGGGTCTCGGCCCGGAGCGGCAATGCCGGGAGCAGCAGCCTGCTGCTGGCCGACACGCTGCAGTCGGTGTCGTCGCCCACACCCTTTCCGGTGGACAGCCCCCTCGAGCGGGCGACCGGCCTCGGTGGCCAGACTCCCTACGAGTCCATCGGGGGCGTGCAGGGTGAGGTCAGCAACCACGTCCTCTGGCTCTCGGCGTCGTCCTACCTGGCCTGCACCGATCCGGACAGCCAAGCCGTGCGCGCCTACGAGCTGACTCCTGCCGACGAAGGGACGGTGCTCTCGGTCGGGCGACGGCTCTACCTCGCCCGCGCCCATGGTCTCAGTGTGATTCGGTCTCCGGCCGCGTGTTTCCGGTGACGGGGACAACCATTGCGGCCTTCCCGGCGTGATCCCTATGTGAAGCGCACACGGCTCGTCGGACTCACCCTGGTTGTTCTGCTTTTGACATCCTGTTCGGCCACCGTGGTGCATCACGGGCAGGCCGACCCATCGACAAACCTTCCCCGCGGTTCTGTCACCACCACGCCGTCTCGCGTGGGTCCGCTCACCACAACGACCACCACCCAGCCTTCAGCAACACAGACCGACGACCTGACCTGGGTCAGCCCCACCCGTGGCTGGGCCCTGACCTCAACGTGTCCTTCGGCGGCCTGCACCGCCGTCTTGTCCACCACCGATGGCGGCTCAATTTGGACTCCAATCGGCTCGATTGCCGCCTCCGCCGGCGCCTGTGACACCGGGTGCGACCCCAACGGGCCCCAGGTGACGCATATCCGCTTCGCCAACGATCTCGATGGGTACGCCTATGACCCCAATTTGTTCGTGACCACCGATGGCGGGGTGTCGTGGCATCAGGTGCCAGGGCCCATGGTGGCCGCCTTGGAGCCGGCCGGCAGCGATGTCATCCGCATCTCCTACACCCAGACCGGTTGCCCGGGACCCTGCGACCTGACCGTGCAGGAAGCGTCGGCCGGTTCGGCCGCCTGGCGGCTTCTGAAGGCGCCCTTCCAGGCCGATTCGGTCCAACTGGTCCGGCAAGGGGTGGACGACATCTACGTGGCCGGCTTCGCCAACCCCGCCGGCGGTGCCGACGACGCTCATGCCACGCTGTGGCTGTCCGCTAACGGTGGAGCCAGCTGGACCGAGCGAGCGGACCCCTGCGTGCAGGTCGGCCAAGACGAGTACGACCTGGCGGCTCTGGCCGCCGCCCCGTCGTCGGTGGTCACCGGCCTCTGCGTTGACCGGGGCGGCCAGCATTCGTATGTGGCCGTCTCTACTGACGGCGGGGCCGAATTCACCGGAGAGCAGATCATGCCGGGCTCCGACTTCTTCCGTAGCATCGCCGTCACCAACGCCTCTGCCATCTTCCTGAGCGGGTACACGACCGGTCCGAACGCCACGTCCCGATTCCTCCTCTGGGCCAGCCAGGACGGCGGCCAAGACTGGAAGCAGGTGGCCTCCGAGTCTGGTTCGCCCAGCGACCAGTATCCGCTGTCCGGATTCTTGGGCTTCGAAAACGCTTCGGTGGGCCGTTGGTGCCCGGGAGGCAACGCCCTCTGGAACACCACCGATGGCGGGAGTAGCTGGATCGTCCAACCGCTCTACCCGACGTAACCGGAGGTACCGTCACTCTGGTGGATCCCGTCCGGACAGCACGCCCTGATGACCTGGCCATCCTGCCCGACGTCGAGCGGGCGGCCGACACCATGTTCGCGTCGTTGGGGATCGGGCCGCTGCCCGATCCGTGCACCGTGTCGGAACTCCACGAGGCGTTGGTCGTCCTGGTGGTCGGTGATCCGGCAGTCGGTTTTGCCCGCATCGACCCCGTGGCCGGAGGCGCCCACCTCGAACAGCTGTCGGTGCATCCGGACGCCGGCCAGCAGGGACGGGGCCGGGAGCTGCTGCGTGCTTCAGTGCAGTGGGCCAAGGACCACGACTACCCCGAGCTCACTTTGGCTACCTATCGCGACATCATGTGGAACGGACCCTTCTACGCCTCCGAGGGGTTTGTGGAGGCGGGCTCGCCCGACGAATGGTGGGAGGCCAGGGGTCACGGCCCCGAGGAACCCGTCATGGGTCGTTTCGGTGCCCGGGTGGTTATGCGCTGTTCTTGGTGATCTCGGCGTAGCGGAAACAGCCCACGAGATGGTCGTTGATCAGACCGGCCGCTTGCAGATGCGAATAGCAGACGGTCGGTCCCACGAAGCGGAAGTCCCTCTTGCGCAGGTTGGTGCTGACCGCTTCGGAGATCGCCGTCGACGCCGGCAGCTGCTCAATGCGGCGCCACTTGTTGACCAAGGGCTTTCCACCCACGAAGTCCCACAGGTACGTGTCGAACGATCCGAACTCCTTCTGCACGGCCTGAAAGGCACGCGCATTGCGCACCGTGGCCTCGACCTTGGCCCGGTTCCGGATGATGCCCGGATCCAACAGGATCTTCTCGATGCGGGCCGGCGTGAAGCGGGCCACCTTCTCCACCTCGAAGTTGGCGAAGTTGCGCCGATAGCCGTCCCGCTTCTTCAATACCGTCAGCCAGCTCAGGCCGGCTTGCGCGCCCTCGAGCACGAGGAACTCGAAGTGGGTGCGGTCGTCGTGGACCGGGACACCCCATTCGGTGTCGTGGTAGGGCGTCATCCATGGCCCGCTGGCCCACTGGCAGCGCGTGCGGCCATCGGGAACGAAGTCTTCTGGGTCTGAGGGCGGTGCGGTCACATCATGACTGTAAAGGCCGGTTGTCTCAGGGCGTGATCCGGTAGAGCACCTGACGGCGCAACGGGCTCCCGAGCGGCAGCGACGGGTGGTCGAAGCCACCACCCGCCGCTCGCTCCATGCCGATGCGCTCCATGACCGCCTGCGACCGGACGTTGACCGAGGGGCAGGGCCGGATTGACTGTGTGCAGCCCGACCATGCCGGCGAAGGAAGTCGTACCGGCCGCCTCAACGGCCCACATGCCCCGTCCCTCGGCGCTCATCTCATCGGCCAACCGACCCAGGAGGACATCGCTTTCCTCTCGGGTGGGCGATGAACCAAGGGGCTCCACCACCAACGGATGGGTGTTCAGGGCATGGAATGGCTCGGCATCCGACAGGGCCAACGGCCGGAGGAGCAGATGATCCGTAGCCAGACGAGTCACCCGGTTCCGATCGGTCAGCCCTTCTCGGCCTGCTCGGCCGCCCAGCGGTAGTCGGCCTTGCCCGACGGGGAGCGCTGGATGAGATCGACGAAGATGACGTCCTTGGGCAGCTTGTAGCGGGCGATGTGTTCCGAGGCCTCGGCAATGATCGTCTCGCTCGACGGCACCGCTCCGGGCGCCAGCTGCACCACGGCCACGACCTCCTGGCCCCAGCGCTCGCTCGGTCGGCCCGTCACCACCACGTCCGCCACGTCGGGGTGCCCGGCGATGGCCCGCTCGACCTCCTCGACGAAGATCTTCTCCCCGCCCGAGTTGACCGTGACCGAATCACGGCCCAGCAACTCGATCTGCCCATCGGCCAGATGGCGGGCCCGGTCGCCCGGGATGGAATAACGAACGCCTTCGATCACCGGGAAGGTGCGTGCTGTCTTCTCGGCATCACCCAGGTACCCCAGCGGGATGTTGCCGGTCTGGGCCAACCAGCCCATGCCCTCGTGGCCCGGATCCAGCACGGTGGTCAGTTCGGCATCGACCACCACGGTGCCCGGCCCGGGGAGGAAGTTCCCGGCCTTCCCTGCGTCGCTGCGCATCACGAACATCTGGGCTCCGGTCTCTGATGACCCGCCCGAGTCCGAGATCATGATGTTGGGCAGCCGGGCCAAGGCCAGCTCCCGCACAGCCGGCGTCAGCGCGGCGCCGCCGTTGCCCACGGCGAAGAGCGAGGACACGTCGTACTCGGCGTGATCAAGCTGCATGACCAGGGGTCGCAGCACCGCATCGCCCACGATGGTCATGGAGTTGACCTTCTCCCGCTCCACCGTGCGCCACACGTCGTCGGGGTCGACCCGGCGGGAATCGTTGGGGAAGACCAGCGTGGCACCCTGGGCCATGAGCATGAAGGCGGCCCATTGAGCTGCCCCGTGCATGAGCGGCGGCAGGATCAGCAACTTGATCGGGATGGTGTCGCCCAGGCGCTCGATCAGGTTCTCGTAGCTGGTGACGATCTCCCAAGAGCCCACCTTCCGCCCACCCATGGCCGCCATGAAGATGTCGTGCTGGCGCCAGAGCACTCCTTTGGGCATGCCGGTGGTACCGCCGGTGTAAAGGATGTACAGGTCGTCGGGGTGCGGGTCGACCGGCGGTCCGCCCGGGTCGGCGCCGGCCAAGGCCTCCTCGTAGTCCACTGCCCCGGACAGCAAGGCGTTGCCTGATTCGTCCTCAACCTGCAGGATGACCTCGGGCGGGCTGTCCAGGGTGGGCAGCACTTCGGCCATGATCGGCGCCAGGGAAGCGTGCAGGATCATGGCTCGGGGCTTGGCGTCATTGAGCAGGTAGCGCAGCTCTTCGCCCACGTAGCGGTAGTTCACGTTGAAGGCACCCAGCCGGGCTCGATACGACCCCAGCATGCCTTCGAGGTATTCGTTCCCGTTGTAGAGGGCCAGCGCCACGTGGTCTTGGCCCGACTCGTGACCGGCCAGGTTGCCGCCCCGCTCCTGTTGGACGCCCAGACCCCGTTCGTGCAGATAGGAGGCCAAGCGGCGCGAGCGTTCGGCCAACTGGGCGTAGGACAGGCGGCGGTCCCGCCAGACGATGCAGTCGCGATCGCCCAGGGACTCGACCAAGGTGTCGAAGGCAACAGAGAGATTGAACTGCTCGGTGGGCGCAGTGGCAGGGACGTCAGTGGGCACGGCGGGAACTGTACCGGCGGCGGCCGATCCTTACCCGGACGAGGGTCATGCCGTCATCGGCAAAGATCAAGGGGTGCAGACAACCGAGACCGGCGTGACCTCCGTCCTCAATCCAGCCACCGGACGTGAGATCGCCACCGTCCCCTCCCTCGGCCTGAACGACGCCGACGCCGCCATCGACAAAGCGGCCAAGGCCTTCGAGACCTGGCGGGCCGTGGCCCCGGGCGACCGGGCCCGCCTCCTGCGTCGTTTCGCCGCCGCCGTGGACGCCCACGGCGAGGAACTGGCCCAGCTGGAGGTGACCAACGCCGGACACGTGGTCGGCAATGCCCGCTGGGAGGCTGGCAACGTGCGCGACGTCATCGAGTACTACTCGGCCGCGCCGGAGCGCCACAGCGGTCGCCAGATCCCGGTGCCCGGCGGCATCGACATGACGTTCTACGAGCCGTTGGGCGTGGTCGGCATCATCGTCCCCTGGAACTTCCCCATGGCTATCGCCGGCTGGGGTTTCGCCCCGGCCCTGGCGGCGGGAAACACCGTCGTCCTCAAGCCGGCCGAGTTGACGCCGCTGAGCGCCCTCCGCATCGGCGAGCTGGCGCTCGAAGCCGGTCTGCCCGAGGGCGTGCTGCAGATCCTGCCCGGCAAGGGGAGTGTGGTGGGTCAGCGGTTTGTCACCCATCCGGCCGTACGCAAGCTCTGCTTCACCGGTTCCACTGAGGTGGGCCGCACCATCATGGCGGGCTGCGCCGATCAGATAAAGCGGGTCACGCTGGAGCTGGGCGGCAAGAGCGCCAACGTCGTCTTCGCCGATGCCGACATCGAACTGGCCGCCGCCCGGGCGCCCTACGGCGTGTTCGACAATGCCGGGCAGGACTGTTGCGCCCGCTCCCGCATCCTGGTGCAGCGCTCGGCCTACGAACGCTTCATGGAACTATTCGAACCGGCCGTCAAGGGCGTCGTCGTGGGGGATCCGGCGCTCGAATCCACCGAAATGGGCCCGCTCATATCCGAGGGGCACCTGGCCTCGGTGGCCTCGTTCGTCCCTGACGAAGCCCCGGTGGCCTTCCGGGGCACCCTCCCCAGTGGTCCGGGCAACTGGTTCGCCCCGACCGTGCTGGCTCCCGTCGATCCCAGGGCCCGGGCCGCCACCGAAGAGATCTTCGGCCCGGTGGTGGTGGTTATCCCCTTCGAGGACGAGGCCGACGCCATCGCCTTGGCCAACGACACGCCCTACGGTCTTTCGGGCTCGCTCTGGACGCGCGACGTCGGACGGGCCATCCGGGTGGCCCGCGCCCTCGATACGGGAACCCTGTCGGTCAACTCCCACTCCTCGGTCCGCTACTGGACCCCCTTCGGGGGTGCCAAGCAGTCCGGCATCGGCCGCGAGTTGGGCCCCGACGCCCTAGATGCCTTCAGCGACGTCAAGAACGTCTTCATCAGTTCCGAGTAGCAACCAACCAACCCAAAAGGAGCACCATGAGCGAGAGCACCCCGTACGCCCACCGGCTGGTGGACAAGGTGGCGGTCGTCACCGGTGGGGCCAGCGGCATCGGTCGGGCCATGTGCGAGCGCTTCGCGTCCGAGGGGGCCAAGGTGGCGGTGGTCGACCTCAACGTGGAAGAGGGTACGGCGCTGGCCGAAAGCATCGGCGGCATGTTCGTGCGGACCGATGTGACCTCGCCCGAAGAGGTCGAAGCGCTCTACAGCGAGGTGGCCGCGGCCTGGGGCGGCATCGACATCTGCTGCAACAACGCCGGCATCAGCCCGCCCGACGACGACTCCATTCTTGACACCGCGCTCGACGCCTGGCAGCGGGTGCAGGACGTCAACCTCACCTCGGTGTATCTCTGCTGCAAGTACGCCCTGCCCCACCTGCTGGCCCGCGGCAAGGGCTCCATCATCAACACGGCGTCGTTCGTGGCCATCCTGGGGGCGGCCACCAGCCAGATCAGTTACACGGCCAGCAAGGGCGGCGTGCTCTCCATGTCGCGCGAGCTCGGCGTGCAGTTCGCCCGCCAGGGTGTCCGCGTCAATGCGCTCTGCCCCGGTCCGGTCAACACGCCACTCCTGCAGGAGCTCTTTGCCAAGGATCCCGAACGGGCGGCCCGTCGTCTGGTGCATATCCCCATGGGGCGCTTCGGTGAAGCGAGCGAAATCGCCGCCGCAGCCGCCTTCCTGGCCTCGGATGACTCGTCCTTCATGACGGCAAACACCTTCCTGGTCGACGGCGGCATCTCCGGCGCCTACGTCACGCCCCTGTAAGAGCGGCCAAGGCTTCCCGGGCGCCGGCGGTCGGCGCCACCGCCACCAGGCCGCGGTAGAGCCGGATGATGGTCTCGCGGTCGATCTCCCCGGTCCGGGCCCGGTCGCAGTGGGCCGACTGGATGGCGGCCTCGAGTTGAAAGCGGCCCAACGGTGCGCCGAGCGCGTAGGCGCGCCGGAGCATCGCCTCGCCCTCGGCGATGAGCGGTCGATCCCACAGCGCCGTGTCCTGATCTTCGAGCGCGGGCCACGGCGTGCTCATCCGGGCCGGTGCCCGGGACTGGGCCAAGGTCAGCAGCGCGGCCAGGCCCCACGCCTCAGGTTCGGTGTCGAGCAGGCTGGCCGTGAGCACGGCGAGCCACCGTGCCTCATCGGCCACCGATTCTCGGATGCGCTCGTGCTGGTCGAGCCAGTCGATGGCGTAGGCCCCGTAAATCGCTTCGAGCACGGCGGGTAGCCGGGCCGGCAGTTCGGCCCGGGTCGGAACGCGAAACGGGATGCCGGTGACCCGGATGCGGCGCTTGGCCCGGACCAGGCGTTGGGCCATGGTCGCGGTGGGGACGGCGAAAATCCTGGCGATGCGGTCCGCCCCGAAGCCCAACACGACCTGCAACATCAGGGGCGTGCGCACCGTCGGGTTGAGGGCCGGATGGGCGCAGGCGAACAACAGCTCGAGCCGCTTGTCGGGGAGCGCGTCCGGATCGGGCTCGGCCAGCGCCGCCGCCAGCCGATCATCCAACGGCGCGGTCCGCCGCACGGACGGCGAGGCCAGGCGGTCACGGATGCGGTTGCGGGCCACGGTCACCAGCCATCCCTGCGGGTTGTCCGGCACGCCCGTGGTGGGCCAGGTGCGCAGGGCGCGCTCGAAAGCGTCGGCCAGAGCGTCCTCGGCCAGCGCCACGTCAGCAACGGAGGAAGCCAGGACGGCCAGGAGGCGGCCGTACGACTCCCGAGCAGCCCGCTCGGCCGCCGCACCGGCCTCCCCCGAGGTCACTGGACCGGCTGCGCGCCCTGCCAGGCACCGTCCACGTAGCGGGTCGCCGTCGGCCGGATTTCGACATGGCCCCACGAGGCCGAAGGCGCCCGACTGGCCCACGCAATGGCGGCGTCCAGATCGGCTACCTCTATGACGAAGGTGCCACCGAGGCGCTCCTGCAGGTCGGCGAACGGCCCCTCCTGCACGGCCAGCTCGCCGCCGAGGAGCGTGATCGTGGTGGTGGCGGTCGAGGGCTGGAGCACCTCGGCGCTTACGAGCAATCCGGCCTCGTCCAGGGCCTGGGCGTAGAACTGGAACGCCTGCATGCCCGCTTCGAGGGCGGCAGGCTCGAGGTCGTCGCTGGTGCGTTCGGGATAGTGGAGCAAGAGGGTGTAGCGCATGGCAGATGTCCTTCCGGTTGCGTGGTGATTCTGACACTCAGGTGACGGGCGAACCGGTGCGAAATCGACACACATTCGCTGCGGAGTCAGCTTTTCTTCCCGTTAGCCTGAGCACATGACCGCCGTCGAGTTCTACGTTGACCCCAGTTGTCCCTGGGCGTGGATCACGTCCCGCTGGGTGGAGGAAGTGGCGCCCCAACGCGACCTGCAGGTGACGTGGCGCTCGTATTCCCTGCACTTCCGGGACGAGGGCGGCACCGCCCCCACGGTGCCGACCGACCGCCGGGACATGGTCATCGCGGCGCACACCCGTTCGCATGGGATGCTCCGCGTGTTCGAAGCAACCAGGAGTCAGGCGGGTGAAGCCGCCGTCGGCGAGCTCTACCGCCAATGGGGTCAGCGGGTCTTCGGGGATCCCAAAGCGGCGGCCACCAACGAAGCGCTTTTCGCTGATTGCCTGCGAGCCGCCCGGCTCGACCCGGACCTGGAAGCGGCGGCCGACGATCCCTCATGGGACGAACCGATCAGGGCGTCCATGGTGGTGGCCTATGACTTTGGCGGCCCCAAAACGCAGACCCCGACCATCGTGGTGCGGGACGATCCGGCCCACGGCTTCAAAGGCCCTGTCATGGCACCGGCGCCGACGGGGGAGGCTGCCCTCCGTATGTGGGACGCCATCACGGTGTTGTCGAGCGAGGGCGGATTTTTCGAGATCACGCGGCCCCGGGCCAACCCGCCGACATGGGGATAAACGGGGGATACGTGCGCACTCCCTGGGGATGACTGCAGGAAAGGTGGGGAGAACATCTGGATTTCGCGTCGGGCTCTTGACCTTGCGAAACCGGAGGCGCAACCTGGTGTCAGTTCGGAGACGAAAGCCCGCCGAACCCCAACCGACCACCGCAAGGAGGGAGGAAGGGAAGCCGGAAGGGAAGCCGCAAGGCGGACCTGATGGTGGCCGAGAGATCGCCGCAAGGTGGTGTCGAGGGTCGGCTTTGAGTTCCGCAAGGGGCTCGCGGCCGGAGCGGGTGGAAGGTTCCGACAACAGACGGTCCGTGTTCGGAACGGCAACTTCCCTGGAGTTGCCCGACTAGGCCCGGGTTGGGATTGTCCGACACGATCCCGACGCGTGGCCGGCGGTACGTCTCAGATGCAGTCCCGAGGAGCACGGGAGGCTTCGGCCGAACGGTTACTCGGGACTGTGTCGCGTCCGGGCTCAATTTGCCCAGCTCCTCGATGCCCAAATGCTATTTGCTCAGGCCCTTGTCGGCGATCCGGCGTTGTAACGCTTGCCCGGCCGGGAGTAGTTCGACAAGTTCGCGCAGCACCGGCACCACAGCCGCAACCTGGTCGTCGTCCAGGATCATGCGGAGCGCCCCATAGAGGTTCTGCTCTATCTGATGCACGGCTCGCGCTGCGTCCATGCCGGTCGAGGTGAGAGAGAGCAGCGTGGTTCGCTTGTCCGCCGAGCCAACGGCTGACTCCACCAACCCCTTGTGCGCCAGCGTGCCCATCAGCCTGCTCGGGCTACCGCCTTCGCATACGAGACGCTGCCCGATCTCCCTCACCGTCAGCGGCCGGCCCGCATCACGCAAGACGGCGATCGCCTCGGCTTGCGAGGGCGTCAAGTCATGTCGCTTGAGTTCCGTCGCCAGCGCCCGCGCCCCTTCGCGCTGGGCGGCCAGGACGAGGTAGCGGAACTCCTCTATCGGCTGCATCCCCTCAGCCTATGGCAAATGGATGACGTGTCATGGTATATTAAGTGACACGTCATCTAATTCGGAAGAGGATCCCACCGTGTCAATCACCACCAGGCCAACGCTCGTCACCGTCCCGTGCTTTTCGGGCGCCCCATGGGACGAGCGACAGCTCGCCCCACTGCGGGACTATCCGGTACGCACAATGCGCCTCCCCGAAGGGCTCGACGAGGTCGATCGTTATACCGATTTTCTCGCCACGCAGGTCGAGGGCCTCTCTGACTATGTGCTCGTCGGCGACTCCTTCGGCGCCGTCATCAGCCTCAATCTCTCGCTCGGACAACCGGCCGGTCTACGCGGGCTGGTGCTCTCGGGTGGGTTTGCAGCCAACCCTCTTCCACGCTGGAAGGGGGTAGCGGCCCGAGGGTCGCGCTATGCCGCCGGACCGCTCTATCGGCAAGGCACGTTGCGCGTTCATGCTCGCGAGCTCGCCTCGCCGTTCGACCGTGATGCCGAAGTCCCCCATCGCCAGAACGACTACCGCCGGTTGTTCATCGAGAACACTCCACGTACCTCGTACAGCGCCCGCGTCACCAGCGTTATCTCCTTTGACGTACGCGATCAGCTCGTCAAGGTCGACGTGCCCACCCTGCTCATTACTCCCGCCGACGATCGGCTCGTTGGGGCCCACGCGGCTCGGGAGCTTTGCGAGGGCCTCCCCAACGCCCGCGAAGTTGTGCTGCCCAGCACAGGGCACATGTTTCGCTTCACCCACCCGAGCCTCTATGGCCAGACCGTTCTCGAGTTTCTCCAAGACCTCGACAGCTCAGCGCTCCCCAGAGGTGCTGACGTCTAGACGCCGACGGACCACAGGGCGGCCGCCCGCTCGCCCCGGCCCACCTGATGGTTCAATTCGGCCTGGACCAGAGCGAGGTCATCGGGATGGGTCACTCCGATGCAGCGACCATCGGTGGGCAGCACGGTGAAGGGATGGGTGGGCAATGCGTCCGCCACCACCACCGGCAGCAACACCTCGGCTTCCTCCGATGCGTCGGTCGCCGCCGCCATGGCCTCGACCAGCACCTGATGGAAGGCGGGGGTGAAGCCCCAGAGGTTCATGGAAACGAGGGCGTCGGGCGACAACTCCTCGGGCTCGAGCCCGTCGGCCGAACGGAACGTGCCGTCACCGACAGAGCTGACCTGGCGGCGCTCGGCCACGCTGAGCAGGCGACCCTGATCGTCGAGCTGGCACACTCCCCGCGTGACGGGCGCCGATCCCACGATGGCGTTCGACAGCCGGTACCCGACCAGCGCGTCCGAGGCCTGCGCTCCGCTCAGGTGCTCCGCCATCTGGGCGAAAGCGGCCCGCCCGTAAATGTCGTCAGCATTGCCCACGCCGTAGGGGGTGCTGCTGATGAACTCGGCGGCTGAGAGCACGGCGTTGACGGTGCCCAGCGGGCGGCGCTGGGTGGCAAACTCGACCGAGACGCCAGAGGGCCACGTACGCTCGACGTGGTAGCGGATGGCCGGCCCGGTTTCGGGCCCGAGCACCAGCACGATGGAGCCGAAGCCGGCGGCCAGCGCGTCGCTGGCGACCAGGTCGATGACGGCCTCGCCGTGCGTGCCCACCGGAGCGAGCGGCTTGACGCCGCCATAGCGGCGGGCCCGTCCGGCGGCCAGGATCACCAGGGGCGGCCGGAGGGTCGAGGCGCTCACTCGCCCCAGCGCAGGACGGCGCTGGCCCAGGTCATGCCGCCGCCGAAGCCGGTGAGGAGCAACGTGTCGCCGTCATGAATGCGATCGTTCTGCAGCGCATCGTGCAGGGCTAGGGGGATGGAGGCCGACGAGGTGTTGCCGTAGCGGTCGATGACCACCACGGCCCGCTCCTCGGGAATCCCCAAACGCTGGCAGGCCGCCTGGATGATGCGCAGGTTGGCCTGGTGCGGCACCATCAACGTGATGTCGTCCGGACCCAGGCCGGCGTCCTTCATCGCTTGCGTGCACGACTCCACCACTACCCGCACGGCCTTGCGGAAAACCTCTTTGCCATCCATGAACAACGTGCCGCCGTGCTCGCACTTGAGCAGGTGGCGCAGCGACCCGTCGTTGTTCAGGTTCCAACTCAAGAGCTGACCCGGACCGTCGACGGGCTCGACCACCACGGCGCCCGCCCCGTCACCCACGATGATGGCGATGGCCCGGTCGGTGAGATCCGTGATTCTCGACAGGGTCTCGGACCCGATCAGCAGGATCGGTCCGCTGCCCGTGGCGATGAGTCCGGCCGCCGTGACCAGGCCGTAGACGAAGCCCGAGCAGGCCGCGTTGATGTCGAAGGCGCCGCCACCGATGCCCAGGGCGTGGGCCACGCTGGGAGCCGTGCCCGGCACGACGCCGTCGGGCGTCGTCGTGGCCAGAATGAGGTGGTCGATCTCGGCCGACGTGAGGCCGGCACGCTTCAGCGCTTCCTGACCCGCTTCGATGGCCAGACTGGAGGTGGTGCCGCCCCACCGCCGTTCCCGGATGCCGGTGCGCTCGGTGATCCAGGCGTCGCTGGTGTCGATGGTCAAGGCCATTTCGTCGTTGGTGACAACGTTGTCCGGCACCGCGATGCCCCAGCCGGTGATGCGGATGCCCTTCACGTGTCGACCTTCCCGGCCCGTACGCCGTGGACGGCGATGAAGCCGGCGTCGCCCTCAATGATGCCGCCTGAGTTCACGGCCAGCCCGATCCGGGCGCCCTGGATCTGCCGCGCCCCGGCTCGGCCCCGCAACTGCGTGGCCAGCTCCACCACCTGCGACAGGCCGGTGGCGCCCAGGGGATGACCGCGGCCCACCAGTCCGCCGCTGGGGTTGACCACCAGGCCGGCGCTGTCCACCCCGGTCTGGCCCGACTCAGTGGCCGGACCGGCTTCACCGAAGGCGAACAACCCGATGGATTCGAGGGCGTAGATCTCCTCGGCAGCGGTGGCGTCGTGCAATTCGACGACCTCAACGTCCTCGGGTCCGATGCCGAAGGCCTCCCAGGCGGCCTCGGCCGCCTGCGTCATACGTTCGTGGTAGTCGAGCAGTCCGTTTCCCGAGCGGGCCACCGAACCGATGATACGGGGGGCCGAGGCTGGGGCCGCAACGGCTGGACCACCCACGATGACGGCGGCGGCGCCATCGGTGAAAGAACTGCACATCAACCGGGTCAGGACGCCCGCGACCTGGGGGGAGTTGAGCACGTCTTCAATGGAGACGGTGCGCTGGCACTGGGCCAGCGGGTTGCGCGCCGCATGGTCAAAAGCCTTGACGGCGGCCGCCGCGATCTGTCGGGGTGTAACCCCGCGATCGGCCATGATCCGCTGGGCCCAGGTGTTGTTGAGACCCATCAGGATGCTGCCAGCCGGGTTGTCGTCGTCCAGCAGTCGGTGGTGCAGGTCGTGCCGGTAGTCCGATGGCAGCCCGTCCTCAATACCGGCCATGGTCTCGTCTCGGTTGCCGGTCCACATCTTCTCGACCCCCAGGGCCAGGATGGGCTGCTCGTGGGCGGCGGCGATCAGGGTGGCGAGATGCAGGGCGGAACTCCCGCCAGCACATGAGTTGTCCACATTGACGATGGGCACGTCGCCCAGCCCCGCTTTGCGCATGAACGACTGGCCCCGCACGCAGGCCTGGTCGCTCAGCCGTCCGGCCAGCGCGTTGCCCACGATGACGAGTCCGAGATCGCCCGGTTCGATCCCGGCATCGGTCAGGGCCTCATGGGTGGCCTGGTAGGCCATGGTCTCGAGGGACAGGTCACGCCGGCTCATGTCCGTCATGCCGGTGCCGAGGATGGCAATTTCCGGACTGCTCACAGATCTCCCGTCACCCGGCCACGCCGACCGGGATCGTCTGGCTCAGGGCTACAAAGGCGGATCGCAAGAACCCGAAGTGCTGAACGGCAGGGGCCCCGGCCACCATCACCACGATGTGGCGGGCCCCGGCTTCGACGAACCGCGCCAGTGAGGCGGCACACGCCTCAGAAGATCCGGCCACGAGATGCCGATCGAACGCCTTGGGGGGCAGGCCGTACAGGTCCGACAGCCACTGCGCCCCGTCTTCGTGCGCCTCCCCGTCCCGACCAACGTGGACGAAGACCACGACTGCCGGTTCCACGGCATCGATGGGACGGCCAGCCGCCACGGTTTCCTGTCGCAGGTGGTCGAGGGCCGGCCCGTAGTCATCGGCCGTCACGAAGAGGGGCACCCAGGCGTCCCCGACCGCGGCGGCGCGTCGCCGGGCTGCCGCGCTGGCGCCGCCGATCCACAAGGGGACCCGGGGCGAAACCGGCTCCTGGCGGTAGCGCGTGTCCGGCTCTGTACCGGTGGCCCAGGCGTCCTGCATGGCGGCGATGCCCTCGTCCATGAGGCGGCCCCGGTGGTGGTAGTCAATGCCGGCCTGCTTGTATTCGCCGGGATGGCTGCCCACACCCAGTCCGAGGATGAAGCGCCCGTCGGACAGCTGCTGGAGCGCGGTGGCCTGTTTGGCCACCACCGCCGGCTGGCGCAGGGGTAGCTGCAGCACGCAGCTCCCCAGGGTGGGTCGACGGGTGGCCGAGGCGGCAATGGCCAACGTGGTCAGGCATTCGTGAATCGGATGGGGCCAGAAGACATGGTCGACGGCCCACAGGGAATCGGCGCCGGTGGCCTCAGCCTGCCGGCACAGCTCGGCCACGTCTGCCGCGGTGGCTAAGTTCGCACCACCGGTAGCACCGGGCCGGTCAGGCAGTTCTCCCTGCAAGGTGGCGGGGAGAATAAGGCCGAGAGCCGGTCGGGTTCTTCCGCTTCCTACCGGCGTCACACCGTGCATGTTACGCCGCAGGGATTGCCGTGCCTACTTGGGGGTGAGCACGGCCAGGCTGCAGCGCGCTTCGCAGATGGCGCGACCCTCGTCGTCGGTCAGGGAGATGGCCCAGACCTGCACGCTTCGTCCCACCCGCAGCGGCGTGGCTGTGGCCGTCAGATGGCCCCCCTGCATGCCGCGCAGGTGGCTGGCGTTGAGTTCAGTGCCCACGACCTGACGGTCGGGTCCGGCGGCCAGGGCGCCGCCGATGCTGGCGGCCGACTCGGCCAGCAGAGCCGACACGCCGCCGTGCAGGAGGCCGTAGGGCTGGTGCACCTTCCACGTCACCGGCAGCCGGAGCACCACTTTGTCCGGCCCGGCCTCCACCATTTCGACGTCCAAGAGTTCGTGGATGTCGTGGTGCTGACCGGGCATCCGCCCGCTCAAATGGTCGGCCGGGTCAGAGGGTGTCGTCACGCCTGAAGGCTAATGGGGCGGCGTTAGGCTCGGCCCGTGGCTGACGTGCCGGTGGGCGATGTGGTGGACCTGCGCAGCGACACCGTGACTCAACCCACCCCGGCCATGCGCCGGGCCATGGCCGACGCCGTGGTCGGCGACGACGACTACGGCGAAGACCCGACCGTGCGGGCGCTGGAGGAAGCCTTCGCCGAGCGCCTGGGCAAGCCGGCGGCCCTGTTCGTGCCTTCGGGCACCATGGCCAACCAGATCGCCGTCCGGTTGCTATCCCGAGCCGGGACGGCCGTTGTGGCCGGTCGTCGGCAACACGTGGTGGCCTACGAGTACGGGGCGGCTGCCCGCAACGCCGGCGTGCAGTTCTTGGCCGTCGATGACGAGGACGGCATGGTGCACCCCGATGACGTGGCCTGGGGACTGGCCGCCTCTGGGTACCACCAGCCGACGGTGTCGCTGATCAGCGTGGAGAACACGCATATGGCCGCCTCCGGAGCCCCGTGGACCATGGGAGCCTGGAAGGCCGTGGTGACGGCGGCCAACGGGGTGCCGGTGCACATGGACGGCGCCCGACTCTTCAATGCCGAGGCCGCTACCGGCATCGACGCCGCGAACTGGGCCGCTCCCGCCACCACCGTGATGTGCTGCCTCTCGAAAGGGCTCTGCGCCCCCGTCGGCTCCCTGCTGGCCGGCGCCGTCGACCTCATCAGCGAGGCCCGGCTGGAGCGCAAGCGATTTGGTGGCGGCATGCGCCAGGCCGGTGTGCTGGCGGCACCCGGCCTCATCGCCCTGACCACCATGGTGGAGCGTTTGCCCGAGGACCATCATCGGGCCGGCCGGCTGGCCGAGGTGGTAGCCGATCGCTGGCCCGACGCCGGGGTGGACCCCGCCGACGTGCGCACGAACATCGTGACGTTCTTCCACCCTGCGCCCGAATCCTTGCTGGCCCATCTGGACGGGGCCGGGATCCTGGCCGGGACCATCGCGCCGAACACGATGCGCCTGGTCACCCACCACGACGTCAATGACGCTGGTCTGGAGCGAGCCATCGCCGCCCTGGCCTCGGCGCCGGATTGAGGGAACCATGAAGATTCGTATCGGCATCAGCGCCGGGGGCGAGAACCTGGCCCCCGAGGCCATGGTGGCCCTCGGAAAATCAATCAAAGAGTGCGGTTTCGATTCCCTCTGGCTCCCCGAGGTGCTGTCCCGTCCGGGTCCCGATCCCCTGGTGGGCCTGGCCTGGGTTTCGGGTGCCTGCCCCGACCTCAAGATCGGCACCACCATGCTTCTCCCCGGACGCAACCTGGTGTGGCTGGCCAAGGCCGTGGCCACCCTCGATCATCTTTCGGCTGGTCGCTTCCTCCTGACGTTTGTGCCGGGACTGTCCATTGGCGGCGAGCGTCTGGCCGTCGGGGTGGATCCGGCCGCCCGGGGCGGCTTGATGGACGAGGCACTGCCCGTGCTGCGTCGGCTGTGGGCCGGGGAATCCGTCAGCCACGACGGGCCGTCCGGCACCTTCAGCGAGGTCACCGTGTCGCCCCGCCCCACGCAGGACCCGTTTGATGTCTGGCTGGGCGGCAACGCCCCCGCCGCACTGGACCGCTGCGGGCGGCTGGCCGACGGGTGGCTCCCGGCCCTGTGCACGCCACAGGATGCGGCCGACGGCAAGAAGGTGATCGACCAGGTGGCCGAGGACCACGGGCGATCGATCAGCCCGGAGCACTTCGGCGTGAGCATCGCCTATGCCCCCGAAGGCACCGATTTCAGCACCGGGGCCATTGCCTCGCTGACCCGTCGGGCCCGGGGTCGGCCGCTGGAGGAGATCATCCCAGTCGGGCTCAGCGGGCTGCGTGCCCTGGTCGAGTCCTACCTCGACGTGGGGTTCTCCAAGTTCGTGGTGCGCCCGATCTCGCCTCCGCCCGAGTGGCGTTCAGAACTCGAGGTCCTTTCCGCTGCCGTAGGCGGGCTGCAGACGTGATAACCGCCTTCGACCAGCATCGAGAGGCTGTCCTGGCCTTCCTACGCGGCCACGCGGCGGATCGGACCGACCACATTTTCGGCGACCTGCTCACCCACCTCCTGGGCACCGAGCGGCTGGTCCGGGAGTGGGGTGGTCAGGACCTCCTGGCCCTGGCTGCGCTGGGCCACGCCACCTACGGCACCGACGGGTTCGAACCGCACATCCTCGGACTGGGGGACCGGCGCCTCCTGGCCGATGTCATAGGAGCTGAGGCCGAAGCGCTCGTGTACTTCTATGCGTCGTGCGACCGGGACGACTTCTACCTCCAACTGTGCGCTCTTGGAACCACCGTGACCGACCTTCACTTCCGTGACCGTTTCACTGGGCAGCCGGTGCCGATCACGGCCGACCACATCACGCGCTTCGTCAATCTGACCTACGCCAACGAGGCCGAGTTGGCGGCTTCGTCGCCCGGCGGCCCGGCCGAATGGACCTGGTTGGCCGATTTCTGCCGGGATACCCGCCGTTGGGCCAGTCCGCTGTTCTTCGAGGGTGCGGCCGCCCTCGTGCATGTCGACGCCTGAACCTCTCTTAGGCTCATCCCATGGCTGACCAACCACTCACGCTCATGGCGGTACACGCCCATCCGGACGACGAGGCCATCGGCACCGGCGGCATCCTGGCCCGTTACTCCGACGAAGGGGTGCGCACCGTCTTGGTGACCTGCACCAACGGCGAGCTGGGGGACGCACCGGGTGGGATCAAGCCTGACGACCCGAGCCACGATGAAGACGTGGTCGTTCCGCTGCGCCTGCAGGAACTCAAGGACAGCTGCCGGGCGCTCGGCGTGGCCCACCTCGAGCTCTTGGGGTACCACGACTCGGGTATGGACGGGTGGCCCCAGAACGAAGCACCCAATTCCTTTTGGCAGACCCCGGTGGACGTGGCGGCCCACCGCCTGGCCGACCTCATGCGTCAGTACCAACCGCAGGTGGTGGTGACCTACGACGAGAACGGTTTCTACGGCCACCCCGATCACATTCAGGCCAACCGGATCACGCTGGCCGCCATGGCCGAGTGCGGCATTCCGCAGAAGCTGTACTACACCGCCGTAGCCCGCTCCATGCTGCAGAGTTTCGGCCAGACCCTGCGCGACTCGGGGATCGAACTGCCCGAAGAGGTGCAGGAGAACCCGGAGTTCGGCACCCCCGACGAGCTGATCACCACGGTGGTCGACTGCACTGCCGTGGCCGGGCGCAAGTTCGCCTCACTGGCCGCCCACGCCAGCCAGAGCGACAACATCTTCTTCCTCAAAATGGGGGAGGAGCTGTTCGGCACCATCATGGGCAAGGAGAGCTTCGTGCGGGTGCACGACACCACGCAGGCGCCGGTGCCCGAAGACGATCTCTTTGCCGGGGTGCGCTAACAGAAGCGAAATGAGCCGGGCCTGCATCCCTGCTGGGAGAAGAAGACGCAGACCCGGCCCGCTATGCGCCCGTCATCGGAGCAACGGATGGGGTGGATCCGGCTCTCGTCGAGGACGCTGACCCTGTGAGGCTGAGCGCCCCAGCGATCAACAGCACCACCATGGTGGCGATTTCAATGGCGAAGGCCTCATGGGCGAACGACGCCGACCAGGATTCCTTGAAGCCGAACAAGCCGCCCTTGAGCCCGACGGTCAGCAGGAAGCCGACCATGGTGGAGGCGGCAAACCCGATGCCGGCCACGGCAATCCACACCTGGCGGAAGGCCAGCACGAGCAATCCCACGATCAACCCGCCGATGGATTGCAGCAAGAAAAGCGGTCCGATGGTGGGGATATGGCGGTAGCCCACCGAATCCCACAGGTGGAAGTGGATGTAGGCGGACCAGATGATCAGACCGGCTCCGACGAGGTAGGCGAGGCTGGTCGTCACCTCCGCCGGCTTGGTGCCCATGCGGGGTCCCGCCTTGAGCGGTGCCGTGTTCATGATCTTTGTCCGTTGCCGCCGGGGAGCCCGGATGCCGTTTCGGTCATGGTCCTCCCATTTCCAGGTACTACGGCCGTAAGTCGGATCCGGATTGCTCCGGCCGCCCGGTGAATCCCAATTGCCCTCCCAGACGTAGAACTATTGATGGGACAATCGTTCGTGGTTGATGCCGGGCTGACCGATGAGGCGCTCCTGGCCGGGATGGCCCTGGGCGACCAGTCGGCCGCGGTCGCCTTTGTCCGCCGCTACCAGCGCCGGGTCTACGGGTTGGCCTACTCCATGACCAGTGACGCCAGCGTTTCCGAAGAGGTGGCCCAGGAGGCACTGATCCGGGTGTGGCGCCACGCCCCGGTCTTCGATCCGCGTCGGGGATCGGTCACGTCGTGGGTGCTGACCATCACGCGCAACCTGACCATTGATGCACTGCGCATGCGCCGGGCCATACCCACCGATCCCGACGACTTCGCGGCCAGCGCCATGATGAGCTTGGAGCACAACCCTGAGGATGCCGTCCTGCGCGGCGATGTCAGCGGCGTCGTCCGCTCCGCGTTGGCGGACCTGTCGCCCGAGCACCGCAGGGCGGTTGTCCTGGCCGCCGTCTATGGCCGGACGGCGTTGGAGATCAGCGAAGAAGAGGGCATCCCCCTGGGGACAGCCAAGACGCGCATCCGTACCGGTCTGCTCCGTCTCCGGGCCGCCGTCGAAGTCGTGAGGGAAGGAGAGGAGGAGCGATGAGTGACGAGCTGCACAGTCACGGGTGTGACAATTACGCCGACGATTTGGCCGCGCTGGCCCTGGGTGCCCTGACGGGTCGGGAGCGGGCCACGGTGTTGGCTCACGTGGAGACGTGCCCACGGTGTGCTGACGAACTGGAACAGTTGGTACGCGCCGCCGACGCGGTGGTGCGGGTGGCACCGGAGCGGGAGCCCCCACTGGGGTTCGAGTCCCGGCTCTTCAGCCGTATGGGTGTGGTCGACGCCGTGCCCATCGCCCGCCGGCGCTTCACCCCACCGCGCTGGGCCCTGGCCGCCGCCGCGCTGGTGGCGGCCCTGGGAATCGGATTGGGGGTCGGCCTTTCATCCGGCTCGAAGAGCGGTACGACGCAGGCCATCATCAGGACGCCGAGGGGCACGCCGGTGGCCACGGCCGACCTGACCGAAAATGGCGTAGATGTGGGCCAGGTGTTCACCTACGGCGGCTCAACGCCGTGGATGTTCATGACCTTGGCTGACTCGTCAGCCCATGGCCGCGTCATCTGCAAGGTGGTGACCGCCGATGGCGTGAGCCACCAGGTGGGCGCCTTCACAGCCACCAAGAACGGCTACGGCGCCTGGGGCGCCCCGTTGCCGGTGACGCCCCAGGATGTTCGCCGGGCCGAAGTGGTGTCTCCCAACGGGACGGTGATTGCTTCCGCCACGTTGAGCTGAGGCTTAGTAGCGGTACGTGTCCGGCTTGTACGGCCCCGACACCGGCACGCCGATGTAGTCAGCCTGATCCTGGCTGAGCTCGGTCAGCTTGACCCCGAGGGCGCTCAGGTGCAGGCGGGCCACCTTCTCGTCCAGGTGCTTGGGCAGGACGTAGACCTGGTTGACGTACTCGCCGTTCTGGTTGAAGAGTTCCAGCTGGGCCATGGTCTGGTTGGTGAACGAGTTCGACATCACGAAGCTCGGGTGACCGGTGGCGTTGCCGAGGTTCAGCAGGCGACCCTCGGACAGAACGATGATGGCGTGCCCGTCCGGGAAGACCCACTTGTCGACCTGCGGCTTGATGTTGATCCGCTCGATGCCCGGGGTCTTCATCAGCCCGGCCATGTCGATCTCATTGTCGAAGTGACCGATGTTGCCGACGATGGCCTGGTGCTTCATGCCGGCCATGTGCTTGGCGGTGATGATGTCCTTGTTGCCGGTGGTCGTGATGATGATGTCGGCCAACGGGAGGATGTCCTCCAGCGTGGTCACCTGGAATCCCTCCATGGCGGCCTGCAGCGCGCAGATCGGGTCCACCTCGGTCACCACGACCCGGGCTCCCTGCCCAGCCAGGGACTGGGCACAGCCCTTACCCACGTCGCCGTAGCCACAGACGACGGCGACCTTGCCGCCGATCAGCACGTCGGTGGCCCGGTTGATGCCGTCAATGAGGGAGTGGCGGCAGCCGTACTTGTTGTCGAACTTCGACTTGGTCACCGAGTCGTTGACATTGATGGCCGGAAACAGGAGCTCGCCCTTGTTGGCCATTTCGACCAGCCGGTGCACGCCGGTGGTGGTTTCCTCGGTGACGCCCCGGATCTCGTTGGCGATGGACGTCCAGCGCTGGGCGTCGTCGGCCAGGCTGCGACCCAACAGGGCCAGCACGTACTGGAACTCCTCGGAGTCGGCCGTCGAGGGGTCCGGCACCGAGCCGGCCTTCTCGAACTCGACGCCCTTGTGCACCAGCAGCGTGGCGTCGCCACCATCATCGAGGATCATGTTGGGGCCGCCCTCGCCGGGCCACAGAAGAGCCTGCTCGGTGCACCACCAGTACTCCTCCAACGTCTCGCCCTTCCAGGCGAAGACGGGGACGCCCTTGGGATTATCCACGGTGCCATCGGGTCCGACCGCCACGGCCGCGGCGGCGTGGTCCTGGGTGGAGAAGATGTTGCAGCTGGCCCAGCGCACGCGGGCGCCCAGGGCGGTCAGGGTCTCAATCAGTACGGCGGTCTGCACGGTCATGTGCAGTGAGCCGGTGATGCGGGCGCCGGCCAGGGGCTGGCTGGCCGAGTACTCGGCCCGCATGGCCATGAGACCGGGCATCTCGTGCTCGGCCATGACAATTTCCTTGCGACCGAATTCAGCCTCGGCCAGGCTCGCTACCTTGAAATCCACGTCGTTGGACATAGCAACTCCTTCATTGGTTGGGTTCTCGTGCGCAGGCGCGACGGCCTACAGCGGGCCATACGGCGAAAGCGCAGCGCACGTGCTCCAACCTCTGTCGGAGGCCGTTTACCCGCCACAAGGATAGATCCCCGGCCCACCCAAGGTGAACCAAGGGTCAGGAGCGGAATTGGAAAGGCCCGGGGTCCCTTGTGGGGAGCCCGGGCCTTTCACATACGAAGCCGAGTTGGCTATGAGTAGGTGAAGAACTGAGGGGCCAAGGCGGCGCCCCCGTCGTCACTGACCACGACGTAGTTCTGGCCGGCCGGCAGGGCCGGGGTCACCGCGGTGATGCGGGTCGAACTGACCACCGTGACGTTGGTGGCCGCAGCAGCGCTGGACGACCCGGTGCCGATGATGACCGACGTGGGGTCGCCCGGTACGAAACCGGTGCCCGTGATGGTGATGGTGGTGCCACCGGTGTGCGACCCGGTCACCGGGCTGATCGAGGTGATCGTCGGGGCGCCCACGTAGGTGTACGACTTGGTGCTGGTCACCTGGGTGCTGCCGAAGGTGACCACGACGGCCGCCGTCCCGGCGGTGCCGGCGGGGACCTGCACCTGCAGTTGGGTGTCACTGACCTTGGCGATGTTCTGGACGGCGTTCGCACCGAAGGTGACTCCGGTGGCGCCGCTGAGGCCGGTGCCGGTGATGGAGACCACGTTGCCACCAACCGTCGACCCGAAGGCCGGGGTCAGATTGGTGACCGACGGTCCCACGTAGGTGAAGCCCTGGGGGGCCACGGTGGCTCCGCCGTCGTCACTCACCGTCACGATGTCCGGCCCGGCCGGTCGGGCCGGGGTGACGGCCGTGATCTGGGTCGAGCTGACCACGACCACACTGGTGGCAGCCGCTGCACTCGAGGCGCCGGTGCCGACGACGACCGCGGTGGGATCGCCGACCACGAAGCCGCTCCCGGTGATCGTGATGGCGGTGCCGCCAGCGGTGGGTCCGGTCACCGGGCTCACCGAAGTGACGGTGGGTGCGCCGACGTAGGTGTACGACTGGGTGTCAGTCACCTGCGCCGTACCCGCCGTCACGATGACGGGAACCGCTCCAGCGGTGCCGGCCGGAACCTGCACCTGCAGCTGGGTGTCACTGACCTTGGCGATGTTCTGGGCCGCGTTCGCACCGAAGGAAACTCCGGTGGCGCCACTCAGGCCGGTGCCGGTGATGGTGACCACGTTGCCACCGACCGTCGACCCGAAGGCCGGGCTGATAGCGGAGGCTGAGAGGGCCGGTGCGGCCACGTAAGTGTAGGCCTGCGGTGCCAAGGCGGCGCCTCCGTCATCGAAGACAGCCAGCAGTTCCTGTCCCGCCGCGTGGGCGGGGGTGACGGCCGTGATGGTGGTCGGGTTCACCACGTGCACGTTGGTGGCGGAGACGAGATCCGAGGAGCTGGTCCCGATGAGCACACTGGTCGGATCGTTCACCGAGAAGCCGGTGCCCGTGATGGTGATGGTCGTCCCACCAGCGACGGGGCCGGTGACCGGACTGAACGAGGTCACGGTCGGCGTGGCGACGTAGGTGTAGGCCGTCGTGTCCACCACCGAGGTGCTGCCGGTGGCCACGGCTACTGTCACGCCGCCCGCGGCGCCGGCCGGGACCTGCGCCTGCAGTTGGGTGTCACTGACCTTGGAGATGTTCGGCGAGGCGGTCGTGCCGAAGACCACGCCGGTGGCGGCGCTTAGGCCGGTGCCCGTAATGGTGACCACATTGCCACCGCCGGTGGGGCCGAAGGCCGGGCTGAGGCCGGTCGCAGTGACCGTGGTGGAAGCGGCCGTGTAGACGAACTTCTGGGGTCCCACGGAGGCGCCGCCATCGTCGCCCACCGTCACGAAGTCAGAATCCGCGGCGTGAGCCGGGGTGACGGCGGTGATCTGTGTGGCGCTGACCACGTTGACGTTGGTGGCCGCTACGGCTGTCGCTGAGCTGTTGCCCACTACGACCACGGTGGGGTCACCGGGGACGAAGCCGCTGCCGGTGATGGTGATGGTGGTCCCGCCCGTGGTGGGTCCGGTAAGGGGACTCACCGAGGTGACGGTCGGCAAACCCACGTAGGTGTACTGCACGGCGTCGGTGGCTTGGGTGGCTCCCGCCGAGACAACAACGGCCACGCTCCCGGTGCCGTGAGCCGGGGCTTGGGCTTGGAGCTGGGTGTCGCTGACCTTGGTGAAGCTGGTGGCGGCCGTGCCGCCGAAGGAGACCGCGGTGGTCCCGCTCAGGCCGCTGCCGGTGATGGTGACGATGGCGCCGCCGGTCGTCGACCCGAAGGCCGGGCTCAAGCCGGTGGCGGACAGGGTCGGCGGCGGAGGTCCGCTGCTGCCGGTGTAGGTGAAGGACTGGGAAGCCAGGGCGGCGCCCCCGTCATCGCTGACGGCGATGAGGTCTTGGCCGGCCGGACGGGCCGGCGTGACGGCCGTGATCTGCGTGGCGCTGACCACGTTCACGCTGGTGGCCGCGGCGACGTCGGAGGATCCGGTGCCGATGAGCACGGTGGTGGGGTCGCCCGGTGCGAAACCGGTGCCCGTGATGGTGATGGTGGTCCCACCCGTAGCCGGCCCGGTCAGCGGGCTGACCGAGGTGACAGTGGGGGCGGCGACGTAGGTGTAGGAGGTGGAGTCGGTCACCGAGGTACTCCCGGTGGCCACGACCACGGCCACGGTGCCGGCGGCGTGGGCCGGCACCTGCGCCTGGAGCTGGGTGTCACTCACCTTGGCGATGTTGGCCGAGGCCGTCGATCCGAAAATGACGCCGGTGGCGGCGGTGAGTCCGGTCCCGGTGATGGTGACGATGTTCCCACCGGAGATCGACCCGAAGGCCGGGCTGAGCCCGGTGGCGGTGGCAGCGGGGGAGGTGGCGCCGCCCTCGAGGGTGCCGATGGTGGCTGTGAGTGCGCCGGTGATCGCTACCACCGACACGACGGTCGCAATGACCTTTTTCGTCCGCCCGAAAATCATGTGCGATAACTCCTGTTCGCTCGACACCGCTCCGCGTGACTACCCGTACTTGCTCTGAGTACCCCGCCGGATAGACCAGGAAACGACCTGGTACAGGCAAAACTATGGCACGGATATCGGTTTCAAACCACCGCCTCGAGGGGGTGAATCGGCCATATCCGGCCGATTCGATGGATTGGGTCGGAGCCAGGCACGGTGCAATTCCCGTTGAATTCGCATCGTGGACCGTCGAAATCCCGAGCGGAGCCGTAAAGGCCGTAGCATTTCACCGTCGTTGAGCGCTGCCCCCGTAGCTCAGGGGATAGAGCATCGGTTTCCTAAACCGTGTGCGCAAGTTCGAATCTTGCCGGGGGCGCCTGCTGTGATGCCGAGCCATTGGTGAAGGTTCGGTACCTTGACGACACTTGGCTCCGGTAGCTATGCCCCGCTGGCCGCCACGATGTCACCCTTGAGGTGGACGCCCGAGAGATCGCCTTCCTTGGGCGCGTCGCCGTAGGGGTAGACCTTCCCGTCGAAGCCCATGACCCAGTAGCCGGCCCCGTCTGATGTGGCGACGATGGCCGAAGTGACGTCGTTGAAATTGGTGTCACCAGCTGGGCTGCCGTAGTACTGGGCGTCACCGAAGGTATAGACCTCGCCGTTATTGAAGAGAATCCAGTACCCGTTTCCGCTGGGCGTTCGCACGGCAGATATCTCCTCGGCCTCAGGAACCTGAGTGGGGCTGCCGTAGTTAACGGCGTCGCCGAAGGCATAGACGGTTCCGAGGTTGGTCACCAGCCAGTAGCCCTTCCCGCTGGCGTCGGGCACTACCGAGTTCACCCCACTGGCACAGCCGCCGATGCTGTAGCACGAGCCTTCGAAGACGGCGTCTCCAAAGGCAAAGATGCCTCCATCAGAAGCCACCAGGAAATAGCCACCGCCGTCGACGGTCGGGACGATGCCGACAATCGGAGCGATGAGGCGGTGGGGATTGGGCGAATCAACGGGGGCGAGTCCCAGTTGAGGGATGGAGCCGTAGAAGTGGGCGTCGCCAAAGGTGAACACGCCGCCGTCTGAGGCCACGAGCCAGTAACCCTTCCGGTCCGCCGTGGCCGCGATGCCATCAACCGAAGCCTGCAGCGTGAGGTTGCCGGTCGAGCCATAGAAATTGGCGGACCCAAAGGTGAACACGCCGCCGTCCGATCCCACCAACCAGAACCCGTGGCTCGAGGCGACGGTTTTTGGTGAGGCTGGTGCGGCCGAAGCGGTTGATGTCGCGCCCAGGCAGGTTCCCAAGAGCGCCAGGAGGCCGACAATCATTCCGAGCAGGCGATGCCAACGAGTCGATGACCAGGAAAGCAACATGGGGCTCCAGTCTGCGTGTGCGACCTGTCCGGGTCACCGCGGTGAGATTACTCACGTGCGTCGCGCCCGACGCGTTGCGTCATCCGGTCGATGTAGGCCGTACTGTGCCAGGGGGGAACGCAGCCAACGTCGAGTCAGGAGTCACCCATGGACCTCGGTATCCACTTCGCCAACTTCACGCTGCCAGGGGGGCCAGAAGCGCTGGCCGGAACCCTGGCCGAGACGGCCAAGACGGCCGAAGAAGTGGGTTGCTCGACCTTCACTCTCATGGACCACTGGTTCCAAATGGAGACGTTGGCCACTTCGCAGGACCCCATGCTCGAGGGCTACACCTCGCTCGGCTACCTGGCCGGCGTGACCAGCCGCATGCGCCTGGGTCTCTTGGTGACGGGTGTGACCTACCGCCATCCCGGATTGCTGGCCAAGATCGTGACCACGCTCGATGTCCTCTCCGGTGGGCGGGCCCAGCTCGGTATCGGCGCCGCTTGGTACGAGCGGGAGCACAACGGACTCGGTGTGCCCTTCCCGGACCTCACCGAACGCTTCGAACGCCTGGAGGAGGCGCTCCAGATCTGCCACCAAATGTGGAGCGACAACGACGGAGCGTTTGACGGCACACACTTCCAGCTGGCCGAGACGATCTGCTCGCCGCGGCCCATCCAGCAGCCACGGCCCCGGATCCTGATCGGGGGCTCGGGCGAGAAGAAGACATTGCGGCTAGTGGCCAAGTACGCCGACGCCTGCAACCTCTTCGCCGTCGACCCCGGCGTCGTCAAACACAAGCTTGAGGTGCTGGACCGTCACTGCGAGGCCGAAGGCAGGGATCCCGCTGCCATCGAACGCACCATCCTGGGCCTGGCCGATCCGGCCGGTGACCCCGATGGCTTTCTCAAGTCGATGGGGGCCTACGCCGACCTCGGCGTGGACATGGTCGAGGTCATGCCCATGGGGCCAGACCCGGTGGCCTTCGTGGCTCAACTCGGGGACACGATTGTGCCCCGCTTGTCTGAGCTGTCGTAGTTACCAGCGGTAGAACTTGTGGCGCCCGGCCGTCTCGCCGCGGCCCAACGCAGCACCGATCAACCAGAAGACAAAGAACACCACTGCCGCAATCCACAGCAGATGCAGTGCGAAACCGGCGCCGAAGAACAGCAGGACAATGAGGAGAAGCAGGACGAGCAGCATGTGTAATTACTGCCCAACTCGCGGAAGCTCAAACACCGGTTTGACGCGCCGAGCTTGTTTATCTATTCCACTTAGAGCGGTGGATCCGGCCAGATCTCCATAAGGCGGTCGGGCAGGGAGAGGGGAGTAAATCCGAACTTGGCGTAGAGCCCGTGCGCATCTTTGGTACCGAGGAGGAGGCGCAGTCCCTGCACTTCGGGATGCCGCATGGCGGTGCCGACCAGGAAGGTGCCGCGACCCTCGCCGCGATGGGCCCGCGCCACGAACACATCGCAGAGCCAGGCGAAGGTGGTGCCGTCGGTGACCCAGCGGCAGAAGCCGGCCGGTTGATCATTGGCATCGAAGAGCCCGAGGTTGAGCGAACGGGTCACCGCTTTCTCCATGGCCGAGCGCGACCGCCCGCGGGCCCAGTAGCTCTGCGTGTTCAGCCAGCCATGGACGAAGTCGATGTCGAGCAGGTTCGGGTCATCGGAGACCCAGTACCCGTTGGGATCGTCCCACCGATTCACGCGCTGATGGTGCCGAAGAGCTCCACCCGCACGCCAACCTCGGGGTAGACCTTGAGCATCAACATGCTGGGGGGCTTCATGTTGAACTCGCGGATGTCGAAGACGTACTCGCCGGTGAGGGAGATGCTGCGGTCGTCCGGGGCGGTGATGGTCATCTCGTTCTCGAAGGTGCGGGTGCGGCCGTGGAAGGTGAGGTCACCGGTCACCAGGTAGAGACCGGGCGCTGACGCCGGCTGGACCCGGGTGATCTGTCCCTCAATGAGGGGGTACTTGCGGGCATCGATCCGGCGCTTCAGCTCGCGGTCGTAGAGCACGTTGCCCGATGACAGCCGGTCCACCGAGAGTTCGAGGCGTCCGGTCACCTCCACACCCATATCGAGCGAGCCATCGGCCGCCACGGCCAGCTCGACCCAACCGCCCAGGCCCCGGGTCTCCGTGTTGATGGGATGGACACTGGAGCGGGCGTTGACCCAGACGCAGCAGCGCTGTGGGTCGAAGCTGTAGCGCCGTGGAGTCACGCATCCACCCTAAGCGTCGACAGGCGACCTGGCCTAAAGTCCGGGCATGGCGCGACTCGATATTCCCCAGGGTGAGGGCGGCGACGCCGTACAGCTGTGGTCGCTTCGTCCGGAAATGGGTGCGGCCGTCAACCGCCTGGTCAATGCCGCCTACAACAAGAGCATCCTCCCCACCCGGGTGCGTGAAGCGGCCCGGATGCGCATCGCGCAACTGAACGACTGCACGGTGTGCCTGGCCTTCCGGGCCGACAAGGTCAAGGCGCAAGGCCTCACCGAGGAAGACTTCTACTGCCACGTGGGCACCCACGATGCGGATGGCGAGTTCAGCGAGCAGGAGCGGCTGGCCATGGACTACGCCGAGCGCTTCGCCATCAACCACCTCAGCATTGACGATGCCTATATGGCGCAGATGCGGGAGTCCTTCAGCGATCCCGAGATCCTCGATCTGACGATCTGCCTCAGCGCGTTCTTGGGCCTGGGCCGCACGTTGCGCGTCCTGGGCATCACCGAGACGTCCCTGACCGACGTCTAAGCCGGCGGCGGTTGGAAGGCGACGTCCCTTTCGCGTACGGCATCGCGCAGCCCGATCTCGCCGATGCGATCGGCAAAGGCCAAGGCTTCGGGGGCTCGATGCCCGATGGCGTCGTTCAGCGCAGCGAACCGCTGCAGTTGCGAGCGCCCCATGAGCTCGACGCCCAGGTTGACCACCCGCTTGTTGGCGATGAGCAGGTCCCGTCCGATCAGTGCCACGCGGGAGGCCAGGGCCAGGACAACGTCATCCAGCTCGTCCGCCGGTGCGGTGGCGACGACCAGCCCGATCTCCTTGGCTTCCACGCCGCTCACGGTGTCCCCGGTAAGGAGTAGGCGCTTGGTCCACTGCGGTCCCACGTTGTACAGCCACATATTGGTGGGGGGCACCCCCATGGAGCGGACGGGCGGGAAGCCGATGCGGGCATCCTCGGCCGCCACCACGAGGTCGCAGTGCAGGGCCAGATCGGTGCCTCCGGCCAGGCAGTTCCCCTGCACCTGGGCGATGACCGGGATCTTGCACTCCCAGATCCGGGCCCAGCCCGACGCCAACTCCAACATGGCGGTGATGTCGTCCTCGATGGATTGTTGCGGCGCGAAATCACCGGGCTCGATGTCCTCGGCAATGAAGCCGTAGCCCGACGAGAAGGAGCGGCCGGAACTGCGGAGGATGATGACGCGGACCTGAGCGTCCGCCTCGGCCTCGGCCACCGCCCGCAGGATCTCGCGCACCGAGCGCGGGGTCAGCGGATTGTGGTGGTCGGGCCGGTTCAGCGTGATGCGGCACACCGACGAGAGATCTTCGACCGTGAGCGTGGCGAAGTCAGCCATTACGAGTGCTCCTCTGTTTGGTCCGCAGGCACCAGTGCAGCTTTCACCACCTTGCCGGCCTCATTGCGCGGCAAGGCATCCACGAACGTAATGCGGCGTGGCACTTTGTAGTCAGCCAGGCGCTTGAGCATGAAACGCCGCAACGATTCCGGGTCCCGGGCGCCGCCGGGGCGCACGACCACCCAGGCCGCCACGTCTTCACCTAGGACCTCGTGGACCACACCGGCCACCGCGGCATCCGTCACGTCGGGATGCTCGAAGAGGACGGCCTCCACCTCGCCGGGCATGACGTTGTGGCCACCCCGGATGACCATGTCCTTCTGCCGACCGACGATCCAGACGAACCCGTCGTCGTCGAGCGATCCCAGATCGCCCGTGTGCAGCCAGCCGAGGGTTCCGCTGTCATCTTCTGCATCCAAGGCGGTACGTGGGGTCCGAGCACCCCGGATGACGATCTCCCCGACTTCGCCGGTGGCCACCGTCCCTCCGGTGCCGTCGGAGATCTGCACTTGGACTCCGGGCAACGGCAGTCCGACCGATCCCAGGTGCGCCCCCCGGTCTCCCGGCGGCGTCGCGGTGACGGCGCCGAACTCGGTCATGCCGTAACCGCACATGATGTCGGTGGAAGGCAGCCGCTGGGCGAAGCGGCGCAGGGTCGCCTCCGATATCGGCGCGCTCCCAATGGTAAGGACGGCCAGGCCGGACAGGTCCGCGGTGGGGAATGCCGCATGCGCCACCAACAGCTGCACCATGGCGGGCACCAGGAACCCGGCCACCGGCCGATCGGCGGTCACCGCATTGAGCCAGTGGCCCGGGTCGAACCGCGGCAGGAACCATCCGCTCAAGCCGCCCCGCATGGGTCCGCAGACCAGAAGTGATCCGCTGGTGGTTGAGAAGGGTGACGCCGTGATGAAGCCCAAGCCGTACCAGGACGGTGGTACCCGGTCGCTGGCCGAAAGCCCGCCGTGGCGCACCACGACGCCTTTGGGTGCGCCGGTTGTGCCCGAGGTGTACATGATGTCGGCCACGTCGTCGTTCTCAATCTGATGGCCAAGATCTCCGGCGTCATCATCGAGCAGGTCGTGCCAGGAGAGCATGGTGGCATCGGCCCCGAGCGTGGCCACCATCCCGACCGGCAGGTTCGACGGATCGAGGCCGGCGCGGACGGTCTGGCTGACCAGCAGCGCCGCCGTGCCGGCATGACGGAAGATCCGGCCCATCTCCGGTGGGCTCAAGCGCGTGTTGATGGGCACAGCCACGCAGCCGGCCTTGTGTACGGCCATGTAGCTGATCAGCCATTCGAAAGGGTCCTCCGGGGCCAGCGCCAGGGCCACCCGGTCGCCCGGATCCAGCCCACGGTGCCGCAGTCCCCGGGCCAATCGGTTCGATTGTCCGTGCCAATCCCCGAGGGTCAGCATGGAGCCATCGGCCAGGTTCTTCCAGGCGATGTCCTCCGGGTAGGTGTCGGCCAGCTGGGCCAGCAGTACGGGTTGGATCAAGCTCACAGGACGCGTCAGGCCCCTAGTAGGAGGGACCACCCTCGAGGATCAGGCGTGGGTTGGCCACCATCATGGTGTCGATGTCAGTGTCGCTGATGCCCCGTTCTCGCATGAGCGGCAGCACGTCGTCGGGTATGTGGGTCCAACGCCAGTCCTTGGCGGCATCGACCATGGAGCGGGGGAACCAGTCGACGAAGCACATGGCGTCGTGCGACAACACGAGACGCTCGGCCAGACCCCGCTGGCACAGCCGCGCCACGGCATCGACCCGCTCTTCCAGCGTGAAGCCCATGAGCCCGAAGTGATCGAAGCCCAGGAACGAGCCATTCTCAATGAGGGCCAGGTGATAGTCAGTGTTGAGGGTGCCTCCGCAGTGCCCGATGACCACGCGGGAAAGATCCACACCTTCTTCTTGGAAGACGCGCTGTTGTTCGAGCCCCCAAGGTTCCGGTGGCGTGGGTGTGTGGGTGGTGATGGGGACGCCGGTGGCCCGGTGGGCCTGGGCGACCGCCCGCAGCACGCGCTCGACGCCAGGGGTGAGGCCGGGCCGATCTGATGCACACTTGAGGATGCCGGCCCGTACACCGGTGTCGGCAATACCCTCCTCAATCTCGCGTATGAACATGTCGACCATCAGCTCGCGGCCGCCCATGACGGTGCCGGGACCCTGGAAGTGGAAGAACATCGGCACGTCGTTGTAGGTGTAGACGCCGGTGGCCACCACGATGTTGATGTCGGGCACCTGGTCGGAGATGGCCTTGATGCGCGGCATGTAGCGACCCAGCCCGATTACCGTCAGGTCGACCAGCGTGTCGATACCGTGGGCCTTCAGATCGCGCAGTTTGGCCACCGCTCGAGCCTGCTCGGCCGCCTCGTCCCATTCGCTCGAGGGCTTCTCGATCTCGGGGCTCAGCACGAAGATGTGCTCGTGCATGAGGGTGGCTCCCAGCTGAGCGCCGTCGATGGGGCCCTGCGCCGTGTTCACCTGCGTCATCTGTGACCCCTCCCGCCCCAGCCGCGCCGGGCGGCAGCCTCGGCGCGGCCGATCGTAGTGGGACGGGCCAGAATGGGCTGATGGACACTTGCCCCGAATGTGGGTTCACCTACGGAGAGACGTCACATGCCGCGCTTATGGCCGAGTTGCGGGCGGGGGCGTACGCCATGGCGCGCCTTCTCCGGTCCGGCTCGCCCACGGTGCGCATCCGGCCGGCCGCCGAAGTGTGGTCACCTTTGGGTTACGGCTGCCACATGCGCGACGTCGCCCTCATGCAACGGGACCGTCTCTATGTGGCGCTCGTGGAGGACGAGCCGTCGTTCAAGCCGATGTACCGGGAACAGCGGGTGGCCTTTGACCGCTATGACGACCAGGATCCCATCGCGGTGGCGGACCAGCTGGTCATGGGAATCGATCTCTTCGCCCACGCCTTGGAGGGCCTGGACGCCGAGCAGTGGCTCCGACCGCTCGTCTACGGATTCCCCGATCCATCCGTGCGGACGGTCGAGTGGATGGCGCATCACACGTTGCACGAGGTGGTCCACCATCTGGTTGACGTTGACCGTCTCGTCAATGCCTGATGCGGTGGCCGGGGGCGTTGTTGTCCGCCGCGCCAGCGACGACGACTTGGGACGGATCGTGGAGCTCTTCGAGCACGGGTCACTGGCGGCCGGCAAGGAGGACGGGTCGGACCTGAGGCCGTATGCCGCGGCGCTGCGGGACATCGCCTCGGGTCCCGGAGCAGTGCTGCTGGCCGACGTGGACGGCGAGGTGGTGGGCGTCTGCCAACTCATCGTCTTCCGCCACCTCCAAGCGAGGGGCGGCCTTTGCGCCGAGATCGAGTCGGTGCACGTGCATCCCGACCAGCGCAGTCGTGGCATCGGGCGGATCCTGATGGAGCACGCCGTGTCCGAAGCACGCCAACTCGGGTGCTACCGGGTGCAGCTGACCAGCAACAACGCCCGACCTGATGCTCACCGCTTTTACGAGTCGCTGGGTTTCACGTTCAGCCATCACGGCTTCAAGCTGGCGCTGAGCTGACCTCCGCCAGGGGCGCGCGGTCACGGAGCTGCCGCCAACCCTCTGGTGCCAAGGCGTACCGCGACACGGCGCCGTTGGTGAAGAAGCTCCACCATGAGGGGCGCACGAGGGTGGCCACTGCCGCAGCAAGCGGGAGAAGCAGGGTCCGCCAGTCGCCCTGGTGCGGGGTGAGTTCTTCGTGCGAGCCGGCATAGACGCCTCGGTGGGTCAGACGGCGAGCCAATTCGACCAGCACGCTACGACGGCGTCCGTCGCGTTGCGCCGCACCCAGGATCGCCATCAGCACTTGGTGCGTCAGCACGTTGGGACGCGAGGGCTTCAGGGGAGGCACGTACATCCCGACCGCCACCGCCAGGAGGGCGCTCACCAGGTCCGTCCCGGCCGCCCGGGCGTTGCCTGGCTCGACCAGGCGAGGGTTGACGTCGATCACGTAGGCGCGCTCGGCGGTCACGATGGCGTCAACCGACAGTGCGCCGTGCCAGTCGAGGGCTCGGCCTAGTCGGGCCAGGTCGGACTGCAAACCGGGCACCAGCAGGGAGCGTTTGGCCGCCCCGCTGCCGTTGGCGCCTTCTTGTCTCCGCTCGTTGGCGTGGAAGGCCACCAGCGACCCGGCGTCGAAGACGCACTGGGCCATCACGAACGTTCCCTCCACCGCTACTTGGACCAGGACGCCGCCATCGAATAGGGCGCCGGCATCAATGAATTGGCTCACCGCCTCGTACAGGTTGGCGTGATCGGTGACCCGTCGCACGCCGATGGAACTGCTGCCGACCGGGGCCTTGACGAAGGCGGGAAACGACGACCAGCCCGTCAGCTCCGCTGTGCTCTGCACGACGACGGTGTGGGGCTGAGGTACCCCGACCTCGTCCAGGGTGTTGCGGGCCGAGAGCTTGTCCTGCACCCGTCGCAAGGAGGCAAACGGCGGCACGGCGGTCATGAGCCCAGCGTCGAGCAGCCGGGGGAGTTGGTGCGACAGGACGGTCACCTGTTCCTGGGTGGGGAAGACGACTTCTGTGCCAGCCGCCAGGGCAGCCTCGAGCATGCGGTCGAACCACGTCAGCGGATCCGGGCCGAAATCGGGCACCGGGACCAGGGCGCCGACGTGCCGGGTGAAGCGAGCCAGGCATAAGGGGTCTGAAACGGCGGCCGACACGTCGTGGCCGAGAGCGTCGAGTTGGGTGGCTACCTGGCGGGAGGTCAAGCCCGCCCCTTCGGTCAGGAGGATCTTCATGAGAGTTAGTATATGCCATAAGCGTATATCACATACAAACCATTGTTCACACACTCCTTCCTCCGGAGCGCATCAGCTCGATCCTGGCGCGCCGAAGGAACATGTAAGTGTGTAATCTCGTAACTATGACGACAGAGACCACTAGCAATGACCACGACACCGAAGCCGGCCGAGGCCGAGGGCGAGGCCGCGGCCGCCGCCGTAGCGCAGGAGCACCGCCGTTGACCCCAGAACAGGAGAAGTTGATTGCGGCCTGGTTCACCGGCCGGATTCCCGAAGGATGGTTTGAAGGGCCGGTCCGCCTCGAGATCGACGGCGACGAGATTCAGGTTGTCGGCACGCTGCCCAAGCCCCAACTGGCCGAGGACGCCGGCGCCGACGAGGTGCGGGTGGCGGAGCAGGCCCGCATCAGCGGCCACCGTGAAGAGACACGCAGCGCCCGCATGCGCATTGCCGACGAGGCCCAGCCGGCCTTTGGACGGGCTCTCTCGTGGGGAGCCGAATGTGGCGCCACCCGCGTGCTCTTCACCACGGCGGGCGTGCCGGTCATGACCAGGCTCCGACTCTCGGAGCGCAGCGTCCTCGATACGTTGATCGACGCCGGCGTGGCCCGCAGCCGCAGTGAGGCCCTGGCCTGGACCGTGCGCCTGGTGGCGGAACACGAAGCCGAATGGATTCAGGAGCTGCGCGACGCCATGACGTCCGTGGAGGAAGTCCGCTCCCGGGGTCCCAAGACGACGACGTCGTAGCGGGCGCTGGACGATACTGGCCGCCGTGGGACGACCAGCTCAGATAGACCGAGCTGCCGTATTGGCGGCCAGCCTGCAGCTGGCCGATGAGCAAGGCCTGCCGGCGGTCACCATGCAGGCGGTGGCCGGCCGCCTCGGGGTGACGCCAATGGCGCTCTACCGGCACGTAACCAACAAGGCCGACCTGCTCGACGGCGTGGTCGAGAGCATCTTGCTGGAGGTGCCGCTGCCCGATCCCGAGGCGGACTGGGCCGAACGCCTGATGGCGCTGTCGAAGGGCACGAGAGCCGCCGCGCTTCGTCACCCTGAGGTCTTCCCCTTGTTGCTCCAACGCGCCGCGGTCACCGAGGGATCCCGCCGGACCAGGAACCTTGTCTACGAGGCCCTGCGCGAGGCCGGCCTTTCCGAGGAGTCCGTGGTGCAGATGGAACGGCTCATGGCCACGGCCATCCTCGGCTTTGCCGCCAGCGAGGCCGGCGGCCGCTTTGCCGCCCACTCGCCCGAGCAGCTCGATGCCGACTTTGCCCGCTTGCAGTCGATGTTGGCTACCGCCGTGCTCGAGGCCATCACCGAAGCACAAGGAGCCGTACCGAGCGCACCGTGACGTGCCAGCATGCGGCATGGAACATTTTCACCAGGTGACCGACGATCTGCGAGGCCCCTACCGGGAGCTGGCCCAGGCCATTCCCGACGTGGTGTCGGCGTACGCCGCGCTGCACACGGCGGCCATGGCCGAGGGCGAGCTCTCCATGAAGACCAAGGAACTCATTGCCCTGGCCATCGCCATCTCCAAGGAGTGCGACGGCTGCATCGCCGCCCACGCTCGTGGTGCCGCCCGTCGGGGCGCCACCACCAAAGAGGTCACCGAAATGATTGGCGTCGCCATCTCCATGAATGGCGGGCCCGGCACGGTGTGGGGGCCGAGGGCCCTGGCCGCCTTCCACGAATTCTCGGAGAGCTGACCTCCACGTTCCCTAGCGCTGGGCCGCTACCGGGGTGAACTCGCAGTCGAGGTGCTTGATCCCGTTGATGAATGACGAGCGCAGCCGATCGGGTTCGCCGACTGAGGCGATGTCGGGCAGGCGCTCGAAGAGCTGACGGAACATGACATCGATCTCCTGGCGGGCCAAATGCGCCCCCAGGCAGAAGTGGGGGCCGGCGGCACCGAACCCAATGTGCGGGTTGGGATTGCGCCGGACATCGAAAGTGTAGGGATTCTCGAAGACGTCCTCGTCGCGGTTGGCCGAGTTGTAGAAGAGGATCACCCGCTCGCCTTCCTTGAGCTCGTCGTCGCCGAGCACGGTGTCCTGGGCGACGGTGCGGCGCATCCAGATGACCGGCGTGCCCCAACGGACGATCTCGTCCACGCCGGTGGCGGCGATACCGGCCGGGTCGGCCTGCCAGAGCGCCCGCTGGTCGGGATTCTGGGTCAGGGCCAGCAGGCCGTGGCTGATGGCGTTGCGGGTGGTCTCGTTGCCGGCCACCACCAGCAAGATGAAGAACGAAGCGATCTCCGAGGCGGTCAGCGCTTCGCCGTCCACATTGGTATTGACCAAGGCGGAGGTGACATCGTCTGTCGGGTTGGTGCGCCGGAATTCGGCCAGGTCCGTCATCAGCAAGTTGAGCTGTTGGGCGGCCGTCATGAAGGCCAGCATGGCGTCGGCGCCTTCGGGGATGTACTCGGGGTCGCCCGAGCTGAGGATCACGTTGGACGCGTTGAACACGGTGTCGTAGTCCGCCGGGGCGATGCCCATCATGTCGCAGATGATCTCGAGCGGCAGACGAGCCGCCACCTCGACGACGAAGTCGCAGCCGCCGAGCTCGGACACCCGATCGATCACGTCACCGGCGCGCGCCTCAATGGTGGCCTCGATGCTCTTGATCATGCGGGGGTTGAACGCGGCAGAGACGATGCGGCGCAGCCGGGCGTGGCGCGGGTTGTCCATGTTGATCATCGAACCGAAGAACTCGAGCATCTCCTCGGGCAGGTCGATCATGCTGGTGGCGCCCTGGCCCGACTGGAAGATCTCCGGATGCCGGCTGGCTTCGGCAATGTGGGCGTGCTTGGTCATGGCCCGATAGCCCTTGCCCAAATCCGTGACCAGAAAGGCCATTTCGGGCGGCAGCTCCGGGTCGTCGAAATGGGCCAACGGCCGCTCCCGGCGCAGGGTCTGGAAGGCGCCTTCGCGCTCCTCCCAGGGCATGGTCCAGAACTCCAGATCTGAGAGGTTGATCTGGTCGAGCGTCAGTACTTCGCGTGGTTCCACCGGATCACCATAGCCAGGCTCCCTATGCTCCAGCCATGTGCGACACGCTCTGTGGAACGGGCCCCGACGGCATGATCTTCGCCAAGAACTCGGACCGTCCGGCGGGCGAGGTGCAGCTCACCGTCCCCTTCGGCCGCCGCAATACCCAGGGCTGCACGCTGCGCACGCAGTACCTGAGCATCGGCGACACCGGTGCCCACGCCGCGCTGCTGTCGTGCCCCACCTGGTTGTGGGGAGCTGAGCACGGCGTCAATGAGTACGGCGTGGCCATCGGCAATGAAAAGGTCGGCACGACCAATGACGCCGCCCACGCCCGCCCCGCCCTTATCGGTATGGACCTGGTTCGCCTCGGCCTGGAGCGGGCCCGCACCGCCCGAGAAGCCCTCGAGATCATGACGGACCTCCTCGAGGTGCACGGCCAGGGCGGTATTGCCGACGCGGCACACCAGGAGGCCTACGACTCCTCGTTCCTGATCGCCGACGCCGACGGCGCCTTCATCCTCGATACGTCCGGATCCGCCTACGCCGCCGCCCCCTTTCCCGACGGCACCGCCATCAGCAACCGGCTCAGCGTGCGCACCGAGTGGACCGTGGGTTCACCGGCGCTCGAAGACGGCGAGGACTTCGACCGCTACCGCGATACCGAGGAGAACACGGCCCACGCCGATGTCCGCCTGGCGGCCAGCCGCCGTTTCCTGCACGACCATCGGAGCGGCGGCCTGACTCCCGCGACCATGGCCGCCCACCTGCGCGACCACGGTGACGGACCGTGGGGTGCGCCGGGAAACCGCGGCCCGGCGCAGCCGCCCCCGACCGCCATGGCGCGTGATTTCAGTGATGTCACCGTTTGCATGCACGCCGGCGACTACAGCGTCACGACGTCGTCGCTCATCGCCGTGCTGCCGGCCGAGCGGGCGTCCGGCCGCACCGTGCGGGCCTTCGTGGCGTTGGGCAGCCCGTGCACCAGCGTGTACGTCCCGGCCTTTCCCTCCACCTTCGGCGGCCCGCCCGGCGTCGTGCCGCGCCAGTTGTGGAGCGAGGAGATGTGGCGGGCGGCCGACGCCGTGCGGGTGCACGTCCAATCCGACCCCGACGCCATCCATGCCGTCCGCGCCGTGCTGGATCCCATAGAGGACGAGCTGTGGGCCGAGGCCGACGAGATTCTGGAGGAACCGGGTCGTTGGGCCGAGGTCGGCGCCGACTGGGGCCAGCGCGCCCTGGACGGATTGCGGGCCAGCGTTTCGTAGCCGCTCTCGCGCCAGCGGTACGATGCTCCATGGCCTACGCACACACCCCCGAAGAGATCGCTTTTGGTGACCATGTGGCCGGGCGCCTCGAAAAGATGTGGGGTCTCTACCTGGCGTCGGGCATCCTCGGCGTGCTCTTCGGCTTCGTCCTCGTCAGCTATCGCGACGATTCGTTCTTCGCCCTGACCTATTTCGCCAGCGCCTTCTTCTTGGCTACCGGCATCTTCCAGTTCGTGGCCGGCGTCACCATGCCGCGTCATCGCTGGACCTACATCCTCATGGGCGTGGCCTCCATGATCGTCGGCGTCCTGTTCTTCCGCTGGCCCCACATCACCATCTACATCGTGGGCATCCTCATCGCCTGGACGTTCTTCTTGTACGGCCTGACGGACATCGTCCACTCGCTGCACGGTCGACAGTTTCCGCACTGGTGGCTCCACCTCGTCCGGGGCGTGCTCTTCGTCGTGATCGCCTTTTTGGCGCTTCGTCATCCCGGCCATGCCGTCAGCGCCTTCGTCCTTCTCATTGGCATCGGATCAATGCTCTTCGGCCTGATCGAGATCTTCGGCGCCTTTTCGGCCCGGCACGCCACGCGGTACTGGGAAGCCCTCAAGGCGAAGCACGGCTGATCGGTCGCCGTCATGCGCCTCGTGAGTTACTCGCTGTCCGATGATGCCGGATCCCCCCGACCGGGCCTGGTGGTCGGCGACGAGGTCGTCGATCTCAGCGATGCCGCAGTGGGGCTGCCGGCGGACATGGCCGACCTCCTTGCTCTGGGTCCGGCCGGCCTGGAGCGGGCCGGCAATGCGGCGTCCGGCACCGCCATTCGCCATGCCCTGACGTCCGTGCGCCTCCACGCCCCGGTTCCCCGCCCGCCCGCCATCCTGGCCATCGGCATGAACTACGGGGCCCATGTGGCCGAAATGGGCCGCGAGGCCCCTGAGTATCAGTACTGGTTCAACAAGCAGCGCACGTCGATTGCCGGGCCGGGCGACCCCATCCTGCTCCCAACGGTCTCGGACATGGTCGACTACGAAGGCGAGCTGGCCATGGTCATCGGCCCCCGTTGTCAGCACATCCCGGCCGAGCGCGCCTTCGATGTGGTGGCCGGATTCACGGTGATCAACGACGTGAGCGTGCGGGACTGGCAGTGGCGCACGCCCACCTTCACCATGGGGAAGTCCTTCGACACCCACGCTCCCTGCGGGCCCTGGCTGGTCACGACCGACGTACTTGGCGACCCCGGCCGACTGTCCTTGCGCACCTGGGTCAACGACGAGCTGCGCCAGGACTCCACCACGGCCGACCTCATCTTTGACTGTCGGTCCCTGATCGCCTATCTGACCTCGGCCTTTCCTCTCGAGCCCGGCACCATCATCGCCACCGGCACCCCGGCCGGCGTCGGTGCCGGCTTCACGCCGCCCAAGTTCCTGGCCGAGGGTGATGTGGTCCGCATCGAGATTGAGGGCATCGGCGAGCTGACCAATCCCGTTCGCCGGGGTGCCGACCCGAGCCCTGTGGGGCTCACCTAGGCCCAGATTCGACCCGCCGGGTCACGATGGCCGCCGGACACGGCACAATGGAAGGGTGCCTGACACCCAGATCGACCTGAGCGACGCCGACCGAGCAGAACGCCTGACCAAATTGCAGGGCATCATCGACCTCATGCGGCCGGCCGTCCAAGCCGACGGTGGCGACCTCGTTCTTCTGCGTGCAGATGTGGCCACCGGGGTGATTGAGGTGCAGCTCCAAGGGGCCTGCAGCTCCTGTGCCGTCAGTTCGGCCACCCTGTCCGGTGGCGTGGAGCGGATCCTGCGGGACCGCCTGGAGTGGGTCACCGAGGTCATCGGCGGCGTCGACGAGTCGATGGACCTGGACGAGAGCGCCTCGCTGGGCAGCGGGGGCTACGTCCCCAACTTCTGATCCCCCGGCCGCTGGGGCGCTTTATTAGTTAGCACAACTAACTATAATGGGGATATGGCCCCTGCACCCGGAACCGTCACCGCCACTGCGGTAGATGAGGATCTGGCTGGACGCGTCCGCTTAGCCATCAACCGCCTGCATCGCCGGCTGCGCCAGGAGTCTTTGGCCGGACTCTCACCGGCCCAGGCGTCGGCGCTGGGCTCGGTGCACCGCCTGGGTAGCCCCACACTGGGGGAACTCGCCGCCGTTGAGCAGGTGCAGCCGCCGACCATGACCCGCATCGTGGCGTCTTTGCAGGAGGCGGGCATGGTGACACGGGTGACCGATGCGACCGACCGACGCAGCGCCCGCGTGCGTTCCACCCCGGCCGGCGCTCGGGCGCTGGAGAAGATCCGGACCCTCAAGAACGCCTTCCTCATCCGGCGTTTGACCCAGCTCACACCCGAGGAGCAGTCGCACGCCGCCGAGCTGGTGGCGCTGCTCGAACGGCTCTTGGAGGAAGGATGACGCGTCTACGGGGTGCCACCCGTAAGACCTTCGCCGCCCTGTCGGTGCGTAACTACCGCCTGTACTTCACCGGTCAGGTCATCTCGGTTTCGGGCACCTGGATGCAAATGGTGGCCCAGACCTACCTGATCCTGTTCCGCCTGCACGGCACCGGTGTGGACGTGGCCATCGCGTCAGGCCTCCAGTTCCTGCCGCTGCTTCTCTTCGGCCCCTTCGGTGGCCTGATCGCCGACCGACTCGACAAGCGCAAGGTGCTCTACGCCACCCAGATCACGGCGGCGATCTTGGCGCTCGCCCTGGGCGTGTTGGTGATCACCCACTCCATTCGGTTGTGGGAGGTCTTCGCCCTGGCCACCCTGCTGGGTGGGGTCAACTTGTTCGACAACCCGGCGCGCCAGACCTTCGTCTCCGAAATGGTCGGGCTTGACCTCCTGCCCAATGCCGTCAGTCTCAACAGTGTCGTCATGAACTCGGCCCGGGTGATCGGCCCGGCCATTGGCGGTGTCCTGATCTTGACCCTCGGCGTCTCCACTTGCTTCATGATCAATGCCGCCTCCTACATCGCGGTCATCGTGGCCCTCTCCCTCATGCGCTCCGGCGAGCTGTACTCCAAGCCGGGTGTGATCCGGGCCAAGGGCCAGGTCCGCCAGGGTTTGCAGTACGTCTGGCAGACCCCGGATCTGCGCAGCCCCCTCATTTCCATGGCCATCGTCGGCGTATTCGCCTTCAACTTCACGGTGACGTTGCCGCTCCTGGCCAAGGTCACCTTTCACGGGGGAGCTGGGCTCTACAGCACCTTCCTGGCCGCCATGGGTGCCGGTGCAGTGCTCGGCGGGCTCTTCACGGCCCACCGGAGCAACCCTTCCACCCGCCTCTTGGCCATCATCGGCGTCTTCTTCGGCGCGCTCATCGCCGCGGTGGCGCTGGCGCCTTCGCGCACGACGGCGATTCTGTTGCTGGTGCCCATGGGCGCGGCCAGCATCTCGTTCATCTCAACCAACAACGCCACCTTGCAGCTTCGGGCCGACCCGGCCATGCGCGGCCGGGTGATGTCGCTCAACGCCATCGCGTTCTTGGGCAGTACTCCCATTGGCGCTCCACTGCTGGGGTACATCAGCGATATCTCCAATCCCCGCGTCTCACTGGTCCTCGGCGGCGTCGCCACTCTGGTGGCCAGCATCCCCTTGTTCTTCCTGTCCACTCGACAGCGCGGCGAGCGGGCCGCCAATGAGCTCCTCGTCGTTGCCGATGAGAGCAGCAACGTGGTGCCCCTGCCCGTGGTGGCGGAACAGGCGACCGGGCGTCGCCGGACCAGCTGATCCGTGAGCGACGCGGGCTGGCTCTTCGGCGATCGCCAAAGAGCTGATTCATTCGGCGACAATGCGGCGCAGTACGACCGGGTGCGCCCCACGTATCCGGCGGAAATGATCGACATGCTGGTGGCTGACAACCCCCGGACCGCCCTCGATGTGGGCTGCGGGACGGCGATCGCGGGCCGCCTCCTGGTGGCCAGGGGCCTGGAGGTGCTCGGCCTCGAGCCGGACCAGCGCATGGCGACAGTGGCGCGGGGACACGGCATTGCCGTGGAGGAGGCCACGTTCGAAGACTGGAATTCTCGTACGCGCACCTTCGATCTCCTTACTGCAGGGCAGGCCTGGCATTGGGTCGATCCACATGCCGGTGCCATGAAGGCGGCACGGGTCCTGGTCCCGGGTGGGCGGATCGGTCTGTTCTGGAACCAACCGCAACCCGACGGCCCGGCCCGGCAGGCCATGGACGTGGCCTACGCCCAGCACGCGCCGTTGCTGGCCGTCAGCACTGTCCTGCTCGGCCAGCGGGACATCTCGCTCTACGAAGGCATGGCGGCGGCCCTGCGGCAGACCGGTCGATTCGAGTCCGTTGCCCTCAGCATGTTCGAACATCGGATCACCTACGAGACCGAGCAGTGGTTGAGCCTGACCGCGACCCACAGTGATCACCACACACTCCCGGCCGACCAGCTGGCCTCCCTACTGCTCGCCCTGCGCCAGGGACTCGAGGCCGTGGGCGGCCGCTTCAGTGTTCGTTACGAGACGGTGCTGGTGGGTGGCCAGACGGTGATCGCGCCCGACTAAGGCGCCTTGGGCTCCTTGGGCAGGCCGAGCACGCGCTCGCCCACGATGTTGCGTTGGATCTCCGCCGCTCCACCCCAAATGGTCTCCGAACGCGAGAAGAAGAAGAGCGACTGCAGGTTGTTGACCGGATAGCCGGCCCGGGCCCGGCGGGCGCCGGGTAGGAGGGTGTCCTCGCCGTCGTCGCCCTGCAGGATCTGTGCGTCCATGCCCATGATGTCCATGGCCAGGAGCATGGTGTCCTGGTGGGCTTCGGACCAGAACATCTTGTTGGTGGCGCCGAGCGCCGCCGTGGTGTGGGTGCCATTGAGCACGTCGGTCAGCGTGCGATATCCGTTGATCTGCATGATCTTTATGCGGGCCCAGCACTGAGCCAGGCGCTGGCGGATGAGTGGGTCCTTGTCCGAGCCGTGGGCGCGGGCCAGGGCCAGAATCTCGTTGTACTCCTTGAGAAAGCGCCGATGCCCGGTGGTCGATGACGTGCCGCGCTCGAAACCGAGCGTGGTCATCGCCACCTTCCAGCCGTTGTTGACCCCACCGATGACGTTGGCCCTGGGACAGCGCACATTGGTGAAGAACACTTCGTTGAATTCGGCCGACCCGTCGACCTGCTCAATGGGTCGTACCTCGACGCCGGGTTGTTTCATGGGGACGAGGAGATACGAGATCCCAGCATGCTTGGGCGCGTCCGGATCGGTACGGGCCAGGAGGAAGATGTAGTCGGCGTAGTGCGCCTGGGTCGTCCATACCTTCTGTCCGTTGATGACCCATTCATCGCCGTCCAACTCGGCCTTGGTCTTGAGGCCGGCCAGGTCCGATCCGGCGTCCGGTTCGCTGAAGCCCTGGCACCAGGCGATCTCGCCCTTGAGGATGCCCGGAATGAATTGCTGCTTCTGCTCTTCGGTACCCCATTGCAAGATGGTGGGTCCGACCAGCGTGTCGCCGAAGAAGTCGGCCCGCAACGGTGCGCCCGCCCGGGCGAACTCCTCATTCAGGACCACCTGTTGGAGGAGGGTCAGTCCTTTCCCTCCGTATTCGGTGGGCCAACTGGCGCAGATCCAGCCTCCGGCGAAGAGCTTCTCGGTCCACTCCTCGTTGAAGGCCTTGCGCTCGTCAGGCGTCATGGAGAAACCGGGCTCACCCCATCCGGACGGCAGGTTGTCCTTGAGCCAGGCGCTGATCACGCCACGGAACTCCTCTGCTTCTGGTGGGTATGTCAGATCCATATCGTCACGGTACCCGCCTGACCAACGGCGCCGCGACCCTGAATTCCCACTGGGAAGGTCGCGACGGTCCGGGTAGGATGCCGGTACCTGCCCGTGCCGTCCATGGCGCGGTCCTGAGTGCAAGGAGGTGTGACCATGGGTAAGGGAGAACCCCCTAGTAGCCCCGCCGGCACACCTCGCACGACCCCCGCCGGCTGAGCTGCCCCTTTCTCGCAGGTCACCCGCTGTGCCGGGGTCTTGAGGCGAGTGGCTGCCGGCACCCCGCCTCTCGGCGTCACTCTCGCCCGAGCGCTGACGCCATCTCGTCCTTCCCGCCCTGACCGCCCCCGCGGCGCCGCACAGGAGGTAGCCCCATGAATTCGCCCACGCCGACCGCTACGCCGGCTCGCTCCGGATTGCCATTTTCCGGACGCCGCGACACCCAAGAACGCCCAGCACACCAACGCCGCCGCCGGACCCGCCGGATCCTTGCCTCGGAAGGCGTGTTCGACTCCATCGTCTCCTTGGCCGGCATTCTGGGGCGACCGGTGACCAATCAGACCGGCCAGGAGATCGGCCGACTGGAAGACGTGGTGGCTCGCTGGTCCGACGGCCAGACTTATCCGCCGGTCAGCGGCCTGGTCATCCGGGTCGGCCGCCGCCTGGCCTTCGTGCCCGCCGCCGCCATCGATCGCATTGCCCACGCCGAGGTCTTACTGCGATCAGCCCGGCTCGATCTGCGCGACGTGGTTCGCCGTCCCGGCGAGGTCCTCTTGGCCAAGGACGTGTTGGACCATCAGCTCGTCGACGTCGACGGGGTGCAGGTCATCCGGGCGGCGGACCTCTATCTGGCCGAGGTGCTCGGCCGGATCCGGCTGGTGGGAGCCGACGTATCGACCTCGACTCTGCTCCGACGACTGGGGCCGCGCCGGTGGCGCCCGTTGCCCACGCCGGACCGGGTCATCGACTGGGCCGCCATCCAGCCCTTTGGAGACTCCGATTCGCTGGACTCAGTCGACGGTGCCACCCAGGTGCGGCTCAAGACCACGCATGAGGGACTGCACCGGCTGCGACCGGGTGAGCTGGCCGACCTGCTCGAGGACCTGCGTCGTGACGAGCGGCGAGAACTCCTCGACGCTCTGAGCGCCGACGAAGCGGCCGACGCGCTGGAGGAGATGCAACCCGACGACCTGGAGCAGTTGTTGCGGGAAGCGGATCCCGACAAAGCGGCGAAACTGCTGGCGGCCATGGAGCCCGACGAGGCGGTGGACGCACTGCGTGACCTGCCGACCCCGACCCGGATCGAATTATTGCGCCGAATGGCACCGGGACCGGCGGCCGCACTACGGAGCTTGTTGGGCTACCCCGAGGACGAAGCGGGCGGCATCATGACCACGGCGTTGGTCATGGCCACCACCAATGACAGCGTGTCGGAGGTGGTTGACCGGCTGGCGGCGGCTCGAGGGCATGACGTGGACCTCGATGCGGTCGCCGTCGTGAACCGGGAGGGCCGATTGGTGGGAGACGTCACGCTGCTCAAGATCCTCTTGACCCTGCAGGAGTCTCCGGACACCCGCATCTCCTCGCTCTTGTCGGACGAGGACGTCGTGACGGTGGACCCGCAGGCATCGGCCGACGAAGTAGCCGGGCAGCTGGTGGAAGCGCGCCGACTCTCACTGATCGTGGTCGATGGTGAGGGCCGACCAATCGGCCGCATTCTGGCCGACGATGTCCTCGACGCACTGGTGCCGACCAAGGGTCGGTTCCATTTCCCGCGCCTGTTGTCGTGAAACTGAAGGCTCCCCGCAAGGGGCTGGTCTACCTGGCCGCGGCCGGCCCAGGATTGATCGCGGCTGCCGCCGGCAACGACGCCGGTGGCGTGGTCACGTATTCCTCAGCCGGTTCCGACTTCATCTATCGCACCTTGTTCCTCATGGTGCTGATCACCATCGCCTATGTCGTGGTGCAAGAGATGGTGGCCCGACTGGCCGTCCACACCGGGAAGGGCTTGGCGGCGCTGATCCGCGAAGAATTCCCGCTGCGCCTCACCGCCTTCGCCATCACCGCCTTCGCCGTGGCCAACATCGGCCTCATGGTGACGGAGTTCGGTGGCATCGCCACCGCCTTCGATCTCTTTGGCGTGTCCCGCTACCTGTCGGTGCCGATCGCCGCCGTCGCCATCTGGTCCCTGGTGCTCTTCGGTTCCTACCGCTACGCCGAGCGCGTGTTCCTCCTTTTGACGGTCGTCTTCGTGGCCTATCCCATCGCCGCCATTCTGGGTCACCCCAACTGGCACAAGGTGGCCTCAAACACCGTGTTCCCCCACTTCATCGCCAGCAAGTCCTTCCTTCTCCTGGCGGTGGCTCTTATCGGCACCACCATCACGCCCTACATCCAGCTTTACGAGGCCGGTGCCGTGGTGGACAAAGGAGTGAAGCCCGAGGACTATCGCTTCCAACGGGTGGACGCCGTCATGGGCGCCGTACTCGCCGCCATCGTGGCCATGTCGATCATTGTGGCTACCGGAGCCACCATCGGCGGATCGGGCCCGCTGACCTCGGCCGCCCATGCTGCCCACGCCCTGCGCCCGGTGGCCGGTCCGGCCGCCGAAGTGCTCTTCGGGCTCGGCCTCCTCGGTGCCTCGGCCCTGGCCGCTGCCGTCGTGCCGCTTTCGACCTCCTACGCCGTGGCCGAGGCCATCGGGGTCGAGCGATCGGTTTCGTCCAGCTTCCGCCAGGCCCCGCTCTTCCTCGGCCTTTTCACGGCGCAGATCATCCTGGGCGCCGCTGTGGTCCTGGTCCCGGGCAACCTGATCACGCTCATCCTGAACACCCAGGTCCTCGAAGGTGTGATCACCCCCATGACGCTCATCCTCATCCTGGTTCTGGCCAACCGGCGTTCCCTCCTCGGGGCGGCTGCCAACGGGCCCTTGGCTCGCTGGCTGGGCGGAATCTCCATCCTGGCGGTGGCGGCCGTGGCCTCAGTCTTTGTCATATTGACCATCCTGGGCTGGTTCGGCCTCGCCTGAATGACTGCCTGGGCACAAAATTCACGCCGTTTGCGCCGGAGCAGGGGTTCGGGGAGGCTATGCGGCCATGATTGGAACTGTCGGAACCTCCTGTGCCTAAGTCGCCACACCAGAAGTGGATCGAGACCAAGGAGTCCTGGGAGCGTTCACGCCACATTGCAATCCCGCCCTCGGTACCGGCGGCGCCCCCGCAACCCGGCGGGCTGCGGGTCGCCTTCCTTATCTATAGGGGCAACCCACGATGCGGTGGCCAAGGGGTCTACACCCGCCATTTGACCCGAGAACTGGTGGCGCTCGGGCATTCGGTCGAGGTCTTTGCCGGCCCGCCCTGGCCCGAGTTGGACCCCGGCGTGGGTTTCACGCCCGTTCCCGGTCTCGACCTCTACCGTGATCCGGACCCCTTCCGGGTCCCGCACCGTCGCGAATTCACCTCTCGTCAGGACTGGCTCGAATTCGGCATCATGTGTACCGCCGGCTTCGGTGAACCTCTGGCCTTTTCCGAACGGGCTCGCCTTCTCCTGGCCGACCGCAAAGGTGACTTCGATGTCGTCCACGACAACCAGTGCCTGGGCACCGGCATGTTGGGCATGGTCGAAGACGGGTGGCCCCTGTTGACCACGTTGCACCATCCGATCACGGTCGATCGCGAGCTTGCCCTCTCACACACCACCAATCCCTGGCAGCGTTTCACCACAAAGCGCTGGTTCGGCTTCTTGGGCATGCAGGTCCGCGTGGCACGCGCGCTGCCGGCGGTTGTCACTGTCTCCAAGTCGTCGCAAAAGGACATCGCGGCCCAGATGCAGGTGCGCCCGGAGCGCATGACCGTGGTGCCAGTCGGCGTGGATCACACCGTGTTCCGGCCCTTTGACGAAGTCACGCCGGTGCCGGGACGCATCATGGTCACGTCTTCGAGCGACGTCCCGATGAAGGGTTTGGTGCCTCTGCTCGAGGCGGTGGCCAAGCTGCGAACCGAGCGAGATGTGGAACTCACCGTCATCGGGCGGCCCAATGAGGGCGGACGGGTTGACAAGGCCATCGCCCGGCTGGGCTTGGCCGATGTGGTGCACTGCGTCAGCGGCATTAGTGACGACGCCCTGGCCCGCTTGTACGGGGAAGCCGAAGTTGCCGTGGTGCCCTCGCTCTATGAAGGCTTCTCGCTGCCGGCCATTGAAGCGATGGCGTGCGGCGTGGCCGTCGTGGCCACCACGGGTGGTGCCTTGCCCGAAGTGGTGGGCACCAGCGGGGAAACCGGACTTCTTGTCGAGCCCGATGATCCGGGAGCATTGGCCGGGGCCATCGCCCGCCTGTTGGACGATCCGGCGCTGCGGGCCCGGTTGGGTGCTGCCGGCCGCGAGCGCGTGGTCAGCCGGTTCACCTGGCAGGTCACCGCGGCCGGGACGGCGGCCTGTTACGACGCCGTGTTGGCCGGAAAGCCTTTGCCCGGAGCACCTGGGACAGTTGCCGCACCGAATGGGGACATCGCATGTTGACCGTTGACTACGACAAGCTCGGCGTACGGCCGGGCGATCGGCTTCTCGATCTTGGGTGTGGCTTCGGGCGGCACGCCTTCGAGGCCGCTCGACGTGGCGCCTCGGTTGTCGCCCTCGATGCCGGACCTGAAGAAGTCGCGCAGGTGCGGGGCACGCTGGCTGCCATGGTGGAGGCTGGGGAGTTGGCCGCTGATCATCCGGCCACCGCCGTGCAGGGTGACGCCCTGGCCCTGCCGTTTCCCGACGGCTCGTTCGACCGGGTCATTGCCTCCGAAGTGCTCGAGCACATTCCCGACGACGTGGCCGCCATGAGCGAGCTCTCACGGGTCCTGCGCCCGGGCGGCACGATGGCGGTAACGGTGCCTCGCTGTGGTCCTGAAGCCATCAACTGGGTCCTGTCGGACGAGTACCACGACACCCCGGGCGGTCACGTGCGGATCTACCGGCGCTCGACGTTGGAGCGCCGCCTCGGCTCCACCGGGTTGCAGCCCATTGGATTCCATCACGCCCACGGATTGCATTCGCCGTACTGGTGGTTGCGCTGCCTGGTGGGACCGAGCAACGACTCCCACCCGGCAGTTGAGGCGTATCACAAGGTCCTGGTCTGGGACATCGTCAAGGCGCCCCTTCTTACGCGCACGGCCGACAAGATCCTCAGCCCGCTCATCGGCAAGAGCCTGGTCCTCTATCTGACCAAGCCGATCCATGCCGTCGCGGGCGTGCCCGATGCCAAGCCGAACGTTCCCCGGGGCGTGCCCGGCCGACGGGGCCCGGCCAACCCCAAGCAAGGCGCTGCCGCGTGACGACTGAGGAGCTCCGATTTCACGAAGGGACCGTTCCTGAAGTCCCGGGCGTGCTCACCTCGTCCGATGTGATGGCGACAGCCCAGGCCATCGCCGACGTGCAGCGGGCTGACGGGATGATTCCCTGGTTCGTCGGGGGCCACTGCGATCCGTGGAACCACGTGGAAGCCGCCATGGCGCTCTCGGTGTGTGGACTCTATGAAGAAGCCATGGCTGCCTACCGGTGGCTGGCCGATCGCCAGCTACCCGACGGGAGTTGGTTCAACTACTACCAAGGCGCCGGGGTCAAGGATCAGCGTCTCGACACGAACGTCTGTGCGTATCTCGCTGCTGGTGCATGGCATCACCACCTCATCACCGGCGACGTCGAATTCCTCGGGGAGCTGTGGCCCACCATTCAGAAGGGGATTGACTTCATCCTTCGGTTTCAGCAGCCCGACGGGTCGGTGCTCTGGTCACTTGACTCTTCCGGGCGGCCCGAGGCCTATGCTCTCCTCACCGGTTCATCGTCGATCTACCACTCCATGCGCTGTGCCGTGGCCGTGGCCGAGTGCCTGGCCAAGGACCGTCCCGACTGGGAGCTGGCGGCTGGCCGACTCGGACATGCCGTGGCCCATCACCCCACCGCCTTCGCGCCCAAGGTTGAGTTCGCCATGGACTGGTACTACCCGATGCTGTCGGGAGCACTTGAAGGTGAAGCTGGTCGTCGCCGGCTGGCTGAAGGGTGGTCCACCTTCGTCATGGAGGGCCTCGGCGTGCGCTGTGTCTCCACCGGTGATTGGGTGACCGCGGCCGAGACAGCCGAGTGCGTCCTGGCCCTCGATGGTTTGGGTATGCACCAGCACGCCCACGACCTCTTCGTGGCGGCCCAGAACCTGCGCCTGCCCGATGGCAGCTACTGGACCGGCATGGTGTACCCCGACGAGGTGACCTTCCCCGAGAACGAGCGCACCACGTACACCTTCGGTGCCATGGTGCTGGCCGCCGATGCGCTTTCCAGCACCACGCCGGCCGCCGGCCTCTTCCGCGGTGAATGCCTACCGGCTGCGCTGGATCTGGCCGAGCCGCATTGCCACGGCGACGCGGCCGCCGGCTGCACCGCTCCTTGACGTTGAGCGCCCGATAGCCCTTCTTGCCGAAGTGAGGCGCGGAACCGATGAATTGTCGGCTCGGTCGACGTCTGAATGAGTAGGGCGAGCCACCGGGCTCGTCAGAGAGGGTGCGAACATGAAATCGACGGTCGTGCGATACCAGGCCAAAGCCGAACGAGCGGATGAGAATGTGGCGCTAATCCAGGCTGTCTTTGCCGAATTGGTGGCACGCCAACCGAATGGTTTCACGTACAAGGTGTTCCGGCTCGAGGATGGTGTGAGCTTTGTGCATGTGGTGACCGAGCACGATGTTGACAATCCGGACTCGCTCCAGGCCGTGCCGGCCTTTCAGGCATTCGTGTCCAACATCGCCGACCGGTGCGAGGTCATGCCCGTCGCCATGGGTGCCGAGATCGTCGGGTCCTACTCCTAAGTCGGGCAAGCCTGACAGGCGGAAGATTAGGGTCACCTCCCATGAACTACTGGGTGACCTATCCGATGGTTGTGCATCCGCACAATCCCGAATTCGTAACCAAGTCTGCCCTGACCCGATTTTGTGGGGCCGCCGAAGCTGCTGGTTTCGCCGGCATCGGGTTCACCGACCACCCGGCCCCCAGCGATCGTTGGCTCAAAGCCGGTGGCCACGACGCCCTTGACCCCTTCGCCGCATTGGCCTTTTGTGCAGCCGTGACCGACACCATGCGGCTGATCCCCAACATCGTTGTGCTCCCATACCGGAACCCGTTTGTGGTGGCCAAAGCGGCGGCGACCCTCAACGCTCTCTCTGATGGTCGGTTCACTCTGGCGGTCGCCACTGGATACATGCGAGGTGAATATCAGGCACTCGGTGTCGACTTCTCGCAGCGCAATGCTCTCTTCGACGAGGCCATTGAAGTCATCCGCTCCATTTGGAGCGAGGATGACTACGCCCACGAAGGGATGACGTTCACCGCCAAAGGGCAGTCGGCCAATCCAAAGCCCGATCCACATCCTCCAATATGGATCGGCGGAAACAGCCAGGCGTCGCGCCGAAGAGTTGCCCGATACGGGAATGGCTGGAGTCCGTTTCCGGCGCCACGGATCCTGGCCACGACAACGAAATCAGCACCGTTGGAAACGGTGGACGATCTGCGTCCGATGTTGGAGGAGTTGTGGGGCTTTCTCGATGAGGCCGGCCGGGATCCCGGCGACATCGATGTGTCGTTTGGCTCAGGAGCAGGTGGGAGCCTCGGAAGCGCCCGATTCAATGCGGACGCACAGTTGACGGCTGACGCGGAGCTCGCAGAGCTGGGCGTCACGTGGTCCGGAGTCGGGGTTCCTGGCCATTCGTTGGAGCATGCCATTGAGGCACTGGAGCAGTTCGGCCAAGCGGTGATTCACTGAGACTTCGGTTGCACCCCGTTACGCCGGTGGTGCCATCGACTCGAGCATGGCCGCCATCTGCCGGTGCACCATGTTGACCGCTTGCAACGGTCGAATCATCACCCGAAACTCCACGACCCTTCCCGCCTCATTGCAACGGATGATGTCGACCCCGTTGACGTGCGTGCCCTGCATGGAGGTCTCGAATTCCAGAATGGCGATGTCGGACCCGAATGCGGTCTTGGTGTAGCGGAATCGTTGCTCGGTATCCCGGGGCTCCTCGCTCGGGGTGAGGTCTTTTCCGGCAAATGTCTGAGTGGCAGCACGCAGGTACATCGTGGTGATCTCCTTGCCACGTTGCGGCGTGAAAACGATCGGTGAGAGAAGACCACCTCTTCATCGAGGAGGGCCTCGAGATCAGAGAGTTGGCCACTTCGTAGGTACTCGTGCCAGCGTTCGACCACCTGCTCGATCATCGTTCCCCCAACCATCGCTCATTTGCCTCTTCAAAGATCCTCATCGTTCGTGCCAGGTCTCGTGGCCTCTCCTCAAACGTTTCGGAGTCCCACTCAGAACGCTCGGCCGTAAAGAAATCGCCACCGTAGACGTGCAGGGCCACGGCGAATTCACGTCGGGTGTTGGCTACTGAATGGATGGCATCGTCGCCGAGGACGAGCACTTCCTTGGCGTGCAGGTCCCGTCCTCCGGCCGCAGTGAGACCATCGGAAGAGCGGCGGAAATAGGCATTGTCCTCCTGACCGCCGTACAGGCCGATGGCGGCCCACATCTGATGTTCATGTGGATAGAGAGCCATGCCGGGAGTCCACGCCACATGGAGCACCGTGAGATCGGCGGCGTTGTGCAGCGTGGTTATGCCACCCTTTTCGACCGGTCCAAGCGCGTGCTCCAACTGAGCCGGATCAGCAACGAACTCGTCGAGAATGTCACGCACGGCCAATACGGGGGTGTGCTCCATGAGGGCGGTCTGGAGCCGGTCAATGATGGATTCGACGGTGAGCGCCACGCCCTCAGCCTATGACCGAGCCGAGGAGCGACTGAGACGTTGGGCCACGGTCACTTCTCTGGAGGTACTCGGTCCCGGAATCAGTCAGCGAGACGGCGCGGCCCAGTTCGGGAGAATGGTGGCGCGCGACGAATCCTCGGTCGACCGCGCTCTCCCAATCGGGCAAGCGCCGGCACGACGTCAGCCAGGCGTCGAGTACCTGAGTATTGGCGTGGGCCTGGACTCAGCCATTCCAAGAGATCGAGGATCAAGTCGTCGAGGGTGTCCACTGCGCTTCCTAGCGGTCCATTGAGTGGATCTTGTCGGCTGAAATCGTCAGGATGACCCGAACCTGATCTCTGCCTCCGTACCACTGGTACGGACCACCGGTGTACCGCTGGGCCAGCAGTTCGATGTGGTCTGCCCCTCCCGCAGTGGTGTAATCAGTGACGCGGCCGCGAACGGCGTAATACCGTGACGGATCAGACGCATCGCAGACGGCGAGGGATACTCGGGGATCCCGTTCGATGTTTCGCATCTTCTGGTGCGACTGAACGGTATTGATGACCACGTGCTCACCGTCTGTATCGACCCAGGTCTCGGTGGTTTGAGGCGAGCCGTCCGGCATAAGGGTGGTGATGAAGCACGGATTTCCACCACGGAGCAATGCCACCAGCCGGTCGGGGAGTTCCATAGCGATCATGGTAGATCCGCGGCAGCGAGATGGTCTATGCCCTTCATCCCCCTACGAGTCCAATGACGTGAGTCGTGAGATGAAAGGCGAGCGTCTGTCGAAGTGCCTCGGCGGATTGATGGGAGAGAGGCGTATGGCCACTCCCAGAAATACCGGTCGTACTTTGGCTCGTCACGCTCAGCCCGCCTCGCCGAAGACGAGTGGGCTTTGTCAGTGCTGCCTCGACAGTTCCTGCCGACGTGGAAAGTACGGCCACCCCGCGCTCCATCAGCTGATCGGTCGCCTCGTCAATCAAGGATTCCACCCAGCTTGCAATTCCGGTGGGGGAATCCTCCGGCGACGCCCGTATTGCTTCAATGCGGATGTCGCCGAGAAGTTCCTCAATCATGGCGGCCGGACCTCCGACATAGGTCCAGGCGAAGTCGATTTCGGTCGCTACACACCAGGCGTGATCCTGCGGCCACCACAGATTCGGAGATTGTGTCGCTATGGCGAAGGTCGCCATCACTTCCTCAACCTGACCGCCATAGAGCAGATAGGAGCGATGGGGAAAATGCACGCGTGGGCCTTGTCGAACTTCGGGTGGCACGGGATCGGCCATTCTTGATGCCTGCTCCTCACCCATAAGTAGCAAGGGGACTGCGTTGGCCCATCCGTATCCGTCCCATACGCAGAACCAGCAGTCATCTGGAGTCGTCGTCCATTTGCGCGCAACTTCGGCCAGCACCTGAGCATCTGGGCCGTAGAGGCTTCCTTCGTCAGGTCCTTGTCCGGTAACGGGCGAGGCATCCGCTGGCACATGAGGCGGCATGGCTATGGAATGAAACTGCGAATCGGATCGCAGCGGCATACCGCTCCAGTCAGCAACATCCCTCCATCGAACCAACCGACCTGATCTGCTCTTCTCTGGATCGACGGCCGGATGGAGGACCCGGGCGTACGCCTCGAATCCAGAAGGAACAACTGAGGTGACGCGCAACCAACTCTCGGTGAGCCGACCGCCAATCCATGAACTCCGGTCAACCTCTGACGACCAGTTCGGGGGTGCGAGGTCAGACACGGTTCAAGCATGGCAGGGCTACGGTCCTGGCGGCGCTGGAATGGGCAAGGGACGTACAAAGGTTGCTGATGGGCATCCTGGGGCAATCGCTCAGGCGCATAGTGCCTGGAGGGAAGGCCGCAATACCGATTTCGTGAGAGGGGTGCAGGGAATCCGTCTCTGTGGCCGGTGTACCATTCCAACAACCTCAATTTGAGATGAAAGCGCCGCCGCTTACGCCGGCAAAAGTGACAGCGCAGTGGATCTCAGAGGGAATGGCAAGACCGTTGAGCCGTGGCATCTGCTCCGGCTTCTGCCGACATCGCACAGCGATGGGCGAGAAGGATCACTGCTCGTGATGCCTGCCCCACGCAACGTTCTTCGTCACGCATTCCCCGTTGTTCTTGAAGGCGTCATCGGCCCCCTTGTCCTCTTCTATCTTGTCTTGATCCTCACCGGATTCAGGGGCGCCCTCATCGCGGCACTCACTTGGTCGTATCTGGCCCTTGGCCGGCGACTTCTGAAGGGTGAGAAGGTGTCCATGCTGTTGTTGTTCGGAACGGTTCTCATCACCATGAGGACGGTGATCGCGTTCATCACGGGCAGCTCATTCATTTACTTTGCCCAGCCCACGGCCGGTACCGTCATCATTTCGCTGGCCCTGTTTGTCTCCGCCCTAGTTGGCCGCCCCTTCACCCAGCGCTTTGCTCACGACTTCTGCCCCATGGATCCGTCCATCATGAAGCGGCCATTGGTCCGGCGATTCTTCATTCGGATATCGGTCCTGTGGGCAACGGTTCTGATGCTCAACGCTGGAGTTGTCTTCTGGCTGCTCGTGTCATCGTCGCTGCGCTCCTTCGTACTCGAACGCTCGGTGGTGACGTATGGGCTCACTGCATTCGCCATTTTCTGCTCCATCACGGGTTTCATGGCAATGATGCGGCGCGACGGCATCACGGTTGAATGGGCGAGCTCCAAAACGAGATGCATCGATTCGGAATCCTGACATCCTCGACGCGGCGACAGCTGCAGCCCCCGGAGAGTCGCGTCGGATCTAACGAGGATCGGGGCGGTCCAGATGCCAATGGCGACCAACCTGCCCGTACCAGCCGTCATCACTCGCGGGGAGCACGGTGTAGCGGCTAATGGTGCGCTGTCCCCCTTGCTGGTCACCGTAGAGAAGGTCGATCGTGAAGGGCTGCCTCTCAGTCAGTGCTTTCTTAAAGGCGGGCCGGAGCGGATCGTTGGGGTCCCGGACGGCTGCTTCCCAGTAACCATTTCCGCCAGCGGCGATATAGAGGTCGATGGTAAGGCGGCGGAAATCCTCAGCCCGAACATGGGGCTGATCCTCGAATGCTTGATCGGGCATGGGGTGCCACCCGTGCAGGAGGGCGATACCTGTCCCGAGATTTCGGAGTCCTAGGGCGAGATAGATGATCCCGTCCTCCTCTTCGAAGATGGCTCGGCCACCTCCAATCCGGGCAGCATGACGGTCGTGCCATAAGACCTTGTGGACGGGATCGTCGGAGAGCGACGGCACGAGGAGTGGACGCATGGCGGTGAGGAGCGATTCCTCAGCGATGCGGGCGGATCGATTTGACGATCTCACTGCGGAGAACGTGGCCACCGCGAGTACCAGAGTTCCTCCCGCCGTGGCGAACGAGGCGATCGATGTCCAGTCAGCCATGAGCACCCCATTCTTCCTTTTCAGACATGACGGTACCCCTTGAGGGGGGACAGTCAACATCTCGGTCAGTCGCCTGTTGAGCCGACCGGTTGACCGGCATCCCAGCTGGGTAATGCCTACCTATGACAAGGACCGACCACCTTGAGCGAGAGGTCAAACTGGCTGCCGATCTCCACTTCACTCTCCCGGACCTTCGACCGATCGTCGGAACGACCACCAGGCTTCCGGCGCAAGCTCTCCGAACCATTTACTTCGACACGGCGGACCTCCGTCTTTGGGGTCAGGGCATCACTTTGCGCCATCGGGAGGGGGAAGATGGCGGCGAAGGGCTGTGGACGATGAAGCTGCCTGAGAAGGCGGCACGCAGCGAGCTTCAGCGCACGGAGTTGTCCTGGCCCGGGGCACGCCCAGAAGTGCCGGTTGAGGCGGTGGCCATACTCAAGGGCGTGGTGCGACGAGCAGTATTGCGCGAGGCCGTTTCACTTGAATCGGTCCGGAAACGCCTCTTGCTGGGCCAATCATTCGGCGAGATCGATGATGACGTTGTCACCGTGACATCGGGCAGTCGCCAGGGCTACGTCTTTCGCCAGATCGAGTTGGAATTCGGGACCGGCGAGGATGATGCGGAGTCTGATGCCGAAAAGGCGCACGCCGTACTCGATCAATTTCGTCGAGCGGGGGCTCGGGTCGATGACCAACAGAAGTTCACCAAGGCACTTGATCTGGATCCAACACGTACGGTTCCGAACACGGGGCACCGGGTCACCATCGGTTCGGCCATCGAATTGAGCATTCGCACCGGCCTGGACCGCCTGCTCGAGCATGATGTGCGTCTACGGGTATCTCCAACAGATCCGCCCCAACACTCAGTGCACCGGGCTCGCGTCGCCACGCGACGACTACGGTCGGATCTAAAGACCTTCAGTGGACTTCTCGACCCTGTATGGCTTGATCACACGACGAGGGAATTGAGGTGGCTGGGGGCACTCTTCGGTCGGGTCCGGGATATCGATGTCCTGGCTCAACGTGTCGTAGCGCTCGCAACTCACGGGCGAATCGAACAGGATGGCAGCGTCGAGCTGAGCGACGCATTGGTCCGGGAACGCCGCGGCGCGGCGTTCGAGCTTGGTGGAGCTCTCGAGGGCAGCCGCTACCTGGATCTGCTTGAACGACTCGCCACGGCCGCTGCATTGCCTCCACTGTGTGATCAGGGAACCGAACTGGCACGCGACGCCTTTCCGGCCTTAGTGGGCCGCCAGTTCAGAGCCTTGCGCCGGCGGGTCAGACACGGCGGTCGACATCCAGATGACGCGCAACTTCATCGCATCCGAATCGGAGCCAAGCAGTTACGTTATGCCGCAGAAGCAGCCTCGCCATTTGTTGGGAAGTCCGCCCGAAGAACTGCAAAGCAGGCAAAAAAGCTACAAACGATCCTGGGTGAACACCATGATGCAGTGACCGCGGAGTCGTGGTTGCGCCAGGCGGCAGAGAAGGGCTCATCCCTGGCAGGGTTCACCGCCGGAGCGTTGGTCGCTCACGCACAACAAGAAAAGGCCGACAGAGCCGAACGATGGAAGAAGGTCTGGGACCACGCCCGAGACGGATCCCGATGGCTCCATCTTTAGGGGGACTCAAGCTGTTCGATGAGCCACCCGGGCCCGACCACGACGGCACCAAGGGCCTCAGCCCGCTGGCGCAGACCGCGATCGGCGGTGACCAGCGTGACGGGTCCGGAGGTGTCGGAGATGACTTCAATGAGCATGTCGTCCCCATTGCCGACGGCGTGAATGACTTCCAGGCCATCCGCGGCACCCGCCTCGACCCCGTCGCGGGCCTTTCCCTCCAGAACGACAACAACTCGCCCTGAACGCTGGCCCGATGCGATAGTGGTCCGCACTTGTTGGACGAATAAGCGAGCTGCACCCGGTCGGTCCCGCCACCATCCGTTGGGACGGGATCCGATGACGTTGGCAGCGTCAATGAGGAGCACCACAGGTTCTTTCCGACGTGAGATCCGGAACTAAATGATGCGACGGAGTACGCGCAGACTGCCGCAGGTGCCGTCATCGACGAAGTCACCGGAGGCCAGGGCGGCGCAGTAGATGTCGTAGGGCGGGCGGCCGCCGTCGGCCGGGTTGGGGAAGACGTCGTGAATCGCCAGCCAGCCGCCCAGGGCGACATGGGGCGCCCAGCCGCGAAAGTCTGCCCATGCGGGCTCTTCCCCGTGTCCTCCGTCAATGAAACAAAAGTGCAGCGGTTGATGCCAGCGGGCGGACACGGTGGGCGAGTCACCGACGACGCCGACCACGGAGCTCTCCAGGTCGTTTCCGCCGATGGCTCGACGCCAGTGGGCCAAGGTGTCGATCTGCCCTACCGAGGGATCTACCAGGTCCGCCTCATGATGTTCCCACCCGGGTTGATTCTCCTCGGACCCTCGGTGGTGGTCGATGGAGAACAGGGTGGCACCCGTCGCCTCGGCTGCTCCACCCAGATACAGGGAGGACTTGCCGCACCAAGCGCCGATCTCGACAAATGTGGGCGGCCCAGCCGAGGGCAGTACTGCCCGACCGGCCCGCAGTGCGGCCAGGAGGAGGGCCTCCCCCTCATCGTCGGGCATGAAGCCCCGGGTCTGCCTGGCGGCGCGAACAATGCCCTGTATGCGGTCGGTATGCAGCGCGTTATCGGAGGGCAAGGTGTCGGTCATCGGGGCACGTGAGTGTAGAGCGTTACTTGGTAGCGGTCACGCCGTACGCGCCGTGGCCGGTCGGTGCGATGTAGGCCAGGCGGCTGCCGTCGGGGTTGTCGACAACAGCGTCAAGTAGGGCTGCCCCGCTCACCGAGACGGTGTCACGCACCAGCGGAGGAAGGTAAATGATCGTTTCCGCCGCCGTGTCACCCACCGTCACCGGCGTCGTCGAGGTCGCCCGCATCACGAAGCCGGTTGTGGCGGGTGTGTAGGAGAAGGACAGGAGGTGGCCGGCAGTGGCGCGCGGATAGACCCGGGCCAGATAGATGAGTCGGGTGGCCAGGAGCGGACCGTTGTGCGAAGGCACGGCGCTCGGATCCCCCTGGTAGGTGGACCACAGACCGGGCTCACACTGGGCGGCCGTGGCTCCGGGGCCGCAGTTGCCCTTCCAGGCCCACACGCTCGACCCCACCGCGGCCTGATCGATGGCCGCTGTCTCCTTGGACAGGATGGCGTTGTCGTCCGAGTTCGAGTTGCCGTACTCGCCGATGAACAGTGCGGCACCCAGGGCCCGTGCCTCCGCATCGGCCGTGACCATGGCTTGGTTGTAGCTCAACGGGTAGAGCGGCGAGAGCAGCGCATCGGGCACCTGCGTATCGATGGTGAACACGTGGGTATAGGCGTGGGGCTCATAGACGATGTTCTTGTCGCTGGTGAAGGGAAGTGAAAGGCCGACGGCGAAGTCGGTCTCATTGCGCAGCGCCATCGGCTCGACGAAGAAGAGATGTTGCGTGTCGTTGAGGCCCAGATTCCGATAGCCGCAGACGGCTGTGTACGGAGATCCCACTGGACACGAGATGCCATCCGACTCCCCGGCGACGGCGTCGATGATCCGTCGGTAGAATGGGTAGAGGTACCCCTGGTCGAACACGCCGGGAGCAGCCAGAAGACCGGGTAGCGGTTCGTTCATGAGGTCGTAGCCCGCGACGTTCGAGTCACCCTTGAAGCGAGCCACCAGCGCCGCCACCGCGCCGATGTAATGATCCTGCAGCCCCGGTCCGGGTGCGGCTCCTTGGGGGAGTGGGTGTCCGGACGCATCCTTGGGTATGGCGTTCAGCCAGAAGTTCGTGAAGGCCGCCTCCACGTAGGTGTTGAATTCGCCCTGCCCTTCGAGGCCGAGCGCAGGCACGTTGTCCCCCATGACCGCCCAGGCTGGAGCACCGTCGGCGTGCCCTCCTCCTTCCTGGGTCGGAATGAGCAGTGGTGGCACGGAGAATGCCGCAGTTTGTGGGGTGAAGCGGGAGTAGTTGTCCTCGTGCATATCAATGAGGACATAGATGCCTTGCTCGGCGGCCCACTGGACGACTTGGGCGATGCGGTCGATGTATGTCGTGCTGTACACGCCGGGTGTGGGCTCGAGCTGACTCCAGTTCACGGGGAGGCGGATGAAGTTGAAGCCGAGACCCCGCATCTGGGCCAGGTCGTCCTCCGAGGTGTCCGCATCGGACTGCTGGTACTCGGGCTGTCCGGCCGCCATTTCACATACGGGAGGCTCGGATATCTCGTGGGAGTTTGCCGGACATGTCCCGTTGTAGTCAGCCGGGTTGATGGACCAGAAGGGCGTTGAGCCCGGCTCGCCTCCGCTCGGCGTGCTGTAGACGTCGTCTTCGAGTCCGACCAGATTGACCCCACGCAGGATCACCGTCCGACCGCTCGGATCGACGACCTGAGCCCGTTGCCCGGACGGGTGGCTGATCGAGAGCCATGGAAGCTGCGGCGTGGTGGTGGCGTCGGCCGGTGGCGTCCATGTCGTCAAACCACCCAGCAGACTCAGGGCGCCGATGGCCAACAAGCAGCGCGGGTGACGTCGTGCTGCCTGCCGCATCGGCTCGCCCGCTCTCAGCGCGGTGGCGATGCGGCAACGACCGATGCGAAGGTCTGGCCCATGTGAGCCCGCTCGCGGGCGGCGAAGGCCACATTGACGTTGAGCCGCTCGATCGATTGAGCCACCCGACGGGGACCCGATGCCATTGGGTGGTCGTCGAGGAACTTCACGATGCCCTCGGCAAAGGTGGCGTCACCGCAGAGAGCCGGGATGGATTCGACGACGCGGGCATGGGCGTTCTTGGGGAAGCGATCGAAGATCTTGTCCCACGACTCGGTGACACGCCCCCATACGGCCTGGCCGGCGACGGGATTGGCCAGGAGGTTGGCAATGACCAGCCATCCGTTCTGGCTGCGGACTTCCGTCATGGCCAGGTCGAATGTGCGCAGGGCCAGGTCCGTGTCGGGAAACACCGACAAGGCATTCAGTGAACGCATCTCTTCTTGCGGGGTCGACGCCTTGCGATACCGCTCCAGGAGCGCCTCGTAGTCACCGGGGCGCACCAATTGGGCCACCACGGTGAGCGTGGCCGCTTCCACGTCGGCGGGTATCGCGTGCGTGTCCCCGCCGATAATCGACGCATCGAAGCGTCGGGCTGCTTCGGCCCGCACGTCGGAATCGGCGCCGGCCGTGCCCAATACGGTGATGGCGAGCGATCGCAAGGTGGGAGTCCGTTCGCCCTCGCCGTCGAGTGCTTCAAAACCGAGGTGCCGGTGTATCGGACCGAACAGGGCCGCCACGGCATCTTCGAGCGATGGGCGATCGTCCTTGTTCACGATGCGATTGGAAAGGAGGACGGCGCTGCCCACGGGTGACCACGGCGTGGGGTCCGATTCGAGGCCGAGCTTGGCGGCCAGAGTGAGAAACTCGACCAGGGTGGAATGACCGGCCAGCGTCGTAGCCCAGGTGTCGGCCAACAGGTTGGCCCGCTCGAGCGGGGTGAGGTCGGACAGGTGATCGGCCAGAGCCAGGCTGTGGGCTGCCTCGTAGCCCACGCGGAACACACCCCAGCCGCCTGCATTGACGACCACAAGCCCCTCTGCGACTTCGGGCAGAGTGGCGGGAGCGTCGCCCAGGACGAGCTTGCGTTCAGGAGCACCGGTGGCACCGTCGACCGCCAGGGCACGCACGGCCACCGGAGCGTTCCACGAGGTGCCGATGGCCGACTCGGTGCCCTTGGGGACGGGCCCGAACGAGAACGGTTGCTGGGTCAGCGTGTCTCCGCTCAGCGTGATGAGGGGATGGCCGCCCTGGAGAATGAACGTGTTCATGACGTCGCGAACCGGCGCGCCGCTGGCTTCCTCCAGTGCGTCCCACAGGTCGGTCGTCACCGTGTTGGCGTAGGCGTGGGCGTCCAGGTACGCACGGACGCCGTCGCGAAAGATTTCGGGTCCGATGTGCTGTTCGAGCATGCGCAGGACGGCGCACCCTTTCTCGTACGTCAAGAGATCGAACATGCCTTCGGCTTCCTTGGGCGGCCCGACTGGATATTCGATGGGCCGGGTGGCATGCACACCGTCGATGGCCAGAGCCGCCTCCCGGGAGGGAGCGAAGCCCACCCAGCGATCCCAGGCCGGCCGGAAGGCATCCACACACAGGGTTTCCATGAAGGTGGCGAAGGCTTCATTGAGCCAGATCCCTTCCCACCACCCCATGGTGACCAGGTCGCCGAACCACATGTGGGCCAGCTCGTGCGCCACCACGTCGGCCACTCGTTCCAGCTCGGCCCGGGCCGCTGTCTTGGGGTCGATGAGGAGTGCCGTGTCCCGGAACGTGATGCAGCCGAGGTTCTCCATGGCGCCGGCCGCGAAGTCCGGGATGGCCACCAGGTCGACCTTTTCGCCCGGGTACGGGATGTTGAAGTACTCGGTGAAGAAGCGGAGGGAGAAGGCGCCGATGGCCAACGCGAAGTCAGCCAGGCCGCGCTTGCCGGGAGGGAAGACCACCCGCAGCGGCACCCCGTCGACATCCACCGTCTCGGTGGTTTCGAGCTTGCCCACGATGAAGGCGACCAGATAGGTCGACATCTTCATGGTGGGGGAGAACCGGACCCGATTCTTCTCACCGATGCGCTCGACACTGACGATGGGTGAGTTGGAGTAGGCATCGACGTCGCGCTCGATGATCAGCGTGATCTCGTAGGTGGCCTTGCGATCGGGCTCATCCCAGCACGGGAAGGCCCGGCGGGCGTCCACTGACTCGAATTGGGTGGTGGCGATGGTCTGGGTCTCACCGGCTTCGTCGGTGAAGGTGGAGCGGTAGAACCCCCGCAGCTTGTCGTTGAGCGTGCCGGTGAAACGGCAGGACAGGGTGCAGGGCCCGGGCGGCAACGCGGTCGAAGAGTGGAAGGTGACCTGCTCCAGGTCGTCATCAAACGACACGGTGCAGCCGATGGTCCCGCCTGCGGACCGGGCTTCGACGTCGCTGATGGCCAGGTCTGCGGCGTTGAGCACGATGTCGTTGAGGGTTTCGTTCACGGTCACGTCGATCTCGACCGTGCCCGAGAAGGTGGCCGAGCCCACATCCGGCTCGATCTCAATCCGGTACGTGTGCGGCGTCACCGTTCGGGGGAGCCGGAACGCGTCTTGGGACGGCGCGGTGGGTGTGGGCTGGGAAGAAGGCGGCATCGCCGGGAAGGCTACCTGCCTGGCTCCGAGTAGGTTCTCGCACCGTGCATGCGAACGAATCCCCTGAATCGCCGATCAGCCACGAGGACGACGGGTACCTCGACCTGGTCGCCATCGGCTCACCCCTGCTTGACGTTCTGGAAACGACAACCGACGACGTCCTGAGCCAGTTGGGGCTGGTCAAGGGCTCCATGACTCTCATCGATCTGGCTCAGGCCACTGCGGCCCAAGAGCTGATGGGCTCACCCCGCTTCGTCTCGGGTGGCTCCGTGGCCAACACGGCAGCGGGATTCGCCGAACTCGGTGGTCGGGCCGGATTCATCGGCGCCGTGGCCGACGACGGAGTGGGCCAGACCTACGTGGAGAACCTGCGGGCAGCGGGCGTTGCCTATGAACCCACGTTCAGCGAGTCGGCGGCCGGGGAGTCACTGGGCACCGGACGCTGCATCGTTCTCATCACCGACGACGCCGAGCGCACCATGGGTACCTACCTTGGAGCGGCGTCGACCATCAGCCCCGCCGGAGTGTCGGCAGAGTTCGTGAGCCGAGCGTCCGTGGTGTTGCTGGAGGGATACCTGTGGGATGTGCCGGCCGCCAAGGAAGCCCTGCGGCACGCCGCCAACACCGCCCATGAGGCCGACGGCTCGGTTGCCCTCTCGTTGTCGGATCCATTCTGCGTGGGCCGGCACCAACGCGAGTTCCTCGATCTCCTCGTCGATGACATCGACATCCTGCTGGGCAACGAAGAGGAGATCACCATGCTCTTCGGGGCCACGTCCTACGAAGGGGCGATCGAGGCAGCCGAAGAGACCGGGCTCCTGGTGGTCATGACGCGCGGAGCGCAGGGCTCGGTGGTCCTGACCGCCCACGGGCCCGAGGCAGTCCCCGCCGCCGCCGTCGAGAAGGTGGTCGACACCACCGGAGCGGGCGACCTCTTCGCATCGGGTTTCCTGTACGGGCTGACGCACGGCATGGACCCGGTTGAAAGTACGCGCCTGGGCAGCCTGTGTGCCGCTGAAGTGATCTCCCATACCGGAGCCCGACCCGAAGCTGACCTGCGAGCCCTGGCCACCGCCGCCGGCTTGTTGCTGCCCTAGGCGTCGGCAGCATGGCCCTCTCCATCGGCATCGTCGGTTTGCCCAACGTGGGCAAGTCCACGCTCTTCAATGCGCTGACCAACAATGAGGTGCTGGCCGCCAACTATCCGTTCGCCACGATCGATCCCAATGTCGGCGTGGTGGCGGTGCCCGACAGCCGCCTGACCCAGTTGGCCGCGCTCTACGACGATGCGCCCATCGTGCCGGCCACGGTCACCTTCGTCGATATCGCCGGCATCGTGCGCGGCGCCAGCCAGGGTGAGGGGTTGGGCAACAAGTTCCTGGCCGCCATCCGGGAGAGCGACGCCATCTGTCAGGTCGTCCGTGTCTTCCATGACGATGACGTGATCCACGTTGACGGGCGGGTCGATCCCGAAGGGGACATCGGCACCGTGAACACCGAACTGATCCTGGCCGATCTGCAGACGGTGGAGAACCGGCTGCCCAAATTGGCCAAGGAGGCGCGGGCCCACCCCGAGCTGAAGGCGCAGGCAGAAGCGGTGGCGGTGGCGGAACGCATCCTGAACGAGGGCCGCACGATTTCGAGCGCGGCGGCCAAGGGCGAAGTCGATGCCGACCTGCTGTATGAGCTGCACCTGCTGACGGCCAAGCCGTTCATTTACGTCTTCAATGTGGACGAGGGAGCGTTGGGTGATGCCGAGTTGGCGTCCCAGCTGGCGGCCACTGCGGCGCCGGCCAACTCCATCGTGTTGTGCGCGCAGATTGAGGCCGAGGTGGCCAGCATGCCATTGGAGGACGCCAAGGAGTTGCTCGAGAGCTACGGGCAGGAGGAATCGGGACTGGAGAAGCTGGTCCATGTGGGTTTCGCCACGCTCGGCCTGCAGACCTACCTCACCGCCGGACCCAAAGAAGCCCGAGCCTGGACCATCCACATCGGCGACACGGCGCCCAAGGCGGCCGGCGTCATCCACACCGACTTCGAGAAGGGGTTCATTAAGGCCGAGGTCGTCGGCTTCGAGGACTTGATGGAAACCAAGTCGGTGGTGGCGGCCCGGGCCGCCGGCAAGGCCCGCATGGAAGGGAAGGACTACGTCATGCGAGATGGCGACGTGGTCGAGTTCCGCTTCAACAACTAAGGCCGCCGCCGAACCAGGCTGACCGTGGTCAGCCGTTGACGGTGAAGGCGGTGCGGATCTCCTGACCGCTGGCGGTGAGCACGTACCAGAGGCCACCGTCCTGGTCGATGGCTTGACCGGTGACCATGCCGGGCGAGACATCGAGGTTGTAGGTGTAGAGCGGATGGCCGCCATAGGAAAGTTCGGTCGAGCCATCGGGACGCCGCAGGGTCCCGATCAGCGATCGCCGCACACCCGGACCGATGGTGACCGGACCGGTCTTGATCAGGGGCGGCCACTGGAAGACGCAGCCGTCATTGAGACAGGCCGAATGGGTCGGCGTGTCCGGCACGAAGTCGTAGAGCGTGGCGCCCGTGCCGGTGGCCAGTATCCGTCCGTCCGGCGAGTTCTCCATGGTCAGCGTGAGGTTGCTGTCGGTGGTGGGCGTCGAAGTGAGCTGGGTCACATGGCCGCCGCAGGCGGCCAGGGTGAGGGCGGTGACGATGAGGGCCGCCGCCACGACGTGCCGGGGACCGGCTCGGCCAGACCGCATCAGGACGCGGGCGAGATGTTGGTGCCGAGCAACCAGCTGATCGACGCTAGGGCGTCGTTGAGCGTCCACTCCTGCCCTTGCGGATGGTGCAGCCCGGCCACTCCGCCGGCATTGAGCAGGGCGGTGAGCTTCTGGCTGAGGTGGCCGTGGAGGTTGGGCGCATTGGCATCGACGAAGCGCTCCTTACCGGCCGCGTTGATCAGGATGTACCCGTCGGTGTGGTCGACGTCGTAGGTGAGGGGCTGGCCGGTCATCCAGTCGAGGTGGGCCGGCTTGGCCTCCTGGACCTTGAGGTAGCTCACGCCGAAGTCCTTCCAGAAGGCGCCCAGGCTGGCCGCCGGACCGGTCCAGAGGTCCCAGTCGGCGCCGTACTCCTTCTGGTAGGCGGCGAGCCGGGCCACCGTGTCGCGGCCGGGATCAACGGTGACCTCGACGAAGACGACCTTGTGCCCCAGGCCGGCGGCATCCACGTCTCGCCTGAGGGCGTCGAAGGCGGCCAGCACGAGTGGGCATTCGTCCTGGCACAGCGTCAGAAATGGCGCCAGGACGACGGCCTTGCCCTTGAGGTCGGCCAAGGACACCGTCCGGCCGAATTGGTTGGTCAGCGCGATGTGTTGCGGCGTGGCCTTGGTCAGCACCAGCCCTTGACTCTGGGGTGGGGCCGGTGGGGCGCCACCGCCGCAGGCGGCCAGCAACGCCCCGATGCCGAGGGTGGCGGCGAGCGCGAGGGGGGCGCGGCGGAATGTGCGGGGGAGGCGGCGTGGGAAAGGCATATCTAGGGACAATCCCTAGCGGCTGCGGGCGCCCGGTTGCCAGTCGGTCGGGTCGCTCAGTCGTCTTCCTCGTCGGGGGGCAGGAAGGAGAAGGGCAGATCGGCCAGCTGAATGAGGGTGGAGGAGATCCACCGGGTCAGGCCGGCGATCACCGGCTCAATCTCGGCGGGCGTCTCCAGCTGGGACTCGGTGAAACGGACCGAGCCCTCGTAGGTGGCCTCGACCGCCCAGCGGACGCGCTCGCCGTCATGCAGCTGCTCGAACGTGGTGCCGGTCCGTACCAGCGGGTCCACGCCCAGCAACGGGTTCTCCGCCGGCAGGGCCCGCAGCACCTTCTCGGTGTCGGGCGCCTCGGCCAGCCGCTGCATGCGGAGCGCCACCTCAATGACGATCTCGGGCATCTCGTCGGGGGGCTCCCCGATGGACCAGCTCCGATAGGCCGTCTGGCTCCAGGTGGGCCAGTCGACCGAGACGTCGGCCCGGACGCGCGGTGGCTGCTGTTCGCCAGGCAGGCTGTAGGAGGTTTCCCAGGACACGTCGCCGAGGAAGACATCGATCTGGAATCGCTCCTCGACGGCCTGCCGTTGCAGGAGCGCCCGTTCGAAGGAGCGCCGGACGGCGCTGATGAAGTCGACAAGTATGTGATCGAGCACAGCGGGCACGACACTAGACGGGTCGGTGCTCGGGTCGGCCGTTACCATCGGTGCGTGAGCACACATGAAGACGACGGTTCCGTCTGGTTGTCCCGCCGGGTGATCAGCTATGCCCACCAGGGCGGGGCCTGGGAGTCGCCGTCCTCCACCTTGTTCGCCATCACGCGGGCCTTGGCGGCCGGGGCCACGGCCATCGAACTCGACGTGCACGCCACCGCCGACGGCGAATTAGTGGTCTGCCACGACGCCACGGTCGATCGCACCACCGGGGCCAGCGGTCTGATCGTCGACCACACCTTGGCCGAGCTGCGCCAGCTCGATTTCTCCTTCTGGTTCATCCCGGGCGCCGATGTCACGCCGGACCGGCCCGAAGCGGACTACCCCTATCGAGGCCGGGCGCCCGAAGACCGGCACTTCGGGATTGCCACGCTGCGCGAGGTGTTGGAGCAGTTCCCCGGGGTGGTGCTCAACCTCGACATCAAGCAGACGGCTCCCGTGGTGGCTCCCTACGAGGAGGCGCTGGCCCGGTTGTTGGCCGAGTACGGCCGCACCGACGACGTCATCGTGGCGTCCTTCCTCGATCCGGCCACGGACGCCTTCCGGACCTTCGCCCCCGACGTGCCGACGTCAGCGGGCACCATGGCCACGGCGGCGTTCTGGCAGGCGGTCAATCAGGGCGCGGACATCCCGGCGACGCCGACGGTGGCGTATCAAGTCCCCGAGTCCCAGGGCGACCTGGTGATCGTGGATCAGTCGTTCGTCGACGCGGCCCATGCCCACGGCAAGGCGGTGCACGTGTGGACGGTCAACGAGGCGAGCGCCATGGAGCGCCTGCTCGGGTTGGGGGTCGACGGGATCATTTCGGACGTACCGACGATCCTGTCAGCGGTGTTGGGCGATGCAGGGGTGGCCTGGAAGGGCCAGTGAGCCCGGCCCGGAAAGGGCCGGTGAGCACGGCGTGATGCCGCGCTCGGAGGTTCAGCCGCGGCCGCAGTTCGGCTTCTTGCCGTGGTTCGCCTTCTTCTTTGCCCTGAGCTTGCGCTTTACAGTCCGTTTCGACATAAGCGTGAGAGCTTAGTTCAGCCCCGATACCGCTCGTTCCCGGGGTGGAATCGGCCGGCTGGGGTTGCCAGTAGCCTCGTTCACCTATGCGGTCCGGATGGCTGCTGCGCGACGGTGACGTGGTGTGCGCACTGGAGATGACCGACTCGCGGCGGGAGCGGGCCCGGGGTTTGATGGGCCGTCCCGAGTGCGAAGGGGCCCTGCTGCTCGCAGGGGCACGACTGGCCCATACGGCCGGCGTGCGCTTCGCGGTGGATGTTGCCTTCCTGAACGAGGAGCTGATCGTGAGCCGGGTGACCCGTCTGGTTCCCTGGCGCCTGGCGCTGCCCCGCCGGGGCGTGCGCAACGTGGTGCAGGCTGAGGCCGGCTGCTGGGAGAAGTGGGGTGTACGGGTGGGCGACCAGCTGGTCATTCGCGAGGTGCAGCCCACGGTGTCGTGAGCGACGAGCCCCGGGGGCAGCTGCTTCTCGTGGGTACCCCGATCGGCAATCTGGGCGACCTGTCCCCCCGAGCGCGGTTGGCCCTGGCCGAGGCGGACATCATCTGTTGCGAGGACACCCGCCGCACCCGGGCGCTGTTGAGCGCCATGGACATCTCGGCCAAGGGTCCACGCGGCGCCCGCCTGCTGTCGCTGCATGAGCACAACGAGGGCTCTCGGGTGACCAAGGTCGTGGACTGTGTGGCGGGTGGCGGCATCGTGGTGGTGGTCAGCGATGCCGGCATGCCCGGTATCTCGGATCCGGGTGCCCTGTTGGCCGCTGCGGTGGCCGAGGCGGGCCACCTGGTCAGCGTGGTGCCGGGACCGACGTCGGTGATAGCGGCCCTGGTGGTCAGCGGGCTGCCCAGCGATCGGTTCTGCGTGGAAGGCTTCTTGCCCCGCAAGGGAGCGGAACGTCGGGAGCGCATGGCGGCGGTCATGGCCGATCTGCGCACCACCGTGGTGCTCGAGGCTCCGGGCCGGGTGGCAGCCACCCTGGCCGAGGTGGCGGCCCTGGACCCCGAACGACCGGTGGCGGTGGTGCGCGAGCTGACCAAGGTGCACGAAGAGGTGTGGCGGGGCTCGGCCACGTCCGGGTCGGCCGCCTTCGCCGAGAGGGATCTGCGGGGTGAGGTGGTGCTGGTCATCGGGGGGGCCGACCCGCCGGGACCCACGAGCGACGAGGCCATTGACGACGCGGTGCGGGCCAGCTTGGCGGGCGGTGGGGACGGAAGCGGCCCCCGTCAGATCGCCGAGCGGCTGTCATCGGAGCTGGCCGTGCCCAAGCGCAAGGTCTACGAGGCCGTGCTGCGCTTGCGCCCCGACCCCGGGTCCTCTTCGACGCCGTAGGGACGGGGGTCCTGGTCACACCGGTACGCTCTCGCCGTGCCGCCCTATTACCTGACGACGCCCATCTACTACGTCAACGACGCGCCGCACGTGGGCACAGCGTACACCACGGTGAATGCCGACGCCCTGGCCCGCTGGCACCGATTGATCGGCGACGACGTCTACTTCATGACGGGCACCGACGAGCACGGGGCAAAAATTGTGGAGGCGGCGGAGGCGAATGGTACGACCCCGCAGGAGTGGACGGACCGCACCTCGGCCCGCTTTGCCGAAGCCTGGGCCCGGCTCAACATCAGCAACGACGACTTCATCCGCACCACCGAGCCGCGGCACCACACCGTGGTGCAGGCGTTCCTGCAAAAGATTTACGACAACGGCTTCATTGAGCTCGGTACATACACCGGCCTCTACTGCGTCTCGTGTGAGGACTACTACACCGAGGACCAGCTGATCGACGGCAAGTGCCCGGTTCACGGCCGCGACGTCGTCGAGATGAAGGAGAACAATTACTTCTTCAAGCTGAGCGCATTCGAGCAGCAGCTGCTCGAGTATTACGACAGCCATCCCGACTTCGTGCGACCCACCTCAAAACGCAACGAGGCGCTCGGCTTCATCCGCGGCGGGCTCAAAGACGTCTCCATCACGCGCACGTCGTTCCGCTGGGGCGTGCCGGTGCCATGGGACGACGACCACGTGTTCTACGTCTGGTACGACGCCCTCATCAACTACCTGACGGTCGCCTCCTACGGCAGCGACCCGGCCCGCTTCGACTCCCTCTGGGGCGCCGCCCACCACCTGATCGGCAAGGACATCCTCAAGTTCCACTGCGTGTGGTGGCCGGCCATGTGCATGGCGGCTGGCATCGCGCCGCCGGCCGAGATCTTCGTGCACGGCTACCTGCTCATGGGCGGGCAGAAACTGGGCAAGACCATGATCCAAGCCGGCGTGGTGGGCGAAGGGGCGGACGCTCGCCCGCTCAAGATCACCGAGGTCTCACCGCTGGCCCTGGCCGATGAGTTCGGCGTCGACCCGCTGCGCTACCACCTGTTGCGCGACGTGCCGCTGGGCGGCGACGGCGACTTCTCCTACGAGGGGATCATCAGTCGCTACAACTCGGACCTGGCCAACAATCTGGGCAACCTGGTGTCCCGGGTGGCCACGGTGGTGCACTCCAAGTGCGACGGGGTGGGTCCGTTGCCCGACCATGACAGCTCCCTGGCCCCGGTGGCGGCCGAGGTGGTGGCCGCGGCCAGCGATGCCTGGGCCCGCTGGGCCCCCCACGAGGCGCTCGAAGCAACCTGGCGCCTGATCGGCGCCGCCAACGCCGAGCTGGAAGCCACCGAGCCCTGGAAATTAGAGCCGGGGCCGGCTGTGAGCACCGTGCTGGGCAATGCGCTCGAGGTGCTGCGCATCGTGGCCGTCCTGGTTTCCCCGGCCATGCCGGCCACGGCGGCGGAGATCTGGCGCCGCATCGGGCTCACGGGCGATCCACTCCTGGCCCGCGTTCCCGGTGATGTCGCCTGGGGCGCCTACCCGGGTGGGGTCACGGTCATTAAGGGCGATCCGCTCTTTCCCCGCCGTAAGTCATGAGCGGGTGGTTCGACTCCCACTGCCACGTGCAGGAGGAGTACGTCGAGGGCGAGAACGGGGGCGACGTTGATGCCGTCCTCGCTCAGGCTGCGGCGGCCGGGGTGGACCGGCTGATCTGCATCGGGACCGGCGAGACCACGTCGGCCCAAGCGGTGGCGGTGGCCCGGCGCGTGCAGGGGCCAGATCTGGCGGCTTGGGCTTCCATCGGTCTGCATCCCCACGAGGCGGCGACCGGGATTGACGACGTGGCGGCGCTGCTCGCCCGCGAGATGGCGGTGGGTGACGGGGCCGTCGTGGCCGTGGGCGAGTGCGGCTTGGACTACTTCTACGAGCACTCGCCGCGTCCGGCTCAGCGGGAAGCGTTCGCGGCGCAGATCGCGCTGGCGCACCACTATGACCTGGCGTTGGTGATCCACGCCCGCGACGCCTGGGACGATCTCTTCACCGTCCTGGCATCGGAGGGGGTGCCGGCGCGCACCGTGCTGCATTGCTTCACCGGGGGACCGGCAGAAGCCGAGCGTTGCCTGGCCGCCGGCATGTTCGTCTCCTTCAGCGGCATCATCACCTTCAAGAACGCGTCCGACGTGCGGGCGGCCGCCGCGCTGTGCCCGCTTGATCGCCTGCTGGTGGAGACGGACAGCCCCTTCCTGGCCCCGGTGCCGTTCCGGGGCCGACCCAACGAGCCCGCACTGCTCCCCTACGTCGGGGCCGTGGTGGCCGAGGTCAAGGGGTGCCCGGTGGCCGAGGTGATGGAGCGCTCGGCGGCCGCGGCGGCTGCCGCCTTTGCCACGCCCTTCTAATTCTCCGGTTTTTGTGCGCAATACGAGAACCTACTGACCAGGGAATATAGGGATCAACTGGGGCAAAAAGCACCCCTGAACTGGGAGTTCACCTAAATGTCGCGGACAAGTTGGCCTCTGACCAGGGGAAATAGCGGAGGATTTGTCGCCCCGTCCATTCCCATTTGCGCCGGTGGTGGTGCAGTCCCTATGTTCTTCCGAAACCCCCTCGCCGGCTACGCGCTGGCGCGGGTGCACTGTCCCCGGAGAAGGGTGGAGCCCTGCGGAAACAGAGCACTCAGGGGAGGCGCCTTTGCGTCGCCGCTGTCCTCAGTGGCGCACTGTTTGGGGTACCTCTCCTTTTGCTGCAGAACGGATCGGCGCACGCATCCCGTGCGTCGGACGACCATGGAGTCGATGCCTCGGCCACGATTCACCCCGCGTCGCATCTCGATTCTGTCGTGCTGCCCTCGCACCTGGTGGCCTACCAGTCCCCGACCACGACCACGCTCCCGCCCGCAGTACGGGAACCAGTCACCGAAGCGACGCATGAGTCTCCGGCCGTCGTGACGCCCATCACGGTGGCCCGCCCGGTCATCGTCAACAACAGCGAGCACGGGCAGGCCACCTGGTATGCAGCAGCCCCTCCCGGCAAGTGCGCCAGTCCCACCCTGCCCTTCGGCACGGTGTTGACGGTGACCAACGACGCCAATGGCCGCACCACTGTCTGCACGGTCGATGACCGGGAGGAAGCGGGCTACCCGCGGGTGGTCGACCTGTCCCCTTCGGGCTTCTCGCAACTGGAGAGCCCCAGCGAAGGAGTGGCGGACGTCACAATCTCCTGGTGACGCATTCGGGAGCTGACATCGCCGCACTGCTCGGCGCCCACGGCCTGCGTCCCAGCCGGGCGCTCGGACAGAACTTCGTGGCCGACCCCAATACGGTCCGGCGCATCGCCCGCCTGGCCGAGGCCGGGCCCGAGTCGTCCATCCTCGAGATCGGCGCCGGCCTGGGCTCGCTGACCCTGGCCTTGGCCGAGACCGGTGCCCGGGTGGTGGCGGTGGAACTCGACCGCTACATCCTCCCGGTGCTGCGCTCGGTGGTCGAGCCGGTCGGGGTCGAGGTGATCGAAGGGGACGCCATGATGCTCGACGTGGCCGCCCTGCTGGCCGAGCGGGGACCCGGGCCCTGGTCGCTGGTGGCCAACCTGCCCTACAACATCGCCACCCCGCTGGTCATGAAGACCCTGGTCGAGGTGCCAGCCGTCACCCGCCTGCTGGTCATGGTGCAGCGCGAGGTAGGTGAGCGCATGGCGGCCGGGGTCGGCGACGACGCCTACGGCTCGGTCTCGGTGCGCGTGGCCTATTTTGCCAAGTCCAGCGTGGCGGCCCGGGTGCCGGCCTCGGTGTTCATTCCCCGGCCCAACGTGGAGTCGGTCCTGGTCCAGATGACCAGGCGGCCCGAGCCCGCCGTGTCCCCGGAGCTGGTCTCCTATGAGCGCCTGGCCGCCGTGGTCAAGGCGGGATTCGGCCAACGGCGCAAGATGCTACGCCGCTCCCTTGCCGGCGTGGTCACCCCCGAGGCCTTCGAGCGGGCCGGCATCCGTCCGCAAGCCCGGGCCGAGGAATTGGACATCGTGGAATGGGGCAGGCTGGCGCAGTGAACGTCGCAACCGTGCTGGCGCCAGCCAAGCTCACCGTGTCGCTGGCCGTGACCGGCGTACGGGCCGACGGCTATCACGAGCTGCGCGCCGAGATGGTCTCGCTGAACCTGACAGACCGGCTCACGTTCATGGACGGTGGTTCTGAGCTCAACGTGGTGGTGCCCGAGGCCGGGACGCGCAGTGAAGCACTGGGGCCGGCCGAGGAGAACCTCATCACCCGGGCCCTGCGGGCGGTGGGGCGCCAGGCCACCGTGCATCTCGAGAAGCACATCCCGCTGGGGGGCGGGCTGGGCGGAGGCTCCACCGATGCGGCGGCCGTGCTGCGCTGGGCCGGATGTACCGATCTCTCACTGGCGGCGGGCTTGGGAGCCGACGTGCCGTTCTGCGTGCTCGGGGGCCGGGCCCTGGTCGAAGGGATCGGCGAGCGGGTCACCCCGCTGCCCTTCGAGACGCAGTCGTTCCTCTTGCTCCTCCCGCCGTTCGGGGTCAACACCCCGCACGTCTACGCCGCCTGGGACGCGCTGGCGCCGCCTCTACGCGTCGGTGCGGGCAACGACCTGATGGCGGCCGCGCTGGTGGTCGAGCCGCGCTTGGCCCGGTGGCGCGACGCGCTGGGGGAATTGACCGGGCTGGAACCGAAATTGGCCGGCAGCGGGTCAACCTGGTTCGTCGAAGGAAGCCCACCGGAGGTGGACCGCGAGGCACTCAGCTGGTTGACGCTGGGTGCTGAGAAAGGCCGCCTGGTGCCAGCACACGCGGTGCCGGCGACCTGGAGTGGTGACTAGGGCTACTTACCGGCCCGACGTTGCCAACGGGTGGCCTTCAACATCTTCTTGTGCTTCTTCTTGCGCATGCGCTTGCGGCGCTTCTTGATCAGTGATCCCATGACGTGCGGCAGGCTAGCGGTCTAAGGGGCCGACTGCCAGGTCAGTCACGGAACGGCGAGGAGGAACAGGCCGATGGCGTTCGAAGTCGTGGGTCTCGATCACGTGCAGTTGGCTATGCCGGACGGCGGAGAAGCGGAGGCCGAGGCCTTCTATGCCGGCCGGTTGGGCTTTGTGCGCCGGCCCAAGCCCGAACCCATGGCCAGCCGGGGCGGTTGCTGGTTTCAGGCCGGTGCGGCCGCCCTGCACCTGGGGGTGGAAGGCGACTTCCGGCCGGCCCGCAAAGCGCACCCGGCCCTCGTCGTGCGCGAGCTGGCCGGACTGATGGAGTCCCTGACCGAGGCCGGCATCGAGGTCCGGGCGAATGAGGATCAGGCGCCGGGCGCCAGTTGCTACGTGGACGACCCGTTCGGCAATCGGCTCGAGCTGTTGGACCTCGCCCTATTGAGTGGGGACTGAGGCTGGGGCGGGAGCTGCATCGGGCCAGAGAGCGTCAGGGCGATTCGAAGAACTCGCGCTCGGACGCCGTGGCCGGCGGGACGGTCACCGGCAGGGTCAGGGTCATGCGGGTGCCACCTCCGGGGAGGACGTCGGCTTCCACCGTGCCGCCTTCGGTCTTGACGACCTGGGCCACGATGGCCAGGCCCAATCCGGAGCCGGGCAGACCACGGGCCGCCGGGGCCCGGTAGAAGCGGTCAAAGATGTGCGGCAGGTCCTCGGCGGCAATGCCCGGACCCTGGTCCTGCACGACGACCTCGCCGTTGCGGCAGCGCACCGAGACCACCGAGCCGGGCGGGCTCCACTTCAGCGCGTTGTCCAGGAGGTTGCCGACGGCCCGGGCCAGGCGGTCGCGGTGGGCCTCCACCCAGCACGGCTCCTCCTCGAGCTCGAAGGTGACGTTGGTGGTGCGCCCATGGGTAATGGCCAGCGACACGGCGTCGTGCACCAGCACGTCAAGCCGCAGCGGCAACTGTTGGCTGGGGAGCTGGTCCCCCCGAGCCAACTCGGCCAGGTCGCCCACCAGATCGGTCAGCTCCTGCAGCTGGACCAGCACGTCGTCGACCAGCACGGAGCGGTCGTGTTCGGACAGTTCGTCCACCCGGCGCACCACTTCGAGGTTGGTACGCAGGCTGGTCAAGGGGGTGCGCAGTTCGTGCGATGCATCGAGGACCAGCTGGCTCTGGGCCCGGCGTGACGACTCGAGCGCGGCCAGGAGTCGGTTGAAGGCGCGCCGCAGCCGCCCCAACTCGTCGGGCCCGCCCGGTTCGAGCCGGCGCGCCACGTCGGTGGTCTCGGCCAGTTCTTCGACGGTGGCGGTCAACGAGTTCAAGGGGACCAGGGCGGTGCGGGCCACCAACCAGCCGAAGCCGACAGCCAGGAGCACGCCGACCAGGGCCACGGCACCGAGGATGAGACCCAGCTTGTGCAGCTCGGGGCCGACGTTGAGCAGCGTGGCGATCTGCAGGGCGCCCGTCTCGCTGAGCGGCTGGTCCTGCACCTGGGTGCCGGCGGAGAGCGGCTCCACCAGCTCGCGCAACTCATTGCCGTTGACGTCGACGGTGGTGAAGAAGGCGGGCGCCAGACCGGCGGCCACCAGGCGGACCTGGGCCGTCACGGGCAGGTCGCCCACACCGTCGACCACGGCACCGGTGGAGTTGACCACCTGGCCGAAGTTGGCACTGGTGGTGTCGATGTTCTGGCCGTTGGTCAGCTTGACCACCGCGGCACGCAAGGAGTCGTCGGCGGCGTTGACCAGGGTGTTACGGGCGGCCAGGTAGGAGGCGGCGGAGGCGGCCAGGATGGCGATGACCACGGCCGCGGTGCAGGCCAGGACCAACCTGGTCCGGAAGGTCACGAATCCCGCAGGACGTAGCCCACCCCGCGCACGGTGTGGATGCACCGCGTCTCGTCACCCACTTCGGTCTTGCGCCGCAGGTACCCGACGTAGACGGCCACCGAGTTGGTGCCCGAGTCGAAGTCGAAACCCCACACCTTGTTCAAAAGGTGCTCGCGCGAGAGCACCTGGCGCGGGTGGCGCATGAAGAGCTCCAAGAGGTCGTACTCAATGCGGGTCAACTCGAAGGCCCGGTCGCCCCGGTGGGCCTCACGCGACGAGAGGTCCAAGGTGAGGTCGCCGAAGCGCAGGAGGCCACCCTCGCCTTCGAAGCGGCGTCGGAGCAGGGCGCGGAGCCGAGCGAGCAGCTCGGCCAGTGCAAAGGGCTTGACCAGATAGTCGTCCGCCCCTGCATCGAGGCCCTGGACCCGGTCGTCGATGGCCTGGCGGGCGGTGACCATGAGCACCGGGGTGTCGTCGCCGGCCTTGCGCATGCGCTCGCAGACCTGGAGCCCGTCCAGATCGGGCAGCTGTAGATCCAGCACCACGGCGTCGGGGGGCGTCTGGGCCAACGCTTCGAGGGCCTCACCGCCGGAGCCCACGGTGACCACGTCGTAGCCCTCGAGCCGCAGGGCGCGGTCAATGGATCGGCGCACGGCCAGATCGTCGTCCACTACGAGGATGCGCACGGTGCCTGCACCCTACTGGGCGACGTTTCGCCCGGGGGAGGCATCCGGGATGTCTAACCTCTACCTCGCGCCGAATTCCTGCCGGGGTTCGAAGCGGTCGGTCCGGGGTAGTTCAATCGGCAGAACGTCGGCCTTTGGAGCCGGATGTTGGAGGTTCGAGCCCTCCCCCCGGAGCTCAGCTCAGTGTCATCGGCGCTCAGCTCAGTGTCATCGGCGCTCAGCTCAGCGCCAGTCCTTGCGCTTGCCGTGGTCAGCCAGGGAGGCCAGGTAGTCGTTGTAGGCGGCCCGGTCGGCTTCGTCGGCCGCCTCGGCGCCGGTGGGTGGCGCGGCTGCTGCAGCCATTTTCGGCGGTTGCGTCTGGCCGGGCGGGACCTCGTGGACGAAGCGCCACCACATGTACACCGCGTAGCCGGCGAAGAAGGGCCACTCGAAGACGTAGGCCCAACTGAGGGAGTTGCCGTCCAGGGCCCGGTGGATCTGCCAGAAGCAGAGCGCGGCGAAGGTGGGCACGACGATGGCGATCACCACGTGCAACGTGATGGCCCGGCGGGTGAACCACATGGTGCGTGCTCCGTCAGGCCGGCTGGTCGAAGATGAAGTCCGACAGGATGGCGGTCAGCTCCAGCGGCTTGTCGCCCTGGATGCTGTGGCCGGCCCCCTCGACGCCGATCACGGTGCTGGTGGGCTGGCGGCGGGTGAGTTCGGCCACATCGGCGTCGTCCACCACCGACCAGGCCAGGCCCCGCACCAAGAGGAGGGGCACCGCGATGCCCGATACGGCGTCCCACAGGTTGTCGAACTCGGGCCGGGTGCGCTCACCGTCGACGCGGAAGCGGGCGTAGCGCCAGACCCAGGAGCCGTCCTCACGTTGCACCGCATTGTGCAGGATGCCGCGGCGCAGTGACGCCACCGTGCGGCCCGGGTTGTGTTCGATGGTGCGAGCCAGCAGGTCGTCGAAGCTGTCGAAGCTGGCCGGCCCGTCGATGAAGGCGGTGATGGGTGCCGACTTCTCCGGGTTGACGCCTGGCGTCACATCTACGAGGACGAGCTTGCGCACCAGGGCGGGTGCCTGCGCCGTCAGCGCGATGCACGAGAGGCCGCCGAGCGACATGCCCACGACGCCCTTGGCGTCGGGGGCGAGCTCGGCGATGACCGTGGCCAGATCGGCCCCGTTGCTGCGGACCGAAAGCGAGCCGTCGGGCCCGCCGTCGGAGTGGCCGTGACCGGGCAGGTCGATGGCCAGGAGCGGCCGGCCCAGGGCCATGGCCACCGTGTCCCAGGTGTGGGCGTTCTGGGCTCCCCCGTGCACGAGGACCAGATCGGGGGGTTCGGTGCCCCAGACCAGGCTGGAAACCCTGCGGTCGGGACCGACTTCGGTCTCGACCCGGCGCACGGCGGGAGGGCCGTCGTAGGGCAGGCCGTACTCGGCCGCGTTCTCCGAGAAAAGCCCGAACTCGTCGTAGGGCATCACGGTCCTGAGAGTACCGGGTGGGGTGTGCACCCATTGGCCTCCCCGGTCAGGAAGAATGACGCGATGCGTGAACGCCGCCTCTCTGCCGTGGTCCTGGCCGCCGGTGAAGGGACCCGCATGCGGTCCGAACGCCCCAAGCCGCTACACCTCCTGTGCGGCCGCCAGATGATCCTCCACGTGCTCGACGCCATGGCCGAGATCGACGTCACCCGGGTGGTCGTCGTGGTGGGTCACCGCGCCGACTGGGTGACCAAGACCCTGGTCCAGCACGCCCCGCCCAGCATGCAGATCGAGTTCGTCGAACAGGAAACGCAGTCGGGCACCGGCGACGCCCTGGCGGTCGGCTTGACCGGCCTGCCCGACGACGATGACGAAGAGGAGGACGTGGTCGTCCTCCCGGGTGACACCCCGTTGCTGCGCCCGCAGACCCTGGCCGCACTGGTGCGCCACCACCGGTCCGACGACGCCGGGGCCACCCTGCTCACGGCCGAGGTGGACGATTCCACCGGGTACGGGCGCGTGGTGCACGGTAAGGACGGCGTGGTGTGCCGGGTGGTCGAAGAAGTCGACGCCACCGACGAGGAGCGGGCGATCACCGAGATCAACACCTCCATCTACTGTTTCCGACGCAGCATCCTGGCTCCGGCCCTGCGCCGGTTGACCCCGGCCAACGCCCAGGGCGAGTACTACCTGACCGACGCCGTCGGCGTGCTCTTCAGCGCCGGATACCGCGTGCAGTCGCTGGTGCTGCCCGATCCGATGGAGGCAGCCGGCGTCAACGACCGGGCCCAGCTGGCGGTGGCCGAAGCCGAACTACGCGACCGGATCAACGAGCGCTGGATGCGCCGCGGGGTCACCATGTGGGATCCCGAGCGCACCTACGTCGACGCCGAGGTGCAGCTGAACCCCGACGTGTCGCTCCTGCCCGGCGTGATCCTGCGCGGTCGTTGCGTCATCGGCGAGGGCAGCGAGATCGGGCCCAACACCATGCTGACCGACACCGTGGTCGGGGCCCACGCCACCGTGCGGGAGAGCACCGGGGAGCGGGCCATTGTGGGCGACGGGGCGCGGGTCGGCCCCTATGCCGTCCTCCAGCCGGGCAGCGACGTGCCGGCCGGCGCCGTGGTAGCGCCCTACGAGGTGGTCGAGGCGCCCGAGCCCTAGAGGCCCGGAAACGCGCCGCGCCGCGGCGCAGTAGCGTTGGGGTCGTGGAGCTCATCCCGCGTCGCCGGCTCGAGCTGGTCTCGGGTCGTTCCCATCCCTCGCTGGCGCAGGACATCGCGCGCCACCTCGGGGTCGATCTGGGCGAAGCCAACCTGCGCGAGTTCGCCAACGGCGAGATCCACTGCAAGTACGACATCTCCATCCGGGGCTGCGACGTGTTCATCGTGCAGACCCACAGCAGCCCGGTCAACGACTCGCTGATGGAGCACCTGATCATGATCGACGCCGCCAAGCGCGCCTCGGCCAAGCGGATCACCGCCGTCTGCCCCTACTACGGCTACTCCCGCCAGGACCGGAAGTCGACAGGACGCGAGCCCATCACGGCCAAGCTGGTGGCCGACATGCTCTCGGCCGCCGGGGCCGACCGGGTCATCAGCGTCGACCTGCACTCCGGCCAGATCCAGGGCTTCTTCAACACACCGTTCGACCACCTGACGGCCGCCCCCGTGCTCGAGGCCTACCTGCGCAACGAGATCGGCGGCGATGTAGTCGTGGTGGCGCCCGATGCGGGGCGAGTCAAGGTGGCCGAGCGTTACAGCGAGCATCTCGGCTTCGACCTGGCCCTGGTGCACAAGACCCGGCCCCGGGGGACCCACAACACGGTCAAGGCCCGCCACGTGGTCGGTGAGGTCGAGGGTCGCCACTGCGTGCTCATTGACGACATGATCGACACCGCCGGGACCATCTGCGCCGCCGCCGAGCTCCTGGCCGAGGCCGGGGCCTCGGAGATCTCGGTCATGGCCACCCACGCCATGTTCTCGGACCCGGCCGTGGACCGCCTGAAGGCGGCCCCCATCTCCCGGGTCGTGGTCACCGACACCTTGCCCGTGGCCGAGGACCGCTACTTCGACAAGCTCGAGGTGCTCTCGGTGGCCAAGATCGTCGCCGACGCCATTGACGCCGTCTTCGAGGACACCTCGGTCTCCGAGCTCTTCGGCGGAGACAACCTGGCCTAGGGCTTGGCTGTCCGGGTCAAATGACTTGGTGCAGCGGAATTACACCAGGCCTTGAGTGCACCGAAGCCGTCTCGCCAGGTGATCTTCTTGCCTGCGTCGGCCTCGCGGCCGGCATAAGAGATCGGCACCTCGTAAATCCGGTAGCCGAGAGGGTGCGGAACTCCTATTGGGCCAGGCGGAACTCGGCCGTCACGAAATGGCGGTCTTCGGGATCATGGGGATGATGTGCACCCAGACAACGATCAGAAATGCGGTGGTGACGACGAACAATGTGGCCCACGTCCGGGCAGATCGGACGTACTGCGTGGCGGCGCCCACAATGAAGATGGCGAGGATAGGGAGGGTCGGATAGACGTACCGACCAACCATGGACCCCGATTCCCATTGTTGCCCGTAGTCGATGTACCAGCAGAGTGCCAGATTGCACAGGAACGGCAGGAGTAGAAGCCAGAAGCCCGTCGTCAGGATCCTTCGACCCAGAGCGACAGCCAACACGATGGCGGCTGGCACGATGAGCACTTGGAAGATCGTGGCCCCGTAGGCGAGAAGGTTGGAACCATCGAGGTAGTGACTCCACTCCTGAGGGAGGAGTGGATTAAACAAGGTTTGCACGGTGAGGCCAGGCAGCTGTCCCAACCCAAAGTGAAGGTGTTGAGGATTGACGATGTGCAGCTGCTCCCGTTTAGCCAAATCGCTGGCCGTCAGAGCGTGGTACTCAATCTCGTTGAAGATGAACCAGGGCAGCGTCACGATGGCGGCCAGGCCAACGGCGATGGCGCAGCGGAGATGGTTGCCCCGGTCCTTGCTGCCCAGGAAGAGGACAGCGGCCAGTGCCAAAAAGACAGGCACCAGTTCGGCCAGATAGAGATCGGTGAGGACGCCGCAGCCGACCAGAAAGCCGCCGGTGATCAGTCGATTTGAAGACCGCCGCTCCCAAGCGATCCACATTTCCGTAACAGCGGCGATCACCAATGGGAGGGCCAAGTTGAAGTTTGAGATTGTCACCGACCGGGTGATGATCCCGGGCATCAGGAAAATGAGTAGGCCGCCGCCCAGCCCGAGCAGCCAGCGTTGCTTCAGTACATGACGAGAGAGTCGGGCCAGAAGCGCTATGGACACCACCAGCAAGCCCAGACCGAGGAAGCGGAGGATGATGGCCTTGCTGTGGAAGTTGCCGTTTAGAAAATAGAAGGGTGTGGCGACCAAGTAGTAAAGGGGGGGCTGAAACGCCTCATAGGCCAGCCCTGGCAACCCGGAGGTTTTGGGATCGATGTTGGAGTGCTTGGGGTAGATCCCTTGTCCGATGGCCAGTTCTTGCTGAGTGGCAAATACCTTGCCCAGGACCGGGAGCGAGTGATGTTGCGCGATGTACTCAATGTTGTCGAAGTGGGCCCCTTCATCCACCAAGGACCACAGCGGGTACTTCTCAATCGTGATGGATCCGAACGTGATGATGGCCAAAATCTGAGCCACGATCACGATCCGGAGGAACGTCGTCAGCGGTCGACTGAATCCAACCGACAATGAGGCCACATCGTTCGACGGTTGGCTTGCAGGCCAGTCAGGTTCGAATGCAGCTGCCACGTGGGCCGCTCCTTTCGAACGCAAACACCGGGGCTGGTGCGCGGTCCAGACAACGAAGCGAATTCCCCGGCGGGCCGGACCTAAGCGCTACCTGCACGAGATAGGCCATTTGAGCTGGCAGTATAGGTTGAGGTCCGATTGGCCGACATGCTTTCTGGGGACGATCAGGGCTCATATTTCGTACCCAAGAGTCCCGGATTGGAAGTGACCAATAGGGCGGCTACGCTGGTTGGCCGTTCGCCGGAGGCGTTCACGCCGACCGCGCACCACCCCTGCACCATCCTGAGGAGATCTGTTATGGCCGATGTCATTCTTGCCGCCGAAGTTGGGCGCACGCTTGGTTCACGCGCCACGCGCCGCCTGCGCCGTGAGGGCAAGATCCCAGCGGTCATTTATGGCCACGGGACCGACCCAGTCGCCGTGGCCGTGATAGCCCGTGAGCTGCGCATCGCCCTGAACGGAGAGGCCGGCGCCAACCAGCTGCTCTCGCTCGACACCGGCGGCACCACCTACCTGGCCCTGGCCCGTGAGATGCAGCGACACCCCATCGCGCAGACGGTGACCCATGTTGACTTCCAGATCGTCCGCCGGGACGAGATCATCGCGGCCGACGTGCCCGTGGTCCTGGTCGGCGAGGCCCTCGAGGTCCAGCACGGCGACGGGTTGGTCGACCAGTTGATGTTCACCCTGTCGATCAACGCCCGCCCGGCCGACATTCCGACGTCCATTGAGGTCGACATCAGCGCACTGACCATCGGTGACCAGCTGCACATCTCCGACGTGACCCTGCCCTCGGGCGTGACGACCGACGTCGACCCCGAGACGGCCATCGCCATCGGCCAGCCGCCCCGCGTGGTCACACTCGAAGCCGGCAGCGAAGAGGTCGAGGGCGCCGAGACCGCGGCCGCGCCGGCTGTCGAAGCCTCGGGCGACGAGGGCTAGTCCCTGCGCCAGCTTTTTCCCCGATCGGAACGTCGGGGCACGGCAGCCGACCTGCTCGTCATCGGTTTGGGCAATCCGGGAATGGAATTTGCCGGGACGCTGCACAACGTCGGCGCCGACGCCGTCGAGCTGCTGGCCAGTCGGAACGGCGCCACGCTGCGAGCCGAGAAGGGCGTCCAGGCCCGGGCCGCGCTGGTCACCATGGGCGAGCACAAGGTGGCGCTGGCCGTCCCCACCACCTACATGAACGACTCCGGTGTGGCCGGACGGGGCCTGGCCAAGCGGTTCGGGGTGGATGACCCGACGGCGCTGATCATCGTGCACGATGAACTCGACCTGCCTCCGGGGGTGGTGCGGCTCAAGGCTGGCGGCGGGCTGGCCGGGCACAACGGCTTGCGTTCCTTGCAGGCCCACCTGCACACCACGGATTTCCTACGGGTCCGCATCGGCGTGGGCAAGCCGCCCAGCGCGGCCCAAGGAGCGAACCACGTGCTGAAGCGGCCGCCCAAGGTGGTGCGCGAGCTGTTGGCGGTCAGCACCGAGGTGGCGGCCGACGCGGTGGAACGCATCGTGCGCGATGGCCTGGAATCGGCCATGGCCTGGTGCCACTCGCTGCCATGAGCAGCGGCGCCCTGGCGGCTCTGCCGCAACTCCTCCGGGTTGACCCCACCCTGCCCGGCCTCTTGGGTTCGGCCGACGGCACCCTGGCCGTCGCCGGGCCGGCCCAGGCCATGGTCCTGGCCACCCTGGCCCGTTTCACCGAACGAGCGCCCATTGTGGTGGTCACGGCCACCGGCGTCGACGCCGAGCGCCTGGCCGAGGATCTGCGCTGCCTGTTGGAACCCGACCCACACGCCAGTGATCTGGTGCTGGGTCCGGTGGCCGGACCGGTGGCTGTGTTGCCGGCCTGGGAGACCCTGCCCTTCGAACGGGTCAGCCCCGAGGTCGAAACCATGGGCCGCCGACTGGCCGTGCTGTGGAGCCTGAGTGCGGCGGCCGACGACACCCTGCCGGCGCCGCCCCGGGTCATCGTGGCCCCCATCCGCGCCCTCCTGCAGCGGCTGGGGCCCTACCGGGACAGCGCGGCGCCCCTGGTGGTCCGCAAGGGCCAGGAGATCTCGGCCGACACGATCATCAGCCACCTCGTGGGTGCCGGCTACCGGCGCGAGCATCAGGTCGAACACCGGGGCGAGCTGGCCGTGCGGGGTGGCATCATCGACGTCTTCCCCTCCACGGCCGATCAGCCCATCCGCATTGACCTGTGGGGTGACGAGGTGGACCGCCTGACGGCCTTCGCCATCAATGACCAGCGCTCCTCGGTCGACCTCGACACCGTGGTCCTCTTCGGCTGCCGGGAGCTCCTCCCGACGGCGGCGGTGCGGGCCGAGGCGGCGGCGCTGGTGAGAAGCGAGCCCTGGGGCGCCCGGCAGTGGGAGCAGTTGGCCGAGGGCGAGAGCTTCGACGGCATGGAGTCCTGGCTGCCCTACGTGCACCCCGACGAGGTGCTGGTGCCCGACCTTTTGGCTCCCGGTTCCCAGGTGGTGCTGGTCGAGCCCCGCCGCATCCGCGACCGGGCCGTGCAGCTCCTGGACGAGGAAGCGGCGCTGGCCGAGACGCTGGCCGCCACCTGGGGTGCGGGCGAGGGTGCCGGCGGCGGCTTTCCCCGACTCCACCTGCCGTTCGAGCGCCTGCTGCGCGACTGCCCGTCCGGCGTGCTGGCCCTGCCGGCCACGGCCGATGGTCCGGACACCCCGGCGCTGACCGTGCGCGGCCTGTCCGCCGTGGCCGGCGATGCAGCCCGGCTGGCCAGCCAGGTGACGCAGCTGGTGGGCGACGGCTATTCGGTCGCCCTGTGTGCGGCGGCCGAGGCGGGTGCGATCCGCCTGTCGGCCGTGCTGGCCGAAGAGGGGATCCATGCACCGGTGGTGGCCGCCGCTCCGGCCGGCGCCGGTGTCGTCGTGGTGGTGGCGCCGCTGTCGGTCGGCTTCATCCTGCCCGACGCCAAGGTGGCCATCCTGGCCGAGTCCGACATCACCGGCCGCCGATTGCCCCACCGTAAGGCGCGCCCCCGGGCCCGCTCGGTCGACGGCTTCTTCGACGATCTGGCCGTGGGTAGCTACGTGGTCCACCGCCAGCACGGCGTGGCCAAATTCGAGGGCGTCACCTCGCGCACCATGGGCGGCACCACCCGCGACTACCTGATCCTGCAGTATCGAGGCAGCGACCGGTTGTATCTGCCAGTCGACCAGATCGAAGCCATCACGGCCTACACGGGTGGCGAGTCCCCGACGCTGTCGAAGATGGGCGGGGCCGACTGGCAGCGCACGCGGGCCAAGGCGCGCAGCGCGGCCAGCGAGGTGGCGGAGGAACTGGTCGAGCTTTACCGGCAACGCCTGGCCGTCGTGGGCCACGCCTTCGGGCCGGACACCCCCTGGCAGACCGAGATGGAGTCGGCCTTCGAATTCGTGGAGACCGACGATCAGCTCAAGGCCATCGCCGACATAAAGGCCGACATGGAGCAGCCGCGCCCGATGGACCGCCTGGTCTGCGGCGATGTCGGCTTCGGCAAGACCGAGGTATCGGTGCGGGCCGTCTTCAAGGCCGTGCAGGACGGGAAGCAGGCCGCCGTCCTGGCCCCCACCACGCTGCTGGCCAGCCAGCACGCCCAGACCTTCGCCGACCGTTTCGCGCCCTATCCGGTCCGGGTCGAGCTGCTCAGCCGCTTCCTGTCACCCGCTCAACAGAAGAAGGTGATCGCCGGGCTGGCCGACGGCAGCGTCGACGTGGTCATCGGGACGCACCGCTTGCTGGGCCAGGACGTGGTCTTCAAGCAGTTGGGCCTGCTCGTGGTCGACGAGGAGCAGCGCTTCGGCGTGACCCACAAGGAAGCGGTCAAGCGGCTGGCCACCGGCATCGACGTCCTGACCCTGACCGCCAGCCCGATTCCGCGCACGTTGGAGATGGCGCTCACGGGCATCCGTGACCTCTCGATGGTCAACACCCCGCCGGCCGATCGGCGACCCATCCTGACCTACGTCGGGGAGCACGACACGGCCGCCATCAGCGAGGCGCTCCGGCGCGAATTGCTGCGGGAGGGACAGGTCTTCTACGTCCACAACCGGGTCTCGGATATTGAGGTGGTGGCTCGCCAGATACGCGACCTGGTCCCGCAGGCCAGAGTGGCCATCGCCCACGGCCAGATGGACGAGGGCAGCCTCGAGACCGTGGTGCTCGACTTCTGGCAGCGCAAGTACGACGTCCTGGTCTGCACCACCATCATCGAGTCGGGCATCGACATGCCATCGGTCAACACCCTCATCGTGGACCGGGCCGACCTGTTGGGTCTGGGCCAGCTGCACCAGATCCGGGGCCGGGTGGGCCGCGGCGGGCAGCGGGCCTACGCCTATCTGTTCCATCCGGCCGACCGGGTGCTCTCCGAGCAGGCCTACGAGCGCCTACGCACCATCGGCGAGCACACCGAGCTGGGGTCTGGTTTCAAGATTGCCATGCGCGACCTGGAGATCCGCGGCTCGGGCAACCTGCTGGGCGCCGACCAATCCGGGCACATCGCGGCGGTGGGCTACGACCTCTATGTGCAGCTGGTGGCCGAAGCGGTGGCCGAGGCCCGCGGTGAGGCGCGCCCGACCCCGCCGACCGTGGTGATCGACGTCCCGGGCGACGCCCACCTGCCCAAGGATTACGTGACGGCCGAGGACGCCCGGCTGGAGGCCTACCGGCGCCTGGCCTCGGTTACGGCCGATGCCGACGTCGACGACATCGGGGCCGAGTGGGCCGACCGCTACGGACCATTGCCGCCGGCGGCCGTTGGGCTGCTGGCGTTGGCCCGCCTGCGCACCATGGCCATGGCCCGCGGCATTACCGAAATCACCATGAGCTCGGTCCGCCCGGGTGGTACGGCCCAACCGGTGGCCAAGGTGCAGCCGGTGCAACTGGCCGCCAGTGCGCAGGTGCGCCTGCGCCGACTCGTTCCCGGGGCGACGTACCGGGAAGAGCTGGGCCAGCTGCTGGTGCCGGTGCGGTCAACCGGTGGCGCGGCTGACGCAGTGCGCGAGCTGCTGTACGAACTGCTGCCGCTGGAGCGGGCCAGCTAGAGGGCGGACCGTCGAGCTCGCCGGCGCAGCCCGATGGGGAGCACACCGATGGCCAGGACCCCGGCGGCCAGGGCCACCACAGCCAGGTCGAGGTGCGGCGGGGCGAAGGTAAACGTGATGGTCGACCGGCCGGCTGGCACCTTCACTTGCTCGTACACCTTGTCGTAGCTGCGGACCGGAACGTCGGTGCCGTTAACCGTGGCCTGCCATCCGGGCATGGTGAGCTCCCGCCGTATCAGGGCGCGCGAGGTGGGGCAGTCGACCGTGACGGCGGCGACGCCGTGGGGCTGGAGACGGCAGCCGCCACCGCGCACGGAGAAGATGGGTTCGGGGTGGGGCAGCTGGAACACGTCGAGGCTCGGGTCGGCAAAGACCAGTGGAAGATGCCGGCCCGAGGGCAGTGGCGGGAGGGTGGTCTGGGCGAAGGTGACGAGGTACTTGACGCCGGCATCCTCGAACGTCGTGATGTGCGCGAAAAACTCCTGCTCGGCGCTCACCCCGGTGGGGTCGCGCCGGAAATATCCATTGAAGACGGTGGGGACGGTATTCGTATCGAGCTTCGTGGTGACGAAGGTCCCCCACACCTTGGGAACGGGGAGATCGTCGACATCGAGGGAGGACAGCCCGAAATAGGAGCCGTAGTCGGGCCCCAGTGGGCCGAAGCTGTAGTACCGATAGTTGCCGAGGTGGCGCTGGAGGAAACGCACCGAACTGGCGTCGATGTGGGCCGCCTTGGGGGCGGAGAACTGGGGGATCACGAAGGCCCCCAGGGCATCGGCGGCCACCAGCGCCAGGAGGACCGCGATGCGGGCTCGTCCACGCCCGACCAGGGCGGCCAGGCCCACCGCAGCGATGATGCCGAGGCCCCAGAGCAGTGAGCCCATGGCCCAGTCATTGGACGCCGGGGTGGACCGGATGTGGTCCAGGAGGTTGCCGGCCCCGATGTGGGCCATCACCACCAGGACCAGACCGCCCAGAGAGGCGCCGGCGATCCACCACCGGGGCAGGAGTCCCCGCACGATGTCGTCGAACCCGAAGGCGGCGAGCACGATGACGGCCAGCTCCCAGCTCGGGTTGGCGTAACGGAAAAAAGCCACGTCGTTCATGACGGGCAAGGCGTTGACGAGGTGTTGCACCGGGGCCAGGCCGTAGGTCCGTCCCATAGCCAGCGCCACCCACAGGACCAGGCCGATGCGCAGGATGCGGTGGCGCCGTCCGTAAAGGCCGATCAGCGCCAACACGACGAAGGCGGCCGTGAGGTAGCCGCCCGTGCTGCCCCACACCATGGTCAGCACACCCGACTTGTCGTTGCTCGAGAAGGCGTTGATGGGCCCGTACACATAAGGCGTGATGGCTTGGGCCAGCGCGGCGTGGGGCACCGAGGCGCTGCCGAACATGCCGTTGTGCGGTCCGACGTCGGCCACAGGGACGTAGTCGGCGAAGGCCACGATGATGGGGGCCGCCAGCAACGCGCCAGCCACGCCACCTTGGGCCACCTTAAGCAGCAGGCGCCACCAGTCGCCCCGGAGGGTGATGGCCCGGGCGACCACCCAGACGGCGGCCAGGAGACCGTCGATGTACGCCGTCTCGGGGAACCCGGCATAGAGCGAGGCGGCCAGCGCGATGGCGATGGTGCACCACCCCAGAGGTCGGCGCGATTGCACGGCATCGACCGCCATCTCGCAGCCCAGCAGCAGCAAGGGTAGGAAGCACACCGGATTGGTCGGCGCGTGGGAGAACCAGGCGTAGGTCCCGTTCAGGGCGAAGGCGATAGCGCCCGCCACCGCCGCCGGCCGGCCCAGCCGGAGGCGGACGAGCAAGAAATAGGTGCTCAGTCCGGCCACCAGCTCGACGAGGGCATGGGAGTAGACCTGCCCGTCCGCTAAGTAGAGGAGCAAGGTGGGTGGAAAGAATGCGGCGGCCTGCATCTCGCTGGCCAGGGGCGCGCCCAGCCCTTCGAACGGGTTCCACCACGGCACGTGTCCGTGGAACCAGTCCAGGGCGACCAGGTGGCCGAGCGTCTGGGCCGTGATGCCGTTGTTGGGGTCGGTGGCCACCGCACCGTTGAACACACCCGCCTTGGTGACCTCCCCGATGCCCGAAATGAGGTTGAGCGGGTCGGGGTTGAAGATGTGCAACAGGTAGAGCGCGTTGCCGGCCAGGACGGCCCCCACAATGATGAGGACGGGCCAGCGATGAGGCGACCGGATCAGGCGTTGCCCCATCGTGGGCGCTTCGGGGGCCGCGGGAGTGCTCGGGGGGGCAAGCATCGGTCCGGCCCAAGGCTATGTGATGCGGGCGGGGACACCGGGGTGCTCATGTCGGAAAGCCCTGATCACATGGCCCGATTCCGGGTCTCACAGGCCCACCTTGTAGAGTGCGCGGCGCGTGAAACGACTCCTCGTTCTCCTCATCGTGCTGGCCGGCGGCCTGGCCGCGGCGGCCTTCACCGTGCCCACCAATGCCGCCGTCGTAAACGGCACCACCATCACGCAGAACCAGCTGAACAACGACGTCACGGCCGTCGCCAACAGCCTCGACTACCAGTGCTTCCTGAGCGCCGAGGAACTGGTCGGCAGCAACGGCGCATCAGCGCTCCCCGCGGTCGATGGCGTGAACCAGTCGGCCACGGATCCGAACCATTCGGCCATCACCGCCGCCTTCGTCGGGACCTACCTCGACACCGAGATCGGGCAGCAGGTGGCCATCGACCTGGCCGCCCAGCGGCACCTCGTCCCAACCGCGGCTGACCTCACGACGGCGCGCGCCGCGCTGAAGGCGCAGATCACCGCCGTCTTCCAGGACGTGGGTGAAACGCAGGTCTGCGCGCTGACCCAACTCCCGACGGCCGCCGAGGTGCTCACGTCCATGCCGGCGGCGTTCATTGCACGCACGATCGCCTTCGACGCCTCGGTGACCCTGCTGGAGGAGTCCTACTCCGGCTATGGCACCAAGACCGCCGGCTTGGAGCGCTACTTCGAGGTCCACAAGGCGCAGTTCGACAATGCCTGCTTCACGGTGGCGCAGTACACCAGCGCGGCGGCGGCTCAGGCCGACGCGGCCAAGGCCAAAGCGGGGACGCCCTTCGCCACCCTGGCGGCGGCCCAGCCCGGCGGCGGCCCGCAGGGTTGTTTCATCCTGGCCGGTATCTCCGCCTCGCTTCCGGCCGGCACCAACCTGGCTTCCCTGCCGCTCAATACGGTGTCGGCGCCCATCGCCGAAGGCAGCGCGTATCTGCTGGTCGAGATCACCGCCAGGATGCCGACCCCCTTCGCCAGCGCCAAGTCCGAAGTGCTGGGTGCCGTGCAGAGTGCCGGAGCGACCAAGGCCCGCACGGCCATCATGGTGGACGAGGCCAAAGCTTCGGTCTCCGTCGATCCGCGTTACGGCACTTGGAGTGCCAAGCAGTCTCATATTCTGACGCCTACGCCGCCCCTGACGGCCGACACGCTGAACCCCGACGTCAACACGCAGCAGACCGCCGCGGCCGCGCCCGCTTCCGGCGCCACGCTGGTACCGCCCTCCGGGCAAGCGGGATAACGGGTGGGACGGCCTCGTCCCCACATCACGGTGGTCGGCCTCGGCCCGGCTGGGCCCTCCTATCTGAGCGCTGGGGTCTCCGAGTTGGCCGCGCTGGCCCCCATGGTCTTCGTGCGCACTGAACGCCATCCTGCGGTGGCCGCGCTCGGCGCCGTCGAGTCATTCGACCATCTGTACGACGAGGGCCAGTCGTTCGAAGAGGTCTACCGGGCCATTGTCGAGGCGGTGGTGGCCGCCGCCGTGGCCCAAGCCCCCGAACCCGTCCTCTATGCCGTGCCCGGCTCGCCGCTGGTGGCCGAGCGCACGGTCGAGCTGCTTCGCCGTGACGACCGGGCCGAGGTGACCATCGTGCCGGCGCTGTCCTTCTTGGATCTGGCCTGGGAGCGTCTCGGCCTCGACCCTCTGAGTGCGGGGATTCGCTTGGTCGATGCCGAGCACTTCGGTACCACGGTGACCGATGAGGCCGGGCCGTTCCTAGTGGCCCAGTGCTGGTCGCCCTCGCTGCTGTCGGACATCAAGCTGTCGGTGGATGATGAGGCCGGCGAGTTGCCCGACGTGGTGCTGCTGCACCATCTGGGACTCGACGACGAGCAAATAGTTTCGGTGCCCTGGTGGGACCTGGACCGCACGGTGGCGGCCGATCACCTCACGTCGCTCTACATCCCGGCGCTGCCCCGGGAGGCCCGGGTGGTGCGCGAGATGGCCCGGTTGGAGGATCTGGTCCTCACCCTGCGCGAACGGTGCCCCTGGGATCGGGTGCAAACCCACGCCACTCTCATGCCGCACCTGGTCGAGGAGTCCTACGAGGTGCTCGATGCCCTGCACGATTTCACCGCGGTCGAGGAGGGAACCGAAGGCCGCAGCGAAGCGTCGGCTCATCTGGCCGAGGAACTGGGTGACCTCCTCTTCCAGATCGTGTTCCACGCCCGCTTGGCTCAGGAGGAAGGCCGCTTCACCCTGGCCGACGTGGCCCGGGGGGTGCACGACAAGCTGGTGCACCGTCACCCCCACGTCTTCGCCGACGTCACCGCCGAGACGGCCGACGCCGTGGTCAGCAACTGGGAGGCCATTAAGAAGGCGGAGAAGGGACGGACCAGCGTGACCGAGGGCATCCCGGCCAGCCTGCCAGCGCTCCTCCTGGCCACGAAGCTGCAACGGAAGGCCACCTCGGTGGGACTGGTAGCCACCGAGGCTGATCTGGCGCAGCGCCTGGCTGCCCTGGAGAGGCAAGGCGCAGAGGGACGTGATGGCGCCGATGACGCGCTGGCTGACGGCGTGGGCGCCAACGAGCAGGCGGTGGGTGAATTGCTCTTTGCCGTGGCCGATCTGTCCCGGCGGCTGGGGATTGACCCCGAGCAGGCGTTGCGCTCGGTGGCGCTCACCTTCCGGGACCGCGTGGTGGCGCAGGAGGCGGCGATCGACGGCGCCTGAGGCGTCCGCAATCGCCCCAGGTGCACCAACTAACCTGGTGAGCCGGTGTCCAACCAGGGTCGACGCCGAGGGAGTGATGTCGTGAGCGCCATTGAGCACGTGATCGGCCGGGAGGTGCTTGACTCCCGGGGCAATCCGACCGTCGAAGCGGAGGTACTGCTTGACTCCGGCGCGCGCGGGCGGGCCATTGCGCCGTCCGGCGCTTCCACCGGCATACGCGAAGCAGTCGAGTTGCGCGACGGCGGTGACCGCTTCAGCGGTAAGGGCGTGTGGAATGCGGTCAGCCACGTGAACGGGGAGATCGCCGACGCGCTGGAAGGCCTTGACGCGCTGGATCAACGCGGCGTCGACTTCACCATGATCGATCTGGATGGCACACCCGACAAGGGACGGCTCGGCGCCAACGCCGTGCTGGCCGTGTCCCTGGCCAACGCCAAGGCGGTGGCCGATGAACTCGGTCTTCCGCTGTACCGGTCGATCGGGGGCAGCAACGCCCACGTGCTCCCGGTGCCCATGCTCAACGTGGTCAACGGGGGCGCCCACGCCAACAACTCCATCGACTTCCAGGAGTTCATGCTGATGCCGGTGGGCGCCGCCTCGTTCAGCGAGGCGCTGCGCTGGGGCACCGAGACGTACCACGCCCTTCGCACCATGCTGGCCGAGCGTGGCCTTGCCACCGCGGTCGGCGACGAGGGCGGCTTCGCGCCGGATCTGCCGGCCAACGAGGATGCGGTCAAATTCCTGCTGGAGGCCATCGAGCGTGCCGGCCGGGTGCCCGGTGAAGAGATCGCCATCGCCATGGACCCGGCCACCAGCGAGCTGTGGGACAACGGCTCCTACGAGCTGAGTGGGGAAGGCCGGAAACTCAGTTCAGCCGAGCTGGTCGACTACTGGGTCGATCTGGTCTCGCGCTATCCCATCGTGTCGATTGAGGACGGGATGGCCGAAGAAGACTGGGACGGCTGGGCCGCCCTGACCAAGGCCATCGGAAACAAGGTGCAGTTGGTGGGCGACGACGTCTTCGTCACCAATGTGTCGCTACTCGAACGGGGCATTGAGGAGGGCGTGGCCAACGCCATTCTGGTCAAGCTCAACCAGATCGGCACGCTGACCGAAACTTGCGAGGCCGTGGCGCTGGCTAACCGCGCCTCGTATGCGGCTGTGATCTCGCATCGCTCCGGCGAGACCGAGGACACGACCATCGCCGATCTCGCCGTGGCGCTCAACGCCGGCCAGATCAAGACCGGCGCGCCGGCCCGATCCGACCGGGTGGCCAAGTACAACCAGCTGCTGCGCATTGAAGAGGACCTCGGAGCGTCGGCCCGGTTCCTGGGTCGGGCCGCCCTGTCGAGTGGTTCGTGATGGCGCCGTCCACCACTCCGAGCAGGAAGGAACGACACCACTCACGTGATGTGCGGCGGACCCGCCTGATCCTGATCGGTGGCACCGTGCTCTCCGCCGTCATCCTGGTGGCCTGGTTCCCGGTCAGTTCCCTGTACCACCAGCACGCGGCGCTGGCCTCGGCCAGCGAGCAACTGGCCCAACTGCACCACGAGGACGCCGCCCTGGCGCAAGAGCGGGCCAAGCTGAGCGACTCGTCGGAGATCGGGCGCATCGCCCGTCAGCAGTACCAGCTGGTCAGCCCGGGGCAGCAGGCCTTTGCCGTCCTGCCGCCGACCGGTGCCGCCACGACGGGCACCCCCTACGCCGGCGATCCCGGCTTGAGCACACCGTCAGCGCCCTCAGGCACCTCCGAGCTGGCCCCCGCCGCGGGCGCCACGCACAAGACGACCGCCCCGCCGAGCACGCTCGATCGAATGGTGCGCGCCCTCGAATTCTGGCGTTGAGACTCGAGCCCTCGGCGCACGACAATGCGCTGGTCAGCGAGCTTCTGGGCCGGACGCCGGCCGGGCAGTTCACGGTTCCGGTGCGCCGACCCGGCGGCCAGCCCATGGTGATCGCCAACGCACCGCTGCTGCGCGACGGAACGCCGATGCCCACCCGCTACTGGCTGGTGGATCCCCAGATCCGCACCGAGGTGGGACGGCTCGAAGCAGCGGGTGGCGTCCGGGAGGCCGAGGCGGCCATTGATGCGGGGGAGCTGGCGCTGGCTCACGAGCGCTACGCCGCCGAGCGCGATGCGCTGATTCGGGCCGACTGGGCCGGGCCCCGCCCGAGCGGCGGCGTGGGAGGGACCCGTCAAGGGGTCAAATGCCTGCACGCCCACGTGGCGTGGTGGTTGGCCGGGGGCGACGATCCGGTGGGCGCCTGGGCGGCGGCCCGGCTCGGGCTGGCCCGCCCGTGTGATAGTCCGTCGCCATGACAGGGCACGACGCCACTGCGGCCATCGACTGCGGCACCAACTCCACCAGGCTCCTCATCGTGGGGGCCGATGGCACGGTGCGGACCCGGCAGATGCGCATCACCCGGCTCGGTCAGGGTGTCGACGCCACCAACACACTGTCTCCGGCGGCTCTGACGCGCACGCTCGATGTGCTGCGGGACTACCGGGTCGCCATGGACGCCGAAGGGGTGGGCCGGGCCCGCCTGGTGGCCACGTCGGCCGTGCGCGACGCCACCAACGGTGAAGATTTCCTGCGGGCGGCCTCAGAGGTCACCCGGTGCCAGGCCGAGCTCCTGCCCGGCGACGAGGAGGGCCGCCTGGCTTTCCGGGGCGCCACGGCGGATCTGGACGCGGCCGAGGGTGACGATGTGGTGGTCGACATCGGTGGCGGTTCGACCGAGCTCATCACCGAGAGCAACGGGGCCATACGCGCCGTCTCCCTGCAGCTGGGCTGCGTGCGCCTATCCGAGCGGTACCAGTTGCAGGATCCACCGCCCGCCGCCGATCACGCCGGGGCCGTGACCGCCATTGAGGCCGAACTCGACCGGGCCGTCAGCGAGGTCCCCGAACTCGTCGGCCGGCGCCCCGGCGGCCGCCTCATCGGTCTGGCCGGCACCGTCTCGACATTGGCCGCGTTGGATCTCGGCCTGGTCACCTACGACCGCTCCCGTGTGCACCACGCCGTGCTCTCCGGCGATGCGGTAGCTCGCTGGTGCACCGTGCTCGGCGCCGAGACAGCGGCCGAGCGCGCCACCCGTCCCGGCATGCTCGAGGGGCGCCAGGACGTCATCGTGGGCGGCGCCCTGGTCTTGCGTCAGGTGATGGAGCGCCTCGGCTTCGCGTCCTGTCTTGTCTCCGAATCCGACATCCTCGACGGCCTCATTGAGTCCCTGCAGGACTGAATTCCCTGGTCAAGAGGGGTATCGGCTCACACCGGGATGCGAAAGAGAGGACCAGCCGGCGGGCCCTCAATGCTAGCCTTGTGCGGTGAGTGAGTTCGAGACGTCGCCTGACGTCGCCTTGGACGGCAGCGCCGAGCACCTGAAATTGCAATTGGAGCGGGCCCGGGTGGAACTGGCCGAGTTGCAGGCCCGCCGTTCCGCCGAGGCCTTCGCCGCCGCCGACGCACTGCACCACTACGACTTCTCGCAGGCCGCATTGGCCCGCCGCCTCCTGCAGGCCGAAGTGGACCTGGCGGCGCAGGAGGCTTATGTCGAGGCCATCCACCGGACCCGGTTCTACCGTTACACGACGAAGCTGCGGAGTCTCTATTTCCTGAGGCGGACGGCCCGGAAAATGCCCGAACTGGTCGCCGGCGTCGTCCCTCCCGTCTCCCGGGCGGCGGAAGTCGATCCGTCGTACACGCTGTGGATCCAGACCTACGACACGCTGGACGAGGCGGCCCGTCAACGCCTGCGTGAGCGAGTGGCTGCCATGGCCGACCCGCCGCTCATTTCGGTCATCCTGCCCATCTACAACACGCCCATCCATTTCCTGACCGAGGCCATCGGCTCCATTCAGAACCAGATCTATACGCACTGGGAGCTGTGCATCGTCGACGACTGTTCGCCCGACCCGACCTTGGCTCCGGCCATGGAAGCGCTGGCCGCCCAGGATCCCCGCATCCGGTTCCAGCGTCGGGAGGAGAACGGCCACATCTCCGCCGCCTCCAACTCGGCCATCGACCTGGCCACCGGCACCTGGCTGGCTTTCCTGGACCACGACGACATCCTGGCCGAGGCCGCGCTGGCCCTCTTCGCACTCAAGATCGCCGAGGACCCAGAGCTGGGCGTGATCTACAGCGACAAGGACAAGATCACCGAGGGCGGGCAGCGGCTGGAGCCCTTTTTCAAGACCGAATTCGATCCTTTACTGCTCCTGGCCCAGAACTACCTCTGCCATCTGGCCATGTACCGCAAGGATCTGGTCGACGCGGTGGGCGGCTTCCGCCTGGGGTACGAGGGCAGCCAGGACTGGGATCTGGCCCTGCGGGTCACCGAGACCCTGCCCCGCCAACGGATCGCCCACATCCCCCGGGTGCTGTACCACTGGCGGATCCATTCGGGGTCCACCGCCGGATCGCTCTCGGCCAAGTCGTACGCGGCCGATGCCGGGGAGCGCTCGGTGCGCGATCAGCTGGAACGCCTCGCTACTCCGGGCCAGATCATCCCGGTGCTCTCAACCGGTTGGAACCGGGTCAAGTGGGAATTGCCGGCGACACTGCCCAAGGTCAGCATCATCATCCCCACCCGCGACGGCACGTTCTTGCATCGTTGCCTCGACAGCATCCGTTTCCGCACCACGTACCCGAACTTCGAGATCGTCGTGGTGGACAACGGGAGCTTGACCTATTCGGTGCTCGAGTACCTGCAGACCAACCAGTCGTGGTTGACGGTCCTGCGCGATGAGCACCCCTTCAACTTCGCCGACCTGAACAACCGCGCCGTGGCGCGCTGCGACGGGGAACTCGTCTGCCTCCTCAATGACGACACCGAAGTGCTCAACGGCGACTGGCTGCAGGAGATGGTGAGCCAGGTCGTGCAGCCGGGCGTGGGCGCCGTGGGGGCCAAGCTCTACTACGCCGACGGCCGGATCCAACATGCCGGCGTCGTGCTGGGCATGTTCGGGGTGGCCGGTCACGCCCTGCGCCTCAACGACCGCCTCTCCTTCGCCGATCAGGGCCGCATGCAACTGCCCCGCACCTACTCGGCCGTCACCGGAGCCTGCATGCTGGTGCGCCGCCAAGCCTGGGAGCAGGTCGGCGGCATGGACGCCATCAACCTCCCGGTGGCCTTCAATGACATCGACTTCTGTCTCCGGCTGGCCGAAGCGGGCTGGCGGACCGTCTTCACGCCCTTCGCCGAGCTCATCCACCACGAATCCGTGACCCGCGGCTCGGACATTGAGGGCGACCGCGTTCCTCACTTCGAAGTTGAAAAGCGCTACATGCACGAGCGCTGGGGCGCCGTCCTGCGCAATGACCCGGCCTACAACGTGAACCTCAGCCTGGCCGACGAAAACCTCCCGTTGGCCTGGCCGCCCCGCGCCGCGCCGCTCTAGCCCCTGAGGGCCTGGGCCACCTTGGCCACGAAGGCCGGCGGATCGCCGTACAACGGCTGGGCATAGGTCAGCCCCGCCTCTGACAGGGCCCGGCGCCGATCGGGGTCGCCTACCCGGGTCACGGCGTCGATGAGTTCGGCCATGGTGTCGAACATCAGACCGGCACCCGACTGCGCATGAGCGGCTGCGGCGGCCGCCTGACCGGGCACGATGATCGGCGTGCCGAAGAGCAGCGACTCCACGCATTCACGGGCGATGAAGGCTCCGGGGGCCAGGTCGACGCAGACACTGGCGTGCGCCATCAGTCGCCACAGGTCGGTGCGTGAGTCCACCCCGACGACGCCACGCCGGGCGCGGCCGCGCCAGACGGTCGCTTCCGCCCGCTCGACCACGACCACGTCGGCCGACGGCAGGGCGGCGGTCAGCCAGGCCGCTTCGGCCGGCGGTTCGGATTGGGATTCGGTCCGACCCGAGAGGATGAGGACGTAGTCGACGAAGCCCAACCCGTTGTGCCGGTGGGTGGCGGCCAACGGGTTGACCGGCACGTGGAGACCGAGCTCGGCACCCGGCGCCGCCGAGTTCGGCACGAGGGTCAAGCGTTCGCCCCCGGTGGTCCCCAACAATTCCCCGGTGCTGTCCACGGCAAAGAGGCGGCCCGACCCTTCGAGGCGGCCCAGCATCTGCTCGTCGCCGGGGCGCAGTTCGTCCACAATGACGGGGGCGCCGGCCGGGACTGAGGACGGCCACGTCGGCTTGAGGTCGAAAGCGCCGTCGGCCCGGACCCCCTCCTCTAACCCGGGCACCACCACGTGCACGGGACCACGCCGTGAGACGGCTCCGGCCAGAGTGCGGATGACGTAGGACAGTTCCGAACCCGCCTGCCAGTGATGGCTCAGGACCAGGGTCGAGTCACCCATCGCGCATGGTGGCACGGAGCTGGGCCAGGTCGGCTCGCAGCCGTGTGATGTCCTCTCCGTACGAGGTGGCCACGTCCTCCATCAGCACTTCCTGGGTGGACAACCGGTCGGCCAGCTCGTCGCAGCGGACGGCCAGCGCGTCGACCGCCCTGATGAGGGCTCCGACCAATTCGTGGTCGCCTCGACCAGGGCTGAGGATCCGGCGCACCTTGTCGAGCACTCGTCGCCCCACCCCGCTGGGGGTGGCGTTGGCGTTCGGCCCGTGCAGCGCGGCCCAGTCCAGATGGAGGCTGCGTACGGCGTCACCGCCGCGCACGTGGGGCAGCGGTGGTGGCGCGTCAGCCGGGCGGCTCAACATTCGGGGCGCTCCACCGGCGTCGATCGGGCCGGGATTCACGGCCGGGCGAGGGTCGAGCGCCATTGTTGCCACCACTCCTTCTCGCCGGGTCCGCGCAATGCGCACGAAGAGTCTACGCGGGTGAGTCTCGGATTGAAGAAGGGATCGCCGGCCAGAATGGACGCCTCCCAGCGGTCGATGAAGTTGACGATGTCCCGCACGTCTCCCGCCGTACCCCGGCTGGGAGACTCGTAGTGCACGAGTTCGACCGCCGGATCGACCAGCACCCGCCAGCCCGCCCGTTGCGCTCGCAGGCAGTAGTCGACATCGTTGAGGTCGACACCGAGCGACTCGTCGAAGCCGCCCAGGGCGTCGAAGACCTGACGCCGCGAGGCCAGGCAGGCTCCGGTCACGGCGGCGCACTCCCGGGTGAGTACGGCCATCTGCAGGTAGCCCTGCCGGTCGGCTTCCAGGCCGACCAGTACGTGTCCTGCCGCCCCCCCCATGCCCAACACCACGCCACAATGCTGGACACGCCGGTCGGGGTAGAGCAGCCGGGCCCCCACCACACCGACCTCAGGGCGCAGGGCCTGGGCGCACAAGGTGGACAGCCAGCCGGGCGTGGTGGCTTCGATGTCGTTGTTGAGAAAAACCAGCACGTCGCCGCCGGCCGTGCCGGCCGCGGTGTTGTTCAGGGCGGCCCAATTGAACGGCCGGTCGTCGCTGAGCCGGTGCACATCGGGTCGGGACGAGAGGGCGTCGAGCAGGGTGGCGGTCTCGGGTTGGCGCGAGCCGTTGTCGATGAGCAGGTACTCGACGGCGATGTCGCCCCTGGTGGCGTCGACCGAGTCGATGCAGGTACGCAGGAATCGGGGTTCATCGCGCAGCGGGATGATGATGCTGGCCGTACAGGGCCCGGCCAGGTGATGGGAGATGTGGAAGGTGTGGGGCGCTGGACCATCCGTCACGGTGGCGGCCATGCCGCGCCGGGCCAGCGCGCTGACCACCGGCTCGCCATCGGTCGGGCGTTGGTCGTCGCCCAGCGTCCGATGGCACAGGACTTCGGGGACATGGACGACCCGGTCGGCCGCCTCACAGGCGCGCAGGGCCAGATCGTGTTCGACGGCGGACGTCTCGCCGGCCGGTTGGGCCAGCAGCCGGTCCACCAGCTCGGCGCCGAGGGCCAGGGGTCGACCGGTGTAGGGCGATGAGAGGAGGAAGTCGGGTGAGTAGGCGGGCTTGAGTCGGGGCAGACCGAGCGAACCATCGGCCAGCCGGCAGTCCTCGTCGGCATAGGCCACACCGGCGGGGGAGAGTGCGGCGCCCAGGAGATCGACGGCGTCGGGGGCCCAGAGGTCTCCCGGGAAGATCACCGCCACCGGCGATGATCCGTGCTGGGCCAGGCCCAGCCGCAGCATGGCGACCGCGGTGCTCGCACCGTCGACGGCGGTGATGCGGACCCGCTGGCTCGAGTGCCGTACGCCCGATACGGCCAGTATGGACGTCACGTCGGTGTTGATGCTGTCGTGGGTCACGATGGTGAGCGTCCAACGGGCCACCGTCTGGCGCTCCAAGCTGCGTAAGGTCTCGACGGTCTGCGGCGGGGCTGGACCATCGACCACCATGACCAGGTGCAGCGGCGGCGTGCCCGTCGCGGGGGCCCGGGCGACGCGGGCCGCTTCATGGCGTACGGCCCAGCTGGCGTAGGCGGTTGGATCCTGCGCCACATCCGGCGGCAGTGGCGGAAGCGCTCGCGGCGCGAAGAGCACCCGTTCCACGCTGGCAATCTACCGGACAGCCGTGAGCGACACGGGCGCGTTGGCGCCGATGTACGCCGACCTGCCACGATGCGCGGGTGCCGATAACCGACCGTCTCCTGATGGGGCCAGGTCCCTCCAATCCCTACCCCGAGGTGACGCTGGCCCTGGCCCGGCCGGTGCTGGGCCATCTCGACCCGGAATTCCTCACCCTGCTGGATGCGACGAACGATCGGCTCCGCCAGGTCTTCGCCTCCAGCCATGCGCTGACCTTGCCGATCAGCGGGACCGGCTCGGCCGGCATGGAAGCCTCCTTCGTCAACTTCGTCCGGCCCGGTGACCCGGTGGTGATCGGGGTCAACGGTGTCTTCGGCGAGCGCATGTGCGAGGTGGCGCGGCGGGCCGGTGCCTCGGTGATCAGGGTCGACGCCCCCTGGGGTACCGCCCTCGACCCCGAGCAGCTGCTGGCCGCCCACCCGGATCCCGCCATCATCGGAATCGTGCACGCCGAGACCTCGACCGGGATCCGCAACGACATCGCACCGCTCGGCGCGGGCAAGGGGAACGCACTCTTGCTGGTCGACATGGTCACTTCCCTCGGCGGCATCGCCACCGAGGTCGATGCGTGGGGCGTGGACATCGCCTACAGCGGCACCCAGAAGTGCCTGGGTGTGCCGCCGGGACTCTCGCCGCTCACCGTGTCCGAGACGGCACGGTCGCGTCTGGTCGCCCAGCCTTCGAGCTGGTACCTCGATCTCAACCTGCTGTCGCGCTACGTCGAAGGCGGCGAAGGCGGCGGCCGGGTGTACCACCACACGGCTCCGGTGGTCATGGTGGCCGCCCTGCACGCCGGACTCGGCGCCATCCTCGACGAAGGCCTCGAGCAGGCCCGCCAACGCCACGCCGACTGCGGGGACCGCCTCCAGCGTGGACTCGAGGCGCTGGGGCTCGAACTCTTTGCTGACGCCGATCATCGCCTGCCTCAGCTCACCACCGTCCGGATTCCCGATCTGACCGGTGGGCAGACCGAAGCCGACATCCGGGCCACCCTGCTCTCGGCGTACGGCATTGAAATCGGCGGCGGGGCCGGGCAGTTGGCCGGCCAGGTCTGGCGCATCGGATGCATGGGCCATACGGCGCGTCGGCGCAATGTGGTCACACTGCTCGGAGCCCTGGCCGAGGTCCTGGGCCGATGAGCGCCGCCCGATCGATGCGGCACGCTCCGTTGGAGTTGCGCGGCCAGCGGGTGCTCCTGCGCTCACTGACCGAGCATGACTTTGACGAGTGGCACGAGGTGCGGACCCGTTGTGCGCCGTGGCTTCTGCGTTGGGAGCCGCGGCCCAAGGGCGCCCCGGTGCCTTCCGAGGACCGACCCAGCTTCGCCGCCCGCTGCGGCATCCGCGAGCGCGAACGGCACCTGGGCAGCGGCTACGGCTTCGGCATCTTCGTGGGCGAGCGCTTCGCCGGGGAGGTGACGCTTTCGTCCATCCAGCGCGGCCCCTTCCAGAGCGCCTTCATCGGCTATTGGATCGACGAAGCGCTGGCCGGGCGGGGCCTGGTCCCCGAGTCGGTGGTGGTGACGTTGCGGTTTGCCTTCGAGGCCATCTCGCTGCACCGGGTGGAGATCTCCATCATTCCGAGAAACCAGGCCAGCCGGCGGGTGGTGGAGAAGCTCGGGATCCGTATGGAGGGCATCGCCGAGCGCTTCTTGGAGATCGACGGCGTATGGGAGGACCATGCCCGCTACGCCATCACCTCAGAGGAGTGGGCGGTGCGGGAGGCCGAACTGGTGACGGAATGGCTGAACGATTAGGAATCGACCCCGCCGGTCACCGACGGTGAATGGCGGAAGAACTGCTCGACGTCGTGCTCGTAGGTGTAGGACGACGGCGTCTTGCCGGCTGAACGGCGCAGGCGCAGGGCCCGGATGAAACTCTCCACGGCGCCGGCGCTGGTGGCCTGGTAGTCGAACCCGGTGGCGGCCAGCCGGCGGGTATCGACGCCGCGGCCATAGCGCAGCAGGTCTTCGAGCTCGCCCGGCAGGTCGAACAGGCGCGAGAGCGGTCGGATCTTCAACGGCGTGAACGGTGAGAGCGGGACCAGGCGGGTACCGCAGATACTGGCCACTTCGCTCCAGGGCAACCGACCGCCGCCGGCCACGTTGTAGAGCCCCGGGACACTGCCCCGGGTGACGTGCAGGAGCGCCCGCACGACGTCGTCCTCTTCCACGAACTGGAGGAGCGGGTCGAAGCCGAAAATGGAGGGACAGAGTGGACGCGACAGGTTGCGGCTGATCGGAGTGGCCAGGTGGGTGCCCAGCACGTTGGCGAAGCGCAGCACGGTGACCAGCGTGGCCGGGTTGTCCTCGGAGAAGTCGCGCACCAGTCCCTCGGCTTCAATGAGGGCGCGCTCCACACTGTTGCGCGCGGGCGACCCCCGCGGCGTGTCCTCGTGGAAGGTGGAGGGATCACGCGCCGAGGAGCCGTAGACCAGGGTCGACGACTTCACCACGATGTGGCGTACCGACGAGCCGGCGGCGCCGGCGGCGGCCAGGAGGTTCATGGTCCCGATGACGTTGATCTCGTGCATGGCCCGGTTGGAGACGGTGGCCGAGTTGGTCACCATGAACGTGTGCAGGATGGTGTCGACCTGGGTCGCCTTCACGATGCGGTTGAGGATGGAGTAGGCCTGGTCGGCCCGCACGAACTCAGCCCGTTCGAAGGGGACCGACGGTGTGCTGGCCCCCATGCCCAGGATCACATCCATGCTGGGATCGGCTTCGAGTGCCTGCACCATGCGGCCGCCCCAGAAGGTGTCGGCCCCGGTGACCAGGACGCGTCGGGCCATGCTCAGCCGAACCAGACGCTGCGCCGGTCCCGCAACATGTCGTAGACGGATTCTTGGAGTTGGGCCCGGATCTTCTCCGCTTCTTCCATGATCCGGCTCTTGGAGTAGCGGTCCTGGTCCGGCGGTACGTCGAACGTGATGGGGTCGAGCACCCGCAGCTTGAATTTCGCCGGGAACGGCATGACGACCCCGAGCGGACCCATGGTCAGCAGGTTGGCCGTGATCGGGAAGTAGGGCAGGCCGAGCGCCTTGGCCACGGTGGGCAGCCGGAAGAGCACGGGCATGGCTTCCTCTGAACCGATGACGGCGATGGGGATGACCGGAACGCCGGCCCGCATGGCGATCTCAATGAAGCCACCACGGCCGAAGCGGCGCAGTTGGTAGCGGTCGGTGAAGGACTTCGACGGACCCTTGGTCCCCTCGGGGAAGACCAGCGCCAGTTGCTGCTGCTCCTTCAACAGGCGGTAGGCGTTGGCCGGCCGGGCTGACACCCCACCGGCGCGGGCCCACAGCGTGCCCACCACCGGCACCGTGCGGAAGAAATAGTCGGCCAAGCCGTAGACGGCGCGCTGGAGCTCCTTCTCAATGCCGTGCATGATCACCGGGGCATCGGAAGGGATGGCGCCGGCGTGGTTGGCCACCAGCAGGGCTCCGCCCTCGGCCGGGATTTTCTCCAAGCCTTCCCACTCCACCCGGAACCACTTCGAATAAAGCGGCTCGTACAGGGTGCGGGCGAGGGCCCTCATCTTTTCGGAGCGACCCCATTCGTCGACGTCGGAGAGCCGGGGGTCGGCCAGCGGCTCGGGCACCTCGGCCGGGATCCGGATGGGAACGATGGCCGTCGAGCGCTTTTTCTCCGAAGTGACAGGGCGCCCGTTGGTCACCCCGACATGGTACCGAGCATCGGTCCCGAACTTTTACGGGCCGGATCCTCAGGAAGAAGAGGGGATTTCGGCGCCGCTGGCCAGCCAGAGGGGTGTGCACCGGCCCAGTTGGGCCACGGTCATTGCACCCCGGCGTGGAACGGCACTGAACAGGGTTACGGCGGCACCGATCTCCTCAATGCCGGCCTCGTCGGCAAAGGGGCAGGCGGCCACCATCCGGCCGTCGGGCCGGCGGAGGAGCGGGAGCCCCGGAGGGAGGCGGCGGGACAGGTCGTCCGGATCACCTAGGTCGAAATCCCAGCAGGGCACGGTGACGGCCGACCCGACCCTCCGTCCGGCCCGGAAGACGTCGCGGACCATGGACACGGTGTCGGTCCAGGGCCGGATGCGACTGCCGCCCACACGCAACCAGTGCACCGGCACTTCGGCAATGGACAGCTGCAGGCGGCGGGCCAGTGAGAGCACCTCGACGTCGAAGGCGAAGCGCTCCGTGGTCGAGAGGTGGAAGAGGAGCTTGGCCGCCGGGGCGTGGAAGGCCTTGAAGCCGCACTGCGTGTCGGCCAGCGAGACGCGAGTCATCAGATTGACCAGGCGGTTGAAGCTGCGGTTCATCAACGACCGGCGCAGGCTCGGCCGGTCCACTGACGCGCCAGTGGCCGCCCGCGATCCGATGGCCACGTGGTGGGTGGCCAGCGCGCTGACGAACTCGGGTGTCTGCCCGGGGTCGATGGCCATGTCGGCATCGGCGAACGCGATCAGCCGACCAGTGGCGGCGGCCACCCCGGCCCGTACGGCCGCACCCTTCCCCAAGTTCTCGGGCAAACGGACGATCTGCACGTGGGGATAGAGCGCCAGGAGCTCCTTGGCGCGCCCAGCCGTGTCGTCGGCGCTGCCGTCATCGACGAGGACGAACTCGGTCGTGATCGGATCGATGGCTCCCTTGGCCACCGCGTCGTGCAGCCGGTCCAGTCCGGCGGCCAGTCGGTCCGCTTCGTTATAGGCCGGGATGACCAGCGACAGCTGCAGGGTCATCGCCCGTCCCTCCGCCTCACTGTTGTCGCTCCCCGTCATCTTCGTATTCTCCATGGACGAGGGCTCCCGACAACGTCGGGTCAGAGGATGGCTAGGGCCGCCCGGCCCCGATCAGTCCTGACGTGAAGATAGGAGAGTACGACACGGTGGATCCGGTGAACGGCGCCTGAATCACGGTCTGCGTGCCATAGGGGCCGGAGCCGACATACATGACGACGTGGTCGACCTCGTCGTCGCCGTCCAGGTTGTAATAGAACAGCAGGTCACCAGGCTCCAGGGCGCTGAGCGACACATGGGCCAGGGCCGGCCACTGCGATTCGGTCGTGCGGGGGATGGAGATGCCGGCCTGGGCCCAGGCCCACTGCACCAGGCCCGAGCAGTCGAAGCCGTGGCCCGGGCTCTCGCCGCCGAAGACATAGGGCACACCCAATTGGGACACGGCGGCCTGAATAGCCGATTCCTGTTGCGACGCCCCCGAACTGGAGCCGCTCACCGGGCCGACGGAACCGCGGCCGGTGCCGGCCGCTTGGTTGGCGGCGGTGGTGGCGCTAGCGCCGCTGGCTGCGCCACCGACCGCTTGGGCCACCGTGGCGGCGGCTGCGGCCGCCGCTGCTTCGCGTTGTGCCTGGGCCGCGCTGGCCGCCTTGGCGGCAGCAGCAGCGGCCTGTTGCGCTTGGATCACCGCCGCCTGGGCCACCTCGGCCGCCAGTTGGCCCTGCACCGAGCTGAGCGTCTGCTTGGTGGCGGCCGCTTCGGCTGCGTTGGAGGCGGCCAGTGTCTTGGCCTGGTTGGCTTCGGATTGCGCCTGGGTGGCCAGGTTCTCCTCTTGCGCGTCCTGGGCGGCGAGGTGGGACTGACTGACCTGGAGCGCGTTGCGCGCCTGATTCAGGTTGCCCACGATCTGCTGCGTGTACTGCATGCGCGCATTGCCCAGCGTGGCCGACGACGAGAACAGCGAAGTGAACGATGACTGTGGCGTCCCGTAGATGTACGCCTTGACGGCATCGTTCGTCAGTCGATGACGATCAACCGCCACCGCCGCTTTGGTGCGCACCAGGGCGGCCTTAATGGTCGTCAACGCGCTCTGCGCCGTCTGCAGATTCTGGATGGCGGTGTCGTAGCGGTCGTCCAGGACCGAAGTTTCCTGCTCTTCCTGGGTCAGCGTGGACTCGATGGTGGCCACCTGTGACTTGGTGGCGTTGATCTGGGCCTGGGTGGGGCCCGGCGTGGTGGTTGTGGTGGCCCCGGCGCTGGGCGCGAGAAATCCCGCCAGCACCGATGCACTCGTCCCCGCGAACCCGATGAGGGCGGCGACCATCGCCCCGCGAGCCATGAGCGCGCGAGGCTTCCGGCGGCCAGTGTTCCGACAATTCACTGATGCCACGCTGGAAAGCGTACCGGGTGGACCTGGACTTTCGGGGGCACCTCACTCGTCGCATCGGACGTGGCCGTCCCCCCAACATGACGGTTTCGTGACGGACACACTCTGTAGTGGTTGACCCAATGGCCGTGTCTCCATATGGTGCGGCATGGACAGGATCGTGACAGTGACCGGTGGGGCGGTGCGAGGTGTGTGGCGGCGCGACGTGTGGTCGTTTTCCGGAGTGCCCTACGCGCAGGCGCCCGAGGGAGACCTGCGCTGGCGACCGCCGCAGCCACCGGCACCGTGGGATGGCGTCCGCGATGCCACCGCATTCGGTCCCATCGCTCCGCAGGCAGCAGCCGCGCCCGGGATCACCAGCCCGTCCGATCCCGATGCGTCCGAACCGCAGAGTGAGGACTGCCTGTCACTCAACGTGTGGACGCCCGAGGTGCCGGATGAGCCCACGACGGCGCCCGGCTCGGGTCGACCCGTCATGGTGTGGATCCACGGTGGTGGCTTCACCGGCGGCAGCGGGTCGGTCTTCCTCTACCGCGGTGGGGAACTGGTGCGCAACGGCGACGTCGTGGTCGTCACCTTGAACTACCGGCTCGGCGCGCTCGGTTTCCTGGGACACCGCGGCCTGGACGATCCGGACGGGCTGGTCGGGAACTGGGGCCTCCACGATCAGGTGGCCGCGTTGCAATGGGTCCGCCGGCACATCGCGCAGTTCGGCGGCGACGCCGACAACGTCACCATCTTCGGGGAGTCGGCCGGAGGTTTCAGCGTGGCCACGTTGTTGGGAACGCCGGGTGCGGCCGGCTTCTTCCGCCGCGCCATCGTGCAGAGCGGAGGGGTGCATCTGCACACCGTCAGCGACGCCGAGCGAGCGGCCGAACGTCTGGCCGCTGCGCTCGGTGTGGACGGCTGCACACGCCAGACCCTGGGTCCGATACCGGCGGCCGACCTGGTGGCCGCCACTCAAGAAGTGGCCCAGCATCGACCCGATCCGGGACTGATCGCCCTGCCGTTTCTACCCGTCCTCGATGGGGCGTTCCTGCCCCAGCATCCCCTGACCGCGGTGGAACACGGCTCGGCGGCCGACGTCGATCTGCTCATCGGGACCAACCGCGACGAGCTGACGTTGTTCGGGTTGGGTAATCCGGCCCTGGCGGGCCTCGACCAGGTCGGGGCCGAGCGCTGGATGGCCAACGCGGCTCCGGACCTGCCCTCCGACGAGTTGGTGCGCAGCTACACCGAGGCCCGCCAGGCCCGGTCCGAGGCCGTGGATGCCCGCGACCTGTGGGTGGCCATGGGCACCGACGCCGTCTTTCGCTGGCCCAGCCTGCAGCTGGCCGCGGCCCACGGCTCGCGCACCTTCGTCTACCTGTTCGACTGGGAGTCCCCCGCCTTCGGGGGGATGCTGGGGTCGACCCACGCCCTGGAGTTGCCCTTCGTCTTCGGCGCCGTACGCGTGCCGGCGGTGCAACTCTTCACCGGGGGCGGAGAAGAGGCCGAGACGCTGTCGGCCGCCATGCAGCAGGCCTGGCTGGCCTTTGCCCGGCAGGGCGACCCGTCCCACCCGGGCCTGGGGAGCTGGCCGACCTGGGATCCGGCGCGGCGGGCCACCATGGTTCTGGGCCACCATTCCCGCCTGGAGGAGGCCCCCCGCGACGTGGAGTTGGCCGTCTGGGAGAAGTACCGCCCCTTGACGGCACCGGTGTCCGGAAGGGTTGGATAGGACAGACCCAAGGCGTGACGCACAATGGAGGGCGCGGGGGCGTAGCCCAATTGGCAGAGGCAGGGCGCTTAAACCGCCTCCAGTGAGGGTTCGAGTCCCTCCGTCCCCACGAATGCGGTGAACCCCAAAGAGTCCCTCGACCGCGGATGATCAGCGGTAATTTGGCCGGATGTTCGGCAAGCGCAAGCTGTTGGAGAATGGAGCGCAGGCGGAGGCCATCGTCACGTGGTCCGGGAACCCCGGGGCACCACCGGGCTCGGCGCCTTTTCAGTACCAGGTTGCGTTGAGCGTCCAGTTCCCCGATGGCTCGACGGCGGACATCCGGCGTCGAGTGTTTGGCCAATTCATCGACACCGGCGACGTCGTGCCTGTCCGCTTCGACCCGGCTGACCGTTCGAAGATCGAGATCGACTACGCCGCCCGGTTGGCCTCTGAGCAGTCTCGGATTGATGGCGGGAAACAGCGGGCGCTGTCTACTGCGGAGGCCGAGCGCAGCCGGGCCAACGTGGTGCGCGACATCGAATCCAGGACCACGACGCCGACCGACGCCGAGTTGCAGGCGGTTTTCGACCGGGAGCAGGAGGCACGGGAACTATCTCGGGCATCGATTCGGCGCTATGGCGGGTCCACGCCGTCCGACGAGCAGCTGAGAGAAACCAGCCGTCTCACCGAAGCCATCCTCGATGCTCGCGCCGAGCTGGCTGCCCTCCGGGTGCTGCGGCCCGATTGGTCACCGCAAGCCTCCTAGCTGCGCCAGGCACCAATAGACAGTGATGAGGCGACAAGCCGGATTGGGCCGGGTCTCCTAACCTGGGGCCGTGGCCCTTCGTCCCCGTAGTGGTCCATGAAATTGGCGGCGGGGCTGTTCCTGGCGTTGCTGGCGGCCGGAGCCCTCAACATCGGATTCTTCGTCCAGCACGGCGCCACCAACACCATGGTGTCGCTGTCGGTGCGCCACCCCTGGCAGTCCGCCCGGCTGCTGGTCACCAACCGGCAGTGGTTGCTCGGCTATGCCACCGGCTGGGTCGGATGGGGTATCTACATCGCGGCGCTCAGCCTGGCGCCCATCTCGCTGGCGCAGTCGGTGGCCGCCGGTGGGGTCGGCCTGCTCGCCTTCCTGGTTCACCGCTTGGGCACGCCGTTGGGCCCTCGGGAACGTACGGGCGCCTTCATCGCGGTGGGCGGTCTGGTCCTGCTCGGGTTGTCGCTGTTGGTCCGGGTGCACCGGGCGCCAGCGGCCCACACCTCGACCTTGTTGATCGTCATACTCGCCGGGAGTGCGTTGGCCGCGGTGCTGGCCGCCGGACTGGCCCGCTCGGTGCGGCCGGCCGCCTCATTGGGCTGTGCCGCCGGCCTGCTGTTCGGCGTGGGGGATCTGGCCACCAAGGGAGCGGTGAGCGGCAACGGATTGCTCTTCGTGCCGATCCTGGCCCTGTGCACCGCCCTGGGCTTCGTGGCACTGCAGTTGGCCTTCCAGCGCGGCCGGGTCATGGAGACGGCCGGCCTGTCCACGCTGATCAACAACATGATCCCGATCGTCGGTGGCGTCGCCCTGTTCCACGAACACCTGCCGGGCGGACTGGCTGGTGTCGCCCGGATCGTCAGCTTCGTCGCCGTGGTGATCGGTGCGGTGCTGCTGGCTCATGCGCCCGAGGTTCCCAACGCCGAGGCGGCGGTGCCCGAGAACAGCGCCCTGGACGCCGCCCCGACGGGTTAGTCGTACCAGCAGAAACCGGGCCCGACCGTTCCCTCCGGTGGTCGCACTGGGGGAGCCCGAAATTGCGTTGGCCGTGCTCGGGCCCTTCACCATGCGCGGTGCGGTCCGGCCGTTCTCCCGGCTGGCCGCCCGGGACCTCGTGGTGTATCTGGCCTTCCACCGCCACGACGTGCGCAATGACGTGTGGGCCAGCGCCCTGTGGCCCGAGTGCAGCGTGGCCCCGTCGACGGTGCACTCGACGGCGTCGGTGGCTCGCCGATCCCTTGGGCAGGCCCTGGATGGCTCGGAGCATCTGCCCAAATCCGGTCGCCACCTTCGGCTGGCCGCCAGCGTGGGCACCGATGCGGAGCAGGTGGCCGCCGCTGCAGCCAGCAACGACCCAGAACGGTGGCGCCGGGCGCTCGAACTGGTGCGGGGCCCGCTCTTCGAGGGCGTGACACGAAGTGATTGGGCCGTGCTGGACGGCACGCAGGCCGAAGTGGAATCGATGGTGGTCGACCTGGCGCTCAAAGGAGCGGCGCACTACCTGCATCGGGGGGCCGGTGACGTAGCCGAGGAGATGATCCGCCGCGGCCTGCGGGCCAGCCCCTACGACGAGCGGCTGTACCGCGCCCTGCTATGGGCCTCCGAGGTCAAGGGGGATCGCATCGGGTTGCGCAGCACGATGGACGAGATCTTGGCGCGAGCGGCCGAGCGGGAAGGCGTCCGGGACCCGGGCTGGCGGCTCCTGCATCCCCAGACCTTGGCCCTCTACCGTGAGCTGGCCGGTGGGAAGATCCCCGCAGCCAGGCGGGACCTCGTCAGGCTGTAGGGTTTCGTCCCGCCATGGCCAGAAGCTCTTCCGGAAGATCAGTCGCACGTGCCGCCGCAACCGGCGGTGGAACGTCCTATCGCGGGTCCATGCCCGTGAACTGGTACGCCGCGCTCATTCTCATCGTGCTTATCGGTATCGGCTCGGTCGTGGTGGCTCGCGTCCACTACGCCAACGGAGGGTCGTCGGTCCAGCCGACCATCGGCCAGACCTGGCACGCCGGCTTGGCCTTCGACGTCTGCGGCACCATCGAACCGGCGCTGGCGGCGTCAACCAGCACGACCGACGGACTGATCATGTCGACCGGTGGCCTCATGGTCATCTCACCCAAGGTGGCGGCCGAAGCGGGCGACAACGCCACGCTGGGCAAGTTCGCTTCGGAGAACACCACGTTGAAGTTGAGCAACACCTCCGTTCAGTATCCGAGTGGCACGCTCTACAACAACGGGCAAGCCTGTGCCAAGGGCACGCCCGACGCCGGCAAGAAGGGCACCCTGCGGGTGAAGTCCTGGACCATCTCGACCAAGACGTCGAAGGGCAACGAGATCAAGCTGAAGGGCGGCAGCTTCGCCTTCGCCCCCAAGGACCTCAAGCTGACCAACGGACAGCTGATCATGGTGGCCTTCATCCCCTCCAACGCCACCGTGCCCAAGGTGCCCTCGTCCACTGAGATCGCGGTGCTGCAAGCCCTCGAGGGCACGGCGGCTCCGGTGACCACGACGACGGCCGGGGCTACGACGACCACGCCGACGACGGCTCCGGTCACCACCACGACGGCAGCGGGCGGCACCACGACCACCACCACCAAGCCTGCGAGCTAGTGAAAGCGGTTGTCCTCGTCGGGGGCGAAGGGACGCGGCTCCGTCCTTTGACGCTGACCGCACCCAAGCAGATGCTGCCCATCGTCGGGGTGCCGATGATTGAGCGGGTACTCGGCCATCTGGCCGCTCATGGGGTCGACGAAGCGATTCTGTCCCTCGGCTATCTGCCGGATGCCTTCATGGAGGCGTACCCCGACGGTCATGCGGCCGGCATCGCCCTGACTTACGCCGTGGAACCCGAGCCGCTCGATACGGCGGGGGCGGTGCGCTTCGCCGCCGCCTTCGGTGGGGTGCAGGACACCTTCGTCGTCGTGAACGGCGATGTCCTGACCGACCTGGACCTGACCGCGTTGGTGGCCTTCCATCGCGAGCGGGGCGCCGAAGGGACCATCGCCCTTCATCCGGTGGCCGATCCCTCCGCCTTCGGTGTGGTGCCGACCGACTCGGACGGCCGCGTCACGGCGTTCGTGGAGAAGCCGCCCCGCGACGAAGCCCCGACCAACGAGATCAACGCCGGCACCTACGTGCTCGAAGCCTCCGTGCTCGAACGCATCGCTCCCAGCGGGCGGGTGTCGATTGAGCGTGAGACGTTTCCGGCCCTGGTCAAGAGCGGCCGCCTCTTTGCCCGCTCCGACGAGTCCTACTGGCTCGATACGGGGACGCCGGCCGCCTACCTCCAAGCCAATCACGACCTGGTGTCGGGCCGCCGGGTGGGCCCGGTGGCACCGGGAGTGCAGGACCGGGGCGACGGTGTCCTGCTGCGCGGTGACAGCGAGCTCCGGGGCGACGTGGCGGGCCCCTCGGTCATCTTCGAGGGATGTGTCATTGCCGCCGGGGCCCGGGTGGAGCGCAGCGTGCTGGGGGCCGGCACCGTGATTGAGGCCGGCGCCACCGTGGTCGACTCCGTGCTCATGGAGGGCAGTCACGTGGCCGCCGACGCCTCGGTGGCCGGCTCCATTCTCGGACCGCGGGCCACCGTGGGCCAGCGGGGCGACGTGCGGCCGGTGTCAGTACTCGGATTCGGCTCGGTGGTCGCCTCGGGGACCGTCGTCGATGGCGAACGAGTGTCGGGCTAGGGAGTCGGGCCGATGCGCACCATGGTCACCGGAGGAGCCGGGTTCATCGGGTCCACGCTGGTCGACCGCTTGCTGGTCGAAGGGCACGAGGTCGACGTCATTGACGACTTCTCGACCGGGTCCCTCTCCAACCTGGCCGATGCCCGGGGCCGCGCCGGTCGGGCCCTGACCATCCATTCCATGGACATCACGGCTCCGGCCGTGACCGAGCTGATGGCGCGCCGCCGGCCCGAGCTGGTCTTTCACCTGGCCGCCCAAGCCGATGTGCGGGTCTCGGTGGCCCGCCCCGCCTTCGACGCCGAGATCAACCTCATCGGCACCCTGCACGTGCTCGAGGGAGCCCGGTTGGCCGAGACCGAGCGGGTGATCTTCGCGGCCAGCGGCGGCACCCTCTACGGCGAGCCGGTACCCGAAGACTTACCGGTACGCGAAGCGCATCCACACCAACCGTTGTCGCCCTACGGCGTATCGAAGAAGGCGGTGCTGGACTATCTGGTGGCCTACCGCGAGCTGCACGCCCTCGAGTTTTCCGCGCTCGCCCTGGCCAATGTCTACGGGCCGCGCCAGAACCCGCATGGCGAAGCCGGCGTGGTGGCCATCTTCGCCGAACGCCTGCTCAAGGGGGAGCCGGTCACCGTCTTCGGCGACGGCGGCCAGACCCGGGACTTCGTCTACGTCGACGACGTGGTCGACGCCTTCGTGCGGGCGGCCACCCGGGGCGGCGGCCTGGTCTGCAACGTCGGGACCGGTCGTGAGACCTCGGTCAACGAGTTGCTGTCCACCATGGCCGACCAAGCAGGCGTCACGCCGCTCATTGTCAACGCCCCGCTGCGGCCCGGCGAATTGCTCCGCTCCAGCCTCGATATCGAGCGGGCCGCCATCCAACTCGGCTGGCGCCCCTGGACCGAGCTGGCGGACGGCACCCGCGCCGTTATTGAGCACATCGGCCGGCAACTGGCTTAGCGGCCAACGTTCGGATCAGCGGAAGAGATCCTCGCTTGGCGGGCGCACGATCTCGGCCCGCACCGAGGCCGGCCGCAACCAGTCGGCCGGGACGCCGCGCACGATGGCGGCCGGGATGCCTTTGTCTTTGCCCATGACCAGTTCGGCCGCCGAGGCCAGCTCGTCGGCCACGCACACTTCGGTGGCCACGAGTTCACGACCGGTCGCATCGAGCGTGCCGCGCAGGTCGATGACGGCGGCCACGCCGGCACAGCCGATGGCCACGTCGGTCACGCCGCGGCGCCAGGTGCGGCCGAAGGTGTCCGAGATGATCACGCCGACGTCCACGCCCAGCATGGCCTGGAGCCCGGCCCGGATGCGGCGGGCCGATCGGTCCGAATCCTCGGGGAGCAGGGCCGCCGTACCAACCTCCACGTTGGAGAGGTCGATACCGGCGTTGGCGCAGATGAACCCGTGCTTGGTCTCGCTGATGATGAGGTCGCCGCGGCGGCGCACGATGCGTACCGACTCCTGTTCGACCAGGGCCACCTTGGCCGCCGGATCGTCGGGGTCGATGCGCACCAGTTGCCCCTCGGCCTTTGACACCACTTTCTGGGTGACCACCACCACGTCGCCGTCGGCCAGTACGGGGCCGCTGGGATCGGTCGGGGCCACGGCGTCGGCCACCATGCGGGCCAGATCAGCGCCGGGCGTCACCTCGGCGATGCCGGTCAGGGGGATGAGGGTGATGCCCTCAGGTGGTGACATCGAGCACCACCTGGGCCAGCGCGGCGCTGTGTTCGGGTGAATCCATGATGGTGGGGGCGACGACACAGCGCAGGCCCTCGGCCTCGACGGCCGGCGCCAGGGCGCGGTCGGCCTCGTCAATGATCAGCGTGCTGACCCAGGGCGCGTACAGCCGGGCGATGCCGACCACCGAGGCCTCGTGGCCAAGCTCGGTCAGGAGGCGATCGGCCGGGCCCTTGAGGGCGGCCCCGGCGATGATGGGGGAGACGGCGACGGTGTCGGCCCGGCGGGCCTCCAGGGCGGCGCGCACGCCGGGAATGGCCAGGAGCGGTCCGATCGACACGATGGGATTGGAGGGGCAGACGATGACCTGTTCGGCCTCGGCAACGGCCTCGAGCACGCCGGGTCCGATACTGGCCTCCTCGGCGCCGGCGAAGCGCACGGACTCCACGGCCACGCCGTGGTGCAGGCGGACGAAGTAATCCTGGAAGCCCACCTCGGTCCCGGCTGGGCCGAGCTCGCTGGCTTCGGACAGGGTCAGCATGGTGCGCACCGGTTGGTCGGTCATGGGCAGGAGCCGTACCGCAATGCCCCGGCGCGCCGCGATGGCGGCCGTGACGGCGCTGAGCGGCTGGCCCGACCGGAGGCGCTCGGTGCGGAAGAGGTGGGTGGCCAGGTCGCGGTCGCCCAGGCGGAACCAGCTCTCGCCGCCCAGCTCCGTCAGCTCGTCCATGACGGTCCAGGTCTCACCGACCACGCCCCAACCCGTCACGGTGTTGTCCATGCCGGCCAGGGTGTAGGTGACCGTATCGAGGTCGGGGCTGATGTGGAGACCGTGCAAGACGGTGTCGTCGCCCACGTTGACCACCGCGGTCAGGGTCTCGGGGGGGCAGACGCGGATGAGGGCCGACAGCATCCGAGCGGCACCGACACCGCCACACAGGGTGACACGCACGCCGTGAGCATAGGAGGCTCCCGGCGACCCCTTTGCTACGATCCGCGCCCGCCATGACGGTCCGCCCCGCTCCTCTCGGAACCCACGCCACGGCGGTCTCACTGCTGCGGGAGGCGGCGCGGGTCAACCGCGACGTGGAGGCCTACATCGAACCGCGCGGTGCGGACGGCCGGCCACGGCGGGCGATCACGTTCGGCCAGCTGGACCGGGCCGCCGACGGTGTGGCGGCCCACCTGGCCACGCTCGGGGTCCACAAGGGCGACGTGGTCTGCCTCATGCTGCCCTCATCCATCGATTACGCGGTGGCCTACGCCGCGCTGCTCCGGCTCGGCGCCATCACCTCGGGCGTCAACCCGAGGCTGGGCCCGGCTGAGGTCACCTCCATCGTGGAGCGGACCCGTCCCGTGCTGGTCGTGACCGAGCATGAGCCGCCGGCAATGCTGGCGCTGGGCGATGCCGCCGTCCCGATGGTGACCGTCGGCGACCTGATGGCCCACCGCGACGACGAGCCACTGGCCGTCTGGCCTGAGCTCTCGGCCAACGATCCGGTGGCAGTGGTGTGGACGAGCGGGACCACCGGCTTCCCCAAGGGCGCGCTTTTCGACCACGCCAACCTGGCCGCCGTGGCGGCCGGCACCGACGTACTGAGCCAACCGGGCGACCGCCGGCTCTCACCGCTGCCCTTCGCCCACGTCGGGTACATGACCCGGGTCTGGGACGAGATCGCCCACGGCGTGACCACGGTCATCACGCCGACACCGTGGCGGGCCGAAGACGCCATCCGCATCATCAGCGAGGAATCGATCACGGTGGCCCAGGGCGTGCCGACCCAGTGGGCTCTCATGCTGGCCCGCCCCGAGCTGGGTCAGGCCGGGACCGACATCTCCTCGCTGCGCATCGTGAGTTCGGGCGCCGCCCGCATGTCGGCGGCCCAGGTGGCCGAGCTGCGGGCCCGGCTCGGCGTGCCGGTGGTGGTGCGGTACACCTCGACGGAATCGTCCTTGGGCACGGGCACCACCCTGGCCACCTCGGACGAGGAGGTGGCGACCACGGTCGGCCAACCCGTCCCGGGCGTGGAACTGGCCATCGTCGACGACGAAGGGCAGGCGGTGGAGGACGGCGCCATCGGCCGGGTCCTGCTGCGGTCGGGGGCGGCCATGCGCGGCTACTGGAGTCAGGGTCCCGGCCGGGGACGGCGCCTGGAGGAACTGCTGGACCGGGCGGCTACGGCCGCCGTCGTTTCGGACGAGGGGTGGGTGACCACCGGGGACTTCGGCCGCCTGTCGCCTGCGGGCAATCTCCAGCTCTCGGGCCGATCGCATGAGCGCTACATCCGGGGCGGCTACAACGTCTACCCGGCCGAGGTCGAGGAAGTGCTGTCCTCCCACCCGAGTGTCGACCGGGCTGCCGTGGTCGGGGCGGCCGATCCCATACTGGGGGAGATCGGGGTGGCGGTCGTGGTACTGGCCGCCGGTGCACAGGCGCCCGAGCTGGTGGACCTGCGGGCCCACTGCCAGGCGCGATTGTCGGACTACAAGGCGCCCGACGCCCTGGTGGTGGTCGACGAGTTACCGCTGACCCCCATGATGAAAGTGGACCCGAAGCGACTGGCCGTTCTGGCCGAGCGGGCGGCGCAGGAACGACTGGACGCCCGGTCTCGGCAATAGTGGTGAGCGCACCACCCTCTGAATCCATCCCGGTAGTGGCGACCGGACCAATTGAACTCTCGAAGGAGCAGGCATGAGCCCCACGCAGATTGTCGGACAGGCGGACCCCAATCGGGGGACGGCCGCCGAGGCCATCACGCCGGGCCGCTATGTCGGCAAGGTGGCGCTGGTGACCGGGGCCGGATCGGGCATCGGGCGGGCCACCGCCCGGCGCCTGGCCGCCGAAGGTGCGGCGGTGGCCTGCCTCGATGTGGCCGAGGACGCCATCGCGGCCGTGGCCGAGGAGATCAACCGGGAAGCGGCGGACGCCGGCGGGCGGGCCATCGCCCTGCGCTGCGATGTCACCGATGAAGACGTGGTGGCGTCGGTGGTGGCCCAGGCCGGCCAGGAGTTGGGCCAGATCACCAACCTGTGCAACATCGCCGGCATCGGCGGCTTCTCGCATACCCCAGAGCAGTCGCTGGCCGGCTGGAACAAGATCCTGGCCGTCAACCTCACCGGCACCTTCCTCATGTGCCGGGAGGTGCTGCCGGGGATGATCGAGCACGGGGGGGCCATCGTCAACACGGTGTCGACGGCCGGCATGATCGGGCAGCCGTATTCGGCCGCCTACTGCGCCTCCAAGGGCGGGGTGAAGTTGCTGACCAAGGCCCTGGCCGTGGAGTACATGGCCCGCGGCGTGCGGGTCAACGGTGTCGCTCCCGGCGGCGTGGACACTCCCATCATCCACAACTTCGGGCCGCCCGCCGACGCCGACTACACCCTCATCGCCCGCCTCATGACCCCGTTGGGGTTTGCCTTTCCGCACGAGATCGCCGGTGCGTTCGCCTACCTGGGTTCGAACGAGGCGGCCTACGTGACCGGGGCCATCCTCTCCATTGACGGAGCGATCTCGACCTGACCATGTGCAAGGCTCGATGGGTGCTGAGCTGGCTCCCCTCATGAGCGACGGTGGTGACAGACCAACCAGGTTGCGTGTGGCGCTCGACGCCACCCCGCTGCTCGGCCAACCGACGGGTATCGGGGCCTTCACGTACGGCGCCATCACGGCGCTGAGCGCTCGACCCGGGGTCGACGTGCAGGCGTACGCCGTGAGCTGGCGCCGCCGCGGCGGCATTGCGGCCAAGGTGCCGGCGGGTGTGCGTAGCGGTCACCGACCCATGCCGGCCCGTCCTCTGCACGCCCTATGGGGCCGCCTCAATGCCCCCCCGCTGGAGTGGTTCATCGGCGCCGCCGATGTGGTGCACGGGACCAATTTCGTGGTGCCCCCCACCCGGCGGGCCGGTGCGGTGGCCTCTGTCCACGACCTCACGCCGCTGCACCATCCCGAACTCTGCAACGAAGCGACCCTGGCCTACCCCACCCTCATCCGGCGGGCCCTGGCCCGGGGGGCCTGGATCCACGCCGACTCCGCCTTCGTGGCCGACGAGGTGGTGGAGGCCTTCGGGGCCGATCCCGATCGGGTCGCCGTGGTGGCGCCCGGCGTGCCGGCGCTGCCCGAGGTGCCGGCCGACGAGGCCCTAGCGCTGCGGGAGCCGTTCCTCCCTCCGGGCACCGGGCGCTACATCCTGGCCATCGGGACGGCCGAGCCGCGCAAGGACCTGCCCGGTCTGGTGCGCGTCTTCGACCACCTGGCGGCCCGCCATGCCGACCTGGGGCTCATATTGGCCGGGCCACCCGGCTGGGGCGAAGATGCCGTCACGCTGGCCATCGGTCACGCCACGGCGAAGGCCCGCATCGTCCGCACGGGCTGGGTCGAGGCACCGACCCTGGTGGCCCTTTTGCAGGGGGCTGCCGTGCTGGCCTACCCGTCGCTCTACGAGGGCTTCGGCTTCCCGCCGCTCCAGGCCATGGCGGCCGGCATCCCGGTGGTGGCCACCCGGGCCGGATCCCTGCCCGAGGTGCTGGGCGACGGCGCCCTCATGGTCAACATCAGCGACCCCGATGCGCTGGTGGAGGCGCTGGACCGGGCGCTGGGGGACGATGCCCTGCGGGACCAACTGGTGACGGCCGGGTTGGCCCGGGCCGCCGACTTCACCTGGGAGCGTTGCGGGGCCGGTCTGGAGGAGCTCTACCGGCGGGTGGCCGATCGTGTCTGAATTGGCGGACGAGCCGACCGCGCCTGCATTGGCGGCCGAGCCGACCGTGCTCATGGCTGTCGAACAGTTGCGGCGCCGGGTGCCCGGGGGCATCGGGGCCTACGCCCGCGGGCTCTTGCGGGGCCTGGCCCAATGCGCCGAGGAGGGGGACGCCACCGACGTCACCCTGATGGCCAGCCGGGTACCGGGGCGGATCTTCGGGGCCGGCCCGGTCGATCCGCTGACCCAATTCGGCCGGCCGGTGCTGCTCTCGGCCCTGCCCGGGCCCCTGCTGACCCGGCTCTGGGACAAGGGATGGGGCCACGTGCCCAAGGGCTTCGACGTGGTGCACTCCGTGTCGTTGGCCGCCCCGCTGGCCCGGGCGGAGCCGGCCCGTTCGGTGGTCACCGTGCACGACGTGGCCTGGCGGCGTCACCCCGAAGCCACCACGAAACGGGGGCGCACCTGGCACGAGGCGGCGCTGTGCCGGGCCCGTGATTCGGGGGCGTCACTGGTGGTCACCTCCCGGTTGGTGGCGGCCGACCTGATTGCCGACGGCGTGGACACCGAGCGCATCACCATCGTGCACGGCGGCAGCGACCACCTGGTGCCCGAGGACCCGGCCCAGACCGCCGATCTCCTGGCCCGCCTGGGCGTGGCCGGCGACTTCCTGCTCACCGTCAGCACGCTCGAACCGCGCAAGAACGTCGACCGCCTGTTGCTGGCCTACCAGCGGGTGCGTCCATCGCTGCCTGAGCCGTGGCCCCTGGTCATTGTCGGCCCGGCCGGCTGGGGGCCGGCGCTGCCGAGCGTGGAGGACCAGGAAGGGGTCATCCTGGCCGGGGCGGTGAGCGACGCCACGCTGTCGGGCCTGTACCGACGGGCCCGGGCCTTCGCCTACGTCCCGCTGACCGAGGGCTACGGGCTGCCCCCCCTCGAAGCCATGCGCTTCGGGACGCCGGCCGTGGTGGCCAACGAGGTGCCGAGCGTGCACGACCTGGACGAACCGGGCCGCCCGCCGGTGCGCATCGTGGATCCCTCCGACGTCGACGACATCGCCGCCGGCTTGGCCGCCGTGCTGACCGACGAAGCGGTGCGCTGCGACCTGGCCGTCCGGGGTGAGGCCTACGCCCGGGCCCGAACCTGGAAAGCGGCGGCCCGCCAGCATGTGACGCTGTGGCGATCGCTGCGGTGAGCGAGGACATGCTGGCCGTATCGCTCGATGTGTCGGCCGTGCCCTCCCGTCCGGGCGGGGCCGGCTACTACACCATTGAAATGGCCCGGGGCCTGCTGGCCAGCGACCAGGTGGCGCTGTCACTGGTGGCCCGACAGGACGACGAGGACCGCTGGAATGCGATGGCCGCCGCAACCAATACCGGCCCGTCCAGTGCCGTGATCGCCGCCGTACCCAATGCCCGGCCCCGCCGTCTGCTCTTCGAGCAGGCTCGCTTCCCGTCACTCCTGCGCACGCTGGGCGTCGATCTCCACCACGCACCCCACTACACGATGCCCTGGCGCTCCCCGGTTCCGTGCGTGGTCACAATTCACGACTGCACCTTCTTCGACCACCCCGAATGGCACCTGCGCTCCAAGGCGATCCTGTTCCGGCGGGCCATCCGCCTGGCCGCCCATCGGGCCGGCGCCCTGGTCTGCGTGAGCGAGGTGACGGCCACCCGCCTGCGGGCAGTGTGCGACGTACGGTCGCCCATCGTGGTGGCGCCCCACGGGGTGGATCACCAGCGCTTCACGACGGATGAGCCGTCACCGGGATCCGACGAGGCGGCACTGGCCCAGGCCGGCATCCCGACCGGCGTACCTCTGGTCGTCTTCATCGGGACCCTGGAGCCGCGCAAGGGGCTGGCGCCGTTGGTGGGGGCCTTTGATCGCGTGGCTGGCGCACATGCGGACGCGTTGTTGGTGCTCGGCGGTCAGATGGGCTGGGGTCTGGCCGAGACCGAGCGGGCGCTGGCCCAGGCCGTGCATGGTGACCGCATCATCCGCACCGGGTACCTAGCGGACGCAGCCGTGCCCGCCCTGCTGCGCCGGGCCACCGTGGTGGCCTATCCCGCACTGGAGGAGGGTTTCGGTCTGCCCGCGCTCGAGGCGCTGGCCTGCGGGGCACCGCTGATCACGACGGAGGGAACGGCCATGGCGGAGATGGCCGGTGCCGCCGCCACCCTGGTGCCGCCGGGGGACTCGGCCAGCCTGGGCGACGCTCTGGCCGCCGCTCTCGACGAGGGAAAAGAAGGGGCGGCCAACCAGGCCCGGAGGGTCTTGGGCCTGCAGGTGGCAGGGGCCCGCACCTGGTCGGCCAGCGTGGCCCGGCATCTCGAGGCGTATCGGATCGCGCTCTCAGGGTCGCTGTAGGGTTCCGTAATGCGCGCGCTGATCACGGGTGGGAAGGGATTCGTCGGCCAGTGGCTGGCGGCCCACCTCAAGGATTCCGGTGACGAGGTCACGGTCATCGACATCGAGACCGACGTGGCCGACGGGGTGGCCCTGCGCAAGGTTGTGAGCGCAGCGGACCCCGAGGCCATCTACCACCTGGCCGCCATGACGCACGTGGGGGAGAGCTGGGAGAACCCGAGCCAGGTGCTCCGGGTCAACGTGCTGGGCACGGCCGAGTTGCTGGCCGCCGCCCGTGAGCTCCCGCATCCCTGCACCGTCCTGGTCGTCAGCTCGGCCGAGGTCTACGGGGTGGTCACCCCGGACCAGCTCCCTCTCGACGAAGCCACGCCCACCGCGCCGGCCACGCCCTATGCCGCCAGCAAGCTGGCGGCCGAAGCCATCGCTTTGCAGGCGTGGCGGGGGTACGGCCAGCCGGTCATAGTGGTCCGGCCCTTCAATCACATCGGGCCGGGGCAGTCGCCCAACTTCGCCGTGCCGGCGTTGGCCAAGCGCATCGTGGCGGCCAAGCGGGCGGGGGACTCGTCCCTGTTGGTGGGCACGCTCACCACCCGCCGGGACTTCACCGACGTGCGCGACGTGGTGGTGGCGTACCGGGCCCTGATCACGAAGGGGACGCCGGGCACCATTTACAACGTCTGCTCGGGCACCGACATCGCCATTGCCGACGTGGCTCAGGAACTCCTGGCGCTGGCCGGGGCCGACCTGCGTCTGGTCACCGATCCCGACCTGGTGCGGCCGGTCGACGTGCCCGTGTTGCGCGGTGACGCCAGCCGCTTGGCCGGGGCCACCGGGTGGGCGCCCACCATCCCGCTCGCGACAACGCTCGCCGACGTTCTCGCTTCGTGGGAAGCGGACTGACGGCGAGCGTTCTCGCTACTGCGGTATTGCTGGAACTGCGCTAGCTGCACTCTCTACTGCAGGACAGCTCAGGCTGAGGCGACCCGCTGGCGGATCTGGCTGCGAACTTCGCGGCCCTGCTCGAACGCCTTGCTGGTCAGCTGCGTCACCGAGGCGGGCAGGCGACCCTCAATGGGGGCGAAGCTGGTCTCGACGAACTGCGCCGCCGACTCCACCAGGTCGTCGATCTTGCTGACACCCTTGGTGATCTCGCTGCGCACGCCGCTGAGGCGGGTGTCCAGGGAGAAGTCCTTGGCCATCTTGTTCTTCAGCTCGACCCGCTGGACCTGGGCCCGCTGGTAGCCGAGCACGCCGAGGCCGACGGCGACGTAGGCCGCGTCGCGGGCCAGGTCGGTGACGCCCTTGGAAATGGTGCTGATGTTGGTCAATTCAGGCATGTGTGCCTCCTGTTTCTTTGTTGTTCATGACACCGGTCACGCAGGGTGGAGTCCGCCGGGACCCTTGGTCCGAGTCCGGGAGCTTCCGTGCGTTCGCCTACAAGAGTATCGCATTTGTTAAACAGTTGCAAGCGTTTTGTGCCCACTTTCCAGCCGGGGGGCTCGACTCGGAACCGATAACGTCATGCACCTGATGGACGCCCAGGTACCGGCAGTCGTTGCCGTCGTCGTGACCTCGGACCCCGGCCCGTGGTTCGAAGACACACTGGCCTCGCTGGCCGCCCAGGACTATCAGGAGCTCTCGATTCTGGTGCTGGAGGCGGGGGACGGGCCCGACCCCTCCGAGCGGGTGGGCCGGATTCTGCCCGACGCCTTCGTCCGCCTGCTGCCCGGCCGGCCCGGATACGCCGCCGCCTCCAACGAAGCGCTGAGCATGGTCGAAGGGGCCGCTTTCTTCCTTCTGTGCCACGACGACGTGGCCCTGGACCACGATGCGGTCCACAACCTGGTGGAGGAATCGTTCCGCTCCAATGCCGGTGTGGTCTCGCCCAAGTTCGTCGACTGGGACGATCCCGGCGTCCTGCTCCACGTGGGCATGAACTGCGACAAGACGGGCGCGGTGGTCGACCGTATCCAGGACGGCGAGGTCGACCACGGGCAGCACGACGCCGTGCGCGACGTGTTCGTGGCACCGGGCGGCTGCACCCTGGTGCGGGCCGACCTGTGGCGCCAGCTGGGCGGCTTCGACGCCGGGATCGCTGCTCTGGGCGAGGACCTCGATCTGTCCTGGCGCAGCCAGGTGGCCGGCTCCCGTGTCGTGGTGGCGCCCGACGCCCGGGTGCGCCACCGCGAGACGATGTCGCGTCTCGGGCAACCGGTTCCCGTCGCCGACGCCGAGGGTGTGGAGCATCCGGTCTCGCTTCTGGCGTTGCAACGGCGACACGAGCTGCGGGCCGTGCTCAAGTGCTACGGCCGGTTCCACCTGTTACGGGTCCTGCCCCAGGCGGCGCTCCTGGCCCTGGGTGAAGTGCTGGTCGCCCTCATCGCCCGGGACCGTTCGCGCGCCCGCGCCGTGACCGGCGCCTGGACCTGGAACCTGCGTCACCTGGGTCAGGTGCGGGCCGCCCGGGCCCAGATACGGGCCTCCCGTCTCTTCCCCGACTCCGAAGTGCGCCGCCTGCAGATCCGGGGCAGCGCGCGGCTCTCGACCTATCTCTCCCGCCTGTCGCATCAAGGGTTCGACGTGGCCAATGCGGTGGTGGCCCCCCACGATGCCGACGCGTCCGACGAGGACGGGGTGGCCGTACTCACGGGCAGCGTCGGCCTGGCCTTCAGCGAGAACTCCGACTTCGACGAACTGGACGACCTGGGCCACCGCTCGGGCCGGGACCGGTTCGGACGCAAGGTGCGGCGACCGCCCCTGACCACCGGGCGCCAGCGGGTCATCGCCCTGGCGCTGGCTGCCTTCGTCATCGTGGTGGGCACCCGTGAACTCTTCTTCGGCTCGCTGCCCCTGGTGGGACAGCTGGCCCCCCTGCCCGGCTGGTCGGCCAGCTGGCACCACTTCTTCTCGGGCTGGCAGGCGGCCGGCGTGGGCACCACGGCGCCGGGCACGCCGGCCTTCGGCATCGCCGGCCTGGTGGGCACCGTCTCGTTGGGGGCCATGGGCGTGGCCCAGAAGATCCTCCTCCTGGGCTGCATCCCGCTCGGGGCCATCGGCTTTTTCCGCTTCATGCGGCCCCTGGTCTCCGCCCGGGCCCGCACGGTGGCCACCATCTGCTACCTGGGCCTCCCGTTGCCCTATGCCGCGTTGGGGCTGGGCCGCTGGGACGGCCTGGTGGCCTACGCCGCCTTCCCGTTCATCGTGACCCGGATGGCCCGGGCGGCCGAGGTGGCTCCCTTCGACCAGATCGAGGGGGAGGGGTGGCGGGCCAGCCCGACGGGCCAGCTGGCCGCGCTGGGCGCCATCATCGCGGCCGCCACGTCCTTCGCCCCGGCGGTGCTGCCGGTGACCCTGGGCTGTGCCGTGACGTTGGCCCTGGGCTCCATCCTGGCCCGGTCGGCCGGCGATCCGCTGCGGATCATCTCGGTCACTATCAAGGCCCTCGGCATCGCCCTCGTCCTCAGCGCGCCGTGGGTCGTGGGCACGCTGCTGGCCGGCTCGCACGCCGTGGACATCTTCGGCCTGCCGGTATCGGCGGCCAACGCGCCGAGCTGGGGCCAGGTGCTTCGCTTCGCCATCGGACCCACCGCCCGCTCGCCCATCGTGTGGTTGATGGTGGTGGCCGCCGTGCTCCCGCTGTTGGTGGCCACCGGGTCGCGCCTGGTCTGGGCCGGCCGCCTGTGGACCATGGCCATCGGCTCCTGGGCCTTGGCCTACGCGGCGACGCACGGCTGGACCGGGAGCTTCGCCCCGTCCGAATCCGTCGTGCTGGTGCCGGCCACCCTAGCCGTGGCGGCCGGAATCGGGCTCGGTATCTCTGCCTTCGAGAACGACGTGGCCGGAAAATCGTTCGGCTGGCGCCAGGTGGCCGGCGCCGTGGCCGCCGTGGCGGTGGCGGTGGGTCTGCTGCCGGTGGTCGCCGGCGCTCTCGACGGCCGTTGGGGTCTGCCCGGGTCGGGCATGGAGCAGCCGCTGGCCTTCTTGAACAAGCCGGCCACATCCGGCGCTTACCGCGTCCTGTGGTTGGGCGATCCACGGGCCCTTCCGGTGGGTGGGTGGTCGGTCGAACCCGGGCTCTCCTACGCCCTGACCGATGACGGCCTGCCCGACGCCGCCGATGTGTGGAGCCCGGCCGGACCGGGGCCAGCCAACCTGGCTGCGGTGGCGGTGCGCCTGGCGCTCACCGGAGGCACGGTGCACATGGGCCGGTTGCTGGCCTCGCTGGGTGTCCAGTACGTGGTGGTGGTCGATGGTCTGGCGCCCAACGAGTCGATCCACTCGGCCTCGGTGTCGGCTCCGGCGCCCACGGGCATGCAACGAACCCTCCTGGACCAGAACGACCTGCAGATCGTGCCGGGTGAATTCGGCGTGGAGGTTTACAAGAACGCCGCCTTCATCCCCATCACGGCCCAGCGCTCGCGCGGGGCGTTGCCCGCAGCTACGACGCTGTCCTGGCCCGGCGCGCAGGACATCGTGGGCTGGCAGCCCGCACTGACGGCGGCGGCCCACGGGCAGGCGGCCCGGGGCACGGTTTCGAGCAGCACCGTGTATGCCGGCTACGCGCCGGGCGGCGACTTCAGCCTGTCGGTGCGTGGGCGAACGGTGACCCGCCAGCCCGTCTTCGGCTGGGCCAGCCAGTACAGCGGTGCGCCCGACGGTGCCGCCGTCCTGACCTTCCACCAGGCGCCCTACGTGCCGCTGGCCGTCCTGCTCGAGCTGCTCGCCTGGCTTGGTCTGACCCTGGCGCTCGGTGGTTGGACCGGCCCGCGACGAGAGGCCGTGAGCTCGTGAGCCCGGCTCATTCGAGGGGCGGCCGGCGCTGGATGGTCGTCGGTCTGGTGGTGGTGGCGGTGGCCGGCATTGCGGTGGCCGGCCGATCCAAGGGTGCGGCCGCGCCCGGGGCACCGACGCTCACGCCGGGGGCCAGTGTCAGCGCCCCCAATGCGGAATCGTCGGCCTGGTACTGCACCGGGGAATCCACGGCCTCGGGACAGTTGGCGCAGGGATCGGTGGTCCTGACCAACACCAGCACCAAGGCGGTGACCGGTTCCATCGCGGCCGTGACCGACTCGGGTGCGACCTCGGCCGCTCCGGTGTCGGTGCCGGCCCGGGGCCAGGTGGTGGCCGATGTCCCCGCCCCCGCCTCGGGTTCCTGGCTCTCCCAGGTCGTCCTCCTCTCGGGCGGTGGTGTGGCGGTGAGCCAGACCGTGCACGGCCCCAATGGATGGTCCGAGGCGCCGTGCCAGAGCGGCACCTCGCAGCAGTGGTACTTCGCCAGCGGCCTGACATCGGGTTCGAATGCGCTCTTTGTGGCGCTCTTCAACCCGACCTCGACGGCGGACGTGGTGGACATGAGCTTTGTGACCCCGGCCGGCATCATGCATCCGATCAACTTCCAGGGCATCGTCCTCCAACCCAACGAGACCCAGGTGGAGAACGTGGGCGCCTTCGTGCAGAACCAGTCCCGGATAGCCACGACGGTGTCGACCCGGACCGGCCGCGTGGTGGCCAGCGAGCTGCAGGTCCTGAGCGGCAACGGCAACGGGTTGGCCATCGTGCCCGGGGCACCGCGAGCCGAAAAAGAGTGGTCCATCCCCCAGAGCCTGGAGGTGGCCGGCGGCACATCGTCCATCGACATCTACAACCCGGGCAGCACCACCGAGCGCGTCACCGTCCAGGGCCGGCTCCTGACCGGCACCCTGGCTCCCTTCGTCAACACTGTGGCGCCGGACTCCACCTGGGCCATCAGCACCAGCACACAGACCCGTATCCCCAAGGTGGACGCCTACTCCACCATCGTGACGGCCTCCGGGGGAGACGGCGTGGTGGTGAGCCGCAATGTGGCCGCCCCCAGCACGGCCCAGGCGCCCCAGGCCGGCTTCGCCGGCGCGGTCGACGGCCTGAGCGCGGCGTCACCGTCCCGGTTGTGGGCGGTGCCGTCCCCCGGCACGGCGGCCCAACCGGCGCTGCCCGGCGTCCAACCCGACCATCTGGCCCTGACCAACACCACGAGCCACCGCGAGACGTACGTCGTCTACGTCATGACCGCCAAGGCGACCCGGACCATCGCCTCGGGCACGCTGCGCCCGTTCGGTTTCATCTCGCTGGGTGCCGCCACCCTCTTCGGTGCCGGCCTCAATCCCCTGTTGGTCCGCTCCAGCGGCGATGTGGCCATCAGCGAGGACATCGGCCCGGCTGGTACGTACGGGGTGGTCACCATGACCGGGCTGCCCCTCAGCGCCAGCCTGGCCGGGTAGCGCGGCTGGGCGGCTAGTGCCCCGGGCCGCCGCGGCTGATGGTGCGCCCCAGGATGCCGAGCGTGGCGCGCAGCGCCCCTTCGGAGATAACCGGGAAGATGTCGGCTTCCTTCCAGACCGGGTCGATGGAAGACCAGTCGTAGTAGGAGGTGACGAGTGTGCCGCCCTCGGCCGGCTCGAGCCGGTAGCCGTACACGTGGCCGATCTGGGGGCGGATCTGCCCGAGAATGGTCCAGGCGATCTCCCGGTCCGGCTCGAAGGTGGTGATGGTCACGGTCACGTCGTACAGCCCCATGGGGTAGTCGTTGAGGGCCTCGCGGTCCATGTGCACGGTAAAGGTGTCACCCACCGCGGTGACGGGCTGGCCCGTGGCAGCCATCAACATGCCCGAGCTGTCGATGGTCACATGGCCCTGGGGGTCGCGCAGCAGGTTGAAGATGGTGGCCGGATCAGCTGCGATGGTGCGTTGTACCTCGATCCGTTCAGTTGTCATGTCGGCATTGTGCCATTCACGGGAGTCGTAGATTCAGTGGCGATGGATACCGAGGCGAGCGCCCAGCCCGGAGATCTGGCGGCGGGGGAGTTCGCACCGTGGCTCGGTGCGCTGAGGCGCGCCCTGCAGGGCGACGGGGACTCCGACGTGCCCTGCGGCACCTGCACGGCCTGCTGCACCTCGGCCCAGTTCGTGCACATCACGCCCGAGGACCACGCCGCCCGGGCGCACATTCCGAGAGAGCTGCTCTTCCCGGCGCCGCAACGCCCGCCGGGGCATCTCGTCATGGGCTTCGACGAGCGTGGGCACTGTCCCATGCTGATTGACGGTGGCTGTTCCATTTACGAGCATCGACCCCGCACGTGCCGGACCTACGACTGTCGGGTCTTCGCGGCCACCGGCATCGATCCGATGGAGCCGGCCAAGGCATTGATCGCCCAACGGGTCCGCCGCTGGCAGTTCGAGTTCCCCACGCCAGAGGACGCCGTGGCCTGGGCCGCGGTGCGGGCCGCCGCGGCGTACGTCAGAGAACGCCGGGAGGGCAGTACCACCGAGCAAGCGGTCCTGGCCATTGAGCTCCACGATGTCTTCTTGGGTGCCGATCCCGATCCGGCCGACATCGAGCGAGCGGTAGAGCGGCGCCGGGGCGACTCGGGTTCGGCCTAGTGACGCTGACACGGTTGCCCCGAGTCGACCGGCTCACCTTGGCCACGGTGACCCAGGTGCCCGAAGCACATCCGGAGTTCGCTGTCTTCGAACCGTTCCCCGTGCACGCGTGGGTCATCAGGCACCCGGACGGCATCGTGCTCTTTGACACGGGCATCGGCCTGGGCCATCCGGACATTGACGAGTGGTATCACCCCGAGAGCACGACGGTGGCGGACGCGTTGGCGGCGGTAGAGGTCGACGTAGCTGACGTCGCGGCCATCGTGCTGTCGCACCTGCACTTCGACCACTGCGGGCAGGTCCAATCCTTCGATGCACCGGTCTACGTACAGGCCGACGAAGTGTCCGTGTCCGCCGAACCGGGGTACACCGTGCCCGAATGGGCCGACATCGCGCCGGCGCGATTGCGCCAGGTGCACGGCGACGACGAAATCCTCGATGGGCTGCGCCTCTTGAGCACGCCCGGGCACACCCCTGGGCATCAGTCGATCGTCTTGGACGCAGCGGGCGAGCAGGTGGTGTTGGCGGCGCAATGCGCCTACCGGGCGGATGAACTGCGTTCGGGTCAACCGAGCGCAGCCAATGCGCGCGATCCTTCGTGGCTGGCGGCGGCTGAAGCGTCTCTGGCGCGTGTCCGCCAACTGGCCCCGTGCTCGGTGCACTTCAGCCACGATGCGACCGTGCTCGATCTGTCGGTTCCCTAGTGGGTAGCGTGGCAGGAGTCACGCCGACCTGGAAAACCTACGCGCCATGGGTTGTGGCGTTGGCCTTCAGCATCAGCGGCGTCATCCATCTGGCCCGACCGGCCACCTTCACGTCGATCGTGCCCCATGCGCTGCCCGGCGCCAAGGAACTGGTGTACGCCAGCGGTGTGGCGGAGCTGGTCTGCGCCACCGGACTCTGGCGGCGGAGGCGCTGGGCCGGTTGGGCCGCCGCCGTGCTGCTGGTCGCCATCTGGCCGGCCAACCTGCAGGATGCCATCACGGCGCAACAGGGACATGACACGGTTACCGCCATCCTCAGCTGGGTCCGCTTTCCGCTCCAGATCCCACTGATCTGGTGCGCCTGGCAGTCGGGCCGACGGAGTGAATCGGCTTAGAGGTTGTGGCGCTGGATGACCCGCCACAACACCCGGCCACCGAGCAACACGACGGCGAGGCACAGGAGTGCGAAGAGCAGCGGACCGGCCAACCGGATCAACCCGTTCACGCCGGCGGCGAAGCCGTGCAGGGAGGCATGCCACGCTTTGTCCACGCCCGACGCGGGGTGGTGCACCGGGTGGTGGTGTGAGGCGGAGCCCCGCTCACCTACTGCGATGGTCAAGGTCGAATAGGAGGTCTCGCTGGTCAGGACCTGGAGCTGTCCCTGCAGCTGCTCGATCTGTTGCTGCAGGTTGTCGAGCTGCGCCTGCACGGCGAGCACATCGCCGACCGAGGTCGCCTTGGCCATGATGGTCAAGTACTGCTGGCGGCTGTCCTGCAGTGCGGTGATGCGCGCCTGCAGGTCGACGTACTGTCCGGTCACGTCGGTGGCCTTGGTCGTCAGCTGCGACGTCTTCCCGAGTGATTGGGCTCCCTTGAGGACGGTGGAGAAGCTGGTCACGGGCACCTGCAGGGTGATGGTGCCACTGGGCGGGCTGCCGGTCGAGGCTCCGGACTGCGTCTGCGAGTTGGCCACAAAGCCATCGGCCGCGGTGGCCAGATAGCTCAGCTTGGCCATGACGGCGCTCAGCGTCCCCTTGGCCACGGTGAGGTTCAGCGACCCGGTCTGCTCGATCTTGGCCGACTGGCCCACGGCGTCGGAGGGCAGGGACGGGGACGCCGTCGTGCCTCCGCCTGCTGGGACTTGGCCGAGGGCGCCCTGGGTGCTGCCGCCACTGGCCGCCCCGCTCCCGGCCGTGCCGGAGGCAGCGGGAGTGGGCGACGCCAGGGCTCCGTTGGTCTGAAATCCCGTCGAGCCGCCCGTGGAGGAGCCGCCGGCGGTGGCGGTGCCACCCGATCCCGTGCTCTTGGAGGTGGCGCTCGAGTGTGGAGCACGGGCGAGGGCCTCCACCCCGGAGCGGGAGGGCCCGGGCTTCCCGGTTCCGAAGGAGAGAGCGGCCCCGGTGACCGCCCCGATGAGCACCACGGCGGCCGCGGCCGAGAGCAGCCGGTGGGTCCGCACGGTCTGGCCCCAGCGGCGACCGATGGGGACCGGCCCGATGTCGGCCTCCGCGTCGGGATCGGCGTCATCATTCGGTGCGGTGTCACCGTGGAGCGCCCGCTGCAAAATGTCGGCGGCCCCGGTGGGGGGTACCTCGAACGCGTCGGCCGCTTCTCGCAGGAGGGAATCGAGCATGGCGTCGTCGATCACTGCCATTGTCCGGCCTCCTCGTCGGTGTTGTCGTCGCCGGCCAGGTTGGCGATGCTCGGATCTTCGGCCAGTCGCCGCCGGGCCTCGTGAAGGCGGGACTTGACCGTGCCCGGCCGCCGCCCGATGGCCTTGGCAATGTCCCGCTCGCTCAGGTCGGCGTAGTATCGCAACACGATCGGTACGCGCAGCGACAGCGGGAGTCGCTGCAGGGCGCCCAGCACGGTTTCGGCAATCTCGGCCTGTTGGGCCGCCGTGGCCGGATCAGCGCCGCTGGCCGCCAGCTGGTCGAGCGGGCCGTCGCCGGCCCGGTGGTCGCGGTGGGGTACTTCCTGGCGCAACTTCGAGTAGCAGGAGTTCACCACCACCCGGTACAGCCAGGGTTTGATGCTGGGGACCGAGGTGAGCGAGTCCCGAAAGCGCCAGGCGCGGAGAAAGGCGTCCTGGACGGCCTCTTCGGCATCGGCCCGGTTGCCAAGTATGAGGCAGGCCGTCCGGAAGGACGCCTGGTACCCCTCGTCCAGCCAGGCCTCGAGCTGTGGTTCCATCATCCCCCTCTATGACGCAGCGCGAGACAGATTGGTTCGCGCCGGGCCTGAGTCAGGGGGAAGGAGTGCCCTCGTCCTTGCCGTTGTCGGCCGGAGGCCAGGCCGGCGGGGCCCACGTGGCGGGGTTGTCGCTCAGTCCGGATGAGGAGGCGGGAACCACCGCGGGCTCGGGAGTGATGCCGTTGGTCGGCACGCCGGTGAACTGCGGCACGGCCTTCGCTCCGGCCGTGTGCACGGGCTCGCCGTAGGCCTCGTCGACCAGGCGGCCCACTTCCCGTCCGTCGATGATCTCGTTGTCCAGCAGGGCGCGGGCGATGGCGTTGAGGCCGCCCCGGTGCTTGCTGAGCACCTCCATGGCCCGCTCTTCCTCGGCCCGCAGGATGCGCTCGACCTCGCCGTCAATCACCTTGGAGGTGTCCTCGGAATAGTCGCGGGTATGCATCAGGTCCTCACCCAGGAAGACCTGACCCTGCGAGCCCCAAGCCATGGGACCGATGGCTTCGCTCATGCCCCACTCACGCACCATCTTGCGGGCCAACTCGGTGTTGCCCACGAGGTCGTTGGCGGCACCGGTCGAGAGGTCGCCGTAGACCAGGAGCTCGGCCACCCGGCCACCCATGCGCACGCACAGGGAATCCTCGATGTAGGCCCGGGGGTGGATGTGACGCTCCTCCATGGGCAGCTGGTGGGTCACGCCCAGGGCCATGCCGGTCGGCAGGATGGTCACCTTGTGGACGGGGTCGGCGTTTTCCAACACGTAGGCCAGGACCGCGTGGCCACCTTCGTGGTAGGCGATGCGCTCCTTCTCGGCGTCGGAGAGCACCATGCTTTCGCGGCGTTGGCCCAGAAGGACGCGGTCCCGCGCCGATTCGAAGTCCTGCATGGCGATGTCGAGGCTGTCGCGGCGCACGGCGTGCAGGGCCGCTTCGTTGACCAGGTTGGCCAGGTCGGCACCGCTCATGCCCGGCGTTCCCCGCGCCACCACGCCGAGATCGACGTCGGGATCCATCCGCTTGCCCTTGCAGTGCACCTGCAGGATGGGGAGACGCTCCTCGAGGTCGGGCAGCGGAACCACGATCTGGCGGTCGAACCGACCCGGCCGCAGCAGCGCCGGGTCCAGGATGTCGGGCCGGTTGGTGGCGGCGATCATGACGACGCCTTCAGACGTGTCGAAGCCGTCCATCTCGGAGAGCATCTGGTTCAGCGTCTGCTCGCGCTCGTCGTGGCCACCACCCAGGCCGGCGCCCCGCTTGCGGCCGATGGAGTCGATCTCGTCGACGAAGACAATGGCCGGGGCCTGCTTGCGGGCCGTCTGGAACAGATCGCGCACGCGGCTGGCGCCCACGCCGACGAACATCTCCATGAAGTCAGAACCGCTGACCGACATGAAGGGGACGCCGGCTTCCCCGGCCACGGCCCGGGCCAGGAGTGTCTTGCCGGTACCGGGAGGGCCCACCAGGAGGACACCCTTGGGGATTTTCGCCCCGATCTCCTTGAAGCGAGCGGGCGTCTTCAAGAAGTCCACCACCTCGCTGATCTCCTGCTTGACACCGGCGTAGCCGGCCACGTCGTCGAAGGTGGTGGACGGGCGGTCGCTACTGAAGGTCTTGGCCTTGGAGCGGCCGATCGACATGATGCCGCTCATCTGCCCCTTGGTCTGGCGCCCGATGAAGTAGATGAAGAGCGCCACCATGCCGCCGATGAAGAGATAGGGCAGGAGCAGGCTGATGAGGCTGCCCGATGACGTCGGGAACGTCACGGCCACGCCGTCGTTGCGCATCTCGATCACGTCGGTCTGCAGGGACGGGCTCGGTCCGGCCGCGTTGTAGGACGTCCCGTTCTTCAGCTTCCCGGTGATCTGGCCCGTCGAATTGCTGATCTGGGCCGACTTGACCGCATGGGCTTTCACGTCCTTCATATAGGTCGTGTAGCTGATGGTCTTGGAAGGATGGGGCTTGATGAAGGTCACGGCCAGCAGGATGGCCACGACGGCGACCGAGAGCACGACCATCAGCCAACGCCAGTTCTGGCCCTCGGGGCCACCCCCTGACGGGGTGGTTCCATCGCCAGAAGGGTTGTTTTGCTTGGCGGAGGACCGCTCGGGACGCTGAGGACTCACCGGTCCAGACTATGCGTCCACTCCCGCAAACGGTGACCGCCCCGCCTGCAGGCCATCGGCAATGAGGCGCCCAGTAACGTCTGGGCGATGACCGACATCAGCCCCGACACGCCCGGTCGAGGGCGAGGCGGCGCGCCGGCCCAACCCCCGGGACCCGTGCCTACGGGCTACGTGGCGGCCGCCCCGGTGGCTCCGCCGGCCGGTGCCACCCCCATTGCAGTCGGTGCGCCGGTTCTCGATGACCCGGGAAATGAAACGGACCTGCGGTTTCTCGATCAGCCGGGCGCGGCGCCCACCACCAAGGCGCAGGCATGGCGCTGGTTCTTCTACACCCTGGTCGGCTTCGTGGTGGGCCAGCTCGTGGCCGCCGTCTTCGGGTCCGCCGCCGGATCCCTGGCCGGCAAGACGGCGGCGCAGATGAAGGTAATCACGACGGCCAACGTGCCCCCGGAGTGGTACACCATCGCCACCCTGCTGGGGCTCTGGGTCGGCTTTGTGGGAGCCCCCTGGTTGGCCAGCCGTTGGCACGGCACCCGGCGGTTCCTGACTGATCTGGGGGTCCGCTTCCGGGTCATTGACCTGGTCGGCATCGCCATCGGCATCGGGGCCCAGCTCGTCATCGTCCTGCTCTACGCCCCCTTTCGTCACGACATCCACAACTTCAACGGGCCCTCCCAGAAACTGACGGGAAGCTCGCATGGCGCCGGCATCGTGGTCATCATCCTGGCCACGTCGGTGGCGGTCCCGGTGGTGGAGGAATTGTTCTTCCGGGGCCTGCTCTTCAAGGCGCTCGTCCGGTTGTGCGCGCCGATCGGCGGGGGCGCCACCACGGCCCGGGGCGCCGCCATCGTGGCGGCCGTGGTTCTTGACGGACTGCTCTTCGGGTTGGCCCATGCCGAATGGGTGCAGTTGGCCGGACTGGCGCTCTTCGGCATGGCACTGGCCGCCATCGCCTACCGGACCGGCCGGCTGGGCATGAACATGGTGGCGCACGCGTCGTTCAACACGGTGGCCCTGGTGGCCGTCCTGAGTCAACGGGGCGGTGTCCACTGACCAGCATTGACGAGGAGCTGCTGGCACGCGAGTTCGGACCGCGTGAAAGCAGCCCACCGGTAATCGAACGTCGCCAATCCACCTCGACCACCGCCGTCTGGGCGCCCCGGGTGGCCACCGCGCTCTGCGTCGGCACCGTCATCGGAATCGTGCTGTGGCAGATGCATCTCCCACTTCTCCTGAACTCTTCGACGACCACCGGGGGTGACAACGGCGGTCACTACGCCCTGCCCGCCTTCTTGGATTCCACCTTGCTCTCGCACTGGCAACTGACCGGCTGGGATCCCCAGTGGTACGACGGGTTCCCGCTCTACACCTACTACTTCGTGCTGCCTGATCTCCTGATTGCCTTGGCCAGCCACGTCATCGGGTACGCCGTGGCCTTCAAGTGGGGCACGGTTCTCGGTTCCGTCTTGCTGCCAGTGGCGGCATGGGCCATGGGCCGGTTGTTCGGGATGCGTCGCGCCTTCCCCGGTGCCCTGGCCGCCATCTCACTCTGCTTTCTCTTTGACTACACGTACACCATTTACGGCGGCAACCTCTTCTCCACGCTGGCCGGTGAGTATGCGTACTCGCTGAGCATCGCCCTGGCTCTGCTCTTCCTCGGCTTGATGGCCCGCGGGTTGCGAACGGGACGGCATCGTGGCTGGTCGGCCGTCGTGCTGGCTCTCTGCATATTGGCGCACATCGTCCCGGCCCTCTTCGCCATCGTCGGGGCGGCGTTGCTGCTGGGCTTGGAGATGTTGCCGGACAAGATGCGGCCCCATGACTCCTGGCTGGCTCAGCCCAATGACCGGGTGGTGCTTTCCCGACTGACCCGGGTCCAAGCCTTGTGGTGGGGCGTCTCCACCGTCGGCCTCGGGGTGATGCTGGTGGCCTTCTGGTGGATCCCGTTCGGTATCGACCAGCCCTATGCCAACGCCATGGGGTACACCAACGTCCACACCTTCGTGGCCATCCTGCTGCCCCAGGCCGACTGGTGGGTGCTCATCCTGGCCGGACTGTCCGCGCTGGCCGCGCTGGCCATGCGCAGCCGGTTCGGCATCCTGATGGGCCTGCTGGCCGGACTCAGCGCGTTGGCCGTCATCTTCGACCCCCAGGGCAGCCTGTACAACACCCGGTTCCTTCCCCTGTGGTTTCTCTCCGTCTATCTCCTGGCCGGCTGGGGTATCGCAGCCGCCGTGACCGGCGTGGTCGATCTGGCCGAATGGTGGCAGCGCCGGAACGTCCACTCGTACGCCTTGGCCTCGGCGGAGGTGGACGGGGCCACCGGGGCTTCCGAGTGGATGCCGCCGCGCAAGGTCGGCGCCTCCTGGTCGATCGCCGGTGTGGCCGGCCCCCTGGTCACGCTGGTGGTGGCGCTGGCCGTCGTGGTCACGCCGTTCGTGCTCCCGTTCTCGACCCTGCAATCGATCGGCATCACGCCTGGGGCCAACCAGGTGACCAACTGGTCCGCGTTCAACTACAAGGGTTACGAGAATCAAGCGGCCTACCCCGAGTACCACGCCGTCCTGCAGACCATGGAAAAGGTGGGACGGACCAACGGGTGCGGGCAAGCCATGTGGCAGTACGACCCCAGCCTGAACCGTTTCGGTACCACCATGGCGCTGATGCTCCTGCCGTATTGGTCCCACGGCTGCATCGGCTCAATGGAGGGTCTGCTCTTCGAGTCTTCGGCCACCACGCCGTACCACTTCTTGAACCAGGCCGAGCTCTCCGAGCAACCTTCCGAGCCCATGGTCGGTCTGGACTACTCGGCTTTGAACGTGCCTCAGGGGATTGAACATCTCCAGTTGCTGGGGGTGCGCTACTTCATGGCGTCGAGCCCCACGGTCGAGGCGGCGGCCGATGCGGACCCGTCGCTCACGCTGCTGGCCTCCACCGGCCCCTGGACCTCGACCACCGCCGGCAGCACGACGACCACCACCTGGAAGATCTACCAAGTTGCGCAATCACGCGAAGTCACGCCGCTGGCCAATGATCCGGCCGTGGAGGTCGGCATCAAGGCGGGACAGTCTTCGTGGCTGCCCCCGTCCGAGGCCTGGTACAACGACCCGGCCCGCTGGAATGTGGAGCTGGCCCAGAGCGGACCCGCCTCGTGGCCGCGGGTCCCGATCGGCGACCCGGCCCCTCCCCAAAAAGCCACCGCGCCGACACGGGTCAGTCACATTCACGAGTCCGACAACGGCATCACCTTCCATGTGACCAGGGTGGGGACGCCGGTGCTGGTCAAGGTCTCCTACTTCCCTAATTGGAAAGCATCGGGGGCTACCGGGCCCTACCGGGTCACGCCCAATCTCATGGTGGTGGTGCCCACCGCCCACAACGTCAGCTTGCAGTACGGCGCCACCGCGGCCAACCGGGTCGGGCAGCTGCTGTCCCTGCTCGGCGTCCTGGGTCTGCTCGCCGGCCTGGTGGTGCCGCGCCTGCGACGCCGGCGCACCGGCTCTGAAAACGAGATGGTTCCCACACCGTAAGGTTGGTCTCGTCATGACTCGAATGGATCAGGTTTTCAAGGCCTACGACGTGCGCGGCATCGTGCCCGATCAACTCGACGCCGCCATGTGTCGAGCCATCGGCCGAGCGTTTGCCCGCTTCACGGGAGCCCCCGAAATTCTGATGGCCCGGGACATGCGCGAGTCCGGGGTCGAACTGGCGCGGGCCTTCTCCGACGGGGCTCGCTCCGAAGGCGTGGACGTGGTCGACCTGGGCATGGCCTCCACCGATTTCCTCTACTTCGCGGCCGGCCACCTCGATGCCCCCGGAGCGATGTTCACGGCATCGCACAATCCGGCCCAGTACAACGGGATGAAGCTCTGCCTCTCGGGGGCCCGTCCCATCGGCCGCGATACGGGACTGCTCGAGATTGAACAGACGGCCGAAGACCTGCTCGAAGAGCCGCTGGGTGAACTCACCGGCTCGTGGACCGAGCAGAACCTGCTCGAAGAGTGGGCCAAGCACGTGGTCGGGTTCATCGACCGCGACGCACTGCGTCCGCTCAAGATCGTGGCCGACACGGCCAACGGGATGGGGGGACTGGTGGTGCCCACCGTCTTCGCCCACCTGCCCTTCGAGGTCGACATTCTCTTCCCCGAATTAGACGGCACCTTTCCCAATCACCCGGCCGATCCGATCCAACCCGAAAACCTGGTGGACCTGAAGGAAGCGGTGCTGGCCCAAGGGGCTGATGTCGGTCTGGCCTTCGACGGGGATGCCGACCGGGTGTTCCTGGTCGACGAGCGGGCCGAGCCCGTGTCGGGGTCGCTGACCACGGCCCTGGTGGCCGCCTCCATGTTGGCGAAATACCCGGGCGAGACGGTCCTCTACAACCTCATCTGCTCGCACGTCGTCCCCGAAGTCGTGCTGGAGCACGGGGGCACGCCGATCCGGACCAAGGTCGGGCATTCCATCATTAAGCGGGTGATGGCCGACACCGGGGCCGTCTTCGGCGGTGAGCACTCGGGGCACTACTACTACCGCGACAACTTCCGGGCCGATTCGGGCATCATCACCGCCTTGCTGGTGCTCGAGTTGATGAGCCAGAGCGACCAGACCCTGTCCGAACTGCTCGAGCCGTTCCAGCGCTATAGCGACTCGGGCGAGATCAATACCGAAGTCATCGACCCGGTCGCCACCGTGGCCGCAATCGCGGCCCATGAGCGAGCGGCCGGCGCGTCGGTCGATCAGCTGGACGGGCTAACCGTCGAGCACGGCGACTGGTGGTACAACGTTCGGCCTTCGAACACCGAACCCTTGCTGCGCCTCAACGTCGAAGCCAAGACGCCGGAACTCTGTGCCGCCCACGTCGCTGAGGTGAAAGAGCTCATCTCGACCTTCGCCGAAGCGACCTCTTGAGAACGATAGGAATCCCGCTATGACCCTTGACCCATTGCTCCTCGATGTGCTGGCCTGCCCCGTCGACAAGGGGCCGCTGTTGTGGTTCTCGGACGAGGACATCCTCTACAACCCCCGCCTGCGCAAGAGCTACCCGGTGACCGATGGCGTACCGGTGCTCCTGCTCGAAGAAGGGGCCGATGTGGGTGACGCCGAACACGACCGGTTGACCGCCAAGGCCGAGAAGGACGGCGTGCGAGCCACGGGCCCACTGCCGGGGTGACTCCCTCGCCGTACTTGGACACGCTGGGCCTGTGGGATGCCGCAGTGGCGTGGCCCGAGCAGATTGAAGCGGCCCGACTCACAACTGTGGCGGCGCTGGAAGAGGTGGCCTGGCCGGCCACCGGCTCCATGTCCGCCGTTGTCGTTCTCGGCGTGCACGGAGCCGGTGCCGCAGTGGCGGCTTTCGGAGCGCCCCGTTCGAGGGTGCCCATCGTGGTCGTGCCGGGCTTTGAGGTGCCCGCCTTCGTAGGGCCGGGCACCGTGGTGGTGGCCGTGTCGTACGGCGGGTCGACGGCGGAAACGTTGGCGGCGGCGCAGGCGGCGCAGCAACGAGGTGCCACCGTGGCCGTGATCACCAGCGGCGGAGCCCTGGCCGGCTGGGCCTCGTCCGAGCGGGTGCCTCGGCTCCCAATCGACGGATCGTTTCCGGTCGAACGCGCCGCCTACCCGGCCGAAGTGGTCACGCTTCTCCTGACCCTGGCGCACCTCGGCGTGCTCGAAGAGGTCGGCCCGATGCTGCAGGCAGCCGCCTCCACATGGGAGCGACGACGCACCGCCTTCGCCCACCTCGACGGACCGGCGGCCGAGATGGCCCGCCACATCGGACGGACGCTGCCGATCATCTACGGCGCCACCGGATTGAGTGCCGTAGCCGCGCTGCGTTGGAAGACGCAGGTCAATGAGAACGCCAAGACTGCAGCCTTTGCCGGCGAGGTCCCTGACGTGGGCCATCACGAAGTGGCCGGGTGGGGGCAACACGGCGATGTCACCCGGCAGGTGCTCACGCTGATCACGCTGCGCGATGCCGGAGAGAACCCGCTGGTGGCCCGACAGTTTGACCTGGTCGTTGCGGCCACCGACGAGGTCATGGCCAACGTGATCCCACTCTGGGCCGACGGTGACAGCGAGCTTGGGCGTTTCTTCGATCTGGTCATGTTCGGTGACTTCGTGTCGTTGCACCTGGCTGGACGCGAGTCGATCGACCCGGGGCCTGCTCCGGCTTTGAGCGACGTGGCCGCCGCGCTGCCCTGAGTGATGTGATTCGGGTCCGCCCCGTCACCAGCGACGAGTGGCCGCTCTGGCGTGTTCTTCGCTTGAGCGCCTTGGCCGACGCCCCCTTTGCCTTCAGCTCGACCTTGGCCGAATGGCAGGGACCCGGGGACACGGAAGACCGATGGCGCCAACGACTCGATACCGTGCCGTGCAACATCGTGGCCGAACAGCATGACGAGCCCGTTGGCATGGTCAGCGGCACCACGACTGGCGATGACATCGAACTCATCTCCATGTGGGTGGCGCCAGAGGCGCGAGGGATGGGTGTCGGCGATGCGCTGATCGATGCCGTAGTGCAGTGGGCGGCGACATGGGGAGCGGAGCGAATCGTCCTGTGTGTCATGGAGGGCAATGACGCCGCCAATGTCCTGTACCGCCGGCACCGATTCGTCCACACCGGCCAATGCGACGGACAGATCCAGATGGCTCGCCTGTTGACGCTCTAGTCCAGGAGCGGATCTCGGCCCATCGTGCGGCCAGCGGTTTCTTGTCTACATTGACGGCGTGCGGGTTCCGGCGCTGGCCAGCGACACCCATCCCAGCCCGTGCTGAACGGAAAGCGGATCGCCGTCGTCCTGCCGGCCTATAACGCGGCCAACACCCTGGCCCTGACGATGGACGGGATCGACCGGGCTGTGGTCGACGACGTGCTCATTGTGGACGACGACAGCAGGGACGACACGGTCGGCATCGCCACCGATTTGGGTCTCGAGCCCATCGTGCACGACCACAACACGGGTTACGGCGGCAATCAGAAGACGTGTTACGCCGCGGCGCTCGGCCAAGGCGCCGACGTGGTGGTCATGTTGCATCCCGACTATCAGTACTCACCTCGGTTGGTAGTCCCGATGGCCGGCATGATTGCCTACGGCGACTACGACATGGTGCTCGGATCCCGGATCCTGGCCCAGAATGCCATCCAAGGCGGCATGCCCCGCTACAAGTACGTGGCCAACCGATCACTCACCCTGTTCGAGAACCTCGTTGTCGGCCACAAGCTCTCGGAGTACCACACCGGATTGCGCGCCTTCAGCCGGGAACTTCTAGAGGCACTCCCGCTGAACCTCAACTCGGACGATTTCGTGTTCGACAACCAGATGATCGTCCAGGCCCTCGCCGCGGGCGCACGCATCGGCGAACTCTCCTGTCCGACGCGGTACTTCGCCGAGGCGTCGTCCATCGGCTTCCGGCGCAGCGTGCGCTACGGCGTGGGCGTGCTCAAGACATCGCTGCAGTACCGGGCCAGTCAATCGGGGCGGCGAACGTATCCCTACCTCCAGATTGACCGACCGCTGCATGCGGAGACGGGAACTGAGTCGAGCCCGAGTTAGCTGAGGCGCTCCACGATCATCGCCATACCCTGGCCACCGCCGACGCACATGGACTCGAGGCCGAAGGTCTTGCCGGTGTCTTCCAACGCGTTGAGCAGCGTGGTCATGATGCGGGCGCCGGTCTGGCCGAAAGGGTGGCCCAGGGCGATGGCTCCACCCTTGACGTTCAGCTTGTCCCAGCTGATGCCCAAGTGCTTGGCCGAAGGAATGACCTGGGCCGCAAAGGCCTCGTTGATCTCAACCAGATCGATGTCGTCGATGGTCATGTTGGCGCGGGCCAGAACCTGGCGGCAGGCGTCAACCGGGCCCAGACCCATGATTTCGGGGTTCAAGCCGGTCACGCCGCTGGCCACGATGCGAGCCAGGGGGGTGATGCCCAATTGCTTGGCCTTGGTGTCGCTCATGACGATGACAGCAGCGGCGCCGTCATTGAGAGGACAGGCATTGCCGGCCGTGATGGTGCCACCCTCACGGAAGACGGGCTTGAGGCCGGAAAGGCCCTCGAGTGTCGTGCCGGCCCGGGGCCCGTCGTCCTTGGTGACGACAGTGCCGTCGGCCAGGGTCACCGGAATGATCTCCCGCTCGAAGAAGCCGTTCTCCTGGTTGGCCACGGCCCGGTTCTGCGACAGCACGGCGAACTCGTCCATCTCAGCCCGGCTGACCTTCTCGAATTCGGCCACGTTTTCGGCCGTCTGGCCCATGGCGATGTAGACGTCGGCCAGGCTGCCCGACAGGGGCGCCCACGGGTCGGTGACAGCCGGGGTGCGAGCCTTGGTGCGCTCTTCGGCGGTCGCGAACTGCGTGTTGTGCGGGCCGGTGTCCGACGCTCCGTGCATGTAGCGGCTCACGGTCTCCACGCCGGCGGCGATGAAGATGTCGCCCTCGCCAGCCCGGATGGCGTGCGCGGCCATGCGGATGGTCTGCAGCGAAGAAGAGCAGTACCGGTTCACGGTCACACCGGGCACGTTCTCCAGGCCGGCCAAGATGGCGGCGACCCGGGCGATGTTGTAGCCCGCCTCACCGGCCGGCTGACCACAACCGAGGAGAACATCCTCGACATCGGCCGGGTTCAGCTGAGGCACCTTCGCCAACACGGACTTGAGGACGAGGGCCGTCAGGTCATCGGGCCGGCACTCGACCAAAGAGCCCTTGTTCGCTCTTCCGATGGGGGTACGGCCAGTGGCGACGATGACTGCTTCAGGCATGGTGGTTCGCTCCTCGGTTCGATCTCCGCCTCAGGTTCGTGCCTCAGGCCGCAAGCAGGTTACTGGGTGGTAGCGGGGGTGCCAGCGGCCGACCCATTGGCCGGTCGGGTGGGCCGGACTGTAACGTGTTCTATCGAGCATCGGGCCAGTTTTCCGCTGGTCTCAATGCGGCGCCGAAGTGGGGTGGGCGCGCTGGCGCGGCCCCGGGAGGGACACCATGGAAATCTCGTACACCGAGGAGCAGCAGGCGCTCAAGAGCGAGCTGCGGGACTACTACGACAACTTGTTGACGCCCGAATTGGAGGCCGAGCTGGCCGGAGCCCATGGCGTCGGACCGGTGGTGCGCAAGGTGGTCAAGCAGATGGGTACCGACGGTTGGCTCGGCATCGGGTGGCCCAAGGAGTGGGGTGGCCAGGGCCGATCCGCCATTGAGCAGTTCATCTTCTTCGATGAGTCCATGCGCAGCGGTGCCCCGGTGCCGATGCTGACTATTAATACAGTCGGTCCCACCATCATGAATTTCGGCACCCAGGAGCAGAAGGAGTTCTTCCTACCCAAGATCCTGCGGGGCGAGATCCACTTCTGTATTGGCTACACCGAGCCCAACTCGGGGACCGACCTGGCCTCTCTGACCACCCGGGCCGTGCGGGATGGGGACGAATACATCATCAACGGGTCGAAGATCTTCACCAGCCTGGCCAGCGACGCCGACTACATCTGGCTGGCCACCCGGACCGACCCCAATGTGTCCAAGCACAAGGGCATCTCCATGTTCGTGATTCCCATGGACACGCCCGGCATCCGCGTGGTGCCCATGAAGCTGCTGGGCGACCACGACATCAACTACACCTTCTACGAGGACGTACGGGTCCCGGCGACCAGCCTGGTGGGTGGCGAGAACCAGGGCTGGACCCTCATCACCAACCAGCTCAACCACGAGCGGGTCACGTTGTGCTCGCCCGGCATCATCGAGCGCGTCCTGAGTGACGTGCGGGCGTGGGCCCAGGCCACCAAGCTGCCCGACGGTCGGCGGGTCATCGATCAGGAATGGGTGCAGGAGCACCTGGCCCGGGTATACGCCGAACTCGAATTCCTCCGGCTCATCAACTGGAAAGTGGCGTGGCAGGGCACCCAGGGCCACCTCGATGTGGCGGATGCCTCATCCATAAAGGTGTTCGGCACCGAGTTCTACCTGCGGGCCTTCCGTTCCCTGATGGAGATCCTGGGTCAGGCCGGCTATCTCACCCGGGGATCACCGGCGGCTGTCATCGCCGGCCGTCTGGAGATGTACGCCCGATCCATGATCATCCTGACCTTCGGCGGTGGCACCAACGAGATCCAGCGCGATCTCATTGCCATTTTCGGCCTCGGCATGCCGCGGTCACTCCGCTAATCCTCCAGACCGCACAGAGAGAGCACACACCATGGATTTCACCTACAGCGAAGAGCAGGATGCCGTACGCCAGTTGGCGGCCCAGATTTTTGGGGAGCGTTCCACCCATGAACGACTGCGGGCCATCGAGACGGCGGCGGCGGACGAGGGGCCGTTCGATCGTGAGCTCTGGAAGGAATTGGCCAGCGCCGGCCTGCTCGGCATCCACCTGGGCGAGGAGTACGGCGGGGCCGGCCTCGACTTCGTCGCCGCCTGCCTGGTCATTGAGGCCGCTGGCCGTACCGCCGCCTATGTCCCGGTGGTCGAGTCGATGGTCTACGGCGCGGTGCCCATTGCCGCCTACGGCACCGACGCGCAGCGCAAGACGTGGCTGACCGGTGTGGCCGGTGGCGACATCATCTTGACCGCCGCCCTGGCCGAACTGGCGGGCGAAGTCGTCCTTCCCGGTGGGCTGACGCCCGCTACGACGGCAACGGCCCAGGCCGATGGCAGCTGGGTGATCAACGGCACCAAGGCGTGCGTGCCGGCGGCGTTCGTGGCCGACGCCATCCTGGTGCCGGCCACCAAGACCACGGCGGACGGGTCGAGCAACGGGGTCGGCGTTTTTGTCGTCGATGCCACCACCGAGGGCCTGTCGTTCACGCGCCAGACCACCACCACCGGTCGGCCCGAAGCGGTGATCGAGTTCAGCGGGGTCAACGTGTCCGCCGAACGGCTCATCGGCGGTGCCGATGCGGACGGTGCGGCCATCGTCACGTCGATGACCGAGGCCGCCATCACCGCACTGTGCGTGCAGGAGGCGGGCGCTTGTGCGGCCGCGCTGGATCTGACCGCGGAGTACACCAAGACCCGGGTGCAGTTCGAGAAGCCCATTGCCACCTTCCAGGCCGTGGGGCAGCGGGCGGCTGATGCCTATGTAGACACCGAGGCCATCCGACTGACGGCCTGGCAAGCGGCGTCGCGCCTCTCCGCCGGACTCCCGGCCGCAGCCGAAGTTGCGGTGGCCAAGTACTGGGCCGCCGAGGGTGGCCAGCGCGTCGTGCACGCGGCGGCCCACCTGCACGGCGGGGTCGGCGTTGACCGCGACTACCCGCTCCACCGCTATTTCCTCTTGACCCGTCAGATCGAGTTCACGCTCGGCGGGGCCTCCGAAAGCCTGCGCCGCCTGGGTCGCATCCTGGCCGCCGAGCCGGCCTGATCCCATTCGGCCGACGCTGAGTCGGACCTGAGGAAAATCCGCGTCTCGTAGGGTTCCAGACGCCGTATCGTTACTTCTCCAATGTCGGATACCCAACGGGCGATATTGATCGCAACGGCGCAGACCATGGCCGTCGATCAGATGACCTGCGAGGTCGTGGAGGCGTTCCGCCAAGAGCACATCGACTCCGTGCTGCTCAAGGGTCCCTCCATTGCCCAGTGGCTCTACCCGCACGGTGGACGTTCGTATGGAGATTCCGACCTCTTGGTGTCCCCGGGCGACTTCCCTCGCGCCGTCGGTGTCTTGGAACGGCTGGGATTCGGGCATCCCGTGCGCGGCCGGGCCGCCCACGCCCACACCTATCGCCGGCAGTCAGCCCCCGGTGAGTGCGTCATGGCGGTCGACCTGCACCGGAGCCTGCCCTATATAACTGTCCCTCCCACCGAAGCTTGGCGGGTGCTCAGCACCAATACCGGCACCATTTCCCTGCGAGGGCTGGAAGTGGCGGTGTTGGCCGTCCCGCAGCGGATCCTCCACATCGCCATGCACACCCTCCAGCACGCCTTCGAGTCGTCCAAGCCCTTCGAGGATCTCCGTCGAGCCCTGGCGGTGGTGGACATGGCGGACTGGGGCGCCGCCGCCGAGATCAGCCGGGCCCTGGGGGCCGAGGATGCGCTGGCCGCCGGGCTCAGCGTCCTGCCCGAAGGCAAGGAGGTGGTCGAACGCCTCAACCTCTCCACCTCCCGGCGGGGCATCCTGCGCATGGCCTCGAGCGCAGACCCGGACGGGCCGGCCTACGAGGTGCAGCGCATTCTCGACGCACCCAGCTTCAGCGAGCGCCTCAAGTTGATGTACGACGGCGTGGCCCTCTCGCCCGCCGTCATGCGCTCAGAGTCGGCCTTGGCTCGGCGGGGTCGAGGAGGTCTGGTGCTGGCCTACGCCTACCGACCAGTGCAACTCGTGGGACGGCTCGGTCCGGCGCTCATGGCTCGACGCCGTATTCTGAAGCGACCATGACAGATCGCATCGTTGCTCGTTCGGTTGACCTCGAATGGCGGGAGGTGGAGGGCGAGCTGGTCCTTCTTGATCTCCGCACCCAGTGCTACATGAGCTTGAATCGCACCGGGGCTGCGCTGTGGCCGCTCATGGTGGACGGTACGGATCGTTCGCACCTCATTGAGGCCCTCGTCAGTCGCCATGGCGTCACTTCCGAAGTGGCCACCCGCGATGTCGACACCCTGGTGGTGCAGCTGGCCGATGCGGACCTCCTCCAGACATAGCGATGCGCCGAACCAACTTCGCTGAGGTCCGGGTGGGCGTGTGGACGCTCCGTTCCATGGCGCGCTGCCGCCGACAGATCAGCGATCCCCAGCAGGTCTCGCTTCGGGATTCCTCTCACCTGCCCGGCGAAGCCGGAAAGATGGTGGTATCCATCCTGCGCCGACGCAAGGACCAGTGCCTCTCCAATGCGCTGATCGCCCAAGCCTGGCGGGCGGATCACGGTGACCCCGTTGATGTGCTCATCGGAGTCAGCTCGCCGGCCGCCGGGTTCACGGCCCACGCCTGGCTCGAGGATCGGGCCGACGCCCAAAGTGTCGGGTTGGAGCCGATACACCGGATCTCACCGAAGTCAGATCGCACCCCAACTTCATGACTGCGGGCGAGGTCGGATCGCCCACTTCATGAGTGGCGACATGTTCTTGGCTGATGCTCCGAGCATGACTCCGCTGGAGACCGCGGCCGGTGTGCCGTTGGGCGCAGAACCGGGAGTGGTCACGCTGGTTCGGGAACGGTCCCAGCCTTCGGCGCGTCACGCGCTTGAGGAAGCAATGAAACGAGCGCTGCAGCAGAGTCCATGCGTGGTGAGTTTTTCGGGGGGACGGGATTCGTCGGCCACATTGGCGTTGGCGGCATACGTGGCTCGCCGCGATGGTTTGCCACTACCCATCCCCGTCACCTTCCGCTTTCCCGAGATTCCTTCGACCCATGAGACGGAATGGCAGGAGCTGGTCATCCGCCATGTCGGGTTGGACGAGTGGGAACGAATCGACTTGACCGACGAGCTTGATCTGCTCGGTGACACCGCCACCGCCGGACTCCTCAAGCACGGAGTCGGTTGGCCGCCCAACGCGTATCTCCATGTGCCGATCTTCCGCGTGGCTCGGGGCGGATGCGTGGTCACGGGTTTCGACGGCGACGGCCTCTTCGGAGACTGGCGCTGGTGCCACGCGCAGGCGGCGTTGCACGGCCGCACCGCCTTTGCCGCCAAGGATCTGGTGCGCATCGGCTTGGCGTTCGCCCCCCCGGCCATCCGCCTGTCGTCTATTAAGCGGCGCCCCTACTTCGTGCCGAACTGGCTGCAGCCGGACGCCCGGCAAGAGTTCACCAGGGCCATCCTGAATCGGGCGGCCGGTGAGCCCCGACGTTGGGACAGGCGAGTGGAGTGGCATGCCAATTCGCGAGCGCTCTTCGTCGCCATGTCCAACCTGGGCCTCATCGCAGCCGACTATGAGGTGCGGGTCGAACATCCGCTCCTCGATCCTGACTTTCTCTCCGCCCTGGCTGCCGAGGGCGGCGCGGTGGGGTTTGGCGATCGCACCTCGTCCATGGCCCATCTCTTTTCTGACCTACTCCCCGTGCAGAGCATCAGCCGTTCGACCAAGGCCGAATTCGGTGGCGCCGTGTGGCGCGAGGGAGCCCGGCACTTCGTCGACACCTGGGACGGCACGGGCGTCGATCCGTCCTTGGTGGATGCCGATCGCCTGCGGGCCGCCTGGTCGGCCGACAACCCGGTCATCCATTCGTGGTCATTGCTCCACGCGGCGTGGCTGGCCACTCAACTGAAGTAGTCGATCAAGCCTCGACCGAAGGTCGGCAGTTCGCGTATGTCGTGGGGTCGGCGGGCGTAGACGATCGGCACGCTTCCCAACTCCAACATCGCAGTGGGATTCGGCGGAAGCCCATGGCCATGAAAGGTGCGGTGGCGATCGATGATGTCGAAACGTTCTGAAAGTCCGATGGAGGAGTAGTCCAGACGCGGACCCCAGTCGAGAACGGCAATGCCGACCAACGGCAGGCCGTACGCCACCTCGGAGGTGAGGATCCGGTCCCGTTCGCCGTTGCGCACGAGGTGGCCGGGCGATTGCCCCTCATCGCCGGTGACGCGCAGATCGATGGTGCGGGGCCCGGCCAGCACGGTTCGTCCGTCCATGACGGCCAGGTCGTCGGTCAGCACCGGCACGTTGGCCTGCCGGGCCAGCCACCCGAGCGTCGTGCTCTTCCCGGCCTCCTTGTCGCCCAGGATGAGCACCGCCCCCTCGCCAGCGGCGAATGCACCGGCATGAAGGGCCTCCCGGCCCGACCACTGCCAGAAGAGCGCGGCGGCCGGGGCGAGGTAGGGGTGCAGGAGCTCTTCGTCGCTGGGTCGTCGGGGCAAGGTGAAGTAGGCGTGACCGCTGCCCCGCTCCAGCCGAAGGCGGCCGCCCCCAATGAGGAGAAGATCGGCCGATTCCTGATGAAGGGTCGACGGGGTTGTCTCCGAATCGCCGATCTCGACATGGATCTCGAACTCGGGGGTGCCCTCAGGTTGGGGCTGCATTTGAGCTGCGGCTCCGTCCAACCCCTTGAGAATGAGCCCGTAGGCCCCCAGGCCGGAGACCCCTGTCTGCTCGGCGGGCTCCCCGTTCACCGGTCACACGATAGGCGGTGTGACCTCGTTGCTTCGCCTGGTTATCCACAGCCAAGGGACGCTGCAAGAACCTGATCAAACCTGTGTTACGTGCGCATTACTTGCGATGAAAATGACAGGAAGCCGGGTCAGGGGGTTTGCAGCACCAGACTTCTTGTGTATATTTACCCGTCAACAACGGCGAAGTTTTGAAGGGAGTCCCAATGGCGGAAGAACTGATGAGCGGTGAGTACGAAGCACCGGCGCTCTCGTTCCTGGGAACGCTTTCTGAGATGACGAAGGGTTCGTCGCTGAACATCCTCGGTGACGCCCTCGGCTCTGCCGCAGCGTCCATCATCTCCATCATCCCGTAACTCCGGGCAGCCCGATGGCTGCTCCCAGTTGCATTGAGAAGCGCGGACCCTGTGTCCGCGCTTCGTCAATTCCGGACTACGGCGAAAGCCGGGCGTGGTGGGGATCGAAGTAGTGACCCTTCATTTCCATGTTCGCCACGTATGCCTGCGACCTGTCTCCGAGTCCAGACGCGCAGTAGCTTCGTCGAGGATGACCACTGAGGGTGCCTTCAAGAGGACGCGGGCGACGGCTAGGCGCTGCTTCTCGTCCCCGACAGCCGAAGACCTCTATCTCCCACGATGGTGTTGAAGCCTGGGGCATTTCGGCGATGGCCGACATGAGTTGCGCCCGTTCGAGGACCTCGAGCAGTTCGGCGTCGGAGGCATCGGGCCGGGCATAGAAGAGGTTGGCGCGCGCCGTGACATGGAACAGATGAATGTCTCGCGACACCATGCCCATGCAGTCCTGCAAGGAAGACAGCGTAGCATCGCGTACGTCGATACCGTTGACGGTGACGGTGCCGGACGTCACCTCGGTGGCGCACCCGGTAGCTGATTGTCGTCTTGCCCGCCCCGCTGTGCCCGAGCAGGGCCACGAGTTGGCCCGGCTCCATGACGAAGAAGACTTCGAAGAGAAGTTGCGGCGATTGTGTGTCGTCTCCCGCAGCCTCGGCTTCGAGCGACGTGATGGACGTGCCCTCACGTCCGGGGTAGGCGAAATCGACATGATGAACCACGACCTGGACGGGACCGACGGGGACGGCCAGAGCCCCGGGGCGTTGGCGAAGGTCCGACTCGACATCGAGGACTTCGAAGAGGCGCTCGAATGAAACGAGGTCATTCGTGAGATCAACCGGTGCATTGCTCACAGAGATGAGCGGGCTGTAGAAACGCCCGAGATACGTGGCCAAAGCGGCCATGGTCCTTAAGGCCAACGTCCTCGCGGAAACCAAGACGCCGCCCCAGTCGAAGGTGAGCACGGTGACGAGACCCGCCATGACGAGGAGAGTGGCCAAGAACAAGAGCGAGTACACCGACATGCGGCGGCGAGGCCGCGCCGTATCTCCGACGTGCCTTCGTAGCGAGCGGCTTCTTGTCCGGGACGACCGAAAAAAGAGTGACGAGTAGCACTCCACCGACGTTGAAGCGTTCGCTCATTTGTGTACTGAGTTCGACCAGCAGTCAGTGGTTGGCCGGGGCGATGAGGCGGCACATGATGACTGTCAATGCCAGCTTGAAGGTTTGCAGGAGTATCACTTTCATTCGACCAAACAAGCGTTTAGTCGACCCGGTTGTTCGCCCGTGGGCAGCGGCTGGTTTCAATCTTCCGAATATCGGGAACAGTCAGCAGACAGCTCATCAGCGCAAATGCAACGCGAATTGCACATGTGCGTGAAGATGCACATGTCGCGCGACGATCACTTGGAGCTGCGCTATTCGACACGCACTTTGAAATTGTTTTGCTTCCACGCCATCAAACGGTGTGCCAACAATTAGCGCAGGCAGGGGCACTGTTTCGAATTTGGCGTTTCCAGAAATTGCGCTCTTCCTGCAATTTTGGGGTTGCCAAACGGTTGCAACACAGGGGGTGTTCATTTACCATGCCACCCGTTAGCGGTACGTATTTCAGCGCGTTGTGATCTAGAGCTTCCAAGCGGGGGACTCAAAAAAACAACCACACGCGCGGAGAGGTTGGGCGGTGCGTAAGCTTTTCGTCAAGATCTTTGTGTCCTTTTTGGCTGTCGCCAGCATGAGCGGCTTCCTCAGCGGACTCGTCATTGCCACGACGTCAACGTCGGCCGGAGCGGCCCCTGCGCAGAGCGCCGGCGACGACTCCTCGGCCTGGCAGCCACAGTGGTCATGGACCTACAACAACACCTTCGTCCTTGACGATCCAGGCACCGGGTTCTTCAACATCAGCGAGTCGGTGAAGTACATCGTGCAGGACATCGAGCCGCACACCAACTGGGTCTGCCCCGCCTCGTACGACGGCGGTGTGTGCCTCTCATCCACGCCGGGCGCCACCGCGGCCGGTACCTACAACACCTACCGGGTCACCTACAGCGGCGCCGTGACATCGGCGACCGCGACGGCCGACGGCGAGAACCTGTCCGTGAACAACGGTGGTTCGGGTGTCGTCGGTACCGAGTGGGTGGAGACGTCCAACCTGGCATCAGTCGAGACGGACCAGACGCAGACCATCACCGGTACGGTCGACAGCCTCGAGACGATCAACATCAGCTTGCAGGACAACGACGTCTACACGCCCGCCCAGGTGAACGAGGACTTCCGCCTGCACAACGCCGACCAGTGGCTCGAGAACACCAACGTCTACGACAACGGCATTGTCAACTACACCGGATCCGGTATTGACAGCCTGAGCGGGACAGCCCCCATCGATAGCTACGCCCCCATCAATGCCACCGCCACCGACACCACTGTCTCGGGCGGGGACTCCATCAACTACAACGATGCCGCCGACCAGACCTCGGACACTCGGGTGTGGTCGAACTCGGTGCACAACATCACCTCGGACAACTTCCTGACGGGATTGCCTCAGGGCACCGCCTGCACATCCACCGCCACCGCGTCGTGTGAGAACGCGACGCAGACCTTGACCTCATCGAGCACGCCGGCACCTTCGGCTGCCAGCACCGTGTCCGAGACGATCAACGGCACCACCAACGGCCTGGCCTGCGGCGGGCAGGCGTTGACCGTGACCGGAGCGCTCGGTTCGGGCGGCACCGGTGTCCCGGTGACCGTTGCGGTCGACGAGTCGACGATTGTTCCCGGACAGTCCGTCAAGTCCGTCGTCAACAGCACCGGCGGTGGCGCGTACACCGCGACCATCACGGCCCCCAACACGCCGGATGGGTTGAACAAGCCGAGCGTGAATGGTTCGTTCGGAGTGACAGTCAGCAGCGGCAGCTCAACCAACGTGCAGACGCTCGAAGTGAGCCCGCAGGACTGCACCACGATCTCCTACAACGGCGCGACGTCGGGTCCCGTTGGATCGTCGGCCGCCGTGTCGGCCACCGTGGTTGACATCGCCACCAACCAGCCAGTCGCTGGGGCCGTGGTCACCTTCAGCCTCACTGGTCAATCCACCACGATTGCGGGCGTAACCAACGGCAGCGGTGTGGCCACGGGCAGCCTCCTTCTGCAGGACAATCCCAGCACTACCCCGTATGTCTTGTCCGCCAGCTACGCCGGTGGACCCACGGACGCCGCCAGTTCGACGACGAGCCACTTCACCGTGGGACTCGACCCCACGTCCACGTCGGTGACCGCTTCTGAGACCTCAGCCACCATTGGCGACACGCCGACGTTCACGGCCCACGTCACCGAACCGGGGGCCACCTCGGGTGCGCTCACCGGCACCGTGACGTTCTCTGTCAACGGCAGTGCGCTGGGCAGCCCCGTGACCCTGACTGCAGGATCGGCCACCAGCGCCCCTCTGAACACGCTGTCGCTGGGTCTCGGCACTTACAACGTTGTTGCCACCTACAGCGGCAACGCCGACTACGCCACGTCGTCCGGAAACATACCGGCCTTCGATGTCCACAATCCCTTGACGCCCACCGTGACCAGCCTGGCCGTCTCGCCCTCGAACGGCTCGTCGGTGTTCGGTCAGACCGTCACCCTCACCGCCACGGTGAGCCCGCAGGTCGACAACACCAATGCCGCCGTCACCTTCTTTGACGGCGGCACTTCACTGGGCACGAGTAATCTGAGCGGAACGTCACCTGACACCGCCACCATCACCGTCTCGAGCTTGACGGTTGGCAGTCACTCACTCACGGCGCAGTATGCCGGCGACAACAACGTGACCTTCGCCCCATCGACCTCGAACCCCGTGGCCGAAACGGTGAGTCTCGCCTCATCCTCCACCGCGGTAACCCTGACCACACCGGCCGGCACGCCGGTGGCGTTCCAGCCGGTGACCTTCGGTATCACCGTCTCCCCACCGACTGGTGAGACGGCCGTGCCGACCGGCACCGTGCAGGTGGCCATCAATGGTGTCAACCTGGGCGGCCCCCTGACCCTCACGGGCGGCGTGGCCACGGCGTCCGACCCCGCGGGTCTGAGCGCCGGCTCCAGCACGATCACTGCGTCGTACTCTGGCGACAGCGGATTCTCGGCCAGCAATGGTTCGCTCGCCCAGACCGTCAACCAGGCCGGCACGACGACCACGTTGGTCAGCTCCACTGGAACCTCGGGATCCGTCCTCAACCAGGCCGTCACGTTCACTGCGAACGTGACGCCCCAGGAGGCAGGCAACCCGACCGGTGCGGTGACCTTCTTCGGCTGTGCCACGGCGGGACCGTGCTCGACCTCTCTCGGTCAGTCGACCCTGGCTGCCACGGGCAGTGCGGGGTCGCAGGCCACCCTGCAGATTTCCAGCCTGCCCGAAGGCGACAACTTCATATCGGTCTCCTATGGCGGTGACGGCAACTTCATCGGCAGCGCTTCCACCCAGTTCGACCAGTTCGTGAGCCCGCCGCCGCCCACCGCGCCGACGACGACCACGGTCTCGGGTGCTACGGCACCTGCGAGCAGCTCGCCCAACACGTCGGTCTTCGGACAGGCCGTGACGTTCACCGCCACGATTTCGACGGCACCCAACACCGCCGTCGCCGCACCATCGGGAACGGTGCAGTTCTCCGTGGACGGCACCAACCTGGGCGGGCCGGTGACGTTGTCAACCGGATCCGGTGACTTCGGAGACGGGTTCAGCGCCACGGCGACCAGCCCGGCCATCTCGGCCCTGGCGGCTGGCGGTCACTCCGTGATCGCCACCTACAGCGGCCTGACGGGCGCCGGCATCCCGCAGGCCTACGAGGGCAGCGGTGCTGTCGTCACCCAAGAGGTCCAGCAGGCAGCTACCACGGTCTCGGGCTCGCCCTCGGCCAACCCGGCCGCCTACGGCACGACCGAAACCTTCACGGCCACGCTGCAAGCGGTGGCTCCCGGAGCCGGCACGCCCGGCGGCTCGGTGCAGTTCAGCCTTAACGGCGCTCCGTTCGGCGCTCCGGCCACGGTCAACAGCGGCCAAGCCACGAGCGGGCCGGCAGCCTCGTTGCTCCCTGGCACCTACACGGTCACCTACGTGACCACGGGCGATGCCAACTTCCTCTCGAGCTCGGGATCGTTCACCTTCGTGGTGCAGCCCATCCCCACCTCGACAGTGCTGACGGCCACTCCCAACCCGGTGGTCTTCGGGCAGCCGGTGACCCTGACGGCCACCGTCAGTCACGCCACCGGTCCAGGGACTCCCACGGGCACCGTTACCTTCACGGACGGGGCAACCGTCCTGAGCATGCAGACACTGGCGTCAAGTAGTGGAGGGTCGGCGCAAGCATCCTTCACCACGGCAACCCTGACCGCCGGCACCCACTCCATCACGGCCTCCTATTCGGGTTCGGCCAACTTCGGTGTGAGCTCGTCGAACACGGTGTCCCTGGTGGTTGGCAGCTCGGCGACCAAGGTGGTGGCGCAGGCGGCCATCGTTCGCCTCAGCCTGGCCAGCCTGCTGGCTCCGGCGACCATTGTCTCGCTCGGTCCGCTCCAGGCGACCTTGACGACGACCGGAGGCGTGCCCATCCCGGGCCAGACTCTGGTCTTCACGGCCAAGGCAAGCCCGGGCGGACCGGTGGTCTGCTCCGGCGTGACCAACGCCCAGGGTCTGGCCCAGTGTGCACCGACGGTGGCTGGCTCGCTCCAGGTTGACTTGACCGGAGGGTTCACCGCTACCTACGCCGCCACACCGTCCTTCGGTGGGTCAAACGGTTCTGCCGGCCTGATCTCCATCATCCTGTAGTCCGGTCATGAACAGCTCACGTCCCCAATCACGCAGGAACTCTTACAAGGAGGCGCACATCGTGCGTAAGTTCTCGAAGGCGACCCTCATCGGAGGGATCGCCATGGCCGCGGTTGTCGCGCTGGCCATTCCAGTGAACGCGGCCATCACGTCGCCGGCCGCCAATGCCGTTGTGACCGGAACGGTCACCTTGACCGATAACGGTGCCCAAAGTGCCGGATGTGTCGGTACGTTCGGCAACTCAAGTGGCTCCACCAATATGTATGTGGACCAGGGGGCCGGCACGGCCATTACGACCGCCGTGCCCGCCGGCACGCCGGACACGGGAACGTCGACGGTCATCAACCTTGGGACCGCTTCGGGAACTGGCGCCACCGTGTCCCAAACTGGGCCGTGGGTCACTGACAACTTCGGGAACGGGACCTACACCATCACTTCCATCGAAAAGAACACCAAGGCGACGGTCATTATCGTCACCATCTGCTCAAGCGGGAGCACCACCACGGCGCGTGAGACTGTTCGAGTGAACAACAGTGGGTCGCTTTCCTACGGTGGCGTGTCCAGCGCCCCCCAGGGGACGACACTCGCGGCCAAGGCGACCTTGACTGACCAGAGCGGCGTGGCCGCACCGGTGGGAACACCAGTCACCTTCCAGCTCGGGAGTGGCACGGTGGTCAACGCCGTCACCGGCGCCGGTGGTGTAGCCACCGCCAACGTGCCGGTGGTCGGTCCTCCCACTAACACCACCCTGAACGTCGGCTATGCCGGTACGTTCTGGAACGCCACCTCAGATCCGGTGCCCTTCTCGGTCACCACCGATCCCACGTCGGCGGTCCTCTCGCCCACTACGTCGACGGATTACGGCCAGACGGCCTCCTTCACGGCCACCGTCACCAGCACCATTGCCGGTTTGGGCACGCCCACCGGTCAGGTGACGTTCAGCGAGGACGGAACGCCGGTCCCCGCCACCCTGGTGCCCACGTCGACGCCCGGCGTTGCCACAGCAACGATTAGCGACTCGACTCTGAACGCGGGCAGTCACAACATTGGGGCCGTCTATGTCGGTGACGCCAACTTTACGACCAGCACGGCCACCGCAGCCACGCAGGTTGTGGCGACAGCGCCCACGACCGTGGCCATCGCGACCTCCGTCTCTCCGTCCTTCTTCGGCGAGGCCATCACGTACACGGCGACAGTGACGGCGACGTCACCCGGCGCCACCACCGGCGCCCCTGTCGGTTCCATCGCCTTCTCGACCACTCCGACCGGCGGAGCCTCCGAGCCCATCGGTGGGGCCGTGACGTTGACGGCCAGTGGACCAAACGTCAGCACCGCCAGCAGCACGGCTATCTCGCTGCTTCCGGCCAACACGTACTCGACGGTGGCCACCTACACCCCAGCGGCTCCCGGGAACTTCACCGCCGGTAGCTCCAATCTGACGCAGGTGATCAACCAGGCCAACACATCAGTTGGGGTTGTTTCAACACTGCCGGCGTTTGCGGACTTCGGTCAGTCGGTGCAGTTCACCGCCACCGTGACTACCGGATCCCCGGGCCAAGGTTCGCCCACCGGTACGGCCACCTTTGTGGTCGACTCCGGCACACCGAACCAGATCATCCTGGGCACGGCCAACTTGAATCCGGCTGGTGCTGACGCATCGTCGGCCACCAGCCCGGCCATTTCCACACTGACACCAGGCAGCCACCTCATCACGGTCACGTACACCAATACCGATGGCAACTACGTCAGCGGGACGACCGGAAGCGTGGGCCAGTTCATTGCGCCGGATGCCTCGACGGTCACCGTGTCGACGGTGAACAACGCCAACCCGTCAGTTTTCGGTCAGCCAGTGGCCTTCCAGGCCTCGGTGACGTTGGCCTTCACTGACGGCGGTACCCCCACGGGTATCGTGCTGTTCTTCGTCAACCCTTCGAGCCCGGTGAACTGCAACGCCGCTCCTTCCTCGACCTTCGAAGAGACGTTGGTCAACGGTGTGGCCACGACGCCACCGGACAGCTCGCTGCCCGTCGGCGCCAACACGATCTCGGCCTGCTACTTCAGTTCCAGCTCTGACTTCGGGGCCAGCGGTACGGCCGATCCGCAGTACGTCCAGACCGTCAAGGCTGACCCCACAACGACGACGTTGACGTCGGCCAACACCCCGGGTAACGAATCGGGACCGACCGTCTTCGGACAGCCGGTTACCTTCACGGCCAGCGTGGCGGCGAACGCGCCGGGCTCTGGCGTGCCGACCGGGACGATCACGTTCTCGGACGGAGCCAATGTGCTCGGTACCGTTGCGCTCTCGGGCGGCACATCCAGTGACACCGCTACCCTGGAAACAGCGGCGCTGTCAGTCGGCGGTCACGCCATCACCGCGGTGTTCAATCCGAACAACGTCGACTTCGTGACCAGCCAGCAAGGCATCAACCAGACGGTCAATCAGGATCCCTCGGCCACGACGGTCACGCAGAACGGCCAGACGGTCCAGGGCCAGCCGGTCACCTTTACGGCCACGGTGACCTCCACCGCACCGGGTGCCGGTATCCCGACCGGCACGGTGCAGTTCGAGATCAACGGAGCCAACATTCTGGGCGGCCCCGTGACCCTCGCACCGCTGACTGACGGAAGTGGGAGCTCGGCCACGAGCCAAGCCATCACGACCCTTACACCGGGTACCTACGAAGCGACGGCCATCTACTCGGGTGACACCAACTTCATCACCAGTACGAACTCGCTCAACCAGATCGTGAATCCGGCCTCTACGGCCACCACGCTGGTCGCCGCGCCTTCGCCGGTGGTGTTCGGTCAGCCGGTGACGTTGACCGCCACGGTGACGCCGACCGGCGCGGGTGCTGGTCTGCCCACAGGCACGGTTGACTTCTACGACGGCACCACGCTCCTCGGGGCGGCGCCGGTGCAGGTTGTCGGTGGGACCGAGCAGGCTTCACTGCCCGGCTTGGCCCTTACGGTCGGCAGCCACTCGTTCAGTGCCGTGTACCTCGGCGAGTTCGACTACGCCGGCAGCACGTCGAGCACGGTTTCCGAGGGTGTGTCGCTCATCGGCACCTCCACGGCGGTTGTCTCCTCGCTCAACCCGTCCACCTTCGGTGCGTCGGTGACCTTCACCGCCACGGTGACCCCAGCCAGCAACGCTGGTCCGGGTCCGAGCGGCACGGTGACGTTCTCCGATGGCTCGACGGTTCTGGGGAGTGCTCCGGTGGCGTTGGTCTCGGGCAAGTACGTGGCGACCCTCAGCGAGACAAGCTTCGCCGTGGGGACGCACAACATCTCGGCCAGCTACTCCGGTGCGCCTAACTACAGCGGCAGCAGCACAGCCTCCGCCCTTGCTCAGATTGTCAGCAAGGACGGCAGCAAGATCGCCGCCCAGGCGGCTACATCGGCCAACTCCATGACGGCCACGCTGACCAGCACACAGGGTGTACCGATTGCCGGTCAGACGCTGACCTTCACTTCGGGATCCACCGCCCTGTGCAGCGCAGTGACTGCCGCCAACGGTACGGCGACCTGCACGGCGACGGGACTGACGGGTCTGACGCTGGACCTGGCCGGGTCGTACACGGTGACCTTCGCCGGCAACGCCAGCTACACGGGCTCAACGGCGACCGCCAAGGCCCCGTAGGGCGTCACTCTTCATAGTACGTACGTGTTCGGTGCCCCGGTCTTTGACCAGGGGCACCGGCGCGTCTAGAGGGTGGGCGCCGCTAGCCCGAGGCCGTAGCCAGCCAGGTAGATCCCCGCTTCCTCGTGGCGCGGGTACGCGTTGGCCAGCTGATGAAACGCTTCGGAATGGTTGGGGTGGCGCAGATGAGCCAGTTCGTGGACCAGGACGGCGTCGAGGACCCACTGCGGCACCGCCCGCAGACGATGCGAGAGCCTGATTTCGCCGGAGTGGTACGAGCACGAACCCCAACGGGCCGATTGATTGGTGACCCAACGCACCGAGGTCGGTCGGACTCCCAAGCGGTAGTGATCAGTGAGGTGGCGCGCTCGATCCAGTAGCTCGGCGTCCCCAATGGCAGCGCGTAGCGGGTGCTTAGCCACCAGGCGGTCGACCAACCAGGAAATAGTCTTGTCTCGAGTCTCTCCGGTCAGGTGAGCCGGAAGGGTGACGACGATACGACCGCCGACCCATTTGGCCTCAGAGGTCTTGCGCCGCCGAGTACTCGTCCGGACTTCGACCTCTGGTTTCCCGTCACCGTCGGAGGGTACCGGCGGCACCGGAACGAGCTCCGCCAGTGCGTCTGGTTCGTGCTCCGGCGGATCATGTTCGAAGGCGTCGAAGAGGGTCACCCCTGCAGTTTGCCGTATGGCTGTGTCGTCTCCGACGCGGCTCCAGAGGTGCCATGTCACAGACCTTTTGCCCGGTCGCCTCCCGACCTCAGGTCTCCCTCAGGTTGTCCAGAAGATCCCACAATGCCTGGGGAATTAGGGGTACCTTTCTGCCATGACCTCGCCCGCCGTTACTACCCCGACGTACCCGGTTCAGCTTGACCTGGTCGCCCCGAACAAGGTCGCCCGGTGGCGGCCACTCGTCCACTGGCTCCTTGTCATCCCCCACGTCCTCGTGCTCTACGCCCTCAATGCCATCCGCGGCGTGGTGTACGTGATCTCTTGGTTCGCCATCCTCTTTACGGGGAAGATGCCCGAGGGACTGTTCAACTTCCAGGCCATGACGAACCGCTATCAATGGCGCGTCGTCTCGTATCTCCTGTACATGCGCGAGAGCTACCCTCCGTTTGAATTCGCCAGCGTGCCGGCGGACCCGGGCGACGACCCGGCCCGCGTCTCGTTCCAGCCGGCGGAGAAGCTGAGCCGGGGCCTCATCTCATCAAGTGGTTGTTGGTGATCCCGCACTTCATCGTGCTCTTGGTGCTGGGGATCGGCGCCTATGTCGTGATTTTCATCTCCTTCTTCGCCGTCCTCATCACCGGATCCTGGCCCGAGGGCATGCGGAACTACGTGGTGGGGGTCATGCGTTGGGGCATGCGGGTCGCCGCCTACATGTACCTCATGACGGATGTGTACCCTCCCTTCAGCCTGAGCTAGAGGGGCCATTGTGAGCGATGAGGTGGCTTCAGAACCGGGCCCGAGCCCGATGCCTCCTCCGCCTCCGTTGACCTACGGCATGCCGCCCATGACGAGGCCGGAGCCTCCCGGGTATGCCACACCTACACAGGTGCTCGAGGGCATTCCGGCCGGCCTTGTTCTGGCTTCCCCGGCGCGACGGTTGGGGCAACACCTGCTGGAGTTTCTTCTCATCATTGTGACCCTGGGCATCGGCTGGGTGGTGTGGTCGCTCATCGTGTGGGGGGACGGCCAGACGCCGGCCATGAAACTCCTGAAGATTCGGGTGGTTAAGCCTTCGACCGGTCAGACCGCCAGTTGGGGGACCATGCTCCTGCGCGAGTTCGTGGGCAAGTTCATCATCTTCGGCGTCCTCTCCCTCATTCCCTTCGTCTCGCTCATCCTCTCCTTCATGCTCCTGTGGGATTCCAAGCGCCAGGAGCTGTGGGACAAGATCGCCGGAACCATCGTCATCAACGATCCCGTACTCAGCTAATCGCTCCCCGGGGCCCGCATAGGCACCCTTGCGCGTCGCAACCGCGCGGCAACAGAGGCGCAACGGACGTTCTATAGGGTGATCACTCGGAGGGCCGGCCTTGCCGGTCGGGAGCGAGGGGACCCATCATGCGAACACTGATCCGGCCATTGGTCGGCGTCTTGGCCGGAGCACTCACCTTGGTCAGCCTGGCCGCCGTGCCGGGTGTCGCTGGTGCGAGCCGGACCCCCCAGGCACCCGGTGTCGGACGGTTCTCTACGTCTGCGTCGTGTTCGAACGCAGTGCAACCCGGACAGGCGGCTTGCCTGGCCTTGCGGCGCACGGACCCCACCGCCGTCAGCGAGAAGCCGGTAGCCCGGACCACCATCGGACCCGATGTGGCCAGTGGCGCCACGCTGGGTGACAACGGCGCCTACGACCCGGCCTACCTGCAGTCGGCCTACAACGCACCGGCCAGCACGAAAGGGGCCGGACAGACGGTCGCCATCGTCGATGCCTATGACGACCCATCGGCCGCCGCCGACCTCACCGCCTATCGCTCCGAGTTCGGACTGTCCGCCTGCACGACCAGCAACGGTTGCTTTCGCAAGGTCAACGAAAAGGGTGGGACCAGCTATCCGACCGGCAACACCAGCTGGGGCCAGGAGATCTCCCTCGACCTCGACATGGTGAGTGCCATCTGCCCCAACTGCCACATCCTGCTGGTGGAAGCCTCGACGACGTCGATCGCCGACCTGGGGGCCAGTGTCAACGAGGCCGTCGCACTGGGGGCCACGGTGGTCAGCAACAGCTACGGCGGTCCCGAGTACAGCGGCGAGACCTCGGACAGCACCAGGTACTACAACCACCCCGGCGTGGCCATCACGGTGGCCGCCGGTGACGATGGCTACGGAACCGAATTCCCGGCCACGTCCAGCACCGTCACTGCGGTGGGTGGGACGACCCTCAACCAGCTGACCAACACGGGTACCCGCAATGCGACCGAGACCGTGTGGACCGGCACCGGCAGCGGGTGCAGCGCGTATGTGGCCAAGCCGTCGTTCCAGCCCAGCACCGGATGTGCTCGCCGCGCCGTGAACGACGTGTCGGCCGTGGCCGATCCCAACACGGGTGTCTGGGTCTATGACTCCTACGGCGGCGGGAGCTGGCTCATCTTCGGTGGCACCAGTGTGGCCACCCCGATCGTCGGTGCCATGTACGCATTGGCCGGCAACGCCAAGGGATCGACGCAATTGAATGCGTTGCCCTATGCCGACACCAGCGCCCTCAACGATGTCACGTCGGGCAGCAACGGCACCTGCTCGGTGTCCCAGCTCTGCAACAGCGCCGTGGGGTACGACGGCCCCACCGGTCTGGGCACGCCTAACGGCATTGCTGCGTTCTCCCTGGCCGGCGGGGCGTCGCAGGCCGCTGGCGCTCCCACCGGCCTGACCGCTACGGGTACGGCCGGCCAGGTGGCCCTGAGCTGGACGGCGCCTACCAGCAGTGGGGGATCGGCCATTACCGGCTACGCCATCTACCGAAAGACGTCGTCCGGTGCCGAAACGCTGCTGGCCACGGCGGGGACCGGCACGACCTACACCGACACCGCCGTCTCAGCCGGGTCGACGTACTTTTATGACGTGGCCGCAGTGAACGGCTCAGGTCCCGGCGCCAAGTCGGCCGAGATGTCGGCCGCTGTTCCGGCGGCGACGATCACCGTGCCCGGCGCACCGACGGGCCTCACGGCCAGCACTTCGGTTGGTTCGGTGGTGCTGTCTTGGAAGGCACCGTCGAGCACCGGCGGTTCGGCCATCACCAGCTACAACGTCTATCGGGGTACGGCCACCGGCGCCGAGACCTTGAAAGCCAGCGGCGTAACCACGACGTCGTATACCGACACGACCGTCACCGGCGGGACGAAGTACTTCTACGAAGTCACTGCCGTCAATGCCAAGGGCGAGAGTGCCCGCTCCAGTGAGCTCTCAGCCACGCCGCCCGTGGTCACGGCGCCCGGCGCACCGGTGGGAGTGACCGCAACCGGTGGCACCGGTTCGGTGTCGCTGAGTTGGGGCGCGCCGAGCAACAACGGCGGCGCGGCCATCGGCAGTTACGACATCTACCGGAGCACGTCGTCGGGAAGGGAGGTCCTCTATGCTTCTGGTGTGAGCGGGACGTCCTTTACCGATGTCTCGGTCAGTCGGGGGACTGTGTACTACTACGAGGTGGCTGCGGTGAACACGGCTGGTGTTGGAACGGTGTCGAACCAGGTCTCGGGTACGCCCACGCAGACCAACCGGGGCCGTTTCTTTTGATCTTTAGACGGGCTGCGGGCGTCGTCGTGGTGGCGCTGGTCTGTGTGGGGTGCAGCACGTCGAGCCTCCACGGCCACTCGAGCACCGGTACCACCGCCAAACTCACTCCGGTCACGCTGGGCGCGCCGGTCACCACGACCTCGACCACGACAACCACGGTGCCGCCCACCACGACGACCCTGCCCAAAACGGTCGCCGGGTCCAGCGGCGGACTGTCAGTCACCCTCACCGTCGATCCGGTGCGAGGGCTGGCCGGGCAGTCAGTGCGTTTCATTCTCCAGGCCAAGGAGACCCATGCGCCCGGAGCCCTGCATTACGCCATCACTTACGGCGACGGGGGGAGCGGCTCGCTGGTAACACCGAGCGTCTGTAAGGCGGGCCCGGGCAAGCCGGCCAGCCAGGTGTGGAACGTCCCACACACCTACGCCAAGGCAGGCACCTATACGGCCAGCGTGACGGTTGGGGTCAACTGCTCGCCAGACAAGGCGACCGCTTCGGTCACGCTGACCGCAGTCGCTTCGTAGGAGCTACAGAGCCCGCATCCGATTGTTGCGGGGGTTGTGCTCCACTTCGGCCAGCCCCAGCGTTTCCATCAGCGGGGGGACGTACATGCCGACGCGTCCCCGCAGGCCTTTCTTCAGCCCGTACCAACCGCCGATGGGATTGGAGGTGGCGCGTCCCCACGCTTCGACGGTGCCCTCCTTGGGCTCCTTCTGCTCATCGGCCGAACCGAGTTCGACCCAATCGCCCTGGGACTGCAAGAAGGCCTGCAGGTCGTGGAGGACACGCTCGTCGTAGAACAGCACCGTCTTGCCGACGGTGCAGACCAGAACCGGCACGCCGTCCTTGTCGTCCTTGTGCATGGTGTACTCCGAGGTACCCGGTGGTGTCGTGAGTTGCCACGGGTCCTCTTTGGTGCCGCTGCCCTTACCCATCGGATCAGCCTAGGACGAGGTCGGCCATCGTGCGCAGGGTGGCCACGTCACCGTTGATCAACATGGTGGTGGCCCGCGATTCGCGCCAGGCTTCCAGATCGTCCCGAATCTTCTCGACCGGACCGACCAGCGCGATGTCCTCCACCATGGCGGTGGGCACGGCCGCCGCCGCGTCGTCCTTGCGACCGTCGAGGTAGGCGTCCTGAATTTTGGTGGCCGCTTCCTCGTAGCCCATACGGGCGAAGACGTCGAAGTGGAAGTTCATCTCCTTGGCTCCCATGCCGCCGATGTAGAGCGCCATGAAAGGGCGGAAGCCGTCGGCCGCTGCTTCGACGTCGTCACTGATCACAGTGGGGGCGAAGGCGAGAACTTCGAAGTCCTCCGCCGTGCGCCGGGCTGTGGGTCGGGCGAATCCCTCGTCCAGGGACGCCTCGAACGACGACATGGCTTTGGGGGAGAAGAAGATGGGAAACCATCCGTCGGCAATCTCGGCGGCTAGGGCCACGTTCTTGGGACCCTCGGCCCCCAGAATGATCGACACGTCGCGTCGCAGCGGGTGGACAATGGGCTTGAGGGCCTTACCCAGTCCCGTGCCGCCCGGGTAGGGCAGCGGGTAGTGCGGACCGGCACTGGTCACCGGCTTTTCCCGGGCCAACACCTGGCGCACGATGTCCACGTATTCACGGGTGCGGGCCAGGGGAGCGGTGAACGACTGGCCGTACCAACCCTCCACCACCTGGGGACCCGAGACGCCCAGGCCCAGGACGAAGCGACCGCCCGAAAGGTGGTCCAGGGTCAGGGCGGCCATACCCATGGCGGTCGGCGTGCGGGCCGAGAGCTGGCAGAGCGAGGTGCCCAGGCGGACCCGCTCCGTTCTGGATCCCCACCAGGCCAGCGGGGTCAGCGCGTCGGAGCCGTAGGACTCGGCCGTCCAGACGGAGTCGAAGCCCAAGCGTTCGGCTTCCACCACCAATTCCACCGCATTGACCGGTGGGCCCGAGCCCCAGTACCCGAGCTGCAGGCCGATCTTCATGTCCCTCATGGCGCAATCTCCGTTCCGATGCTCAAACCTTGTGCACTATCTCATCAGCAAACCACTGGACGGCGCCGAGCCGGTCGGCCAACGCCTTGTCGTCGGGCGTACCCGGTTCGACGGTGACAAACATCCAGGGGGCGCAGACGAAATCGGTGACGCCGGCTTCGGCGAACCGGCGGAACATGTCGAGGTCGGGACGTTCGTTGAGCGAGAGGTAGATCGTGAACTCCTCGGCCCCCCGACCGGCCGCCTTGAGGGCCTCGCGCAGCGCGGCCAGGTGTACCCAGGCCTCCTCTTCGCTGTAAGCCCCGGCGGCAATCCAGCCGTCGCACAGAGCGGCCGTGCGCCGGAGGGCCACCGGCGAGTGACCGCCGCCGATGATGGGGATGGGAAGGGTCGGGGCCGGCTCCATCTGGCATTCCGGCACGTCGTAGTAGGTGCCGTGATGCTCGACCCAGCCGCCCTGCCACAAGGCGCGCAGGGCCACGATCATTTCGTCCAGCCGCTTGCCGCGTGTGGTGAAGTCCTGACCGGTCTGGTCGAACTCCTCCTTGCACCAGCCCACGCCCACACCCAGGCGGACCCGGTTGTCCGAGATGACGGCGGCCGTGCCCACCGACTTGGCCACGGTGATCAGGTCGCGGGCCGGCGCGATGTAGACGCCGGTGGTGAAGGTCAGATGCTCGGTCACGGTGGCCAGTCCCGAGATGACACACATCGGGTCGGGCCACGGAGTTTCGGACTCCCAGCCCGGTGCCCCGTCCTCGCGCACCGAGTACGTGTACTTCGAATCGAGCTCGCGTGGGTTGAAGAGGTGATCCGAGATGTAGATGCCGCCGTACCCCAGGGCGTCGCACGCCTTGGCGATGGGGACGGCCTGGCGGGTGGGCAGGAAGGTGACGGACTGGTGGAAGCGAACGGGAAATTCAGATACTCCTGAAGCAGGCACGTCGGCTACCGGGCCCGAGCCGGGAGAGGTGTGCCGCCGATGGGAGCGGAGGGAGCGAACGCCACCGGGATGTGCTTGGTGCCATTGATGAAGTTGGACTGCAGCCGCTCCACCTCGCCGTCGAGTCGAATATCGGGGATCCGGTCCAGCAAGCGGTCGAACATGACCATAATCTCCATGCGGGCCAGGTTGGCGCCGAGACAGAAGTGGGGGCCACCGCCGCCGAAGGCGATGTGGTTGTTCGGGGTGCGGCTCACCTCGAAGGCGTCGGGATTGGTGAAGATCTTCTCGTCCCGGTTGGCCGAGGTGTGCCAGAACACCACCTTGTCGCCCTCCTGCAAGGCCTGACCGCCCAATTCGGTATCGGTCGCCACCGTGCGGCGGAAGTGCATGACCGGTGTCACGAAGCGCAGCATCTCTTCGACCGCTCCGGGCAGAAGTGAGCGATCGTTGCGCAGGATCTCCCACTGTTCGGGGTGATCGAAGAAGGCGGTCATGGCACCCGACATCAAGTTCCGGGTGGTTTCGTTGCCGGCCACAACGAGGAGCAGGAAGAAGAGGTCGATCTCGAGTTGGTCGAGTTTCTCGCCCTCCACCTCGGCATCGAGCAGCACCGAGACGAGATCTTGTCGAGGGGCCAACCGCCGTTCGGAGGCCATCTCCTCGGCATAGGCATAGACCTGCATGGCCGCTTCGCCCGCATCGTCGCCTTCGATCTGATACTCCGGATCCTCGGATCCGATCATCTGGTTCGACCAGTCGAAGACCATGCGGCGGTCTTCTTGGGGGACGCCCAGGAGCTCAGCGATCACCAGGAGGGGCAGTTCGGCCGAGATCTCCTCGACGAAGTCAGCCGTGCCCCGCTCGCAGACCGCATCGATGATGCCGTCGGCGTACCCGAGGATCTGCGCTTCCAGGTCCCGTACCATCTTCGGGGTGAAGCCCTTGTTGACCAGACGGCGGTAACGCGTGTGCATGGTCGGATCCATGTTGACCATCATCATTTGCTGCTGGGCCAGCTGGTCATCCTCCATCTCACCAAAGAGCGACCCGCGCCGAGCTGATGAGAAACGCTCCCAATCCCGGTTGACGGTCACGCAGTCGTCGTAGCCGGTCACGGCCCAGAAGCCACCTCGGGGGGCGGCTGCCTCGGGGTGCCAGAAGACCGGGGCCTCCGTCCGCAGCTGCTTGAACCAGTGGTGCGGAACACTTTGGACGAAATTCCGTCCGTCGATCAGGTCGATCTCTTCGAGACCCATCGGCCCCCCCTTTGTGCTTGGCCGCCGCCCCACCAGGGGCATTTTCTAGAACGTGTGTCAGTAATCATAGGCACAGGGTTACCGGGCGGGCCCGACGTCGATCGGCCCTGGACGAATGCGGCTCTCGACCGAAACGTCGGTCGGATCTAAATTGCGCGCTTGCGCTGTGGGCGATCAGTGCGCGGGATCCTCGAACTACTACTTGGCGGCCAGATTACGGTGTTGTCAGTGTGAGCGACGTGAGTGCTTGGGACCATGCCCCGGATGAACGCCGCCATCTGACAGTTTTGTTCTCAGATCTGGTCGGTTCCACAGCGTTAGCGGGAGCAATGGACCCCGAGGATCTCCACGAGGTAATCGAGACCTACCAGCGGACCGTGGCCGCAGTCGTCGAAGAGCACGGTGGTGTGGTTGCCCAATTCCAAGGCGATGGAGTGGTGGCCTACTTCGGCTACCCAGTGGCAGTCGAGTCGGCTGGGCGCGATGCAGTGTCGACCGGGCTGGCCCTCGTGCATGCGATCAGGGTGCTGTCCGGGCGTTTTCCGGCCGACATGCACGTGCCCGAGCTGCAGGCCCGAGTAGGGGTGCACACCGGGGAGGTGGTCATGGCCGCCGTGCGGGCCGGCGGGGCAAGCCGCATCGCCGACGTGTTCGGTGAGGTGCCCAATCTGGCGGCCCGTTTACAAGGAGTGGCCGCTCCGGGTCAGTTAGTCGTCAGCGATGTAACCCATCGTCTGGTGGCGGGCTACTTCGTCACGGAACCGATGGGCGCGCTGAACTTGAAAGGTATCGGGCGCGAGATTTCCGCCTCCGTGGTCTTGCGCCACAGCTCGGCCCAGCGCCGTCTGGAGACCGGAACTTTGACGAGCTTTGTGGCTCGGCACCGTGAATCGGATTGGCTCTATGAGCACTGGGAGTCTGTGCAGGAAGGACCGGCTCGTGCCGTAGTGGTAATGGGAGAGCCAGGCATTGGCAAGTCGCGCCTTTTGCGAGAATTCACCGGTCTGCTTTCGGGGAGCGGGGCCCCGGTCGCGCCTATCTACTGCGGACGCCGGGACGCGCTGAGCCCACTCCGTCCATTCGGAGCGCTGATGGGCGAGGTGCCGGTGGCACCCGCTGCCGCCGCCAATTGGGTGACGGACCAGGCCTCGGGCCATCCGCTGCTGCTCCTTGTCGAAGACGTTCACTGGGCTGATCCGAGCACCATTGAAGTGGTGGATCTCGTCGCCCGTAGCGGGTATCCGGTGCTCGAAGTGCTGACTGCGCGTCCTGAGTTTGGTGACGAACAGCCGTCGTTGACGCCGCATCGACTCGACCTGGCCCGCTTGCATCCCGACGACGCCCTGGCGGTGGTGATGGGCGTGCCCGGTGGCGACCAGCTGTCGGCCGAAGTACAGCAAGCGCTGGTCGAGCGGGCTGATGGGGTGCCTCTGTTTTTGGAGGAGCTGACCCGGGCTGTCGCCGATGGCACGGCCGAACTGGATGGAGGCAAGGGAATCCCGACCACTTTGACCGAGGTGATGACCGCTCGCCTTGACCGGCTGGGCACAGCGAAGCGTACGGCTCAGCTGGCGGCAGTCATCGGGCGGGCCTTTGACCGAGGGACTCTCCAAACTCTGTCCGGGCTTGATGGGGCCACCCTCGATACGCACATTCAGCTCCTCATCGATCAGGCCGTCGTCGAAGTGCACGATGATGCCGTCGGCCGCATGTGGTTCCGGCACGCCCTCTTCCACGAGGCGACCTATGGATCGGTCCTGCGTCCCGAACGACGGCGGGCTCACTCCATGGTGGCCGACCAGATTGTGGCGGCCGCCTTGCACGAGGAGCTACCCGAATCGATGGCATATCACCTCGGTGCCGCCGGCCGGGCCAGCGAAGCGGTGGACGCTTGGCGGCACGCGGCACGCCTGGCCCGGCGCAACGCCCGCTTTCGTGAGGCGGCCGGCCACGAGCGGGAGCTGCTGGAGTTGGTGCGGCACCTGCCCGAGGAACGCCAGGATTTCGTGGAGATGGACGCGCGCAGCCGACTGACGCTCTGCCTGATGGCGGTCGACCAGAGCTCACCGCAGGCGATGGAAGAGGGTCTGCGAGTCCAAGAATTGGCTCGGCGTACGGGGGATCGCCGGCAACTCCTCCGGAGCTTGTTGGTCCTCCTGCCCTGGTGGCAGGCCGATGCGGACTACCGCACCATCGACACGGCCCTGACCGAGGCATTTGAACTGACAGCGGTGCTCGAGGATGCGGGCTCGGAAATGATCCTCACTCAGTTCTCGGGTGCCTTCAGGATCTGGCAAGGTCGAGTGGGCGAGGGTGTGCGGATTCTGGAGACGTCGAATGAGTCGGTGGGGTATCCCCTGACCGAGAGCCTGCAGCACGTGCCGCCACAATCATTGGCCGTAGCGGAGATCGTGCTGGCGGCCACCCGGATTGCCGCCGCCCTCGGCCTGTGGTTGCTGGGACGAACCGGGGACGCTGATCGGATTCGGGACGACACCCAACGATTCGCGGCCGATCGGGCCATACCGCAGGCCCAGGCAGTGACGGCGGCGACCGGCGCCCTCATGGCCCAACTCGACGATGACCCCGCGTTGGTGTTGCGTCTCACGGAACAGATCGGCCAGTTCGAAGATGAGGTGTCTACCTTGCAGTGGCGGCAATGGGCGGCCGTGCTCCGCTGGTGGGCCGGTGTGGGTGACGAAGAACCAGAAGTCCCCGGGCCCCTCCTCCGTCCTTACTTCCTCATGCTGATGGCGCAGCACGAGAGCGTGCCGGTCGACCACGGGCTGACCCTCCTGGATGAAGCCGTGGCGACAGCAGTCGAGACCGGTGAGGAGTTCTGCCTTCCCGAGATCCTGCGCGTCGGGGGGCCTTGCACCGGCGCCAGGGTGATTTTGAAGGCGGCAACGAGGACACCCGTTCGGCGGCGGCCGCGGCTCGGCGATTGGGGCTGGCTATGTTGGAATTACGTGCGCTGACAGATCTGGTGTCCCAGCCCGGCTCCCCTGTGGGAGAGCGCGCCGATCTAGCCGCCTTGGTCGATCGCTTGGCCAAGCACGGACAATCGCGCAGCCTGGATAGGGCCCGCGCCGTACTGATCCGCGTGCCATGACGGGAGCACCCCAGGAAACGAGAACCTGTTACAGTTTTGCGCCAGCGCGGCCTTGACCTGCAGGGACCGCCACGAGATTGTTGCCGAGGGGGGCCACATGTTCCTCGAAGAGAGTCCGGAGCAGCAGCAACTGCGATCCGAATTGCGCGCCTATTACGCCGCGCTGCTGACCGACGAAGTACGGGCCGGTTTGGCCGAAGGCGGCGAGGGCGGGGAAGCCTGGAGTCAGGTCGTGCGTACCGTGGGCAAGGACGGTTGGCTCGGCATCGGTTGGCCCACCGAATTCGGTGGGCAGGGTCGCCCGGCCACGGATCAATTCATCTTCTTCGATGAGACCAGGCGGGCCGGCGCCCCCTTCCCGTTCGTCACCATCAACACCGTCGGCCCGACCATCATGCGCTACGGCACCGATGAGCAGAAGTCGTTCTTCCTGCCCAAGATCCTGGCCGGCGAGATCAACTTCGCCATTGGCTACACCGAGCCCGAAGCCGGTACCGACCTGGCCTCGCTCCGCACCCGTGCCGTGCGCGACGGCGAGCAGTACATCATCAACGGGGCCAAGATCTTCACCAGCGGAGCCGACCAGGCCGACTACATCTGGCTGGCCGTCCGCACCGATCCGGACGTGCCCAAGCACAAGGGCATCTCCATCCTGTGCGTGCCCACGACCACCCCGGGTTTCCAATGGTCCATCATCAACACGGTGGGCGGGCTCACCACCACCTCCACGTTCTACGAGGACGTGCGGGTGCCCGTGGACATGAGGGTGGGCGAGGAGAACGAAGGCTGGCGCATGATCACCACCCAGCTCAACCACGAGCGGGTCGGCCTGGCTGCCTGGAGTGGCCTGGCCATCTCCATGTACCAGGAGATCGTGGCCTGGGCCGCGGCGGAGCGCAGCGACGACGGCCGGTCGCTCATTGAGCAGCCCTGGGTCCAGATGGACCTGGCCAAGTGCCACGCCGAGCTGGAAGCGATGTGGCTCCTCAATTGGCGCATGGCGGTGCACGTGGCCGACGGCGAGTTGACCGGGGCCGAGTCCTCCTCCATAAAGGTCTTCGGCACGGAGCGGACTATTGAGGTCTTCCGCCTCCTCCTGGGCATCATCGGCGCGGCGGGATACCTCACGCCGGGCTCGCCGGGCGCCATCCTGCGGGGCCGCATTGAGGCCACCGGACGCCAGGCACAGATCAACACCTTCGGCGGCGGGGTCAACGAAGTGCAGCGCGAGATCGTGGCCACCGCCGGTCTGGGCATGAAGCGCGGCACCCGATGAGCGAGCGACTCGAAGAGCTCCAGCCCTTCCCGGACCACAGCGCCACGCTGAGCGGGTTGGTGGGCCGGTCGTCGGGCGAGCCGCAGCTCTCACCGCACGCCGTCAACGCCCCCATGATCCGCCACTGGGTCGAAGCGATGGGCGACGAGAACCCGGTCTACGTCTCCGAGTCGGCCGCCCGTCACTATGGCCTCGACCAGGTGATCGCACCGCCCACCATGCTCCAGGCCTGGATCATGCGCGGCCTACGCGCCTCGCAACAGGTCGAAGCGGCCCGGGAAGCCGGAGCCGAACAGGGCTCGGGCCCCAACGATCAGATGATGGGCTTGTTGGATGAGGAGGGTCTCACCTCGGTGGTGGCCACCAACTGCGAGCAGCACTACGGGCGCCCGCTGGTCATCGGGGATCGCCTCCTGGTGCGTTCGGTGATCGAATCGATCTCCGATCCCAAGCGCACCGGCCTGGGCACCGGGCGCTTCATCACCACCCGGCTCGACTTCACCGCCGTGCCCGATAGCGATGTCCCCGAGGATCCCACTCCGGACCAGATCGCCGCCCTGGCCGATTCGGGCGAGACCGTGGCCACCATGCGTTTCCGCATTCTCAAGTACCTGCCGCCCCAGCGAGCGGCCGCTCCTGCCGCCCGGCCGCCCCGGCCGCATCCGGCCCTGACGCAGGACAACGCCTTCTGGTTCGAAGGCACCCATGAGCACAAGCTCCTGATTCAGCACTGCACCTCGTGCGGCACGTTGCGCCATCCGCCGCTGCCGGCCTGCGGCACCTGCCAATCGCTGGAGTGGGATGCCGTGGAAGCAAAGGGACGGGGCGTCCTCTATTCATTCGTGGTGGTGCACTACCCGCAGGTGCCGTCATTCGAGTATCCGTTGCCCATCGGGCTGGTCGAATTGGAAGAGGGCACACGGGTTGTGGCCAATATCGGAGGGATCGATCCCGGCGACATCGCCGTGGGCATGGCCCTCGAAGCCCAGTTCGTCGATTACGACGATGAGCTCACGCTGCCGGTCTTCGTGCCGGCTGGAGGTTCGGTCTGATGGATTTCGCATTCACTGATGAGCAGTTGGCCGTGGCCGAAGCCGCCACCGGTCTCCTCGCCGGGCTGGTCACGCCCGAGCGCGTCATGGGAGTGGAACTCTCCCCCGATGTGGTCGATCGTGAACTCTGGCGTTCGTTGTCCGAAGCCGACCTCCTGGGCCTGGCCCTGCCGGAAGCTCACGGCGGTGCCGGCTATGGCTTGATGGAGCTTTGCCTCCTGCTCCAAGCCCAGGGCAACGTGGTGGCCCCGGTGCCGTTGTGGGCCACCCTGGTGTTGGGGGCGCTGCCGATTGCCCGGTTCGGATCGGCGGGCCAACAGGCCGAGTGGCTGCCGGGCGTCATCGCCGGAGACGTGATGCTGACGGCGGCGCTCAACGGCGCCGCGAGAAGTGCGACCGGTCAGCCGGCAGTGGCGGCCTCGCCCGAAGGCGAGGGCTGGGTGCTCAACGGCACCGAACTCTGCGTCCCCCAGGCGCACATCGCCAGCCGGATCCTGGTGCCGGCGCGCACTGCCGCCGGAGACGTGCTGCTGGCGTTGGTCGACCCGCAGAGCCCCGGACTCACACTCGAGCGCACGGTCACCACAAATCGCGAGATCCATCCCCATCTCCACCTGGCCGATGTGGCCATTGACGCCGGTGCGGTGCTTGTCGGTCCCGAGAACGGCCGCGCCGCGCTCGACCTCCTTCTGGTGGCGGCCACCATCACGCTGTGTGCCCTGCAGGTCGGCGTGTGCGAGGCCGCGCTTAAGCAGACGGCCGACTACCTCAACACCCGTCAGCAATTTGGCCGCCCCCTGAGCACCTTCCAGGGCACCATGTTGCGGGCCGCCGACGCCGCCATCGACATCGAGGCCATGCGAGTGACCTTGCTCAATGCGGCCTGGCTCTTCGATACGGGTCGAGACGCCACGGACGCCGCCGCCGTCGCCAAATGGCAGGCCTCCGAGCGCGGTCAGCGCACGGTGTTCTCCACGCAACACCTGCACGGTGGTATGGGCGCCGACATCACCTATCCCATCCACCGCTACTTCTTGTGGGGCAAGCAAATCGAACTCATGCTGGGCGGCCCCAGCCAGCAGCTCTCCCACATCGGTGCCCGCATCGCGGCCGACGCGCTGGCTCGGGTGACGGCATGACGCCACGCGATTTCTCCGCGCTCGCTTACGGCGACGTCAACGTGGGGGACGAGCTCCCGACCCTGCCGTTGCCGATCACTCGGACGTTGATCGTGTCCGGGGCCATCGCCAGCCGCGACTATCAAGACGTCCACCACGATGCCGAGCTGGCCCAGTCCCGGGGCTCGAAGGACATCTTCATGAACATCCTGACCACCAACGGCCTGGTCGGTCGCTACGTGACGGACTGGTCCGGACCAGCCAGCACGCTGGAAGAGGTCAACATCCGCCTGGGTGCGCCGAACTACCCCGACTGCGTTATGACCCTGACCGGCTCGGTGACCGAGAAGGAGCCGCTGGTCGGCGGTGCTGACAAGGGCACGGTCACGGTCGCTATTCGGGGCGCCAACAATCTGGGTGACCACGTCACGGGCACCATAAAGGTCGCGCTGCCCGTTCGGGCGGGAGCGGCCCAGTGAGCCCGCACGCCTTCTCGGGCCAGGTGGCGATCGCCGGCATCGGGGCTACCGAATTCTCCAAAGACTCGGGCCGTTCGGAACTCCGCCTGGCCGTCGAGGCGGTCGATCTCGCACTGAAGGACGCCGGCATCGCCCCGAGCGAGGTGCAGGGCATGGTGACCTTCAGCTCCGACACCAATCCCGACATCGACATTGCCCGCAGCTTGGGCATCGGGGAGCTCACCTTCTTCAGCCGCATCCACTACGGCGGCGGTGCCGCTTGCGGCACCATTCAGCAGGCCGCCCTCGCCGTACAAGCGGGTGTGGCCGATGTGGTCGTCTGCTACCGCGCCTTCAACGAACGGTCGGGCGCCCGCTTCGGTGCCGGCGTGCAGGGTCGCCCGCCCATGCCCAACGCCGAGAACGCCCATCTGGCTTCGTATCTCCCGGTCGGGCTGCTCACCCCGGCCAGCTGGGTGGCCCTTGCCGCGCAGCGCTACATGCATGTCAACGGTGCCAGCAGCGAAGACCTGGGTCGGATCGCCGTGGCCGACCGCAAGCATGCGGCCACCAATCCCAAGGCCTGGTTCTACGAGCAACCGATCACGTTGGAGGAGCACCAGGCCAGCCGCTGGATCGTCGAGCCGCTGCATCTCCTCGACTGCTGCCAGGAAACCGACGGCGGCCAGGCCATCGTCGTGACCTCCCTGGAGCGCGCCCGCGACCTGTCGTCTACGCCGGTCGTGATCAATGCCGCCGTGCAGGGATCGGGCGCCGGCCAGGACATGATGACGAGCTATTACCGCGACGACCTTCTCGGCCTGCCCGAGATGGCCGTGGTGGCCCGTCAATTGTGGGAAACGTCAGGGTTGGGACCCGACGACATGCAAGCGGCCATCCTGTACGACCATTTCACCCCCTACGTGCTCTACCAACTCGAAGAACTCGGCTTCTGCGCCAAGGGCGAAGCGAAGGAATTCATCAAGGACGGCCGCATCGAACTCGGCGGCGCACTGCCCATCAACACCCACGGCGGACAACTCGGCGAGGCGTACCTGCACGGCATGAATGGAATCGCCGAAGGCGTGCGCCTGGTGCGCGGCACCTCGGTCAATCAGGTGCCCGACGTGGAGCACCTGGTGGTGACTGCCGGCACGGGCGTGCCGACCAGTGGATTGGTGCTCGGCATCGATCGTTAGCGGGGCGGCTCTTTAGCAGCCGAGTAAGTGATATGGGCCCGTTCAGTCGATGGCCGTGAGGACCTCTCCGATGATCTTCGTCGTCTCGTGCGCGGTCAAGACGTCGCCACCCTCGGCTTCAGCTATCTCGCTGGCGAAGTCCTCCACGGAGTGCACGCCACCGACGAGCACGTGCCGCAGGGCTTCACCACTCGCTTCGGGATCATCGAGCGCCTCCACGGCGGGAGCGACGGCGTGGTCGTCGGAGGTGGCGACGGTGTGAATCAGCGCCATGGCTTCCTGGCGCCCCGTCGGGGTTGACACCGCCGGCCCCCGGTCCGGATTCTGCTGGAGATCCCATTCGGCCAACGCCTCGTCGTAGCCGCCCTCGCCAGGATGGAGAAGGCGAGTGGAGGCCTCAACTGGAGCCACAACGGCATCCTCACCCGTGGTCTCGTCTGTCTCGTCGCTGGCCCGGTGGCGTTCAGGCGCTACGGGCACGACCAACGTCCCATCGGCATTACGAACGATGTCCATGTGATGTGTCTCCTTGGGGCACCGGAGATCGATCGGCACCCTGGTTGCTCTATACCCAGCATCGCCGAGCGCCACGCATCCACCTTCGGGAAACGCAACGGAAAAGCAACCGATTGGCCAGCGAATTTCGTCCAAGCCACCGATATGGTGCGTTTTCGAAAGAGGAGGGTGGGAAGTCGATGTTCATCAAATGGCTCAAGCGCGGGGTGGCGGTTCTGGTCGCCATTGCCCCGGTTGCCGCGGTATGCGTTGTTGAGGGTGGGCCAACGGCGGCGGTGTCGACGCTGCCCCACGCGGTTCTGGCCAGTGCGGTGTTGACCAACGTGGAGTCGTCCAGTCCGGATGTACTGACATACGACGAGCAAACTGTGGGGCTCAATGCCAACCACGGCTTTCTGACTGATCAGAACCTGTTCATCGGAGACAACGGCGGCGGATTGACATGGGGAGGGTATGCCCCTTGCCGACTGACCAGCGTCGCGGTCACCCTCAGCAACGGTGTGCACGAGAACTTCGGCCCGGCAAGCACCGGTACAATCGCCCCACTGGGCGTCGGCGTGTATTCCGTTGTGGCGACCGGAGTGAATTGCACGAACACCGAGGGTGCCATTGGATTGGCCGCATTGCCCAGCGGTGCCGGGTACTACATCGGCCAGAACTCCCTTGGCTGGCTCTCCTACGGAAATGTCTTCATGGCAAGCAACCCGGTAATCCCCGTCAACAACACCGTTCCCTTCCACATTGCGGCATTGGCTGTAGTCCCAGCCTCCACGAAAACCGACGGCCTCATGGAAGTGAATGAACAAGGAGGCGTGTATGCCTTCGGTGCTGCGCCATTTCTCGGTTCGATTACCGCTCCGCTCAATGCCCCAATCGTGGGAATCGCTTACACGCCAGACGGCAACGGATACTGGATGGTCGCTTCGGACGGTGGTGTCTTCACGTTCGGCGACGCCAAGTTCTACGGCTCCATGGGGGGCACGCGCTTAAATCAACCGATTGTCGGCATGGCCGCCGACAACGCCACCGGAGGGTACTGGTTGGTGGCGGCTGATGGGGGCATCTTCTCCTTCAATGCTCCGTTCCACGGAAGCACCGGGAACATCAAGATCAACAAGCCCATCGTGGGCATGGAGGCAGCCCCAGACGGTTCGGGGTATCGCTTCGTGGCCAGCGATGGCGGGATCTTCTCCTTCAACCTCCCATTTGAAGGAAGCCTGGGTGGGAATCCTCCGTCCAGCCCGGTTGTCGGCATGGCCGCCTTCGGCGAAAACGGATACTGGTTGGTGGAGCACAACAACGCCGTCCAGGCGTTCGGTTCGGCCCCCACGTTGACCGAAAAGACGAGCCCCTTCTAGTTGGCCCAGAGCTGCAGGCCAGATTGTCAGGCGCAGCGGATACAGCGAGTGGAGGCCGGTCGGGCTGCCAATCGCTCCGACCCGATTTGCTGACCGCAGGCCGTGCAGATGCCGTAGTTATCGGACCGAGCTCGTTCCATCGCCTGCTGCAACTCTGAGCGATAACCGATCGCATCGGCCAGGAGCGATCCGACGAGTTCTCGTTCAAACGCAATGGTCGATCCTTCCGGATCGTGCTCGTCGTCGGCGTTGCTATCGACCGAGGCATTGACGACGGCATCGCGTTCTTGTTGCAACTCGTCGATACGCTGGGTGGTTCGTTCGATTTCTTCAGTGAGACGAAGAATCGCAGGTTGCTTGGCCATCGGCGCCGTAAGGGAGAGGTTGCTCAGGTCTTGGGCTGGGTCACCCTGAGCAGCCACTCGCAGTGGTCGGCCGATTTCACGACGATGGAGTACGAGCCAGATTCCTTGTAGTTGGTGGTGCCGGACTTGGCGAAACCGGACCCGACCACGGTATGAGCGGCGGCAGTCTTGTGAGCCCGCTTCACCTGGAATCCAAATGCGCTTTGTGTGATGCATTGGAAGGCATACCCCACATGCCACGAGGCCGCGGAGATCTTGAATGTGTGGGTTGACGCATTGCCCGAACCGCGCACGGCCAGGACGGTGCGCTGGGGCGGGGTCTTGGCGTGCGTGGCGTGCGTGGCGTGCGTGGCGTGCGTGGCGGCGCCAGCGGAGCCTGGCCCCAGGAGGACGCAGGCGGCCACCAGGGCTCCGGATGTGCAGGCCAGCAGGGGTGACTTCACGCGATGAGTATTGCTCACCCGGCGAGGCTTGCCATCAGATGACCCGGTCAGCCACAGCGGCCTCGAGGGCGGCCGCTTCCTCGGGTTGAAGCACCTCGAAACCCGATCCCTTGCTGGGCTGCCACAACACCGGATCGGCGCAGTTCCACCGTTCGGCCCGCAGCGCCCGCTTGAGCACCTTGTTGGTGGCCGTGATGGGCAGCGCAGGCGTCATGCGTACGAAGCGGGGCGCCCACTTGGTTCCGAGGTCTCCCTGCTCGGCCAGGAAGGAGGCCAGGACGTCCGGGTCGAGGGAGTCGATCCCGGGTCGCACCTGCACCGCCGCCATGACCTGGTCGCCCACCACGGGGTCGGGCACGGCGTAGACGGCAGCCAGGACCACGTCGGGATGGCGTTGCAGGATGCGCTCGATGGGGGCCGAGGCGAAATTCTCCCCGTCCACCCGGAGCCAGTCGTGGTCGCGCCCGGCGAAATAGAAGAAGCCGACCTCATCGCGGTAGGCCAGGTCGCCGGTCCAGTACCAGCCCTCTCGAAGTCGTGCGCTCTGGGCATCGTCATTGCGCCAATAGCCCTCGAAGCCGGCGCCGCCGGCCTTGGACACCAGCTCGCCGATGGCCTCCTCGGCGTTGAGGATCCGCCCCCGTTCGTCGAAGCGGGCCGGCGGACATTCCTCACCCGTGTCGGTGCTGAGCACCACCGTGCCTTCGGGGGCCCGGCCCAGCGCGCCGGGGGGCGTGTCGGGGGTCCGGGCCACCGTGGCCCCGCCTTCGGTGGATCCGTAGGCGTCGGTGACGGTGACATCGAAACGCTCGGCGAAGCGGGCCACGTCGTCGGCCGAGCCCTCGTTGCCGAAGGCCCGGATGAGCGGATTGTCGGCATCATCAGGCCGCTCGGGCGTGGCCAGTATGTAGGCCAGGGGTTTGCCGACGTAATTGAAGTAGGTGGCTCCGGCCGCCCGTACGTCGGGCAGGAAGCCAGAGGCGGAGAACCGACCCGACGATGGCAAGGCAAAAGTGGCACCGGCCATGAGCGCGGGACCCCAGCCGGCCATGAGGGCATTGGAGTGGAAGAGGGGCATGGAGAGGTAGCAGACGTCGTCGGGGGTGAGGGCGTACATCTGGGCCACGATGGCGCCGATGCGGGCCAGCCGGCCCTGGCTGCACAGGCAGGCCTTGGGCGCCCCCGAGGTGCCCGAGGTGAAGAGGAGGTAGCCCAACGTCTCGGGGGTGACGTCGGGGTTGAGTACGTCGGCCGCTGTCGTGCCTTCGTGGGGGGAGAGGGCGGTGGAGGCGTTGGGCGCATCGACGAGGAAGACGTGAGGATTGGCGGGGGCAACCGTCCCGATCACGTCGCCAATGACGAGGCCGTCGACCAGCGGGAACGAGGTGGTATCGGTGATCAGGAGCTGACATTCGGTGTGGCTGAGGTCACGGGCCAGTTCGTCACCCCGGTGGGTCGGGTTGGCTCCGACGATGACGGCGCCGACCAGTGCGGCCGCCTCCAGCCAGTAGATGAACTCGGGCACGTTGTCGAGCATCACGGCCACGTGGAAGGGGCCAGGGGAGCGGTTGGACAGGAGCCAGGCGGCCCGTTGGGCGGCCCGGTCGACCACCTCGGCGTGGGTCAGTCTGAGGTCGCCACAGATCAGCCCAATTGTGTCGTCGTGGGCCCGGGCGGCCACGGCGCCAGCGATCGTTTCCGATTGGTCCATCTCAACTCCGAACGTCCCTGACCTGGGAAGGTGTCCCCATTATTGGAACACGTTGCATTTTAGTCGATGCGGTGTTACCTTCGCTGGAACGCACCGCGGAACGGTCCGCGGCCCCGTACAAGAGGACGTGTCCACCCCATGGAATTCGGGATCTTCAACGCTGCGTGCCTGCTGCCGAAGTATCGAGAAGCACACGGTGCCAACGCCGAGCACGACCGCATCATGGACGAAGTGAACTTCATCGTGGCCGCCGACAAGGCCGGCTTCAAGTACACCTGGGCCTCCGAGCACCACTTCCTCACCGATTACTCGCACCTGTCGGCCTCCGAGTCCTTCCTCGCCTTCTGCGCCGCCAAGACCTCCAATATCCACATCGGCTCGGGCATCTTCAACATCACGCCCCCGGTGAACCACCCGGCTCGCATCGCTGAGCGGGTGGCCATGCTGGACCACCTCTCGGGCGGTCGCTTCGAGTTCGGCACCGGCCGGGGATCGTCGACCACCGAGCAGCGCGGCTTCGGCATTGAGGACCCGGACCTGACCCGCGAGATGGTGGCCGAAGTGCTGCCGCAGCTCGTGCGCATGTGGAAGGACGAGGAGTACAGCTATGACGGCAAGTTCTTCTCCATGCCCCAGCGCAACGTGCTGCCCAAGCCCTACTCCAAGCCCCACCCGGCCATCTGGATGGCCGCCGGCAGCCCGTCCACCTTCGACCTGGCCGCCGAGCTCGGTGTCGGCATCCTGTGCTTCGGCTTCTCCACGCCGGACCAGCTGACTCCGCTGATTGCCCGTTACAAGGAGAAGATCGAAGACTGCAAGGACCCGGTGGGCGCCTACGTCAACAACAACGTGATGGTGACCACGCAGATGATCTGCATGGAGGACGGGGCCAAGGCCCGTAAGGCCTTCCTCGAGTCGGAGTCGAACTACCACTTGAGCCTGGTGTTTCGTTACCTCGACACATTCCCCAAGCCCAAGGGTCTGCCCGAGTGGCCCGAGATCGTGCCCGGTTTGGATGCCGCCACGCTGGATCTGGCCATTGGGGCCGGTCAGATCGCCATCGGCTCGCCGGACGAAGTATCGAAGGCCATCGAGACCTACGCGGCGACCGGAGCCGACCAACTGTCCTTCGGCATGCTCTCGACCTCCATGGAGATCGACGTGTGCGAGGAAGCAGTCGAGACCTTCGGCAAGCACGTGCTGCCGAACTTCGACAAGGACCCGATCCACAGCACCACCAAGCAACGTCTGGCGGCCGGGGGCAGCTGAGTCGGGGGTTAGGCCGCCACGTGCACGATGGTGGCCACCAGAATCGCCCCACCGAGGAGGCGGCGAAACGGGTTCACGCCGCGCAGCAACTCGTCGATGGCCCACAGGATGAGGGCCGTCTCGCCGATGATCTGCACAGCGTCCTTGGTCGTGCCGTGCAGATGCACCACGTGAGGGAGCGCCGCGGCGACGATGTAGATGCCCAGTCGGACATTGGGCCGCTGGGCCACCGTGATCCCGCCGCGGCGGCGGTTGACGAACAGCCACCGAGCCAGGCGCCGACCGGGTGATGGCTTCGCCGCGGTGATGGCCAAGCTAGGCCTGACCGCTCCCGGTTGAGCCGCCGGATACTTCGTAGGACCACAACTCCGATGAGACCGAGACGGGCCCGCCGTGGGGGTTCGGACGGTCGGCGCCGGCATGGCCGTGAGCGAAGGCGGGCGAGCTCACCCAACTCTGGAAGGCCTCTTCGTCTCGCCAGCGGGTGACCACCAACCACTGCAGGCGGTCGTCGGTGGGGCGGAGGAGCTCGAAGCCTTCGAAGCCGTCCTGGTTATCGACGGCGCCGGCCCGAGCGGCGAAGCGCTTGCCCAACTCGTCCCCCGAGTTCTCCGGCACGGTGATGGCATTGATTTTGATGACGGTCACGTGCTGATCAGATCAGATTTTGGGCGGTGGAGCCCAATCGGGGTGATCGGGGGATCTTTCTGCTGTTGAGGCCCTGAGTTGGTTCAGTTCAGGTGCAGATTGGGTCCCGATCGGGTGCGGATGATTGCATGCCACCAAATTGGGTATTGGTGGGTGTAGACCAGATATCGGGGAAAAAATAAAAACCGTAGTGACGATTCCGATCGGGCCGCTGCGGTCGAAATGAGGTTGACATGAGCATGCTCGTTAAGGAAAAGACGGACAGGGATTCGATTCCAGAGACCGAAGAAGTGGCCAGCCATGCCGCTACCATGCAGCAGTGCACGTTTGACTGGCGCCGCGATGAGAGCCATTGGCACTGCGTCCATGAGCGCGGTCACAAAGGACGTCACCGCCTCATTTCTGTCGACTAGGCCGGTCTCGGCCGGTTGTCCCGATTGAAGAGCGGCGGCCGGTAGCTGCGCTCTTCGTATTCGTACGATGCCGTTGATTTGATTCCGGCACTTTTTTGCTTGCCGTTTCGGGTGACTACTGACCAGAAGTCCAAAGACTCCTGGCGGTCAGATCTGGAACCAACCAAGTCGCAACCGGGCGGAGACGCCCGGGCAACCCCGTCCCTTTACGGTGGTGAACAAGCGAGGGGGTTTGAGGGGACCCCCCGCTTCATTCGCAAAAGTGGCGGGGCCCGAAGGGGGACCCGAAGAGAGCGGGGAGTCCCCAGATGGTTCTGTTCCTGATTCTGGCCGTGGTGTTCGGGTTTTGCGCCTACCGGGCGTCCGAGTCGTTCAAGATGAAGCGCCGGGTGACCCCGTGGGGACTGCCGTCCTGGGTTTGGGGCATCATCGGCTTCCTCTCGCTCCTGCTGTGGGCCATCCTCTTCTTGATTGCCCGTAAGACGACCAAGGATCCCGTGCTCAATGAGTCGGGTCAGGTGGCGACCAGCGTGCCCGAGGGTTGGTACCCCGACCCCAGGAGCGAGCACGAGCTGCGCTACTGGGACGGTTCGGCATGGACGGCCCGGGTCGAAGACGCCGGTGTGGAGCACAGTGACGTCGCAGCCGTTGAGGCTCAGCACGCTGATGTCGAGCACGCTGACTCCGACGCTCACTGAGTAAGGCACCGAGAAGACGATGACTCTCGACGTGACCGGCACGAGCGCGGGGCTCAACGAGCTAGCGCCGCCTGCAGTGCTGCCGGCCGCAATGTCGGCGCCAGCCGCAGCATCACCCCCACCGCCCGAAGCGAAGCAACGGCGGTCCGGTTCCCGTCCGGTGACGGACTCCAAACTGCGACGTCTCTACGGCCTCGAGACCTGGGTGGTCCTTTCCATCTTTCCGCTCGGCGCCACGCTGACGGCCATCACCTTCTTGTGTTTCCACTGGACGACCGGAAGCAATGACTTCGACGCCGGTGCGATCATTCCGCATCAGCCCGTGCTCACCGTGGCGCTTTCCTGTGCCTACGTGCTGTCGGACTTCGCCGCTGCCGCCCTGGTGCTCTTCTTGCTCTTCCGCAATGGGGAAGGGTCACGCTCGATCGGTCTGGACAAGTCGCGCCTGCGCAAGGACCTGGCGCTCATGCTGCCGATCTGGATCTTCGTGTTCGTTGTCCCCCAGTTCATCGGGATCGCCATCGTCAAGGGTGCGCATCTGCCGACGTTCGGTGTGGCGTCCCCACCGGTGCCCACCGGCTTTGTGGCCGTCGGCGTGTTGCGCAGCCTGTCGGCCGGCGTGGTCGAAGAGATCGTCGTGTTGGGCTACCTGCTACGCCGTCTGGAGCAGCGGGGCTGGTCTCCGACGGTGGTGGTCTTGGTGGCCGTACTGGTGCGGGTGTCGTACCACCTCTACTACGGCCCGGGTGTGATTCCGATCGTGCTGTGGGCCACGGCATCGGTGATCATGTATCGCCGGGTGCGGCGCCTGCTGCCGTTCATCCTCTGCCACTTCGCCTGGGATGCCAACATCACGTTGCACCACTACACGCGTGTGGGGTCGTACATCTTCGGCGGTACGTTTTTCTTGTCCATCTTGGTGGCGTGCATCTTCTGGACCCGCAAGGACTCCGGTGGGCCGGAGATTCCCGAGCTGTCGTTGCTTTCGCCGCCCAGTTGGGCGGCCTGACAACCCGTTCGGCGGTGCTGGCTACAGGCGGAGCTCGCCCTTGATGCAGTGCGCGTACACGGTGTCAGCGATGTCCTGCGGGGTGCCCTGACTGCTGTCGATGCGGTGGCGGGCATCGACACCTTGGGCCTCGAACTGACTCCACAGATCACCGACGACTGCCTCGTCGTCGAGAGCCTCGGCATGTTGGGGCTCGGCCCGTCGGGTCTGCACCCGGCTCAGTACGGTGGAAAGCGGTGCGGTGAGCACGGCGTAATTGACGACAATGCCCAACGGCTCGCAAGCGGCGGCGAACAGATCGAGCATGAAGGGATAGAGGATTCCTTCGGCCACCGTGAAGTAGTCGCCGGCGGTGAACGTGGCCACGGCCGAGGCGGCAGCCGAGAGGACGACCCGATTCTGCTGATGGGCCTCGACCTTCCACGGATCGATGGCTCCGGTGCGCAGCGAGGCGAAGAACAGGTCCAGATTGAGGCAGCACGACTGGTCGGCATGGTCGGCTACCAGGGGCGCCACCGTGGTCTTTCCGCTGCCGGGCGACCCGGTCAGCAGGAGGAGTTGACCGAGGGGCATGCCTGCATCATCGCGTGAGGATCTCGATGGCTCCGACAATCTCGGCCGAGGTATTGAGTGAGGCCACCAAGCCGACCGAGTTCTGGAGCACCTGGTCGGCGTAGTCGAGCGGCACCCCAGCCACGGCGTCGGTGGCCACCACGCACTGGTAGCCGAGGTTGACCGCCTCCACGCACAGCCCGAGTACGCCCAGATTGATCGACACGCCGGTGACGATCAGGACCTGCACGCCCAGCTCCCCCAGGGTGGCATGGAGCGGGGTCCCGGTGAAAGGGGCGACCCCATGGCGCCGGGCCGAGACATAGTCGGTCACCTGAGCGCCGAGCTGAGGCACGAGTTCGGTGGCCGGGGTCCTCTCGAGCAGGTGTTCGGGCCGTCGCAGGACCGCGGTGTGCAGGGGGGTGTTGGCCACCGTGCCGGCTCGGTCGGCCCGGAATTCGGCGGTGCAGTGGACGACGGCGACGTGGGCCGCCCGGCAGGCGGACAGCAGACGGGCGGTGTTGGCGACGATGTCCCGCTGCGCGGCGGCCCGGGCCAGTTCGGGGAAGGTGGCGAGGTCTCCCATCACGCCGCGTTGCAGTTCCATCGTCAGGACGGCGACGGGGAGGGTGGCCGGGGCAACGCCGCCAGCGAGAGCCCGGCCGGCCAGGAGGTCGGTTAGTTCAAGGGGCACTAGCGGCCGCGTCGCCGGCGGTCACGATGGCGGTGGCCCAGGTGTAGTCCGGCTTGCCGCTGGGCGAGCGTTCCACCGAGTCGACCACATGGAGCCGCCGAGGCAACTTGTAGCCGGCAATCGACTCCCGGCAGTGGGCCTGGATGCTCTCCAACGTTGGTGCCTCGTGGCCCCGCCGCGGCTGGATGATGGCGGCCACGGTCTGGCCCCAACGCTCGTCCGGAGCGCCGCAGACGATGGCGTCCATGACATCGGGATGCGAACGAACGGCCGATTCCACCTCTTCGGGGAAGATCTTCTCGCCGCCCGAGTTGATCACGATGGAGCCGCGGCCGAGAAGGGTGATGGAACCGTCGGCTTCAACGGTGGCGAAGTCACCCGGCATGACATAGCGCGTGCCCCGCACCTCGAAGAAGGTCTCCGCCGTCTTGACCGGGTCGTTGTAGTAACCCAACGGGATGTCGCCCGAGCGGGCAATTTTGCCGATGACGCCCGAGCCGGGCTCGACCGGGTTGAGATCCTCGTCGAAGACGACGGTCTGGCCCAGCACGTGGACCGTGGGTCCACTCTTCATGGCGGTGTGGCCGGCGGAGACCACCGTCAACCCGTTGTTGCCTCCCTCGGACGAGCCGATGGCGTCGGTGATCATGATATTGGGCAATCGGGTGAAGAACTCGTCCTTGACCGGCGAGCTGAAAAGTGCGGCCGAGGAGACGACGGCGTAGAGCGACGAGAGCTCGTGCTCGGTGCCGGCATCACCCAGCGACTCGATCAGCGGCTTGCCCATGGCGTCACCGGTGATCATGATCACATTCACGCCTTCGGTCTCGACCAGGTCCCACACGGCGTGGGGATCGAACTTGGCCATGAGCACGATCTTGGAGCCGACGAAGCTCTGGCCCATGACGCACCACTGCGTGGCGCCGTGCATGAGCGGGGCGATGGGCAGATGGCAGACGGCGCCGTTGGCTCCCTTCTCCACGATGAGGCTGGCATCCTCAATGCGCGTATTGGAGATGGGGTCGGTCCCGCCGCCGAGGGCGTAGAAGACGTCCTCGTGGCGCCAGACCACGCCCTTGGGCATACCCGTGGTGCCGCCGGTATAGAGGATGTAGATGTCGTCGCCCGACCGGGGCCCGAAATCGCGGGCGGTCGACTGTCCCTCCAGTGCGGCCTCATACTCGAGCGCATCGGATGAAGCAGGGGCGGCCCCCGAATCGTCGTCGACCACAATCAGGTGCTCGAGGTCCGGCAATTCATCGAGCAGGGCGCCCACCAGTGGTGAGAATTCACGCTGGTAGACCAAGGCCTTGAGGTTGGCGTTGGTCAAGAGGTAGCGCAGTTCCTCCTTGACGTAGCGGTAGTTGATGTTGATCCAGACGGCGCGCAGCTTGAAGACGGCCCATGCCGTCTCCACCCATTCCACGCTGTTGTAGGAGTAGATCCCGACGTGATCCCCAGGTCCGATGCCCTGGGAGGCCAGGTGGTGGGCCAGCTGATTAGCCCGGGCGTCCAGCTCGGCGTAGGTGCGGCGCTTCCCGTTGGCGACCAGGTACTCCCGATCGGGATAGGCGTCGACGGCGGCCTCAAAAAGATCGGCGAGGTTGCACTCCATCGGCCGAGATTAGAACAGGTTCTCGTTATGGTCGCAACCGGGTGGTGCGTCCGGTGGGGCGACAATCTGGGCGAACCCAAGTGACGGCGGTCGGCGCCGCATCCTTGGTCAGGGCTGACCGAGGAGCCCTCTCAGGTAGGCCACCACGGCGCGGCCGTTCGCCGCCAGCCCCTGCGTCGGAATGGTGCCGTCGCAGAAGAGGACATTGCAGTGAGGATTGGTCACCAGGTCGGTCAGGAGGACGGCGGGACTGATGAAGTTGTTGAGATTGAGGTCGAGGTCCTCCGGCGGCGCCGTGTACGGACCGGGATCGGGCACGTGCTGGTCTTGCACGCCGCTCATGAGAATGCGGAAGAAGGTGTCGTACAGATTGGAGGCGGCACCCGAGGCGCTCAGGAGCCCGGCCAGGTTGGGCGTGGTATCGCCGAACGCGCCGGTCCACGTGACCGTCATGTGCAGGCTGGGGATCATGAAGTTGTTCTGTTGCAGCGCGCCCACCATGGCGTAGAGGTCCGACGGTGCGGCCGGGATCAGCTCTTTGTCCACCACTTGGGTGGCCGGGATATTGGCGCTGGTGCACGTGGGACCGCCATTGACCCAGAACAAGAATCCGTAGCACCCGTTGGTGCTGGTGGGTTGGCGCAGCTGGCTGATGTAGTTGGTGGACAGGATCTGACGGCCGTTCCAGTTCCCGCCGTTCTGCATGAGCAGGCCGAGCTTGGCGAACTGGATGGGTGGGATGAACAGGTTGGCGTAGCCGTAGGTGATGCCGGACCGGTCCCGTAGCCAGATGAAGCTGTTGGCTGGAATGCCGATCGGTCCGAAGAGGTAGGTCTGGGCGAAGGCCTGCAGATCCTGTCCGACGGCCCGTTGCACGACATAGCCCAACAGATCGGGCACCCGTTGGGTGTAGTCGAACGTGGTGCCCGGCGTGTGCACCAACGGCTGCGCCAGCGCCTCCTGGGCCACATTGGGGTCGGTGCCCACCGAGGCGAACTCGGCCAGGATGGACTCGCGCAGCCCGGCCGTCTCGGTCAGCAGGTCTCGGATGGTGATAGCCCGGTGCGCGGCGTCGCCCCAACCCGGACCGGTCGGGAGGTACTTGCCGATGGGGTCGTTCAGGGCCAATTTGTGCTGGTCGTAGGCGATCCCGGTGAGGATGGAGATGACGCTCTTGGTCGAGCTGAAGATCTCGTAGGGGATGCTGTTGGTCACCGGGTCCAGCAGGCCCTGGCCCACCTTGCAGTTGTTGCGGAAGATCTGCACCGACGCCCGCAGGTGGAGTTCGGCGAAGGCGATGGCGTTGCGCAAGGCGACCGGGTTCAAGTCCTCCTGGCTGGGAGACGCTTGTCCGAAGCTGGTCCCCGAGGAGGGCAAGGCACACGTGGTCATGGGCAGCGGGGCGGCCGTGGCGGCCGGGACCAGCAGGGCGGAGGTGCCCAGACAGACGCCGGCCATCAGGGTGACGGCCGCGGCCATCGAGATCAATCGCCTGCGCATGATTCCGCCGCCTCCGTTATTCCGCCCGAGTGTCACTGGGCAGCGAAGCTACCCGACAGCGCGAGCCGGCAGGGTGGCTCGCAACGACGGTACCGCCATGCCCACGAGTCCTCGGAGCGTGGCCAGCGTGGTGGCGCGCCAGTCGAAGTAGTCACGCCAGAGGGTGACCTTCTCGTCGTGGATCTCAAAGGTGCCGCACACCCAGAACTGCATGCGGAACGGTCCGGCGATCAGGGCGTCGGTGCGCTCGGTCAGGACGACGGGACCGTTCTCGGCCATTCGGTGCACCACGACCTCGAAGTCCAGGTGGTACCGGAAATAGGCCCGGACCCCGCGGGCGAATCGCTCCTTGCCCCGGATGGTCGGCAGTGACACGTTGCTGTAGACGATGTCGTCAGCCGCCAGATCGATCACCGTATCCGGGTCGTTGTCCGCCATGGCGGCCAGGAAACGGATCACCACGTCTTGGGGACTCATGGCCATCGCACTCCTTTGCCCTGATCAGTCGATGGCCTGGGCACCCTGTGCCTCCAACCACTCAATGAGGTTTTCGCGCTGGTTGTCATGGCTCCGAGCCGCGGCCAGGGGGGTGGTCTCGTCCGAATAGCCCGGGCGGAAATTGAGGTCAGCTCCGGCGGCCAAGAGCCGTTCGGCCGCCCGGCGCTGGCCGCCGTGACAGGCCTGCCAGAAGGACTCGTTGATCTCGACCTCGGAGGGTGCCGGGTCGGCGGACAGCAACACCTCGATCCGCTCTGACAGTCCGAGGGCCGCGGCCTGCCACAGTTCGTCGACCGGGGCGCCGGCCGCCACCAGGAGGCGGGCCACGTGCCAGCAGCCGAAGGCCACTGCGTTGGCCAGCGGGGTGCCGATGCAGCCACCGGGCATGGAGAGTTCGGCGCCCGCCCCAATGAGCACGGCGGCCACGTCGGCGTCGTCGCTGCTGGCGGCCGAGTGCAACGCTGACTCGGCGAAACGACCGCCCACCATGACGGCGTTGACGTCGGCTCCGGCCTGGAGCAGGAGTTGGGCGACGGCGGGGCCGTGGGGGAAGTAACCCGGCCAATCGGTCACGAGATGCAAGAGAGTGCGCTGCGTGCCCTTCGTGTTCGAGATGGTGACGGCGGCCAGCCCGTCGTGCTCGAGCAGAAGCCGGGTGAGTGCCGGTACGTCGCCGGTCTGAATGGCCGCGGTGACGGTCGCCGCCAACGGGTCGTCCGAGCGCAACGTATCCATGCCGAACCACTCTGCCACGCCGCTCCCTTCCCAAGCGATCTGCCGGGGTTTACGCTGCAGAGCAGGAGAGATGAGGGAGGAGGGAGGAGACGAATGGCCGACGTGACCGTCTTCATAGATGATGCCGTGCGGGGCCGACTGCCCGGTCTCTGCATCAAGGAGGGGATTGCCACCAGCGACCGCCTCACCGTGCGTGAGCACGTGGCCGGGAGCGCCGGATTGGGCGCAGCCTGGCTCCTTGTCCTCCTCGGTCCGCTGGGTTGGCTCATCTTGCTGGCCATCGCGTTCACCCATCGTCCGGCCGAGTACGTCTCGGTCACGGTGCCCTTCTCCGAGTTCGCCTACCGCCGACTGTCCGTGGCCCGACGCATGCGTCGGATCTGGTTGGGCCTGGCCGTGGCGGCTGCCGTGCTGGCCTTGGCCGCGCTGAGCATGGCGTCACTGACATCAGTAGTGGCGGCCTGGGTGCTGGGGCTGTTCGCGGTGGCCGCATTGGTCAGCGCCGTGCTCGAAGGGCGGCGCTTGACCCATGCCGGTATCGGCGTGTCCCTCGATGCCAGTCGCCGTTGGCTTTCCCTCTCGGGCGTGCATCCGGACTTCGCCCGGGCGGCGGCGGCCCAACGTGACCGGGTCGACGAGGCGCCGGGCCGTTAGTCGAACAGGTCGGGGTCGCTGCGGGTGATCTCGTCCCACAGCGGCTTGAAGGAGAACCAGCCGGCCACCGGTGACGCTGTGCGGTCCCGGGTGTAGCGGGCACCTTCGTCGTTGATCAGCAGGGGCGTGCCGGCCGCTTCGGCCAGCAGCTGGGCCTGGCAGGAACGCTCCATGGTGATGAACCACCAGGCCGCCTCGTCCACCGTCTGCCCGACGGTGAAGAGCCCGTGGTTGCGGTGGATGGTGGCCTTATGTGGTCCGAGCGCCGATGCCAGCGCCTTGGCGGCCGCCTCCTCGAGCACGATGGCCCCGCCGCCCTCTTCGCAGACCGTGTGGTCCTCGAAGAAGACGCAGGCGTCCTGGGTGATGGGATCGAGCGGGCGTCCGAGCGACGACCAGGCCTTGCCGTAGACCGAGTGGGCGTGGGCGGCGGCAATCACATCGGGCCGGGCGGCGTGCACGGCCGAGTGAATGGCGAAGGCGGCCGGGTTGACCGGCCGGTTGCCCTCGACCACCTCGCCGGTGTGGCTGACCAGAATGAGGTCGGACACCCGGACGTGGCGGAAGCTCATGCCGAACGGGTTGACCCAGAAGTGGTCGGTCAGTTCGGGGTCGCGGGCGGTGATGTGCCCGGCCACGCCCTCGCCGAAGCCGAAGCGGCCGAACAGACGGAGGGCGCCGGCCAGGCGCTGCTTTCGGTGCACACGCTCCTCTTCCACGGTGTTGAACGTGGGAGGGACCAGGGAGGTCAACTCTTCCTGACCCGGGAGCAGTGTCCTACCGGTGGCGGTCATCACTCCAAACTATCGTTCTCCCATGACCTATCCCATAGCTGAGTCCCGTGACATCGCCGCCCCGGCGGAGAAGGTGTGGGCCCTGGTCTCTGACCTGCCCCGCATGGGTGAGTTCTCGCCCGAGAACCAGGGTGGCAGCTGGGGCAACGGAGCCGTCGGCCCGGCCGTCGGCGCCACCTTCACCGGCGTCAACAAGAACGGGTTCCGCAAGTGGAAAACCACGGCCACGGTGACAGATTGCGAGCCCGGAAAGTCCTTCGAGATCGCCATCACCTCGGGTCCAATGCCGGTGTCCAACTGGCGCTACGAGCTGGAAGACACGGGGAGCGGGTGCCGGGTGACTGAGTCCTGGAACGACAACCGTGCGGGCTGGATGAAATTGATCAGTCGCCCCCTGGGTGACCACGGATCGGTGAACGCCCAGACCCAGATGGCGGCCACGCTGGCCAACATCGCCAAGGTGGTCGAGGGCTAGTTCATTCAGTCGGTGGCGAGCCGACGCAGGGTGTGGGCCGCCGCGGCAACGTCGCCCGGGCCGTGGCGCTCGGTGAGGTGTTGCACCACGGACTGGCGATGGGCGGCGTCGACATTGCCGCCGTATTTGAACTTCGCCACGACCGATTCGATTTCGATACTGATGCCGAGAATCGTCCGGATGCGGGCGGCGTGGGGTTCCCGGCCCGGGTCGACCACGGGGACGTCGGGCTGGAACACGTTGAGCTGCTGCCGCAAGACGGCCGCCACGGAACCCGGGTCGTCCCGCTCGTCGAGCACGGTGGCTGTGCCGGTTACCTGGACGGCGCCGTAGTAGGTCGTCGGCACGCCCAGCGTCGGATCCTCGTCGCCGATCGCTTTCCAATCAGATGGGATGAAGGCCCAATCGGCCGCCACGCTGAGTAGCACCCTGGGGTTCTCGGCCAGCGCGGCGAAGACGGGGTTGGCCCGCACCAGGTGCAGCCGGACGGTCTGGCCATCGAGGATGAATTGCGTCGGCACGGCCACCGGCACGTCCCGACCCCGGCCCGCCGCGATGAGATGGCCGAAGAGGTTGGCTTCGAGGAAGGGACGCCACTCCGCCTCACCGATGGACGCATCAGCCGGGGCGGTGTACATCACTCCAGGCTAACTAGGTAGCGGGCTCCAGTTCGTCGATCGACTCGGCCCTGTGCCGCTTGTAGTCGACTTTGCCGTTGGGAGCGCGTCCGATGGTGGTGACGGTGCGCACCCGGCGCGGCGCCTTGTAGCTGGCCAGGCGCTCCTTGACGTGGTCGATGAGCTCGATCTCGGCCGGCACCGGTGCGCTGTCGTCCAGCTCGACCACGGCCACGATCTGCTCGCCGTAGGTCGGGTGCGGGATGCCGACGACGACGGCGTCGCGCACGGCGCCGTGGGTCTTGAGCGATTCCTCGACCTCTTCGGGGAAGATCTTCTCGCCGCCCGAGTTGATGCAGACCGAGCCCCGGCCCAGCAGGTGGATGGTGCCGTCGGCGTCGACCTGGGCGAAGTCGCCCGGGATGGAGTAGCGCACCCCGTCGATCTCCTTGAACGTGCGGTCCGACTTCTCCTCATCCTTGTAATAGCCGAGCGGGTTGCGGCCGCCGAGGGCCAGCACGCCGATGTCCTCGGAGCCCGGTGTCGCCTCGGTGCCGTCCTCCATCAGCACCTTCACGTCGGGGCCGAGCGTGAACTTGGCCGTGGCCGCCGCGTTGCCGGCGCCGCTGACCGAGACGCCCATACCCAGCGCCTCCGATGAGCTGAAGGCATCCACCAGCAGCATGCCGGCGTGGTGGGCCAGCAGTTCCTGCTTGATCGACTCGCTCCACATGGCGCCCGACGAGATGACCATCATGAGCGAGCTCAAGTTCCAGTGGCCCGGCTGCTCATTGAGGGCGCTGATGAGCGGGCGCGAGAAGGGATCGCCCACGATGACGAGGCCGTTGACGCCTTCGCGCTCGACCGTATCGAGGAGTTCGACCGGGTCGTACTTGCGGGACTCCAGCAGGCAGACCGTGCCGCCCTCGGCCAGGTTGGTGTAGGCGGTGAAGCCGCCGGTGCCGTGCATGAGCGGGCAGGCCGGCATGAGGGTGACGCCGGCCGGGTTGGCCGTGAGGGCTTCTCGGATCGCCTCGGTGCCGCCGTCGGCCGGGTAGCCCCGCACGCCGCTGGCGATGAGGCGGGCGAAGAGGTCGTCCTGGCGCCACATGACGCCCTTGGGCATGCCGGTGGTGCCGCCGGTGTAGAGCATGAAGAGGTCGTCGCCGCTGCGGCCCCAGGGAGCGGCCGTGCGACCGGTGGCGGCCTTGGCCGCGTCGTCGTAGGGAGTGGCCCAGTCCGGGCAGGGGCCCGAGCCCTCGTCGACCCAGAGCCAACCCTTGACTCCCGGTACCCGGTCGAAAATTCCCTCGATACGGTCAGCGAACGCCCCATGGAACACCACGGCCACGGCGTCGGCGTTCTCCCATAGGTAGGACAGCTCGTCGTCGCCGTAGCGGTAATTGGTGTTGACCGGGACCAGGCCGATCTTGGCCGCGGCGAAGGTGGTCTGCAGGTACTCGGGGCAGTTGTAGAGATAGACGGCCACCTTGTCCTGCTGGACCACACCGAGGTCGAGCAGCCACTGGGCGATGCCGTCGGCGCCCCGGTCGAACTCGCCCCAGCTCACCTGACGGTCGCCCTGCGTGATGGCGATGCCGTCGGGCTTCACATCGGCCACGGTTTCCCACACGTCGCCGTAGTTCCAGTTCGTCATTGCCGACCCCTCTTCCCTGGTGCTGCGCCCCACTCGGCAGCAGTTGCGGCGATGAGCCTACGCTGCCGGCGTGGATCTCGGCCTGCCCGGAGAAGATGACCCCCGCCGCTTGGATGTTCGGCAATGGCTGGCGGCCCATCCGTCGCCGTCGGGCCGGCAATTGGCTGAAGCGGGCTACGTGGTGCCGCATTGGGCGCCGCCCTTCGGTCTGGACGCCGATCCTTTGACTCAGTTGATGATCGACGAGGAGCTGCGGGCGGCCGGCGTGCGGCGTCCTATCAACCCCATCGGCATTGGCTGGGCTGGGCCCACGCTCATGTACGCCGGCACCGAGGAGCAAAAGGATCGCTGGCTGTGGTCGCTGCTCTCGGGCGAGGACTTCTGGTGCCAGCTCTTCTCCGAGCCCGGCGCCGGCTCCGACCTGGCTGCGCTGTCGACCAAGGCCGTGCGGGACGGCGATCACTACGTGGTCAACGGATCGAAGATATGGACCAGCTACGGGCACATCGCCCGCTGGGGGATCCTGCTGGCCCGGACCGATCCCGGCGCCACGAAGCACCACGGCATCTCGTATTTCGTCTGCCCGATGGATCTGCCCGGTATCGAGATACGACCGCTCATCGATATGACGGGTGAGCACGCCTTCAACGAGGTCTTTTTCACTGACGTCCGCATCCCGGCGGACCACCTCGTCGGGGCGGAACACAACGGCTGGGAATTGGCCAAAGTCACCCTGGGCAACGAGCGGGTCTCGCTGTCCGGTGAGGGCGCGCTGTGGGGCATGGGGCCGACGGCGGAGGATCTGGTCGAGTTGGTGCGCAGTGGTGGTGGTGGTTCTGGTGGTTCTGGTGCTGGTCTGGATGCGGCGCTGGATCCGTCGCTGCGGGACCGGCTCGTCTCGGTCTGGATGGAGGCCCAGATTCTGCGGGTGTTGCGTCTGCGCATGGTCTCGGCCGTTTTGGCTGGACGGGTGCCCGGGCCCGAGGCCTCGGTGCGCAAGGCCATCGCCGACGAGCACGGGCAGCACATCATGACGCTGGCCCGCGACCTGGCCGGAGCGCACGGGATGCTTTTGGGGACCGATCCGGTGGGCCGGTCGGGGGATTCGACCTGGTCCCGGGGGTTCCTCTTCGGTCCGGCACTGACCGTCGGGGGCGGCACGGCCCAGGTCCAGCGCAACATCGTGGCCGAGAAGGTGCTGGGCCTGCCCCGGGATACGTAGGTCGTTCGTTCCAGCCTGGCGCCGGCCCGAAATGGCGGTGGCTGAGCTTGCTATCGTGCGGGAACTGACGGGAATGGAGCCAGAATTTCAGGGTGCGGGCGCAAGATTCGGCCTCAGTCGACGTTGCGCTATGTGGGAATCCGGTTCCGGCGGAAAAGTGGGGATATTCATGAAGAAGCTCTTGGTCACGGGCGCGTTGGCCCTCCTCGGCGCGGTGGTGCCGGCGGGAATGGTCGGGACGGCGGGAGCGTCGGTGACGCACGACCCCATCCTGGGTAAGCACGTGGTGCACCTCAACCGCCTGAGCGCCGGCGCCCTGCACAACGGCACCGCCGTGCAGTCGCCCAACTGGTCAGGCTACGCCGACAGCGGTGACACCTTTACCTCGGTTTCGGCCCAGTGGATCGAGCCTGCCGTAACCTGCCACGCCGGCGGGGGCGGCCTCCTCGGCCTCGGCTCCTCGGCCACCTATGCCGCCTTCTGGGTCGGCCTGGACGGCTACTCCTCCACCTCGGTGGAGCAGGACGGCGCCGACTCGGACTGTTTGGCCTCGGGAGCCCCGAACTACTACGCCTGGTACGAGATGTACCCGGCCAGCCCGGTCGACCTGTCGCAGACCACCTACCCGGTGACTCCGGGCGACCACATGGCCGCCGCCGTGAAGTCCAACACGGCCGGCACGTCCTTCACTCTGGCCCTGGTCGACACCAGCACGCAGCACGCGGGCTGGATGTTCTCCACCACGGTCTCGTCCAGCGGCTTGCCCCGTTCATCGGCTGAGTGGGTCGCCGAGGCGCCGACTTCGTGCTCGCTCCTGATCTTCTGCGCCACCGTGGGCCTGTCCAACTTCGGCAGCGTGGCCTTCTCCAACGCGCAGGCCACCGATGTGGCCGGCAAGACGGGTTCGATCAGCAGCTTCACCGACACGCCTTTGCAGATGGCTTCCAACGGATCGGTTGAGGCCACGCCGTCACCGCTCACGGCAGGTGGCACCGCCTTCACCGATACCTGGGGCAGCTAACCCTTAGGGGCGCTGGGCTGAGCTGAGCTGGGCTGGGAGCCCGGGCATGGAGCCCGGCTACAGGTCGAGCGGACCGGCGTCGCCGAAGCCCTGCCGGATGCCCTGTCCGGCCCGCTCGATCAGCTTCTCGGGCTCGTAGAGCATCTGGTAGGCGTTGAGCGCATGGTCGCGTGAGCGGTTCTTGAACACCATGGCCAGTGTGGCCGGGTCGTCGGACTCGTCCTCGTGGACAAAAACCTCGAGAATGTGGGTGTTGGTCATGAGCTGGGCCGACATGATCCCGGTCGAGGCCTCGTGTGCGCAAACCTTGTCCACCTCTGCACTGCCGGGCATACCCAGGGCCACGATGATGCGGCAGCCCTCCTCTTCAATGAGCTTCTTGGCTGCCACGGCCAGGTCCTTGAAGCCGGGCACGGTGCGGCGGATGACCTCGAAGCGGGTGCCGTGGCCCACACACTGCTTCAGGGCATCGAGGGCCTCGCCGCCCATGTCGTAGCGGGCGAACATGGTGTCGACCACGCCGATTTTGTCCATGCTCCAGTATCGCGGATTGGTTGTGCGACGGTGCACCGTCCGCGTATCCGCGTATCAGGGCTTGAATCGGGTCGAGGTCGGCAGATGTCACACCCCTTCCGCATCATGTCGGAGTGGTCGTAACTGCTGCTGCCGAACTGAAGCGCCCCTCCTCTGGCCGTCGCACCCGCCCGGCCTGTCGCAACTTCGGCGGGGATGCCAAGTCCTTGGCCCTGGCGGTCCGGATCGCCGCCCACGGTCGGGCCCTGGCTGCCCGCACCAGCACCCTGTTCGTCCTCATCGCCGAATACGACGAGACCGAGGCCTGGCGGGGTGATGGCGCGGTCTCCATGCCCGCCTGGATGGTCCAGTCCCTTCAAATCTCCCCCGGCACCGCC
>DATAUC010000043.1:0-88133 GCA_036268485.1 Acidimicrobiales bacterium
CCCCAGATCTTCGAGTCGACCAGCCGGGGCGAGAAGATCTACGACATGTACTCGCGCCTGTTGGCCGAGCGCATCATCTTCTTGGGCACGCCGGTCAACGACTCGGTGGCCAACATGATCTGCGCCCAGATGCTCTACCTCGAGTCCGACGACCCCGAAAAGGACGTCCACCTCTACATCAACTCTCCCGGTGGCGACATCACGGCGCTCTTTGCCATCTACGACACCATGAAGTTCATCAAGCCCGACTGCTCGACCTTCTGCTTCGGCCAGGCCGCCTCGGCCGCCGCCGTCCTGCTGGCGGCCGGCACCACCGGCAAGCGCTTCGCCCTGCCCCACGCCCGCATCCTCTTGCACCAACCCTGGGGCGGCGTCGAAGGACAGGCCAGCGACATTGAACTGCAGGCCAAGGAGATCCTCCGCATGCGTGATCTGCTGACCGGCATGCTGGCCGAGGACACGGGCCAGACGCACGAGAAGGTGGCCAAGGACACCGACCGTGACTTCATCCTCACGGCCGAGGAAGCGGTGACGTACGGCGTGATTGACGAGGTCATCACGGCCCGGTCGATCGCCCCGCTCGAGGCCATCGGCGCCGCATAGGCCCCGAGAACACAACACACGGTCGAACGGAGAGGGGTCTGGTGGCAAAGTTCGGTGAAGGTGGCGATCTCGTCAAGTGCAGCTTCTGTGGCAAGACCCAGAAGCAGGTAAAGAAGCTGATCGCCGGTCCGGGTGTCTACATCTGCGACGAGTGCATCGACCTTTGCAACGACATCATCGCCGAGGAGCGCGACGAGACCACCGAGCTGAGCTTCGAGGACCTGCCCAAGCCCAAGGAGATCTTCGAGTTCCTCAACGACTACGTGGTCGGCCAGGAGTACGCCAAGAAGATCCTGTCGGTGGCCGTCTACAACCACTACAAGCGGGTGCAGGCCGGACCGGCATCTGAGGACGGCGTGGAGTTGGCCAAGTCCAACATCCTGCTGCTCGGTCCCACCGGTTGCGGCAAGACGCTGCTGGCCCAGACACTGGCTCGCATGTTGAACGTGCCCTTCGCCATCGCCGACGCCACCGCGTTGACCGAGGCCGGGTATGTGGGCGAGGACGTCGAGAACATTCTGCTCAAGTTGATTCAGGCCGCCGACTACGACGTGAAGCGGGCCGAGACGGGCATCATCTACATCGACGAGATCGACAAGATCGCCCGCAAGAGCGAGAACCCCTCCATCACCCGTGACGTGTCGGGCGAGGGTGTGCAGCAGGCCCTCTTGAAGATCCTCGAAGGGACGACGGCGTCGGTGCCCCCCCAGGGCGGGCGCAAGCACCCGCACCAGGAGTTCATCCAGATCGACACCACCAACATCCTCTTCATCTGTGGCGGCGCCTTCGCCGGCCTCGACAAGGTGATCGAGGGCCGCATCGGCAAGCGGGGCATTGGCTTCCGGGCCGAGGTGCACAAGCGTGAGCGCGACGACGGCGAGATCCTGCGCCACGTGCTGCCCGAGGACCTCATCAAGTTCGGTCTCATTCCCGAGTTCATCGGCCGCCTGCCCGTGGTCAGTGCCGTGTCGCCCTTGTTCAAGGACGCCCTGGTGCAGATTCTGGTCGAGCCCAAGAACGCGCTGGTGCGCCAGTACGAGCGGGTCTTCGCCCTCGACAACGTCGAGCTGGAGTTCACGCCCGATGCGCTGGAGGCCGTGGCCGAGCAGGCCATGCTGCGCGGTACCGGCGCCCGTGGGTTGCGGGCCATCCTCGAAGAGGTGCTGCTCGACGTCATGTACGACCTACCCAGCCGGACCGACGTCGGCAAGTGCGTGGTGGACCGCTCCGTCGTGCTCGACCGGGTGGCGCCCACGCTGGTCCCGGTGGGTGGTGCGCCGGCCAAGGCGACCCGTACCCGCCGCGCCGCTTCCTGATCTTCTCCGGGCCTGCTCATGGAGGAACGCGCTGAGGTAGCCGCGCCTGGCGTTCGTGGTGGGTTCGCCGGTCTGGACGAGGCCCTGGTCTGGTTGGAGAGTCACATCGACTTCGAATCGTCAATGCCCAGCCGGCGCTCGCTGCCCACGCTGGCCCGGATGCAGGCGTTGACCGCCCTGCTGGGCGAGCCGCAGGCATCCATCCCCTCCATCCACATCACCGGCACCAACGGCAAGGGCTCGACCACGGCCATGGCCACGGCGCTGCTGCTGGCCCAGGGCCTCACGGTCGGGACCTACACCAGCCCGAATCTGCACCGGGTGTCCGAGCGACTGGCTCGCAACGCCGAGCCCATCGATGACGAATCATTTGCCGCCGTGCTGGGGGAGTTGGCTTCGTTGGAGTCGATGCTGGACGAGCGGCCCACCCGATTCGAGTTGTTGACGGCGGCGGCCCTGGCCTGGTTCGCCGACGAGGCGGTTGATGCCATGGTCGTCGAAGTCGGGTTGGGGGGCACCTGGGACGGCACCAACGTGGTGCACGGGGACGTGGCCGTGCTGACCAACGTGAGTTACGACCACACCGACGTGCTGGGCCCGACGCTGGAGGGGATCGCCGAGGACAAGGCCGGCATCATCAAGGAAGGCACCCTGGCCGTGGTGGGGGAGACCGATCCCGCACTGGTCGGCCTCATTGAGGCCGCCGCCAGTGCGGTCGATGCGGCGGGTGTCTGGTTGGCCGGTCGTGACTTCGGATGCGATGAGAACCGCCTGGCTGTCGGCGGCCGCCTGGTGACGTTATGGACACCCGGGGCCCGCTACGACGAGGTCCTGGTGCCGTTGCACGGCGCGCATCAAGGCCGCAATGCCGCCTGCGCGCTGGCGGCGGTGGAGGCGTTCTTTGGCCGCGCCCTTGATCCCGACGTCGTGGCCGAGGGCTTGGCGTCGGTGCGCGTGCCCGGCCGGCTCGAGGTGTTGGGCCGACGTCCGTTGCTGTTGGTCGACGGCGCACACAACGTGGCCGGCATGACTGCATTGGGCGCGGCGTTGCGCGAGGAGTTCACCGTCGACGGTGACTCGGTGGCCGTCGTCGGCATGCTGACGGGCCGCGACCCGCTGGCCATGCTGGCCGCGCTCAAAGATGCCGGCGTCTCCATCGTGGTGGCCTGCCAACCCGAGTCGCCCCGGGCCATGGAGGCGACCGACGTGGCCGAGGCGGCGCAGGCGGTGGGCATGACGTCGTTCGTCGATCGCGCCGTGGTCGACGCCTTGTCGCTGGCGCGTGGCCTGGTCGACACCGACGGACTGGTCGTGGTGGCCGGTTCGCTCTACGTGGTCGGCGCGGCGCGGGGCGAGATGCTGGCCGGCGCGGTGCGCTGGGAGGACGCCGGTTCGTAGGCTGCTACTGTCCTCCGCTCGTGGATCGCACTCTTGTACTTGTGAAGCCGGACGGCGTCGAACGTGGCCTGGCCGGAGAAATCGTCAGCCGAATTGAGCGGAAGCAACTGCGACTCGTCGCAGCCGAATTGCGGACCATCAGCACGGAGCTGGCGGAGCAGCACTACGCCGAGCACGCCGAGCGCCCCTTCTTCGGCGAACTGGTGAGCTTCATCACCCGCTCACCGGTGCTGGCCCTGGTGGTGGAGGGCCCCAAGGACACCTATGCGGTGGTCCGGGCCATGATGGGCACCACCAACCCGGCAGAAGCGGCTCCAGGCACCATTCGGGGCGACCTGGCCATTGAGATGGGCGAAAACCTCATTCACGGCTCGGATTCGCACGAAGCGGCCGCCCGCGAGATCGCGCTCTTCTTCCCCCACCTGTAGGTCCCGCCCCAGTTCAGAGGGGTCCCGGACCCGGTCCGCCTTGTGGTGGAGCGTCGCGTCCCCTACCCTTTAGGCTCACCAACAGGCGCCGGACCCCTCCGACGCTGGTCCCGCATGCATCGGGAGAAAGCACTTTATGGCCGACAATCGCCTTTCCCTGCTTGGTCGTGACATGGCAGTCGACTTGGGCACCGCCAACACCCTGGTCTACGTCCGTGGTCGCGGCATCGTCCTCAACGAGCCCTCCGTCGTCGCCGTTGACGTCAAGGACGGGCGCCCGTTGGCCGTCGGGGCCGAAGCCAAGCGGATGATCGGTCGTACCCCGTCGAACATTCAGGCCATCCGGCCGTTGAAGGACGGCGTCATCGCCGACTTCGAGATCTGCGAAAAAATGCTCCGCTATTTCATCCACCGCGTGCACCAGCGCCGCTTCGCCAAGCCGCGCATGGTGATCTGCGTGCCCTCGGGCATCACCGGCGTGGAACGCCGGGCCGTGATGGAAGCGGCCGAGTACGCCGGCGCGCGGCGCGCCTACATCATTGAAGAGCCCATGGCCGCGGCCATCGGGGCCGGCCTGCCCGTCCACGAGCCCACCGGCAACATGGTGGTCGACATCGGCGGTGGCACCACCGAAGTGGCCGTCATCTCCTTGGGCGGCATCGTGACCAGCCAGTCGGTGCGCATCGGCGGCGACGAGTTGGACGAAGCCATCATCTCGTTCGTGAAGAAGGAGTTCAGCCTGGCCCTCGGTGAGCGCACGGCGGAAGAGATCAAGATCACGCTCGGCTCGGCCTACGCGTTGGAGCAGGAGCTGCACGCCGAGATCCGCGGCCGCGACCTGGTGAGTGGTCTGCCCAAGACGATCGTGGTGTCGACCGAGGAGATCCGGCGCGCCATTGAGGAGCCGGTCTCCGCCATCATCGACGCCGTGAAGGTGACCCTGGACCGCACGCCGCCCGAGTTGGCGGCCGACATCATGGAGCAGGGCATTGTCCTGACCGGTGGCGGCGCCATGCTGCACGGCCTCGAAGCCCGCCTGCAGCACGAGACCGGCATGCCGATCGTCGTCGCCCGCGACCCGCTCAATTGTGTCGCCATCGGCGCTGGGCAGTGTCTGGAAGAGTTTGAAGCGCTCAAGCGGGTGCTGATCACCACGTCGTCACGCTGACGGATCGTACGGTCTCCCCTGGGTGGCGAAGTCTCGGCGGTCGCGCCGCACGTTGACCTTGGTCGTGCTGGTCGTGATTTCACTCTCGATCGTCTCGCTTGACCTCAACGGGCGCACTCACAGCATCACATCCGGCGTGAAATCGGTGACCAACAGCGTGTTCTCCCCGCTGCGCGGTGCCGTCGTCGACCTGCTGAGCCCCATCGGCAGCTTCTTCGCCGGGGCCATCCACTACGGCGCCGTGCAATCGGAAAACGAGAAGCTGGCGGCCGCATTGGCCAAGCTGAAGATCGCGCAGGCGGAGAAGGGGTTCCAGGCCACCCAGTTGCGCGACCTGCTGGCCCTCGAGCACCTGCCCTTCCTCAACGCGCTCAAGACGGTGACGGCACAGACGACCCAGGTCAACACCTCGAACTTCACCATGACGATCACGGTCAACAAGGGCCGGTCCGACGGCATTCAGGTGAACATGCCCGTGGTGGGCGCCGGTGGCCTGGTGGGGCAAGTGATCCAGGCCTTCCACCACAGCTCGGTCGTGGAGCTGATCACCGACGGCCAGTCCAAGGTGGGTGTGACCTTCGCCAATGGCGTCATCGCCCTGGCCGACGGCCAGGGCCCGTCGGCTTCCATGAGCGCCGATCTGGTGCCGCCCCATACGCCCGGCCTGAAGAAGGGCGCCATCATGTACACCAGCGGCGAGAACGGGGCCACGTTGCCGGCCGGCATTCCGGTGGCCAAGGTCAAGAGCTTCCACGCCAGTGCCGGTGCCAGCCAGGAGACGATCGCGCTGACGCCCGAAGCCGACATGAGCCAGCTGGCCTACGTCGACATCGTCATCTGGGCTCCGGCTCCCTCCCCGGGCTCATGACGGCGCGCTACGCGCTGCGCTGGCTGCTGGTGGCCTTCGTCGTCCTCATGGTGCAGTCGACCGTGATGCTGTCGGTGCGCATCGGGGGCGTGCACCCGGATCTCTTGTGGCTGCTGCCGATCACGGCCGCCCTGCTCGATGGGCCCGAAACCGGTGCCCTGGTCGGGTTCTGGTCGGGGCTGGCCTTTGACCTCACCCTGCCCACGCCGTTCGGCCTGTCCGCCCTGGTGGGGTGCGTGCTGGGCTTCAGCATGGGGATGGCGACGGCCGCCGTCGACAAACGTGCCGTCTGGCTCAAGCCGGTGGCCGCGTTGTTTGGCAGCGTGGTGGCGGACATGCTGTTTGCCGTGCTCGGTGCCGTACTTGGACAGCAACAGATGGTGCAGATCAACTTCCTCTCGCTCTTCCTGGTGGTGGCCCTCTCCAGCGTGGTCCTGGTCCTGCCGGTCAACCGGTTCATGCGCTGGGCGCTGCTGCCGGGCGGCGGCGACCGGCGCTCCCTGGTCTCGGCCCAGAGCCCCGACGGGGGGCTGTGGTGAGGCGGACGCTGCGCCACCCCCTGCGGGGTGATCGGCTGCACCCCAGGCCGTCGGGACGGGCCAGCCACCGCTCGAGCGCCGGTTCCTGGCGGGCCTCGGCCCGCCAACCCCGCATGCGGCCGCGCAAGAGCGTGAACGTGGGGTCTCTGGTCGGCTCCCCCGAAGACGAGACCTCGCGCCCATCGCTGCGGCTGCGCGTGGTGGGCGTCGTGGTCCTCCTGCTGTTCGGGATCCTCGTGCTGCGCCTGTGGACCCTGCAGGTCATTGACGGCAAGACCTACGCCGCCGCCGTCACGGCCAACCAGGTGCGCGTGGTCAGCGTGGCCGCACCACGCGGCGAGATCGTCGACCGCAACGACACGGTGCTGGTCTCCAACCTGCCCGAGGAGGAGATCCTGCTCTCCCATGAGGAGTCGGTCCAGAACCCGTCCATCATCGGCAAGGTGGCCGCGCTGATCGGGCAGACACCGGCCCAGGTGAAGGCGTCCCTCAAGGACAACCAGTACAGCCCGTACGAGCCGGTGCCGGTGGCCACCAACGTGCCGTCGTCCACCGTGCTCTCCCTCGAACTGCACCAGTCCGAGTATCCGGGGGTCACCGTGCAGACCATCACCCAGCGCCAGTATCCCCAAGGGGGGACGACCGCGCCCCACGTGCTGGGCTACCTGGGCGACATCACCAGTAAATTCCTGGCCGACAACCCGCACGCCGGCTACACCCAGGCCAGCGTGGTGGGCGAGTCCGGGATTGAGGCCCAGTACGAGCAGTACCTACGCGGCGTCGACGGCCGCCAGGCCCTGTCGGTCAACGCCTCGGGCGATGTGGTGGGCACGCTGTCGCACAAGGCGCCGCAACTGGGTGACACCGTGGTGCTCAACATCGATACCGGATTGCAGGAGGCGGTGGAGAGCGACCTGGCCAGCCAGATCAAGATCGACCGTCAGACCCCCGACGTGCAGGACCATGGCTTGCGGCCGCCGGCCCCCAATGGCGCCGTCATCGTCATGAACCCCCAGGACGGCCAGATCTACTCCATGGCGTCGTTCCCGACCTACGACAACAACGAATTCGTAGGCGGCATCTCGAGCGCCAATTTCCAGGCCATCGAGAACTCCGGCGCCTTCAACGACGACGCCATCGCCGGCCTGTACACACCGGGCTCGACCTTCAAGCTGATCACGGCCACGGCGGCCCTGCAGGCCGGGCTGATCTCGCCCGGCACCTACTACCACGACACCGGCACCTACAAGGTGCAGAACTGCACGGGCGGCACGTGCAGTTTCAGCGACAACCCGGGCGACCCCACCGGCGACTTCAACGTATCGAGTGCGTTGACCGTGTCGAGCGATTCGTTCTTCTACAACATCGGCGATCTGTTCGCCGATGCCACGTCCAAGTACGGCCAGGCGCCAATTCAGGACGCGGCGGCCCAGTACGGCGAAGGTGAGATCACCGGCATCGACCTACCCAACGAGGCGCAGGGCCGGGTGGACAGCCAGGCCGAGCGCCAGAAGCTGCACGACAACAAGAACACGGCGGCGCTGGCGCCCTATACAACCTGGTACACCGGCGACAACATCGAGATGGCCTTCGGTCAGGGCGCCACCTTCCTGACTCCCATTGAGCAGGCGGTGGCCTATGCCACCTTCGCCAACGGCGGCACCCGTTACGCCCCCCAGGTCGCCTCGGAAATCGTCAACCCCAATTCCAACAAGGTGGTCAAGCAGTTCGCCCCGGACTCGACCGGCAAGGTTGTTATCTCGCCGGCCAACTACTCAGCCATCCTGCAGGGCCTCGAAGGCGTGATCTACAACAAGAACGGCACCGGCTACGGCGCCTTCCGGGGCTTCCCGGCCAATTTCGTGCTGGCCGGCAAGACGGGTACCGCTTCCAACCAGAAGGGCCAAGAGCCCAACAGTTGGTTCGTGGCTTTCGGACCGGAGCCGCACCCGACCTACCTGGTGCTGGCCGTCATCGGCCAGGGTGGCTACGGCGCCGATGCGGCGGCCCCGCTGGTGCGCAATATCTTCGACTACCTGCTGGCCAACCCGGTGGGTGGGGTGAAGACGCCGACGGCGTCCAACCCGGTGAGCAGCGTGGCCCCCACGACCGTTCCACCGGTGGGCACCCCGACCACGACCACCACCACGACGCCCACGCATTCGACGGCCACGACCACCACCACGGCTCCGGCGGCCACCACCACGACAGCGCCGGTGACCACCACCACGGCCGCGTCGCCGACGGGGGGCTGACAGTCCCGTAGGGTGGACGCGCGATGGAGACGCTCTGGCCACAGATCGAACGACTGCTCCTGGGCGTGGCCAAGCCGGCCCGCTACATCGGGGGCGAACAGGGAGCGCAGTACCCGACGCACGGTCCCGGCAAAGTGGCCTGGCTCCTGCTCTACCCCGACACCTATGAGATCGGCCTGCCCAACCAGGGGTTGCAGATCCTCTACGAGATCCTCAACGAGCGGCCCGACGCCGTGGCCGAGCGCTCCTATGCGCCCTGGGTGGACATGGAGGCGGCCATGCGGGCGGCCGGCGTCCCGCTCTTCAGCGTCGAGCAGCACTACCCGGCCCGGGCCTTCGACGTCATGGCCTTCAACCTCTCGGCCGAACTCGTCTACACCAACGTCCTCAATCTGATCGACCTGGCCCAGGTGCCGCTGCACGCGGCCGACCGGGGGCCCGGCGACCCCATCGTCATGGCCGGCGGGCACTGCGCCTTCAACCCCGAGCCATTGGCTGACTTCGTCGACGTCTTCGTGCTCGGCGACGGCGAGGAAGTGGTGAGCGAGATCAACGAGGTGCTGGCCGGCTGGCTGGCCGATCCGGTCGACGAGCGCGTCCGCCACGACCTGTTGCTGGCACTGGCTCAGCTGGAGGGGGTCTACGTCCCCGCCCTCTACGTCTCGACCTACGCCGAGGGACGGTTGGTCTCGACCGTGCCGGCGTTCGAGGGCGTGCCGGCCGAGGTGGCCAAGCGCACGGTGAACGACCTGGCCGACTGGCCCTACCCGGCCCGACCGCTGGTGCCCCTGACCGAGGTGGTGCACGACCGTCTCAACGTGGAGGTCTTCCGGGGCTGCACCCGGGGCTGCCGCTTCTGCCAGGCCGGCATGATCACCCGCCCGGTGCGGGAGCGCCCGGCCGAGCAGGTCAAGCAGATGGTCAATGACGGGCTGGCCTGGAGCGGCCATGACGAGGTCACCCTGACCTCGCTGTCGACGGCTGACTTCTCCGACATCGAGAACACCGTGCGCGACATCATCGACGACCCGGTCCACGAGGGCCGGGTCTCGGTCAGCCTGCCCTCGCTGCGGGTCGATGCCTTCACCGTGGGCACGGCGGCGCAGATTCAAAAGGGTCGCCGCACCGGGCTGACCTTCGCCCCCGAGGGCGGCACCTGGCGCATGCGCCAGGTGATCAACAAGCTGATCACCGAAGAGGATCTCTACAGTGCGGTCGACGCCGCCTTCAGCCAGGGCTGGCGCCGGGTCAAGCTCTACTTCCTGATCGGGCTGCCCACCGAGCGCGACGAGGACGTCCTGGGCATCGCCGAACTGGGCAAGCACTGCGTCGAGATCGGGCGCCGGCACTCGAAGTCGGTCACCGTCACCGCCTCGGTCGGCGGGTTCGTGCCCAAGCCGCACACCCCCTTCCAGTGGTTCGGGCAGGACACGGTGGAGGAGCTCCAGCGCAAGGTCAACCTGCTGCGCCAGGCGGCTCAGCCGGTCCGGGGCCTGACGGTCCGCTGGCACGAGCCGGCCGCCTCGGCCGCCGAAGGGGTGGCCAGCCGGGGTGACCGCCGCATCGGCGCCGTTCTCGAGCGGGTCTGGCGCAACGGCGGCACCTTCCAGGAGTGGTCGGAGTGCTTCAACCTCGAGCTGTGGGAGACCGCCCTGGCGGCCGAAGGGCTGAGCCTGCACGAGGTGGCCCACCGGGACCGCGACGAGCACGAACCGCTGCCCTGGGACCACATCTCGGCCGGCCTGCACCGGGACTTCCTCTGGACCGACTGGCAGGACGCCCTGGCCGAAGCGGCTGTCGAGGACTGCCGCTGGACCCCCTGCTACGACTGTGGCGCCTGCACCGAGTTCGGCCTGGAACACGTGGTGGCCTCGGCCACCCCGCCGGCCGGAGGCAGTCAGGGCACCGGTCAGGATCTGGCGGCGGGCGACCGCATCCCGGTCCGGCTCATGGGCACCCGGGCGTGACCGAGATCCCGGCGGTCCGCCTGCGGTTCCGGTTCACCAAGACGGGCAAGATCCGCTTCACCAGCCACCGCGACGTGGCCCGCATGTGGGAGCGGGCATTCTGGCGCAGCCGCCTGCCGATCGTTCGTTCTCAAGGCTTCAATCCCCACCCGTTGCTCAGCTTCGGCCTGGCGTTGCCCACCGGGTGTGAGTCGCTGGGGGAGTACCTCGATGCCCGGGTCGATGAGGCCGCCTACGACCCGTCGTCCCTGGCCACGCTGCCGGAACAGCTGAGCGACCTGCTCCCCGAGGGCATGGTGGTCCAGGCCGTGGCCCGGGTCGGTATGGCCGAAGGTTCACTGCAACAAGAGGTAGCATCCTGTGATTGGGAGCTGGAGGTGCTCGGAGTGGTCGGTGAAGAGTTGGAGGAGCGGATCGAGCGAGCGCTCGCTGCTCCCAGCCTTACCGTCCAACGAGAGCGGAAAGGTCGTCAGACCGAAGACGACATCCGTCCAGCCGTTTTGGCGCTTGCCTTGACCCAGACCGATGGGTCGACGCAGGGGGAATATCCGGTTGGTCGCATTAAGGCGCATCTGGCCACGCATCCGCGTGGCGTCCGCCCCAGCGACCTGCTTTCAGCGTTCGGCACCGACGTGGTGCTGGCGCGGGCTTGTAGAACGCATCAATGGATCGAGCGCGACGGCGCACGGTTCGAGCCGCTCACGGTCAGCGGCCTCGGAACCGACCCCGTCGTGGAACACGCCCAAGGGCGTGCCTCATGAACAACGCAAGGAGGGCTCTCCTTCATGTCAGAGCCAGAATTCAGCCCACCCCCTTCCGAGGGCGATAGCGCACCACACGCTGCGAACAGACCGAAGATTGGCGACACGAGACCGGCACCCGCGGTGCCGGCAGCTGCTGTCGTCTCGGTGGTGACGGCCGTTCCCGAAGCCCCTGCACCAGCTCGAGAAGCGACACCGAAGCGGGCGCCGGCTCGGGACACTGACTCGGATGACGGAGCAGCCGAAGACGCAAGGGACGACGACGGCTCCCCGGGCGGGAAGCGCACGCGCACCCGGCGTCGTTCTGGGCGCGATCGCAAGGGCAAGCAGGTGGGCCGGTATCTGGTCTGCGTCCACGTGCAGCCCGGCATGACCCAGATCGCCATGCTCGAAGGCCGCTCCCTGGTCGAGCACTACGTCTCCCGGGCCGCCGACGACACCAACCAGATTGACGGCAACGTCTACCGGGGCCGGGTGCAGAACGTGCTGCCCGGCATGGAAGCCGCCTTCATCGACATCGGCATCCCCAAGAACGCCGTCCTGTACCGGGGCGACGTGCGCTACGACCGTGAGGACATCGAGGGTGGCGGGGGCGGGGGATCGGCCGCCCAGCCCCGGATTGAGGACGTGCTCAAGGCCGGTCAGTCCATCCTGTGCCAGGTGACCAAGAACCCCATCGGGGCCAAGGGAGCCCGGCTGACCCAGGAAGTATCGCTGCCCGGCCGCTTCGCCGTGCTGGTGCCCAACAGCTCCGCCTTCGGCATCTCCAAGCGCCTCGGTGACAACGAGCGCCGGCGCCTGCGTCGCATCATTGACGAGGTCAAGCCCCCCGGGCACGGCCTCATCATCCGCACCGCCGCCGAGGGCGTCTCGGCCGACGAGCTCCAGCGCGACGTGGTCACCCTGCTCGAGCAGTGGAACACCATTGAGGCCCAGGCCAAGAAATCCGACGCCCCCGGGCTGCTCTACCGGGAGCCCGAACTGTCGGTGCGCATCCTGCGCGAGGAGCTGAACGCCGAATACCGGGGCGTGGTCATTGACGACCGGGCCCTCTTCGAGCAGGTACGCGACTACGTGCGGGCCGTCAGCCCCGAGCTCTCGGACCGGGTCGAGTACTACGACGCCGCCGAGGAGGGCCTGCCCATCTTCGAGCGCTACCACGTGCACGAGCAGCTCCATAAGGCACTCGACCGCAAGGTCTGGCTGCCCTCGGGAGGCTCGCTCATCATTGAGCGCACCGAGGCCCTGACCGTCATCGACGTCAATACGGGCAAGAACGTGGGCAAGACCAACCTGGAGGAGACCGTCTACCGCAACAACCTGGAGGCGGCCGAGGAAGTGGCCCGCCAGCTACGCCTGCGCGACATCGGCGGCATCATCGTCATCGACTTCATCGACATGGAGATCCGGGAGAACCGCGACAAGGTGGCCGCCGCGTTGCGCAACGCCCTGGCCCGGGACAAGACCCGGACCCAGGTCTTCGACATCTCCGAGCTCGGTCTGGTGGAGATGACGCGAAAGCGCATTTCAGAGGGCCTGTTGGAGACGCTCTCCACCGAGTGCGCCGTCTGCGGCGGCCGGGGCGTGACGCTCGACGACTCCGTTCTGCGCTAGCATCTCGTCCTTATGTATGCGGTCATTAAAAGCGGTGGAAAGCAGGAACGTGTGGCCGAGGGCCAGCGCCTGCGTGTCGAGCTCCTCGGACAGCCGATCGGCAGCGAGGTGTCCTTCGCCCCATTGCTGGTGGTCGACGGCGCCACCGTGCTGGCCACACCGGCCCAGCTGGCCGGTTCCTCGGTGACGGCCAAGGTCGTCGGCGAAGAAAAGGGTCCGAAGATCAACGCCATGACCTACAAGAACAAGTCGAACCAGCGCCGCCGCTGGGGTCACCGTCAGCACTACTCGACGATCGCCATCACGGCCATCAAGGCTTAGGAGTCTCCAATGTCAAAGACCAAGGGTGGCGGTTCCACTCGTAACGGCCGTGATTCAGCGGCCCAGCGCCTCGGTGTCAAAGAGTTCGATGGCACCAGCGTGACCGCCGGCTCCATCCTGGTGCGCCAGCGCGGCACCAAGTTCTACCCGGGCGCCAACGTGGGTCGCGGTGGCGACGACACGCTCTTCGCCCTGGCTGACGGCACGGTCAAGTTCGGCGCCCGCCGCGGCCGCAAGCACATCGACATCATCGTCCCCGCTTAGGCGGGCCGCCCGACTCAATCGGGCAGTTGATGGATCTCGATCCCGTTGCCCCAGGGGTCGCTCACGAAGGCCTGATGGCGCCCGGCGCCGTTGACCACCGGGTCGGTCACCTTGAAGCCCTGCCCTCGTAGGTACTCGACCACCTGGTCCACGCTGTCGTAGAGGATGGCGAAGTGCTGTCCCACGTTGGGCGGTGCCTCGAGTTCGATGAGGTGCACCTGCTGGCCCCCCGCATTGAGCCAGGCGCCGGCAAAGCCGAAATCGGGGCGGGTGAAGTTCTGGGTCAGACCCAGATGCTCGGTGTAGAAGGCGATGGCCGCCGGGACGTCGGGCACGTTGAGCGCCACGTGGTCGATCCCGTTGGGGTTGGGCTTGGTGGTCGCTGCGGTCCCTGACGTCATGGCAGTGAGCGTACGGCGTGCTCGATGATCCTCGCCACGGTCTGCCCGGCCGCCGCGCCGGCGTCGGCGATGTGCCCGAGGTCGAAGGCGCCGGCCGCCGCATTGGTGACCAGGGCCAGGCCGAGAACGGCCGCCTGGGCGTGGCGGGCGGCGATGGTCTCGAGCGCCATGGACATGCCCACCACATCGGCCCCCATGGTGCGGAGTGCCCTGACTTCGGCCGGCGTCTCGAACTGGGGTCCCAGCACCTGGGCGTAGACGCCCTCGGGGATCGGATGGTCCAGGTCGGGGGTGGCCCGGGCCAGGGTACGGAGCGTCGGGTCGTAGGCGTCGACCATATCTATGAACTCGGGTCCGACCAATGGCGTGTGCCCCGTCAGGTTGATCTGGTCGCTCACGGCCACCACCGACCCGGCGGACAGCTCGGGGTTCACACCGCCCACGGCGGCCGTGAGGATGACGGTGGAGCACCCGGCGGCGATTCCGGTGCGCAGCGGGTGGACCGCTTCGTGAATGGACACCCCCTCGTACAGGTGGCAGCGCCCGGCGAAGACCAGCACCATGGTGTCGCCGATGGGGACGGACCACCCCTGGGCGTGGTGGCCGGTGGCCGTGTACTTGGGGAAGAAGGGCAGGGTGGCCAGGGGGATGGAGGGGCCCGAGGCGCCCAGGAGCTGGGCCACCGGGGCCAGGCCGGTGCCCAGGATGACCAGCACGTCGTGATGGTCGACTCCGGTCCGCCGCGACAGTTCGCGTGCCGTGAGTGTCGCCTCGTCTGCCGCGTCGGCCATGGCTGCACTGTAGGGGGCGGTCGCCGCCCGACGCGTAACATCACCGGGACATGCCCACCGCCGCGACCCATCCGCTCGCTCCCCTGAGCGGGGACGAGATCACCGCCACCCGGGAGATCGTCCTGGGCAGCGGGCGCTTCACTATTGCCCCCGAGGAAGTGCGCTTCGCCTATGTCGGGCTGTGCGATCCGCCCAAGGACCTGGTGCGGGCCTTCGACCGGGGGGAATCGGTCGCGGTCGACCGCCGGGTGCGCCTGCAGTTGCTGCTCGGCCCCGAGGCCAACGTGACCGAGGTCATCGTGTCGGTCAGCCGGGGCGAGGTGGACCGTTGGGTGGAGGTAGCCGACGTGCGGCCGGCCCTGCAGATGGAAGAGGCCATCCTGGTGCTCAGCGCCCTGTGGGAGAACCCCGAGTGGAACGCCGCTCTCGACCGTCGGGGCATCGTCGACCGGTCGCTGGTACAGATCGACCCCTGGCCGGCCGGCAGCTTCGGCACTGACCACGAGGTGGGCCGGCGCATCACCCGCTGCCTGGCCTACCTGCGCGAATCGGCCGACGACAACGGTTACGCCCGACCGCTCGAGGGGCTCCTGGCCTACGTCGACATGGGCCGGGGCCAGGTCCTTGAGGTGGTCGATCTCGGCGTCGTGCCCTTCCCGCACCAACGCGGGAGCTACTACCCCGAGGACAACGGGCCGCTGCGCACCGATCTGCGCCCCCTGCACATCACCCAACCCGAGGGCACCTCGTTCGAGGTCGAGGGCCATCAGGTGCGCTGGCAGAAGTGGTCCTTCCGGGTCGGGATGGACCCGCTGGAAGGGCTGGTCATCTACACGGTGGGTTACCAGGACGGCGGTCGGGTGCGTCCGCTCCTCTTCCGGGCCTCGGTGAGCGAGATGGTCGTCCCCTACGGCGACCCCGGTCCGATGCACTCGTGGAAGAGCGCCTTCGACGCCGGCGAATGGGGTCTGGGCCGCATGGCCAACTCCCTGGCACTGGGCTGCGACTGCCTGGGCGAGATCGTGTACCTCGATGACGTGTACTGCGACGAGCGGGGCAAGCCGCGCACCAAGCCCAACGCCATCTGCCTGCACGAAGAGGACTTCGGCATCCTGTGGAAGCACGTCGACATGGTGTCGGGCCGCACCGAGGTGCGGCGCTCACGCCGTCTGGTGGTCAGCTCCATCGCCACGGTGGGCAACTACGAGTACGGCTTCTACTGGTACTTCTATCTTGACGGGACCATGCAGCTGGAGGTGAAGCTGACCGGGATCATGTCGACCATGGCCGTTGACCCGGCCGTCGGCCTCGGCACGGCCCACGCCAACCTCATCGCCCCCGGGCTGGCGGCGCCGTTCCACCAGCATCTCTTCAACGTCCGCCTCGACATGGAGGTCGACGGGCCCGACAATGCCGTCTACGAGGTCGACACCCTGCGCACGCCGCTGGGACCGGACAACCCGTGGGGCAATGCCTTTGCGCCGCAGGCCACCCTGCTCCAGACCGAGTTGGCGGCCCAGCGCGACGTGGACCCCTCAAAGAGCCGCTCCTGGAAGATCGTCAACCGTTCCATGGTGAACGGGGTGGGCCAACCCACGGCCTACAAACTGCTGCCCGGTTCCACTCCGACGCTTCTGGCCGACCCGTCCTCGACGGTCGGACAGCGGGCTGCCTTCGCCTCGCACAATCTGTGGGTCACCCCCTTCGCCGAGGACGAGCGCCGGGCCGGTGGCGACTATCCCAACCAGCACGCCGGGGGAGCCGGCTTGCCGGCCTGGACGGCGGCGGACCGCCCGCTGGTCGACACCGACATCGTGCTGTGGCACTCCTTCGGGGTGACGCACCTGCCCCGCCCCGAGGACTGGCCTGTGATGCCGGTCGAGTACACCGGGTTCTCGCTGGTGCCCGTTGGGTTCTTCGATCGCAATCCCGCCCTCGATGTGCCGGCCACGGTCGGCGAGGCCGGAGAGGGGCACTGCCATGCCGGCTAAGTCCACGCCGCCTCCAGCGGCCCAACCTCATTCGCCCCAGGAGTACCACCCGCCGGTGGAGGAGTATCTCGAGACCATGCTGTCGCTGGCCGAGGAGGGTGTGCCGGTGATTCAGGCCCGCATCGCCGAGCGCCTGGGCCGCTCCGCGCCCTCGGTCTCCGAGATGCTCGAGCGCCTGACCGACGACGGCTATGTCACCCGGGAGGGCCGGCGGATCGACCTGACCACCAGTGGCCGGGCTCTGGCCGAGAAGGTGGTGCGCAAGCACCGCCTGGCCGAGCGCCTGTTGGTGGACGTGATCGGACTGGAGTGGCACAAGGTGCACCGCGAAGCCGGTCGTTGGGAGCACGTGATCTCCGATGACGTCGAGGCCCGGTTGGTGGAGCTGCTGGGCGACCCGGCCACCTGCCCGCACGGCAACCCGATCCCCGGATCGCAGTCGCCGGCGGCGTCGGTCACCGTGGACATGCGGCCGCTGGCCGAGGTAGACCCCGGCGAGCGGGTCCGGCTGCTGCGCATCAGCGAAGAGGTCGAGTTGAACATGGGGTCACTGACCCTGCTGGGCGAAGGCGGCTTCATCCCGGGCACCGAGGCGGTCGTTGTCCAACGCGAGGGGGATGGGACCATGGAAGTGAGGGTCGACGGCCGGGGCACCTCACTCACCCTGCCGGGCGCCCTCTCGGATCGGCTCTTCGTCGGCCTGGCGTGACGACCAGGCTGGTCGCCGATGCCGTCTTTTTGGTGGACGACGCCGGGACGGTCCTGCGCCCCGGGGCGCTGGAGTTCGATGACGGGCTGATCACCTGGGTGGGGGATCCCGGGGTGCCTCCCGCGACCGGGACCACGGTGGTGGAGCTCGGTGGCCTCATCATGCCCGGGCTGGTCAACTGCCACGGGCACTCGCCCATGACCCTGCTGCGCAGCGCCGGTGACGGGTTGCCGTTGGACCGCTGGCTCAACGAGGCGGTGTGGCCCCGCGAGGCCAAGGTGAGCGATGAGGACGTCTATTGGGGCATGGCGCTCGGGGCCGACGAGCTGCTGTGCAACGGCGTGACCACGACCTGTGAGCAGTACCTGCACCCGGCGGCGGTGGCGGAGGCCGCCCTCGACGCCGGGATCCGCTGTGTCCTCACGCCCGGCGTCTTCGACGTGCCCGGGGCCGGGCCGGCGGGATCGTGGCAGGCCCATCTGGCCGAGGCGTGCCGGGTCTTCGACACCATGGACGGCCGCCAGGGTCGCCTGCACGTCGGCTTCGGGCCCCACGCCGCCTACAGCGTGCCGCCCGAAGGGCTCGAGGCGGTGGCGGCCGCCGCCCGGGAGCGCCAGGCCCTGCTGCAGATCCACCTGTCCGAGACGACGGCCGAGTGTGCCGTGGTGCTGGAGCGCCACGGCATGAGCGCGCCGGCGCTGCTGGCCTCGCTCGGCGTATTCGACGGGCGGGTGCTGGCCGCCCACGCGGTCTGGCTGGACGAGCAGGACCTGGCCCTGCTGGCCGAGCACGACGTGGCGGTGGCCCACTGCCCAGGGAGCAACGGCAAGCTCGGCTCGGGGGTGGCGCCGCTGGTGGCCCTGCGGGCCGCCGGCATCCGGGTGGGGCTGGGGACGGACGGGCCGGCCTCCAATGACGACCTCGACGTGTGGGACGAGATGCGGCTGGCCGCCCTTTTCGCCCGCGCCACGGCCGGCGATCCGGGGGTCCTGTCCTCGGCCGAGGCCCTGCGACTGGCCACCCGGGGCGGGGCCGAAGCACTGGGTTTGCCGGTGGGTTCACTCGAGGCCGGCCGGCCGGCCGACGTCATCCGGTTGCGCACCGATGACCCGCGGTTCGTGCCTGCCCTGAGTGCGGCCGAACTTTTGGGCCACCTGGTCTGGGCCGGCGCCGGCTACCTGGTGACCGACGTGTGGGTCGGCGGACAGACCGTCGTTTCGGGTGGTCGCGGCCTCGGCATCGATGGCGAGCGGGCCCGCGCCGAGGTGGAGCAGCGAGCCCATCACCTCTTTGCCTCGTAGGCTGGACCCCTTATGTCGGGATTTGTGGACCAGGCCCAGCTGCACGCGCGCGCCGGTGATGGGGGCGCGGGTCAGGTGTCGTGGCGGCGCGAGGCCCACGTGGACCGGGGTGGCCCCGACGGCGGCGACGGCGGTCACGGCGGCGATGTCTGGCTGGTGGCCTCGGTCAATCAGTCCTCGTTGCTGGGCTTCCGGGACCACCCGTTCCGGCGGGCCACCGACGGCGTGCACGGGTCGGGTCAGAAGAAGCACGGCGCCCGGGGCAAGGACATCCTCGTGCCCGTCCCCGTCGGCACGGTGGTGCGCGACGCCGATGGGACGGTCCAGTGCGACCTGGCCAACGACGGCGACCGCTTCCTCATTGCCGAGGGCGGCCAGGGCGGGCGGGGCAATGCCCGCTTCCTCTCCAACAAGCGCCGGGCCCCCGCCTTCGCCGAGCAGGGGGAAAAGGGCCAGGAGCGCTGGCTCGACATGGAGCTCAAGCTCATGGCCGACGTGGCGCTGGTCGGGTTCCCCAACGCGGGGAAGTCGACACTCATATCGACGGTGTCGGCGGCCAAGCCCAAGATCGCCGACTACCCCTTCACCACCCTGGAACCCCACCTGGGTGTGGTGCGGGTGGGTGGCGTGCGGGACAACACCGAGTTCGTCATGGCCGACATCCCCGGACTGGTCGAGGGTGCCGCCGAGGGCAAGGGACTGGGCCACCGCTTCCTCCGGCACATTGAGCGGGCCCGGGTCCTGGTGGTCCTGGTCGATCTGGGGCCCTTGGCCCCGCACACCCCGGCCGAGCAGTTGCGCATCCTGCTGGGGGAGCTGGGTGACTACCAACCCGATCTGGCCCAACGGCCCCGCTTGGTGGTCGGCAGCAAGCAGGACATGGTGGACGGCGACGAGGTCGACACCAGTGTGTGCGACCTGTTGCTCTCGTCCGCCACCGGTGCCGGCGTCCGACCCCTGATAGAGAAGCTGGCCGTCATGGTGCAGGAAGTGCGTGCCGCGGCCGAGGTGATCGCCACCGGAGCCGTGGTGACCCACCGACCGGTGCCCGAAGGGGTCGACGTGCAGCGGGTGGCGCCCGGGGAATGGCGCGTGGTGGGCCGGATAGCCGAGCGGGCGGTGGCCTTCTCCGACCTCAATGACGATGGCGCGCTGGCCGAAGCGGTGTCCCGGCTGCGCCGGCTCGGAGTCGACCGCGCCCTGTCCCGAGCGGGGGTGCGCGACGGGGACGAGGTCACGGTGGGCAATATGACCTTCACCTGGGGCGAGCAGTGAACCGGACCGTCGTGGTCAAGGTGGGCTCGTCGTCGGTGACGATCGAGACCGTCAACCGGCTGGGGGCCGAAGTGGCTGCTCTGCGGGCGGCCGGGCACACCGTGGTGGTGGTGACCTCGGGGGCCATCGCCGCCGGCTGGGCCGCACTCGGACGCGGCGAGAAGCGGCCCAACGATCCCGCCGTGCTCCAAGCGGTGTCGGCCGTAGGCCAGCACCGCCTCATGCGTATGTGGCAGGACGGGCTCGACCCCTACGACCTGCTGGCCGGCCAGGTGCTGCTGGCCCCGCTGGATTTCGTCCACCGTACCCAGTACCTCCACGCCCGGGGGACGCTGGGCCATCTCATTGAGCTGGGCGTGGTGCCGGTGGTCAACGAGAACGACGCCGTGGCCGACGAGGAGATCCGCTTCGGCGACAACGACCGCCTGGCCGCCCTGGTGGCCCACCTGATCAGCGCCGATCTGCTGTTGCTGCTGACCGATGCCCCCGGATTGCTGACGGCCGATCCACGCCAGTTTGCCGAGGCCGCCCTCATTGAGGAGGTCATGGAGATCGACCACCGGCTCGAGGCCCTGGCCGGCGGCCCCGGCACGGCCGTGGGCAGCGGGGGCATGGCCTCCAAGGTGGCCGCCGCCAAGATCGCCACCTGGTCGGGCATAGAGACGATCATCGCCGATGCCACCCGGACCGGTGTGGTGGCGGCCGCCGTGGCCGGCGAGCCGGGCGTGGGGACCGTGTTCCGGGCTCGGCCGACCCGCCTGCCGGCCCGAAAGCTGTGGATCGCCTTCGCCCTGGGTGCGTCCGGCCGCCTGGTGGTCGACGCCGGGGCCCAGGAAGCGCTGGCCGAGGGCGGCCGCTCGGTGCTGGCCGCCGGTGTGGTCTCGGTGGACGGAACGTTCGGTCCCGAGGATGCGGTGGAGATCGCCGGCCCCGACGGCAAGGTCTTCGCCAAGGGGTTGGTCCGTCAGAGCTCGGACCGATCGGGCGACTGGGTCGGCCGAGCTTCCATGGTGGTCGTGCATGCCGATGACCTGGTGCTTGTACGCTGATTCGGTGACCGCACCGGCATTGGAGCAGCTGGCGCGCCGCGTACATACGGCGGCGCGGGCGGTGGCGCAGGCGCCCTCTTCGGTGCGCGACGACATGCTCCGTATTGCCGCCGACCTGCTCGAGGCCGAGTGGGCCGCCCTGGTCGAAGTGAACAAGGGCGACCTCGCCCGCGCCGAGTCCGCCGGGATGCCGGCGGCGGCCCAGGATCGCCTCCGCTTGAGCGAAGAGCGGGTCCGGTCCATGGCGGCCGGCCTGCGCAACGTGGCCGGGTTGGCCGACCCGGTGGGTGAAGTGGTCGATGGCTGGGTGCGGCCCAACGGCCTGCGGGTATCCCGGGTGCGGGTACCCCTGGGCGTGGTCGGCGTGATTTACGAGAACCGGCCCAACGTGACGTCGGATGCGGCCGGCCTGTGCGTCAAGGCAGGCAACGCCGCCTTCCTGCGGGGTTCGGCCTCGGCTCTGGCTTCGAATCAGGCCGTGGTGGCCCTGCTGCGCCGGGCGGCCGTCAAGGCCGGTCTGCCCGGGGACACCGTGGCCCTGGTGGAGGACACCTCGCACGAGACGGCCGTGGAGTTCATGCGCCTGCGCGGCCTGATCGACTGCCTGATCCCGCGAGGCGGACCCGCCCTGATCGCCTCCATGCTCGAAAACGCCACCGTGCCCTATGTGCTCGACGGCGATGGCAACTGCCACGTCTACGTGGACGCGGCGGCTGATCTGTCCATGGCTCTCGATGTGGCAGTCAATGCCAAGACGCACCGCTTCGGCGTCTGCAATGCGGCCGAGACGTTGCTGGTCCATGAGGCGGTGGCCGAGGCGTTCCTGCCGCGGCTGGCGGCTGCCTTGACGGCGGCCGGGGTGGAGCTGCGCGGCGATGCCCGGGTGCGGGCGGTGCTGGCCGACGGTGCGGTGGCCGAGGCCACGGAGGATGACTTTGCCTCCGAGTTTTTGGGACCGGTCGTCGCGCTGGGCGTGGTGGCGGATGTGGACGCGGCCATCGAACACATCGCCCGCTACAGCTCGGGTCATTCCGAGGCGATCATCACGTCCGATGTGCGCACGGCCGACCAGTTCGTGGCGGAGGTGGACGCCGCCGCCGTGTTGGTCAATGCGTCCACACGATTTATTGATGGCGAGGAGCTGGGGTTGGGCGCCGAAGTCGGCATCTCGACCCAGAAGCTGCACGCCCGAGGTCCGATGGGAGTACGGGAGTTGACCAGTGTCAAATGGATTGTTCGTGGTGACGGGCAGGTGCGCCAGTGAGCGTTGACCTCGGGTTGGGCATTCCCGATGCGGGACCGCCCCGGTTTGCGTCGTTGGACTCGGTGCGCAGCGGCCTGGCCGACGTCGGCTATCTGGCCGACGAGTCGATCAGCGGCGTCGTCTACCTGGCCGACCGCCTCTCCAAGCCGGTGCTGGTGGAAGGCCCGGCCGGTACGGGCAAGACGCAGTTGGCCAAGTCGGTGGCCGAGCTGACGGGCGCCCGGCTCATCCGTCTGCAGTGTTACGAGGGCCTGGACGAGTCCAAGGCCCTGTACGAGTGGAACTACCGCAAGCAGCTGCTGCGCATTCAGGCCGGCGAGCACGGCAAGCAGGAACAGGAAGGTCCCAACTGGAAGGAACTGGAAGAGGACATCTTCTCCGAGGACTTCCTGCTGGCCCGACCGCTCCTCGAAGCCATCCGTTCGACCGATCCCGTGGTCCTGCTGGTGGACGAAGTGGACCGGGTCGAGCTGGAGACCGAGGCCTTGTTGCTGGAGATCCTGAGCGAGTATCAAGTGTCGATCCCGGAGCTGGGGACCGTGAAGGCGACGCGACTCCCCATGGTCTTTTTGACCTCGAACAACACCCGTGAACTGTCCGAAGCCCTGAAGCGCCGCTGCCTGTACCTGCACGTGGACTACCCCGATCTGGAACGCGAACGCGACATCGTGCGCTCGCGGGTGCCCGGGATTTCCGAGGAGCTGGCCGACCAGGTGGCCCGCATCGTGCGCTCGCTGCGCACCCTGGAGCTGCGCAAGGCACCCTCGGTGTCCGAGACGCTGGACTGGGCCCGCACGCTCGTCATCTTGGGTGTCGAGACCATCGACGCCGCCGGGGCGAGGGACACCCTGCATGTGTTGCTGAAGTATCAAGGCGACATCGAGCGGGCGTCGAAGGAGCTGCTCTCGGCGAATGCTTGATCTGCTTTCGGGCTTCGTCACGGAGCTGCGCAAGGCCGGCCTGCCGGTCTCATTGACCGAACATCTCGATGCGGCCGAGGCCGTGCGTCACATCCCCCTCGAAGACCGTGAAGGCCTGAAGTACGCCCTGGCCGCCACCCTGGTCAAGTCATCGTCGCACTGGCGGGCCTTCGAGACGGCCTTCGAGGTCTTCTTCGCCGTGCGGGTGGGTGGTTCGTCCCAGCTGTTCGACGAGGACGGGAATCCGATCGGCGAGGACGACGAGGGTTCGGGCGAGCAGAACGACGCCGCCGGGACCGGCTCGGGCGGTTCGCGGGGTAAGGGTCGCTCGTGGAACGGCGCTGGCGGGGGCGAGGGCATGACGCCCGAGGAGCTGGCCGAGATGCTCTTCAAGTCCCTCATGTCGGCCGACGCGGCGCTGATGAACGTGGTGGCCCGCAACGCCGTCGACCGCTATGCCGGCATGGAGCCGGGACGTCCGGTCGGGGGGACCTACTACCTCTACCGCACGCTGCGGAACCTCGATCTGGACGCCGTGCTGGCCCGCCTGATGGGTCAGGCGCAATCGGGCGCCGCCGGTGGCGATGGCATGACGGACCTGGAGGAGCGGCTGGCGGCCGACGAATACAAGGCCCGCATTGAGAAGTTCCGCCGGGCCGTGGAGACCGAGATCCGCCGCCGCCTGGTGGAGGACCGCGGCGCCGAGGCGCTGGCCCGCTCGGTGCGCAAGCCGTTGCCCGAGGACATCGACGTCATGCACGCCACCCGGGAGGAGCTGGCCGTGCTGCACCGGACCCTGCAACCGCTGTCGCGCAAGCTGGCGGTGCGCCTGGCCCGCAAGCGCCGGCACGGACGCAAGGGGCCCCTCGATTTCCGGGCCACCATGCGCCGGTCGCTGTCCACCGGTGGGGTGCCCATCGAACCCCGCTACCGCCATCCCAAGCCGGCCAAGCCCGAAATTTTCGTCATCGCCGACATCTCGGGATCGGTGGCGTCCTTCGCCCGCTTCACCCTGCATCTGGTCTATGCCATCTCCTCCCAGTTCTCCAAGGTGCGCAGCTTCGTCTTCGTGGACGGCATTGACGAGGTGACCCGCTTCTTCGAGGGCGTGGTCGATCCGGCCGAGGCGGTGGCCCGCATCAACCGGGAGGCTGACGTCATCTGGGTCGACGGCCACTCCGACTACGGGCACGCCTTCACTGAGTTCCACCGCCGCTGGGGCGACGAGGTCACCTCGCGCTCGAGCGTCTTGTTCCTGGGCGATGCCCGCAACAACTACCACGCCTCCCAGTCCTGGGTGGTCGAGGACATGCAGCGCAAGGCCCGGCGCGTCTACTGGCTCAACCCCGAGCCTCGTGACTACTGGGGCTCGGGTGATTCCATCGTGGGCGAGTACGCCGCCCACTGTGACGACGTGGTCGAGTGCCGGACACTGCGCCAGCTGGAACACTTCGTCGGCAATCTGGCGTGAGCGACGTCGAGGCTGACGGGGACGGAGCGGCGTTCGGAGTGCCGCCGGGCGTACGCCGGGTCTTCGCGCCGGTGGCCGGGTCGACCCGCATCGTGCTGGTCCGTCACGGCGAGGCCGTCTGCAACGTGGCCGGGGTGGTGGGCGGCCTGCTCGGGTGCCAGGGCCTGACCGATCTGGGACGGCGCCAGGTGTCGGCTCTGGGTGCCCGGTTGGCGGCCAGCGGCGAGTTGGCCGGGGCCGACGTGGTGTATTCGTCGGTGCTGCCACGGGCCATCGAGACGGCCGGGTTGCTGGGTCTCGGCCGCGAGGTGGTGCAGTCGTGCGACCTGTGCGAGCTTCACCCCGGCGAGGCCGACGCGCTGACCTGGCAGGAAGTGGTCGACCGTTTCGGTGTGCCCGAATGGGACACCGACCCGGAACGGGTGATCGCGCCGGGCGGCGAGAGCTGGACCGGCTTCGTGGCCCGGGCGTCGGGAGCGGTGCGGCAGTTGGCCGACGACCATCCGGGTCAACTGGTGGTGGCCGCCGTGCATGCCGGCGTGATTGAGGCCACCATGATCGCCTTCTTGGACGTGCCGCCCGCCGCCTCCCGGCGGGGCTGGGTGCGCATCGCGCACGCCTCCCTCACTGAGTGGGAGTGGGTGCCGACCGAGTCGCGCTGGATCCTCATCCGCTTCAACGACGCCTGCGGCATTCCGACCGCCTAGCTGGCGACGACCGCCACCCCGGTCCGGCCGCCGTCGACATCGATCACGCTGCCATGGACGAAGGATGCCTCGTCGCTGGCCAGGTAGACCGCAGCCGAGGCGACCTCAGCAGCGGTTCCGCTCCGCCCGGCGGGCGTGCCATGCATCATGAACTCGGCCGGGTGTTCGCCACCTTCTGAGCCGTCCGCATTCGCCGTTCGGATGACCCCCGGAGAGATTGCGTTGACGCGCACGCCACCCGGTCCGAACTCTGCGGCCCAGGCTTTCGTCAGGGTTTCGAGTGCTCCCTTGGTCGAGCTGTACAAGGCGCTCGGGATGCCCAGCTGGGCGATCCATGAACTGAGATTGATGATGACCCCGCCGCCGGCGGCAATCATCGTGGGAGCGATGGCTGCCGTCAGGAAATAGGGAGCCTTGACGTTGATGCCATAGACCTCGTCAAAGGTCGCCTCATCGGTCGTGGCCGTCGTGGTCCGAGGGAAGACGCCGGCATTGTTCACCAGGATATGGATGTGGCCGCCGAGGACACGCAGGGATTCCGCCGCCAACTCCCGCGAGGACTGCGGAGATCCATCGAGATCGGCCGCCACAAAATCCGCTCTACCCCCAGCAGCGCGGATCTGCTCGACCACCCGAGTCCCCCGTTCGCCATGGCGGCCGCTCACCACGACATGAGCCCCCTCGGCCGCAAAGGCCACTGCGATGGCCTGACCGATGTTGCTGGTAGATCCCGTGACCAATGCGGTCTTGCCTGCGAGTCTCATACTCACGATGTCCCTTCGCGGAGTGGAAAGTCGAACCTACCGGTCGGACGGGTGGCCGTGACCGATGAGTCACGACGATGCGAGATCACTCAGGAATTTCAGAAATATCGAAACTTCTGTAACGCTGGCGCCTGATGGCGACATAGAGGGAGTGTGAACAAAACGGGTAACTCTGCGCCCCGGCCGGGCGACACCTCCTGGGTGGACGATGCCGTCGCTGAGATTGACGCCCTGGGCCATGTTGATCTGACCGAGTTGGGCCTCGATGTGGCATTCGGCGACCTCTTGGAACAGATTGTCCGGTCCGGCGGACCTGAGAAGGTCGTCCCGAGTCGACGCCGCAGGCTGCCCGGCAAGGCGGCAACCATTGGGATTGCCGCGGTGCTCTTGTGCGGGGCGGGAGCGGCTGCCGCGGTCAAAGGTGGCGCCCTCACCGGGCTCTTCGGCCAGTCCGGGTACACCGAGAATGACACCAGTGAATACGTCTTGGCCACGTCTCCTGGCTATCCCGCCGTGGCCCGACAAAACTTTGAGCAGCTGCTGCGTGAAGGCCTTCGCTTTGCACCCGGAACCAATACACGCCACGTGCTCCAGATGTATGTCAGTGAACAACAAGCAGAACTCCGCACACTTGAAAGCGGCCATACTGCTGCCGCCAAAAGCCTTCGAGTCCACGGATTGTTGGTGCAGATCACAGGCATCAAGGGCACCTTCGCCGGATTGGCTCAGTGCAGTTGGCAGGAGTATTGGGTCACTGCCTACACGTCAGGTGACAGGGCCGAGCAGAATGCGGCTGTCCGGGGGATGGCTGCGCTGGACAATGTGATCACGGTCACGGCGTCGAAGACCGGCACATTCTCCGGGTCGATCATGGCCGAGACCAACCACACGAGAACGCTTCTCCAGGACGTGCGGGAGATGAAGGATGGAGACTTCTCTCGCATCAAACGGGCCACCGCTGTGCAGTGTGCGAGTGCGCCCCAGTGAAATCGCTCGCTGAGGCCCTGACAGATCAGGAACTATTCGAGACGCTCTATTCCGAAACCCGCATGAGCATCCTTGGCTACTTGCTTCGTCGAGTGTCCATACCCACTGATGCCGCGGATCTGCTTTCGGACACGTACCTCGTCGCGTGGCGAAGGATCGGGGATGTCCCTGAGGGCGAGTCGGGTCTTTTGTGGCTTTACGGGGTGGCCCGTCACCTCGTGGCCAACTACTACCGGCACGAAAGATCGGAGCACGCCCTGGCTCTGACGTTGCGCCACGCCCTGGCCGCCAACGCATCGGCCTTCGAACGCGAACATGACGCCCCCTTCGCAGAGGACATCGCCAGATCACTTGAGGCCCTGAGTCCTGGTGACCGTGAAATTATCGAGCTCTCGGCCTGGGAGCAGCTCACGCCAGCCGAGATCGCTGAAGTGCTTGGCATCAAGGCCGGAACGCTGCGGGTCCGGCTTCATCGAGCCCGCCTGGCCATTGCAGAAGAGCTCGCCAAGGCGGGACACCCTGGTCCGGATCGGTTGGAAATTGCTGAGTGATCCCAACCCTTCTCCCCCCCCAGGCGCCGCCACGCAGTGGGTTACAACCTGGCAGGCCGTTCGCCGGATCGGGCTATCGACGCGTGAAGGTCAGGTGGGTAACGCCGCTCGGGGTCGAGACCGCCTCAATGTCGTAGCGCTCCTCGACAGCCCCCAGGCCGTCCCACAGGCGAACGCCCCGGCCGAGCAGGATCGGCACTTGCACCACATGGAGCATGTCGATGAGGTCGGCGGCGAGGAAGTCACGGACGACCGACGGGCCACCGCCAACGCGCACGTCGAGGTCCCCGGCTGCCTCCTTGGCCAGGTCGAGCGCTTCCTGCGGGCTGGCATCGACGAAATGGAACACGGTGCCACCCTCCATTTCGATCGACGGGCGGGGGTAATGGGTGAGCACGAATACCGGCGTGTGAAAGGGCGGGTTCGGCCCCCACCAGCCGCGCCACTCCTCGTCGGTACCGAGATTGGTCCACGGGCCTGTCTCCACGCCGAACTTGCCTCGGCCCATGATCTCAGCACCGATGCCGAGACCATTGCGTTCGGCAAACGAGTAGTCGGCGCCCAAGGTGCCACCCTGCTCGCCCATCATTGAGCTCCAGAATCGGGTGGCGAACATCCACTCGTGCAGGCGATGGCCGGCGTGGCCGAACGGGGCGTCCAAGGTGAGGCCCTCACCGGTCCCGAACCCATCGAGGGAGATCGAGAAGTTATGAACTCGGACCTGCGACATGGCTGCCTCCTGATGATCGACTCCCGAACCCATAGGTTCGCACGAGATCGCCTACCCGGGAGGATCCGGGATTGCCCCGCTCGAAATGGGATCCTTAGAGGCAGCCGTACAACGCCGTCATGGCCGATTTTTGCATGGCGACGTCGAGACCAGGGGTGAAGTCGGTGCAGGTGCTGGCGAAGCTGAGTTTGGATTCCGAGTCACCGATGACGAACTGGCCGCCGAAACCGGCCGACCAGAAAGACGATTCGGTGGGCCCAGGCTGAAGTTTGCGCAACCCCTTGGTCATTGGCATCAGCCCATACGCCACCCGCCCCTTGGGCAGCAACGGCCGCAGGAAAAACGGGAGCGGTTCACTCACGACGGTGTCTCGCACTTCTTCCCTCGGTAGGCGCAGTTCCGCCACAGTGGCCGGGGCCAGCACCTCCACTCCGTCCAGGCTGCCACCGCCCGCCAGGGCGGCGAACAAGCGAGCCAATGAGCGGGCGGTCGTGGTCCCGTTGCTGGCGGGAATCTCCGCCTCTAAGAAGTTGGGCTTCTGGGTGTAGGCCTCGACCCGGTCGAGGATGGTGCTCCGACCGTCAGCCAGCAACGCCCGACCAAAAAGAGTAGATGGATCCGATCCCTTGCGGGTCATCGACTGCATGGCCATTCGCTGCACCCGCGGCGCCTTTGTGAGATCCGCCACCGTTACATAGGCCACGCGATCGATATCGCCGCCGTGGGTACCGATATGCGTGTCGAGTTCGAGCGGCTTGGCAAAGTCGGCCGCAAATGTCTCTCCGATGGTCCGCCCGCTGGCGCGCCGCACGACCTCGTTGAGGAGCCACCCATAGGAGACGGCGTGATAGCCGTTCCGGGTACCCGGCGTCCATGACGGCTCGGACGCGGCGAGCGCCGCTGCGATGCCGTCGAGATCCAGCCAGCCCTGGCAGTCGTTGGCGTCGAGCATCTCGACTGCGTTTTCGAAACTGAGCACACCGGAGGAGTGAGCGAAGATCTCGTGGAGAGTGACCGTCTCTTTCCCATGCTGGGCGAACTCGGGCCACCAGGTGCAGATGGGCGTGGTCCAGTCAACGACGCCTTGCTCGAACAGCTTGCCGATGACGACGGCCGCCCAGGACTTGGTCACCGACGCCACTGGCGACAGGGTGTCTTCGCTCCAAGGCTGTGATGGGCGGGCCTCACCACCCCACAGATCGACGACCAGCGCTCCGTCGACATAGGCGGCCACAGAGCCGCCGCAGCGACCCCACGGTGCTACCCGTACGGCAATGGCGTCGCGCACCTTCTCGAAGCCTGGTGCAACATGTCCCCGTACGTCACTCATGTGATCCGAATCGCTCCGCTCGTCTAGGTGAGGCAGGAACAGCCCGAACCTTCGATGCTGTTACCGCGATGCGAGCGTAGCCGTGGCACCTCGCCGATTCCGGAGCGACCGCTACCTACCGGCGGGGGTGTTCCCAGTCTGAACGATGTACTTGGCGCGGCGAATCCAAAGAATCGTGTGATACACGACATGACCATCTTCGAAGTTCAGCTGACCGCGGCGTATGAACCTGGAGAAACCGCCCGCATTCGGGCTACCGAGCGTCACCAGGCCGTCGTGGCGCGGGTAGGAGGCCAGCTGCTTGCCGGGAATATGGAAGGGCCAATCCCGATACACGTACACGTTCTGATCGGTGACCAGCACGATGCGGTGGAAGTAGAACGTCAGGACGCTGATGGCCATCTCGACCAGTGAACCGACCGTCGGTACGAACCGGGCGACGTCCTCCACCACGCCGATCAGTATGGAGGTGGCCAGGTTGTTGTAGGCAAAACACACCGCCACCCCCTGCTCGTTGGTATTGGCGCGCCGGGCCACCCGCTGAGCCATGCGCTGGTTGTATCTCCGGACCGGCGGACCGGTGGAATTGGGATCGCTGGAGATGCTCATGAGGGGAAACCTAGAGGACGGCGTGGCTCAAACACGATCGCTCAGTGCGGTCACGCAGCCAAAGGGGAAAAGCGACGGCTGCCAGGCGTCGCTCAGCAGGCGTAGTCGCCGTCAGCGCCGTTGATGGAGCTGCTGTACTGCACGAACTCATCGGGACCGGTCGGCAACTGGTGCTTCGCCTTTTGGTTGGCGATGTCCGCACACGTCTCGGGACCGCTCGGTGGGGTGAACCAGTCGGCCATCCAGTAGGGGACCGAGGGCTGGTAGCTGCCGACGATGGTGTTGTACGTGCCCGGGCTGGCGTAGATGCCGACGTCGGCGATGCCCTCGGTGTTGTGCAACGCGGACAGTGCCCCCTGGAGGGTGGCCGCATTGTCGGCGGTTGATGTCGTCCAGTAGGTGCCGGGGCCCTCGACATCGAGCCACCAGCCCACGCTCGTGTTCACGCCGGCTGCGGTGGCGTCCTGAAAGGCGTTGACGCCGGCGTTGTAGCCGATCTGGAAACAGCTGGCCGTGTCGATGCACAGCGGCTGTGGAGTTGACCCCGGCACCTGGTTGCCCAGGAAGGTGTAGAGGTTGAGCCCGGCGCCGGCCCAGGCGGCCTCGGCCTTGAGGCAACTGTTGGGGAAGTCGGCCGGGGTGGCGCTCGGATCGACCTCGCCGTCGACCTCCACCACGCCGATGTCGTGTACGCCGGAGGGCAATCCCGTGGTGCAGGCCGGCGAGTTCATGTTGAATTTGCTGACGTCGTAGCCGTAGGAGCCCGACGGATAGGCCGCCCCCACGAAGGCGCCCGTGCCGGGGGCTTCGGCCATGCCGATGACGGGTGCCGTCAGGCCGGCCGGCGCGGAGCCGTAGTAGCTGGCGGCGCCGAAGGCCGACACTTCACCGGTCGTGTCGGTGAACCAGTAGCCCGTCACGGCGGGCGTGGCCGCCGACGCCACGATCGGGTTCTTGAGCGGGATACCGCCCAGCGAGCCGAAGAACGGAGCGGTGCCGAAGCTGAACGTTCCACCGTCCGAGGCCACCAGCACGTAGCCCACGCCGGTGGGACCCGAGATCATGCCGATGATTGGCTTGTTGAGCTTGAGGCTGCCGGTGGAGCCCCAGAAGTTGGCGTCGCCGAACGAGAAGATCCCGCCGTCCGAAGCCACCAACCAGTACCCCCCGCCGTCGGGGGTCGCAGCCATCCCGACGATGGGCTGGTTCAGCTTCAAACTGCCGGTCGAGCCGTAGAACTTGGCATCGCCGAAGGCGAAGATGCCACCATCGGTGGCCACCAGCCAGTAGCCGCCGCCGTCGGGTGTGGGTGTCATGCCGACGATGGGCTTGTTGAGTCGGATGGCGCCGGTCGATCCGAGGAAGGGCGCGTTGCCGTAGCTGAAGATGCCGCCGTCGGAGGCGACCAGCCAGTATCCGCCCCCACTGGGAGTGCCGGCCATGCCGACGATGGGCTTGGCCAACTTCAATGCGCCGGCCGAGCCGAAGAAGGGGGCGCCACCGAAGGTGAAGACGCCGCCGTTGCTCGAGACCAGCCAGTAGGCGGGGACCGAGTTCGAGGGAGCGACGCTGACGGCTGGCGTGGCCGGCGCCGCCGGTGACGGGGTCACGGCGACGAGGGTGCCGAGGACGGCGAGGGCGGTGGCGGCGAGGGCGAGGGAGGGACGACGCATCAGGCGCGCAGGAACTCCGCCACCCGGAAAGCCAGATCCAATGACTGGCGGGCGTTGAGGCGGGGGTCGCACGTCGTTGTGTAGTGCATACCGAGGTCTCCTTCGAAAATCTCTTCGGCTCCGCCCAGGCATTCAGTGACGTCGTCACCGGTCAGCTCCACATGCACGCCACCGGGCCACGTACCGGCCTGGCGGTGCAGCTCGAAGAAGGAGCGTAACTCGGAGAGGATGACATCGAAGCGACGGGTCTTACGGCCGCCTTCGCTGGCGAACGTGTTGCCGTGCATGGGATCGCAGGTCCACACCACCGGGTGGCCGGACTCTTTGACGGCACTCAGCAGCGGCGGGAGATGTTCAGCGATGGCGTCGGCCCCAAATCTCGTGATGAGGGTGATACGGCCGGCCCGGCCCCCGGGATTGAGCCGCTCGCACAACTCGACGATTTCGTCCGGCTTGCTCGAGGGTCCGACCTTGATGCCGATCGGGTTGATGACCCCTGAGAGGAACTCGACGTGGGCGCCATCGAGTTGCCGGGTGCGGTCGCCGATCCACACCATGTGGGCCGAGCAGTCGACCCAGTCGCCGGTGAGGGAATCCTGCCGGGTCAGCGCCTCCTCGTAGGGGAGGATGAGGGCCTCGTGGCTGGTCCAGAAGTCGACCTGGTGCAGGCCGGCTTCGGCGCCGAGGTCGATCCCGCAGGCCGCCATGAAGCGCAGGGCCCGGTCGATCTCCGACGCCACCCGCTCGTACCGTTGTCCTTCGGCCGAGGAAGCGACGAACTGCTGATTCCACAGGTGCACCTGGGACAGGTCGGCGAATCCGCCCTTGGTGAAGGCGCGCAGCAGGTTCAAGGTGGACGCCGACTGGTGATAGGCCGACACCAGGCGGGTCGGGTCGGGGCGGCGGGCGTCCTCGTCGAAGGCCTCGTCGTTGACCATGTGACCCCGGAAGGTCTGGAGCTCGACGTCGCCGATGCGTTCGGTGGGCGATGAGCGGGGTTTGGCGAATTGCCCGGCGATGCGACCCACTTTGACCACGGGCACGCCGGCGGCGTAGGTGAGCGCCACCGCCATCTGCAGGATGATCTTGAGCTTGTCCCGGATGGTGTCGGCCGAGAACTCGGCGAACGATTCGGCGCAGTCGCCGGCTTGGAGGAGGAAGGCCTCGCCGTTGGCCACCTCGGCCAGTTGCGATGTCAGGCGCCGGGCCTCACCGGCGAAGACCAGCGGAGGCAGGGCGGCCAGCTGGGCCTCGGCTCGCTTGAGCTCTTCGGCGTCGGGCCATTCGGGCTGCTGGGCCGCCACCAGGGTGCGCCAGGACGCGGCACTCCAAGTCGGGCTGGCCATCGGATCAGGTTAACGCCGTAGGATCGCCCCACATGGCCCCCTTTCGCTTCGCCCTCCAGGTCTCGCACGCCGCATCCCCCGCTGCGTGGAAGGAACTGGCCCGCAAGACCGAGGATCTCGGGTACTCCACCCTCTATATCCCGGACCACCTCGATGACCAATGGGCCCCCATGATCGCCCTCACGGTGGCGGCCGAAGCGACCACCACGCTGCGGGTCGGCACCCTGGTGCTCGACAACGACTTCCGTCACCCGGTCGTTTTGGCCAAGGAGGCGGCCACCATGGACGTGGTCACCGGCGGCCGCTTCGAGTTCGGCATGGGTGCCGGCTGGATGACCACCGACTACAACCAGTCCGGCATCCCCATGGACCCGCCGTCGGTACGCATTGCCCGCCTGGCCGAGAGCCTGCAGATCATGACCGCCATGTGGCGCGACGGCCGGGCCACCCTGACGGGGGAGCACTATTGCGTCACCGATGCAGTGGGCACGCCGGCGCCGGTCACGGCCGGAGGACCGCCGTTGGTCATCGGTGGCGGTGGCAAGCGTGTGCTGACCCTGGCCGGGCAGTACGCCCAGACAGTCAGCATCGTGCCCAGCCTGGCCGCCGGGGTCATCGGGGCCGAGGTGGCCGCCGAGTCGGTCATTGAGAAGTACAGCGACCGCATCGCCTGGGCCAAAGCAGGTGCGGGGGCACGGGCGGACGAGCTGGAGTTCCAGTGCTGGACGGCCGCCGTCCAAGTGGTGCCCAACGCGGCCGAGCTCTTCGACGCGCTGGCCCCGGCGTTCGGCCTCACTCCCGACCAACTGCGGGCGGCGCCCATCGCGCTGATCGGCACGGTGGAGGAGATCGCTGACACCTTGCGCCAGCGTCGGGAGACGTTGGGCTTCAGCTACATCGTGGTTCATGAGGCGGAAATGGAAACCCTCGCACCAGTGATCGCCGAGCTTGCCGGCACGTAGGGAGTCCGACCGGCCGGAGCGGATCGGCATCCTCGGCGGCACCTTCGATCCTCCGCACGTGGGCCACGTGGCCGCGGCGCGGGCGGTGCAGGCGGCCCTGTCACTCGACCGGCTCCTGCTGGTCGTGGCCAACGACCCCTGGCAGAAATCGCCCACCCGGGTCATTACGCCGGCGGAGGACCGCTTCGCCATGACCGAGGCCCTGGCCGAGGACCTGCCGGGCGTCGAGGCCAGCCGCATGGAGATCGACCGGGGCGGCCCCAGCTACACCGTCATGACGGTGGAGGCCATCCTGGCCGAAGCGGAGTCCGAGGCTGACGCCAGCGGCGATCCCGACGCCGAGCCCCCGGAGATCTTCCTGGTCGTCGGCGCCGACCTGGTCCCTGACCTGGGCACCTGGGAGCGGGTGGCCGACCTGAAGGAGCTGGTGACCCTGGCCGTGGTGTCCCGCCCCCCGGCCGAGGATGGCGGGATCCTGTCCGCCCCTTGGGGCTGGCGGGTCGAATGGATCGACGGTCCCCAGGTCGACGTGTCCAGTTCGGCCGTGCGTCAGGCCCTGGCCCAGGGCGAATCGGTGACGGATCTGGTTCCCGAGGCTGTAATCCGCTGCATGGCCCGCCGCGATCTGTACGCTGTGCGCAGATGAGCGCCATGCCGGCCGAGATCACCGCAGCACCCCCGGGGCCTGAGCCGCGCCGGGTGCCGGGTGCCCAGCAGCAGACGCTGCGGCGCACCGAGCGGCGGGCCCAGCAGCAGATGGAGCGCCGGGTCCGCCGGAAGTGGGCCGTGCTCAGCTGTTCGATCATGGCCGCCTTTTTCGGACTCACCGTCGGCATCTTGGACGTGCTCCATTGAGCCCCGGTCTTGACGTGCAGGTGCATCTGCCTCCTGCCGCCGCCACGGCCGCCTTGGCGGCCGACGACAAGTTGGGCCACGAGACGGTGGTCCTGGCCATGACCGAACTCTTCGGTGTGGTCGACGCCTTCGTCATCACCAGCGCCCAGAACGCGCGCCACGTGCGCAGTCTGGTCGAGGAGATTGAGCTGAAGGTGAAGGAGGCGCACCAGTTGGCGCCGGTGCGCATTGAGGGCCTGCAGGACGGCACCTGGGTCCTGATGGACTACGGCGACTTCATCGCCCACGTCTTCTTGCAGGAAACCCGGGAGTACTACGACCTGGAGCACCTGTGGTCCGGCGCGCCCCGCGTCGCATGGCGCGGGCCGGTCGAACACGCCGGCTGAGTAGACCGGTTAAATAAACTGCCAGAGGTAGACCGGACCGGCTACCTCGGCCCCACTGGCGATGGGGACACTGGTGCGCTGGCCGCCGATCTCGAAGATGACGCCGGTGCCCAGTCCGTTTTGCGTGACCACGGTGGCCACCACCTGGGCCACGGCCAATTCGGTGTTGGCGCCGGTGACCAACGCGAAGGCCGCGTTGAAGTTCACCGTCACCGTGGTGCCCGTTGCCACGGCCGAAAGCACGTGCACATTGTTGGGGATGGCCGTGGCCAGGTTCTGGCGCGATTCGGAGCTGGTCGGTCCGGCTAGCAGTGCCGTGATGACCGACGTCAACGGGGCGGGGGAGTACACGACCCGACTGCGGGCCTGGAGCTGGTCGTTGGCGCCGAGCAGGAAGATGGTCACGGGCACCAGCGTCGATGCCGGGGGTTGGGTGGTGGTGGTGCTGGGTAGCCGCGGACTCAACAGGCCGAAGGGCACATGGTTGGGCGAGATGGTGCTCGGACCGCGCTGCACGGGGATGGCGCAGCCCGCCGCCGCCAGGCCGGCCAGTATCAGCGCCGCCGGACGGAGCACCGGACGTCGCATAAGGAGTCGCAGCTCGATCCTCATAGCGGATCCTCTTCGCTGGGCAGGATGGGCAGGGCCACCACGAAGCGGGCGCCGCCGGCGGGGGACTCCTCCACCCAGGAGCGGCCGTCCATGAGCCGCACGTGCTCGGCCACCAGCGCCAGTCCCAGGCCGCTGCCCGTGCCGGTGCCGCGCCGGCCCGAGGCCGAGCCCCGGTAGAAGCGCTGGAAGACCTTGGTCCGCTCCACCGGGCTGATGCCCGGGCCGGCGTCGTCCACCGTGATCTCGACGTCGTCGGACTGGACCAGCCGGCGCACCGTGATGGTGGTGGCTCCGCCGCCGTAGTGGGCCGCGTTCTCCAGCAGGTTGGCCATGACCCGCTCGAAGCGTCGCTTGTCGACGCCCACGTGGAGCAGTTGGGTCTCGGGCTCCACGACGACGGCGGGAGCGACCACCCCGTCGCCCAGGCTGCGCACCCCGTTGGCCACCGAACGTTGCACCAGTTCGCTCACCAGTACCTCTTCGAGGAACACGTCGGCCGATCCGGCGTCGGCCCGCGACATCTCCAGCAGGTCGCCCACCATCCGCTGGAAGCGGCGCAGATCGTCGCCCAGGAGTTGGAGCGCCCGCTGGGCCCGCGCCGGGAGGTTGTCCCGGTCGGCCTCGAGGACCTCGAGCGAGGCCGACAAGGTGGTGAGGGGCGAGCGCAGCTCGTGGCTGACGTCGGAGTTGAAGCGGGCCTCCCGCTCAATGCGCTCCTGCAGCTGGTCGACCATGGCGTTGAAGGACGTGGTCAGTCCCTCCAGATCGGGGTCGGCCGCTTCGGAGACCAGCCGGGTGCCCAGCTGGCCGCCGGCGATGGAGACGGCGGCCCGGGACACGCCGGCCAGCGGCCGCAGCGAGCGCTCGCTGGCGAAGCGGCCGAGCGCCGTGCCCAGCAGGGTGGTGATGGCGCCGGCCCCGACCAGGGTGAGCCCGAGCACCCGCAGGGTGTGGTTGAGATCCGAGAGCGAGAACACCTCGAAGTAGGCGGCATGCACCGAGGGGATGGGCACGCCGACCACGATCTGGGGCTGACCCTGCGGGCTGGTCCGGTAGGTCTCGGTGGCGGCCGATCCCTGGCGCACCTCCGTCCGGAGTTGGCGCGGGATGGACGAGAGGCTGAGCGACAACGATGCCGAGTAGGGGGTGGCATCGTGGATGAGGACGGAGTGGGAATCCGATCCGGCATCGAGGGAGGCCAGGGTGTCGGCGTACTGGGTGTTGCCCGACTCGATCGAGCTGCGCACCACGTTGGCGTTGGCGAAGGCCTGATGCTGCGCCGCCGACTCGCGCTCGGCCAGGAGGAAGTGCCGGGTGGTGAAGTAGGACAGCCCACCCATGGAGAACGACAGCAGCAGCGCGCCCAGCCCGAAGATGGCGGTGATGCGGGCGGCGATGCCGAGCCGGGTCACCTCAGGGAACCAGCTTGTAGCCCATGCCCCTCACGGTGAGAATGTGCTGCGGCAGCGCCGGGTCGACTTCCACCTTGGTGCGCAGCCGGCGGATGTGCACGTCGACCAGGCGGCCGTCCCCGAAGTAGTCGTAGCCCCAGACCCGGTCCAGCAGCTGCTCACGGCTCAGGACCTTGTTGGGGCTGGCCGCCAGCTCGCACAGGAGGCGGAACTCGGTCCGGGTGCAATGGACCTCGGTACCATCGGCATGGCGCAGCACGCCCTGCTCGGGCAGCAACTGCAAGGTGCCGAAGCTCAGGGCGGAGGGGTCCTCCTCCTCGGGCGGGCGGGCCCGCCGCAGCAGGGCCCGGATGCGCGCCGCCAACTCCTTGGCCACGAAGGGCTTGGTCACGTAGTCGTCGGCCCCGGCCTCCAGGCCGGCCACCACGTCGTGGGTGTCGGCCCGGGCCGTGACGATGATGATGGGCACCGCGCTCTGGCGGCGCAGCGCCCGGCAGCACTCGAAGCCGTCCATGCCGGGCAGCATGAGGTCGATCAGGGCGACGTCGGAAGGCGCCGAGGCGAACAGGTCGAGCCCTTCCTCGCCGCTGGCCGCATCGTTGACCTCGTAGCCCTCGCCCTCGAGGGCGAGACGCATGGACGACCGGATGCGCTCGTCGTCCTCGACCACCAGGATTCGCCCACTCACGGGGGGATCAGTCCACCCAGATTTGGGTGGGCCAGATCTGGCCGCCGATCATGCCGAAGGCCGGCTTGTTGTCGGGCGTGGTCGGGTTGTTCCAGTTCTGCGCCTTGGACCCGCCGACGACGGCCCAGACAGCGCGGTCCGACCAGAGATAGGGCAGGTCGATGGCGAAGCGCTGGTTCACGGCCTTGTAGGCGGCGGCCCGGGCTTTGGGGTCGGTGGCCGAGCGCCCGATCTGCAGCGCGGCCTCAATTTTGGGGTCGCTGTTGCGGGCCATGTTGATGGAGAGTGAGCCCGTGCTGGCCGTGGTGGTGCTCCAGAAGATGTAGTTGAGGTCCGGATCCACCGCACCGAACTGGCGCCAGCTCAGCGCCTGGAAGGTGCCGGCCAACGCGTTGTTGATGAGGTCGTTCTGCAGGACGGTGGTGTTGGTCACCTTGAAGCCGACCTGCTGCATGGCCTGCTGCAGGTACTCCTGGGCTCGCACCGAGGCCGGGCCGGTGGTGGCGCCGAACTTGAAGGAGATGGCGGCATCGCCGCCCTTCTTGGCGGCCGCCTTGACCAGCTTGGCTGCCTCGCTCGGGTTGAAGGCCGGGTAGTGCGTGTTGGAGTAGTAGGGCGATCCGGGTACGAAGGCGCCGGTGCTAACCGGGAGGATCCCGTGGTCAATTTCCTTGGCGTACTGCGTGCGGTTGATGGACATGGCGGCGGCCCGGCGCAACGACGGGTCGTTGAAGGGGGCCTTGTCGCAATTGAGCAGGATGCAGTTCATGTCGGGCTCGCCGGCGATGTGCTTGGAGTCGTCGACGTAGGAGTACTTCGAATTGCCGCGGAACTGCGTGATGATGTTGGGCGTGTCGGTGATCATCAGGTCGATGGTGCCCGATTTCAGCGCCTCGGCCCTGGAGTCCTCGTTGAGGATGGGCTTGAAGGTGATCTGGTCCAGGTAGGGAAGGCCGGGTCGCCAGTAGCGCGGGTTGGCCGTGGCCGTGAAGTGGCTGTTGGGCACCCACTCCTTGAACACGAAGGGACCGGTGCCGACCGGGTTGGAGGTGCCGTTCTTGTTGGCCAGCATGGAGGGGGCCACCACGTACGCGATCTGGCCGCCGATGCCGCCGGCCAGGTAGTAGGGGAACGGGGCCCAGGGCGTCTTGAAGTTCATGGTCACGGCCAGGGGGCCGGTCTGGACGATGGGGTTGGTGCTGGCCAGGATGGGGCCGATGACGATGCCGGTCAGCAGCGACTTGGCCTGGGCTTGCAGGTTGGTCAGCAGGGCGGCGCCGTTGCACGGCGTGCCGTCGTGGAAGACGACGTTGGGCCGCAGGGTGATGGTCCACGACGTGAAGGTCGAGTTGGCCACGACCGACTGGGCCAGGTAGGGAGCCCAGCCCCCGTTGGCCGTCACGATGGTCAGCGGGTCGAAGACGGTGCGGGCGTACATGACGCCGACCTCGTCGAAGCGAGCCTGGGTCGGGTCGAAGCCGGACTCCTCGGCGTCGACGCCGAAGACGAGCGAGCCGCCCTTCTTGGGCTTGGCCTTGGAGATGCCGTTCTTGGTGGCCGCCCCGGCCATGTCCATGCCCCCGAAGGTGGCGATCCCCGCCGCCGTGGCCGCACTGCCGGCCAGCATTGTCCGGCGGTTGAATGTGGTGCTCATATGCCCTCCCCTTGTCCCTGGGGGACGTTACCCTGGAAATTGTGGAAACACCGTGGCATCTCACTGGTTTTGATGACTGGTTGAGTGGCCGGGCTGACGCCACCCGCGTTGCCTACTTGAGCGACGTGGCGGCCTTCGTCGACTGGATGGCCCGGGGCGGGATCGACGAGCCCGCCGGGGTCGATCGTCTCCACCTCCGGCGTTACCTGGCCTCGCTGGGGACCCGGAAGCTGGCCCGGGCCACGGTGGCCCGTAAGGCGGCTGCGCTGCGCTCCTACTTCGCCTGGTCCCTGCGGCAGGGTCACCTCGACGCCGATCCGGCCCGCAGCTTGCGCGCCCCGTCGGGGTCCGGGCGCCTGCCCCGGGTCTTGTCGGCCGGAGAGATCGGGACCCTGCTGGGTGCTGAAGTCGAGGGGCCGACCGGGCTGCGGGACACCGCTGTGCTGGAGCTGCTGTACGCGGCCGGGCTGCGGGTGTCCGAGCTGTGCGGCTTGGATCGGGACGGTGTCGACCTGAGCGGGCGCACCGTGACGGTGATGGGCAAGGGCGGCAAGCAACGCCGGGTGCCCATGCACGACGAGTGCGTCGGGGCCATGCGCCGCTGGCTGGAGGAGGGGCGGGAGGCCATGGCCGGCCCCCCCGAGGCGGTCTTCGTGAACCGGCGGGGCAATCGATTGGGGCCACGCGATGTGCGGCGCATCCTCGATGCCCGCGCCGCCTCGCCCACGCACCCCCACGCCCTGCGTCACACGTTTGCCACCCATCTGCTCGACGGGGGAGCGGACCTGCGGGTGGTGCAGGAACTGCTGGGCCATGCCAGTCTGGCCACCACCCAGATCTACACCCACGTCAGCAAGGAGCGCCTGCGCTCGGTGTACGAGGGGACTCATCCCAGGGCCTGATCGGCTAAGGTGGTAAGGCCCATCGACCGGTGGGTGGCAGTACCGACCAACACCCGCCGGGGCGCATACCGTGGTCGTCTCAGAAGAGACGCGGCGTCCCGGGGTAAAACCAACTGGAGGAAATACCTATGGCCGTCGTCTCTATGCGGCAGCTGCTGGAAGCCGGGGTTCACTTCGGCCACCAGACGCGCCGATGGAACCCGAAGATGAAGCGCTTCATCCTGGGCGAGCGCAACGGGATCTACCTGATCGACCTGCGCAAGACCTTGACCGGTATCGAGTCCTCGTACGCCTACGTGCGTGACCTGGTGGCCGGCGGCGGGACCATCCTCTTCGTCGGCACCAAGAAGCAGACCCAGGGCCCGGTGGCCGAGTACGCCGAAGCCTGCGGGATGCCCTTCGTCAACCAGCGCTGGCTGGGCGGCATGCTGACCAACTTCTCGACCGTGTCCGGCCGGGTCAAGCGCATGGGCGAGCTGCGCACCATGGAGGCCGCCGGCGACTTCGCCGGCATGCCCAAGCGGGAGGCCCTCTCGCACACCCGCGAGCTGGAGAAGCTGAGCCGCAACCTGAGCGGCATCGCCGACCTGGAGCGCCTGCCCAACGCCGTCTTCGTGATCGACACCAAGAAGGAGCACATCGCGGTGACCGAGGCGCGCAAGCTCGGCCTGCCCGTGGTGGCCGTGGTCGACACCAACTGCGACCCCGACATCATCGACTACGTGATCCCGGGCAACGACGACGCCATCCGCTCGGGCTCGCTCATGTGCCGGGTCATCGCCGACGCCGTGGTGGAGGGCCGTTTCATCGCCGAGCACCGCCGCAAGAACGCGCCCGCGCCGGCCGAGGACGCCCCCAGTGGCCCCTCGCCCCGCCGCCAGCGTCCCGTGCCGGCCCCGCCGGTGGCCGAGGCCGCCCCCGAGGCCGTGGCCGAGCCCCCAGTCGCTGCGCCGGAGCCGGTCGCGGCGGCAGTGGAGGCCTGATCGTGGCGAACTTCACTGCCAAGGACGTCCAGCGCCTGCGCCAGATGACCGGCGCCGGCATGTTGGACAGCAAGAAGGCGTTGGAAGAGACCGACGGCAACATCGACGAAGCCGCCCATGCGTTGCGCCTCAAGGGCCTGGCCGGTGCGGCCAAGCGTGAGGACCGCGAGGCCGCCGAGGGAGCTGTCACGGCCGTGCGCAGCGGCGATTTCGCCTCCGTGGTGGAGCTGCGCTGCGAGACCGACTTCGTAGCCAAGTCCGACGAGTTCGTGGCCATGGCCGACGAGCTGGGCGCCCTGGTGGCGGCCAAGGGCGAGGACGCCGTCAGCGAGCTGGCCGACGCCATCGACGGGCTGCGCACGACACTCAAGGAGAACATCTCGGTCGGGCGGGTCAGCCAGCTGGTGGCCACCTCGGGCCAGGTCGTCGACACCTACGTGCACCAGCAGGCCGGCCGGGGCGTCAACGCCGTGGCCGTCATCGTCGAGGGGGGCAGCGAAGAGCTGGCCCACAACATCGCCGTGCACATCGCCTTCACCAAGCCGGCCTACCTGAACCGCGACGAGGTGCCCCAGGCCGACATCGAGGCCGAGCGGGTCACCGTGGCCGAAATCAGCCGCAACGAGGGCAAGCCCGACGCCGCGCTGGAGAAGATCGTGGACGGCCGCATGAACGGGTGGTTCAAAGAGCGCGTCCTCATGGACCAGTCCTACGTGAAGGACGAGAAGCAGACGATCGCCGGCATGCTCGGCTCGGCTCACATCGTGGCTTTCGCGCAGGTCGTCGTCGGCGGCTGAGGCATATCGAAGAGGTGGGCCAACCGCGCCGGATCGTTCTCAAGATGTCGGGTGAGGCCCTGGCCTCCGCGGCATCCGACGAGACGATCGACGCCGTCACCGTGGAGCGCATGGCCAAGGAGATGGTGCGCGCCATGGAGGGCGGCGACCTCGAACTGGCCGTCGTCGTCGGCGGCGGCAACATCTGGCGGGGCACCACCGGCGAGAGCGGCGGCATGGATCGGGCCACGTCCGACACCATGGGCATGCTGGGCACCGTCATCAACGCGTTGGCCCTGCAGGACGCGCTGGAGCAGCAGGGTCAGCCGACCCGGGTGCTCAGCGCCTTGTCCATGGCCGAGGTGGCCGAGCCCTACATCCGGCGCCGGGCCATCCGGCACCTGGAAAAAGGCCGCATCGTGGTCTTCGCCGCCGGCATGGGCAACCCCTTCTTCACCACCGACACCCCGGCCGCGCTCCGGGCGGCCGAGATCGGCGCCGAGTTGCTCTGCAAGGGCACCCACTCCGGCGTAGACGGCGTGTACTCGGCCGACCCCAAGCTCGACCCCACCGCCACCCGCTACGACGAGGTCTCCTTCATGGAGGTCATCAGCCGCGACCTGCGGGTCATGGACCTGACCGCCATCACCTTCTGCAAGGACAACAACCTCCCCATCAGGGTCTTTAACCTGATGATCCCGGGCAACATCCCCCGTGCGCTCAGCGGCGAGCCGATCGGTACGCTGGTCCGCTAATGGAAGACGACGACATGGGGGCCCTGGTCAGAGAGGACACGCGGGAGAAGATGGTCAAGGCCATCGACCACGTGCGGGTGGAGATGAGCAACGTGCGCACCGGGCGGCCTTCTTCGGCCCTGCTCGAGCCGCTGATCGTCGACTACTACGGCACCCCGACGGCGTTGCGCCAACTGGCCCAGTTCAGCGTGCCTGACGCCATGCTGCTGGTGGTCTCTCCTTATGACAAGGGTTCGCTCGGGGCCATTGAAAAGGCGATCCAGACTTCGGACCTGGGCATCAATCCCACCAACGACGGCAGCGTGATCCGCCTGGCGTTCCCACCCCTGACCGAGGAGCGCCGCAAGGAGTTCGTCAAGGTGGTGCGCCACAAGGCCGAAGAGGGCAAGGTAGCCATCCGCAACCTGCGCCGGGCCGGCCGCCACGAGCTCGATGCCCTGCAGAAGGACGGCGAACTCTCGACCGACGAGCTCGAGCGGGTCGAGAAGGAACTCGACAAGATGACGCAGGAGCAGGTGGCCGCCATCGACCAGCTGCTGGCCCAGAAAGAGCGAGATCTCCTACAGGTATGAGCGACGAATTCGGGGGCAGTGAGGACAGCGGGATAGACGAGGACCCCCCGATCTACCGCTCCGGCCGGGTACGCATCATCGGGGCCGAGCCGGCAGGCAACGCCGTGCACGCCCCGACCGGGCCGGTGGTCGAAGAGCACCCCGACATGCAGCACTGGAACGACGCCCCCACCGGGCAGGTGCCGGCCATCCTCGACCGCAGCGGCGACGAGCCGGCGCTGGCCCCGCCCACCTGGCGTGAGGAGGCCACCGACTGGGCCGCCCACGAGGAGCTCTTCGAGCCCTCCATGCTGTCCGACGACCAGCCCGCCGTGGGATCCATGGTCAACGACAACAACGAGCAGGTCGACATGGAGCGCCAGCCCTGGCACTTCGACCCGCTGGATCTGCCGGGCGACCCGGGCGACGAGGACACCCTCTTCATGGCGCCCCCGACCACGGCGGTGCCCACGCCGACGCCACCGCCGACGCCAGCCCCGGCCCCGGCCCGGATCACCTATGTGGCAGAGCCCGAGCCGGTATCGGTCCCTGACATTGAGTTCGAGCCGGAGTTCGAGCCCCGCTACCAGGCCGAACCCGCCCCGACCGCCTCCATCCCGTCCCCGGTGGCGGCCAGCCGGCTCAGTCCGCCGACGCCGCCCCAGGCCCGGACCCGCACACCGCGGTCGCCCCGCACCAGCCGGCTGCGTGAGGACGGCCGCAACGTCAACACCGGCGGGACCGGCGGGCGCAACATGCAGGTGGCCATCGCCTCGGGCGTGGTCCTGTTCCTGGCCGCCCTGCTCTGCTTCAAGGCCGGCAACGTGGGCGCCCTGGTCATCTCCACGTTGGTGGTGCTGCTCTGCGCGGCCGAGGCCTTCGCCGCCTTCCGCCGGGCCCAGTACCACCCGGCCACCTTGCTCGGTCTGGTGGCCTCGCTCTCCCTGATGGTCGAGACCTACAACAAGGGCGTCTCCGCCCTGCCCCTCATCCTGGCCATGCTGGTAGCGGTCAGCTTCATCTGGTACCTGGCCGGCGTGGAGAAGGGGGCGGACCCCATCGCCGGGCTGACCTCGACGGTGTTCGTCTTCACCTGGATCGGCGGCTTCGGTTCTTTCGCCGCCCTCATCGTGAGCCCGTCTGTCTTTCCGGATCGCCACGGCGTGGCCTTCCTGCTGGCCGCCATCCTCACCACCGCGGCGGCCGACGTCGGCGGACTGCTGGTCGGCTCCTCGCTGGGCCGCCACCCCTTGGCCCCCTCCATCAGCCCCAACAAGAGTTGGGAAGGGTTGATCGGCGGCCTGGTGGCCTCCCTCTTAATTGCCGCCGTGGTGGTCCACTTCATCCACCCCTGGACCCTGAGCAAGGCGCTGATCCTCGGCCTGGTAGTCGGGGTCATTGCTCCGTTGGGCGACTTGGGGCAATCGATGATCAAACGGCAGATCGGCGTGAAGGACATGAGCCGGCTCCTGCCCGGCCACGGGGGCATCCTGGACCGGTTCGACGGGCTCCTCTTCGTCCTGCCCGCCACGTACTTCGTGGTCAAAGCGCTGCACTTAGGCTGACCTGATGCGCACCGTCAGCTTGTTGGGATCAACAGGCTCGATCGGCACGCAAGCCGTTGACGTCCTGCAGGGGGAGTCCGACCGCTACCGCGTGGTGGCGCTGGCGGCCCAGCGCTCAGTCGAGTTGCTGCTGGCCCAGGCCGCCCAGCTGCGGCCCGAGTTGGTGGTCATCGGCGAGGAGTCGCTCTACGCCACCGTGCGGGACGGCGTGCCGGCCGGCACGGACGTCATGGTCGGCCTCGACGGCCTAGTGGCCGCCGCCCAGTCAGCCGACGTCGTGCTCAACGCCGTGGTCGGCTTCGCCGGCCTCCCCGTGACCATGGCCGCCCTCGAAGCCGGCAAGCGCCTGGCCCTGGCCAACAAGGAGTCGCTCATCGCCGGGGCGCCGGTCGTGCAGAAGGCCCGCCGCACCCCCGGGGCCGAGATCGTGCCGGTCGACTCGGAGCACTGCGCCGTGCACCAGTGCCTGGCCGCCGTGGACAGCCCGACTTCGGTGGCCCGCCTGCTGCTCACCGCCTCGGGTGGCCCGTTCCGGGGTCGGACGGCGGCCCAGCTCGAGGGTGTCACGATCGCCGACGCGCTGGCCCATCCCACCTGGTCCATGGGCCCGAAGATCACCATCGATTCCTCCACCCTGATGAACAAGGGCCTGGAGGTGATTGAGGCCCACGAGCTCTTCTCCATTTCCTATGACCGCATCGACATCGTGGTCCACCCGCAGTCGATCGTGCACTCCATGGTCGAGCTGCGCGACGGGTCGACCATCGCCCAGCTCTCCCAGCCCGACATGCGGCTGCCCATCGGCTACGCCCTGGGCTGGCCCGACCGCTCGGCCCAACCGTTCGGCGCCCTGGACTGGTCGGCCCCGACCACGCTGACGTTCGAGCCGCCCCAACGCGACGTCTTCGGTTGCATCGACCTGGCCTATGAGGCGGGTCGGGCCGGCGGCTCGGCCCCGGCCTGGCTCAGCGCAGCCAACGAGGTGGCGGTCGAAGCCTTCCTGGACGGGCATCTGCCCTGGCCCGGCATCGCCGCCGTGGTGGAAGAGACGCTGGCGGAGTGGCGGGACGAGTCGATGGACCAGGTGGAAGACGTGCTGGCGGCCGACGCCGAGGCCCGGGGGCGGGCCCGAGCCGCCGTGGGCCGCCGTACTGCCAGCGGGGGCTGAGCGGTAGCGTTGACAGCGGTATGACGCTGACCGCCAAGGACCCGAGCGCCACCGCTCCCGCACTCCCGCCGGCGGAACCGCCGGTGAACGCCGGGAACTTCGGGCCCGTGGTCAGGCTCCTGGGGGCGCTGGCCCTCATCACGGCCATCTTCTTGGCCACCGGGCTGGGCGACCTGCTCCTCTTCATCGCCATCCTGATCGTCATCGTCATGCTGCATGAGCTGGGCCACTTCGTCACGGCCAAGTGGGCCGGCATGAAGGTGACCGAGTACTTCGTGGGCTTCGGGCCCCGCCTGTGGTCGGTGCGCCGGGGCGAGACCGAGTACGGGGTCAAGGCCATCCCGGCCGGCGGCTACGTCCGCATCACCGGCTTCACCGTGCTCGAAGACGTGGCCATCGAGGACGAGCCCCGCACCTACCGCCAGCAACCCTTCTGGAAGCGCATCATCGTGGCCTCGGCCGGCTCGACCGTGCACTTCATCATCGCCTTCGTGCTGGCCCTCATCATCGCCTTCTCCTACGGCGTGGCGTCCAACAACGTCCAGGTGAGCAGCATCGATCATTGGAACGGCGTGGCCCAGACGCCGGCCCAGGCCGCCGGCCTGCAGCCGGGGGACACCATCGTCTCGGTCAACGGCCACCGCCTCAGCAGCCCCAACACGTTCACCAACGCGGTGCATGACTCCAAGGGACGGCCCGTCAGCTTCACCTACCTGCGGGACGGGCAGACGCACGCCGCCACGGTTACACCGCGCCTCGGGCAGGGGATCTCGGTGGCCGGCGGGATAAAGCTCAACCCCCACGACGACTACATCGGCGTGGTCCTCACCGGGGCCACCCAGTCGGTCAATCCCCTGTCGGCGGTGAAGGTGGCGGCCGACAACCTGGGCTCGGCCACCCGGGAAGAGGTGGACGGGGTCATTAAGACCTTCTCGCCCAGCGGCCTGCGCTCGGTGGTCCACCAGGTGACCAACTCCAAGGCGGCCACGCAGGCGGCCGACAACCCCGACACGGCCACCCGGCCGGTCTCGCTGGTCGGCATCGCCGGCCTGGGCGTACAGGCCCAGAAGGCCGGGCTCGAGGACCTGCTCGAACTCCTGATCCTGATCAACATCATCTTCGGACTGCTGAACATGCTGCCCATGCTCCCGCTCGATGGAGGGCACGTCGCCGTGGCGGCCTATGAGTGGATCCGGACCAAGAAGGGGCAGGCCTACTATCGAGCGGACATCACCAAGCTCTTCCCGGTGGTCTTCGTCTTCCTGGCCTTCCTCAGCATCTTCGTGCTGTCCGGGGTCTTCCTCGACCTGACGCATCCGGTGAAGAACGTCTTCCCCTGACCTCGTGACCTGATCGGACACCGTGGAACACTCCTCCTCCCTCATCTGGCCTCGCCGGCAGACCCGGCGCATCACGCTCGGCGGCGTCCCCATCGGTGACGGCGCCCCGGTGACGGTGCAGTCGATGACGACGACCAAGACGGCCGACGTGGACGGCACGCTGGCCCAGATTTACGCGCTGGCCGCGGCGGGCGCCGACATCGTGCGCTGTACCTGCAACGAGGAGGCCGCCGCGGTTGGGCTGGCCCAGATCATCCCCCGCTCGCCCGTGCCCATCGTGGCCGACATCCACTTCCACCACGAGATGGCGCTGGCCGCCCTCGAAGCCGGCGTGCAGGGCCTGCGCCTCAACCCGGGCAACCTGCGCAAGGAATCCGAGATCAAGCAGGTGGCGGCCGAGGCCCGTGACCGCGGCGTGCCCATCCGCATCGGTGTCAATGCCGGCTCGCTCCACCCCGACCTCTACAAGAAGTACGGCGGCGCCACCCCCGAGGCGCTGGTCGAGTCGGCCCGCAACGAACTGCACTACTTCGAAGAGGTCGACTTCCACGACGTCAAGATCTCGGTCAAGGCGTCGTCGGTGGCTCTCATGATCGCCGCCTACCGACTGGCGTCAGAGAGTTTCGACCATCCGTTGCATCTGGGCGTCACCGAAGCCGGACCGCCGCCGGCCGGACTGGTCAAGGGCACGGCCGGCATCGCCACCCTCTTGGCCGAAGGGATCGGTGACACCATCCGCTTCTCGCTGACGGCCGATCCGGTCGAAGAAGCGCGGGCGGGTCGCCAGTTGCTCGAGTCGCTCGGGCTGCGCGAGCGCAAGGGCCTCGATCTCATTGCCTGCCCATCGTGTGGGCGGGCCCAGGTCGATGTCATTGCCGTAGCCAAGGAAGCCCAAGAGGCGCTGGAGAAGCTGAACCTGCCCATTCAGGTCGCCGTCATGGGTTGCGTGGTCAACGGTCCGGGCGAAGCACGCGAAGCCGACATCGGCATCGCGGCCGGCAAGAAGAAAGGGCACCTTTTCATCCGGGGCAAGATCGTGCGCGTCGTGCCCGAAGAGGGCATGGTGCAGGCCCTCGTGGAAGAAGCCGAGCGATTGGTGGCCGAAGGGGTTGAGGCTCGCCTGGCCGCGGCCGATGATTCGGCCGAGGCCGAGGCCGAGGCAGACCGACAGGAACTCCTTACCGAAGGTGGCGCCGACCCCAACCACACGGCGCAGAAGATTGAGATCATCCGCCGTCACCACGACGAGGGGTGAGCGGATAGCCCACTACCCTTGCCGCATGGCCAAGGGAACGATCGTCACCCGGGAAGAGGACTTCCCCCAGTGGTACCAAGAGGTCATCGCTGGGGCCGAACTGGCCGAGAACGGACCGGTGCGCGGCACCATGGTCATCCGTCCCTGGGGCTACGGCATTTGGGAACTGCTCCAAGCCGAGTTGGACCGGCGCATTAAGGAGGCCGGGGCGGAGAACGCCTACTTCCCCCTCTTCATCCCCGAGTCCTACCTGAAACTCGAAGCCGAGCACGTCGAAGGCTTCGCCCCCGAGCTGGCCGTCGTCACCCACGGCGGGGGCAAGCAGCTCGAAGAGCCCGTCGTGGTCCGCCCCACCAGCGAGACGGTCATCAACAGCTTCTTCGCCAAGTGGATCCAGAGCTACCGCGACCTGCCGCTGCTCATCAATCAGTGGGCCAACGTGGTGCGCTGGGAGCTGCGGCCCCGGCTGTTTCTGCGCACCAGCGAGTTCCTCTGGCAGGAGGGCCACACGGCCCATGCCGGCGAGGTCGAGGCCCGGGACTACGCCCTGCAGATCCTCAGCGACGTGTACGTGGCCACCATGACCGGTGTGGCCTATCTGCCCGTGCTGACCGGCCACAAGACGGCCCGCGAGCGCTTCGCCGGCGCCACCCGCACCTGGACCTGCGAGGGAATGATGGGGGACGGCAAGGCGTTGCAGATGGGCACCAGCCACGAGTTGGGCCAGAACTTCGCCAAGGCCTTCGGCATCACCTACACCAGCGCCGAAGGCGTGGTTGAGCATGCCTGGCAGACCTCCTGGGGCGTCTCCACCCGCCTGATCGGCGCCCTGGTCATGGGCCACGGCGACGACTTCGGCTTGCGGTTGCCGCCTGTCCTGGCGCCCCAACAGGTGGTCGTGCTGGTGATCAAAGAGGACGAGGCCGTTCGCACCGCCGCTGAGACGCTGGTGGCCGAGTTGCGCGCCGCCGGGACCCGGGTCCGCCTCGATGACCGGACCGAGACCAGCTTCGGGCGGCGCTCGGTCGACTGGGAGCTCAAGGGCGTCCCGGTGCGGGTCGAGATCGGACCGCGTGACCTGGCTGAGGGCAACGTCACTGTCGTAACCCGCCACACCCGTACCAAGGAGACGGTGCCGCTGGCCGGCGCGGCCAAGGAAGTCGGCGCCATCCTGATCCGGGTGGGACCCGAGCTGCTGGCCGAGGCCCTGGCGGCCCGGGAGGCCCGCATCGTCTCGGTCGACACGCTGGACGAAGCCATGGAGGCCGGGAAATCGGGGTTCGCCCGCATCCCCATGAGCGCCGTCGGAGCCGAGGGCGAGGACCGCCTGGGCACGGCCGCCCTGTCGATCCGCTGCCTGCAGCGACCCGACGGCAGCCTGGCCGAGGACAGTGACGACGAGGCGACGTTGGTGGCGATCGTCGGAAGGTCGTACTGAATTGCTATAATCCCTCGCGCTGTCCAGTTTGAGTATCAGTACCTCGTTGGAGCGTGGGCTGCGGCCCACGCTTTTGCTGTCTAGGTGCCTGAAGGGATGACCAGGAACGATCGAGAGGAGGTGAGTGCGCTGGCGACGACGAAGAGTACCGACGACCTGGCCGACGCTCTGGCCCCCCTGCTCGAGGCCCAAAACCTCGATCTGGTCGACGTGGAACTCCACGGCACCGAACTCACCGTGTTTGTCGACCGCGAGGGCGGGGTGGATCTGGCCGCGCTGAGCCAGGCCACCCGGGTTGTCTCCGACACGCTGGACGAGATCGACCCCATTCCGGGCCGCTACACCCTGTCGGTCAGCAGCCCGGGGCTGGAGCGCCGTCTGCGCACGCCGGCCCACTTCGCCCGGGCCGTCGGCGAGGCCGTCACCATCCGGGTGCAGAGCGGCACCGAGAAGGTCCGGCGGGTCAGCGGGACGCTGGAGGCGGCCGACGCCGAGGGGTGCACCCTGACCGGCCCCGACCTGCCCGAAGGAACGTTGCGCATCGCCTACGGCGAGGTCGAGCGGGCCCGCACAGTTTTTGTTTGGGGCCCCGAGCCCAAGAAGTCCAAGAGTGAGAGGGTGAACAGGTCATGAGCAAGACCAATTTCGAATTCCTGGACGCGTTGGGTCAGATCGCGCGCGACAAGGGGATCTCAGTCGAAACATTGCTCGACGCCCTGGCCAACGCCCTGGTGGCGGCCTACAAGCGCATGCCCGACGCCGCCGAAGAGGCCGTCGTCACCATCGACCCGGACTCCGGAGAGATCCGCGTCTACGGCCAGGAGCTGGACGAGGACGGCGAGGTCATCCGCGAATGGGACGACACGCCGGACGACTTCGGCCGCATTGCGGCCCAGACGGCCAAGCAGGTCATCCTCCAGCGCATCCGTGAAGTCGAGCGGGACATGAAGTACGAGGAGTACGCCGGCCGCGAGGGCGACATCGTGACGGGGATTGTGCAGCAGACCGACAACCGCTACACGCTGCTGGACCTGGGCAAGGTGGAGGCGCTGCTGCCCCAAGCCGAGCAGGTGTCCTACGAGCGCTACGAGCACGGCACCCGCCTCAAGGCGTACATCGTGGAAGTGCGCAAGACGACCAAGGGCCCCCAGATCGTGGTGAGCCGGACCCACCCGGGCCTCATCAAGCGGCTCTTCGAGCTCGAGGTACCCGAGATCTCCTCCGGCGTGGTGGAGATCAAGGCGGCCGCCCGCGAGCCGGGCCACCGCACCAAGATCGCCGTGTGGTCCAACGACCCCAACGTCGATCCGGTGGGCGCCTGCGTCGGCGCCCGGGGCTCCCGCGTGCGCATGGTGACCAACGAACTGCGAGGCGAGCGGGTCGACGTGGTGCCGTTCTCGGACGACCCGGTCGAGCTGATCCAGAACGCCCTGGCCCCGGCCCGGGTGCGCGAAGTGCGCCTGGACGAGGAGACAGGCACCGCCACCGTGGTGGTCAGCGACTTCCAGCTCTCCCTGGCCATTGGCAAGGAAGGGCAGAACGCCCGCCTGGCCGCCCGCCTGACGGGCTGGCGCATCGACATCAAGAGCGAGACCCAGCTGGCCGATGAAGAGGCCGGCTACGGCGACCAGGAATGGGCCGAGGGTGAATGGGTGGAGGACGAATCGGGCGAGATGGTCTGGAAGCCGGCCGACGGCACCGAGGCCATGTCGGCCGAGCAGTGGGCCCATGCCGGCGAGGCTGAGCCTGAGGTTGCGGCCGCCACCGAAGCCGAAGGTGCCATTGCCGAACCTACCGCCGAGCCCGAAGTTGCGACCACCGAGCCCGAAACCAGCCCGGAGGGCGACGCATAGCGCCGACACGGACCTGCATCGGCTGCCGAAAGGCCCTGCCGGCCGATGCTCTGTTCCGGGTGGTGCGGCAGGTCGGCGGCGATCTGGCTATGGATCGCCGTGGGTCTGGCCGGGGCGCGTGGCTCTGTCGGGAGTCACCTTCCTGCCTCTATGCGGCGATCCGACGCCATGCATTCGAGCGGGCATTCAAAGCACCGGTTGCAGCCGAGTCCCTAGCCACATTGGCAGCGCGCCTTGATGGCGCGTAGGAGCAGGCAGCACCCGATGTGCGAGGATAGAGGGCTGCGGGTCACTCCGGGGCCCCAACAGTACGAAGGAAATAGAAACCCACTTGCCGAAGAAGATCCGCGTCTATGAGCTGGCCAAAGAGCTAGGACTCAGTAACAAGGAAGGGCTTGAGCTGGCCCTTTCCCTTGGTATCGGGGTCAAGAGCCACTCGTCCTCCATTGAGGACGCCCAGGCGGACCGCGTCCGCCGCAAGGCCGACGCCGAAGGTCTGCGCCGTGAAGTCCAGCCCGAGGAGGCACCACCGGCGCCCGCCCCGGCCCCCGATCGAGCCACCGCCGCCCGCAAGTCGGCTGGCCGCACGGTCACCTCCAGCGCCCCTCGGTTGATCAGCAGCCGTCCCACCGCCGCCCCGGCCCCAGCTGCTCCGGCCCCGCCAGCTGCACCGGCCGCGCCGTCAGCTCCGGCCCCGGCGCCCGTTCGGGCCACCCCGCCGCCGGCCGCGCCGACCAGGGCACCCGCGCCGGCCCCGGCCCCCGCTGCGCCAGCGCCCACTCCGGTGGCGCCAGCCGCCGCCGCACCGGCTGCCGCACCCGCTGCTGCCGCACCGGCACCCACTGCACCGGCTCCGCCCAAGGCCCCGGTCGACGCCCCCGCGGCGGCCGCACCGGCATCAGCCCCGGCATCGGCCGCACCGGCCGCCGCCGCCGCACCTTCGGCGCCGCCCCGCGCCCCGTTGAGCCCGAGCGGCAAGCCCGTACCTCCGCCGCCTCCGCCCCGCCCGCCCATTGGGCCGAGCGGTCGGCCCATCCCGCCGCCGCCCGGAATGGGTGGCCGTAAAGCAGCACCTCCGACCGGTCGACCCGGCGGCGGTGCCTACCCGGCTCGTACCGGAGGACGCCCCGCGCCCGGAGCCGGTCGCCCGACCGGTGGTCCCGGTGGTCCGGGCAGCAGCAGTTTCGGTGGACGTCCCGGTGGGTTCGGTGGACGTCCCAGTGGTGGGGGAGCTCCCACCGGTGCCCCCCCGGCCGGTGGCCGCGGTGGCATGCCAGGTCGGCGGCCCCCGCAACGGCGGGCCCGTCGTCGTCGGCGCAATCTCGAAGAGCTGGAGCCGACGCAACTCACCAGCTACCAGCCGTCCACGGCCCCGGTGCCCGAAGGCGAAGTCATCGTCGAGCGAGGATCGACCGCCCGTGACCTCGGCCCCAAGCTGAACCGCAGTGCCGGCGACATCGTGCGCTTCCTGCTGCTCCAGGGCGAGATGGTCATGGCCACGCAGTCGCTGACCGATGACATGATCGAACTCTTCGCCGCCGAGCTCGGTGCCGACGTGCGCCTGGTCGACCCCGGCGAGGAGCAGGAAGCCGAGCTACTGGCTCGCTTCTTCGAGGAAGAGGACGAAGAGGACGACTCCGTCCAGCGCCCGCGCCCGCCCGTCGTGACCGTCATGGGCCACGTCGACCACGGCAAGACGCTGTTGCTCGACCGCATCCGCTCCACCGACGTGGTGGCCGGCGAAGCCGGTGGGATCACCCAGCACATCGGGGCCTACCAGGTGGTCTGGCAGGACCATCGGATCACCTTCATCGACACCCCGGGACACGCCGCCTTCACGGCCATGCGGGCCCGTGGTGCGCAGGCGACCGACATCGTGGTGCTGGTGGTGGCGGCCGACGACGGTGTCATGCCGCAGACGATTGAAGCCATTGACCACGCCAAGGCGGCCGACGTGCCCATCATCGTCGCCGTCAACAAGATGGACCGCCCCGATGCCGACTCCAGCCGGGTGCTGCAGCAGCTCTCCGAGCGCGGCCTGGTACCAGAAGCCTGGGGCGGCGACACCATCGTGGTCGAGGTCTCGGCCCTGCAGGGGACCGGGATTGAGGACCTGCTCGAGCAGATCTCGACCGTGGCCGAAGTGGAAGAGCTCACGGCTCGCGTCGAGGGTGAAGCCCGCGGTGTCGTCCTTGAAGCCAATCTTGAAGCAGGCCGGGGCCCCGTGGCCACGGTCATCGTGCAGGCCGGAACACTCCGGGTGGGCGACCCCGTCGTGGCCGGTGCCGCCTGGGGCAAGGTCAAGGCCCTCATTGACGACCAGGGCGACCACGTCAAGGAGGCACTGCCCTCCACACCGGTCCAGGTGCTCGGGTTCTCCGAGCCCCCGCACGCCGGTGACGAGATGCGTGGGGCCAAGGACCTGGCACGAGCCCGCACCCTGGGTGAAGCCCGGGCCCAGCGCTTCCGCCTGTCGGGCCACAAGCCGGTAGCTTCGGCGGCGACCGGCGCCAAGCTGGAGGACCTCTTCGAGCAGATCCAGCGCGGCGAGATGGCCACCCTCAACATCGTGCTCAAGGCCGACGTGCAGGGCTCACTCGAGGCGGTGACGGACAGCCTCAAGCGCCTCGAGCGTGAGGACGTCAAGCTCAGCTTCGTACTGCGCGGCATCGGTGGCATCACCGAGAATGACGTGCAGTTGGCCGCGGCCAGCAGCGCCACCATCATCGGTTTCAACGTGCGGCCGGACAAGCGCTCGCGTGAATTGGCCGAGTCCTCCGATGTGGAGATCCGGACCTACGAGATCATTTACAAGCTGCTCGAGGACATCGAAGCCGCCATGCTCGGCCTGCTCTCGCCGCTCTACGAAGAAGTGGTGACCGGCGAAGCCGAAGTGCGCGAGATCTTCCGGGTGCCCCGCATCGGCGCCATTGCCGGTTGCTACGTCCGGGAAGGCAAGATCACCCGCGGCTCGAAGGTCCGCTTCCTGCGCGAGGGCACGGTCATCTGGAAGGGTGCCATCACCTCGTTGCGCCGCTTCAAGGACGACGCCCGTGAAGTGGCGGCCGGCTTCGAGTGCGGTATCGGGCTCTCGGACTTCCAGGACCTGAAGGACGGCGACATCATCGAAACATTTGAGGAGCGCGAGATCGCGAGGACGTGACGCCACTGTGAAACGGCGGACGGCAACATATCCCCGCGCTCTGCGGATCAATCAGGTGTTACGACAGGTCATCGCCGAGGAGATCGAGCGGTTGGCCGACGCCGACGAACGTCTGCGTATGGTCACCGTCACCTCGGTCGACACCGTGGCCGACATGCGCACGGCGACGGTCTTCCTGTCATCCATCGACGACGATGCCGAGGCTGCGCTGGAAGAACGCCGGCCCCACCTGCAGAAGCTCATCGGTTCCCAGGTGACCATGAAACGGACGCCCCGGCTGACCTTCAAGGCTGATCCGGCCATCGTGGCCGGGTCCCGGGTCGAAGAACTCCTGCGCGGGCTGGACCTCGAGCAGAGCGAGAACGACACAGCCGAGGACAACCCGGGCGAGTGAGCGCCACCGGCCTGGTGGTCATCGACAAAGAGGCCGGCTGGACATCGCATGACGTGGTGGCACGCTGCCGCCGCACCTTTGGTCAACGGAGAGTTGGGCACGCCGGGACGCTGGACCCCGACGCCACCGGCGTCCTGCTGGTCGGCCTGGGCCGGGCCACCCGGCTCATGCGCTTTCTCACCCCGCTGCGCAAGACCTACGTGGCCGAGATCGTCCTCGGCACCGCCACCTCCACCCTCGATGCGTCCGGAGAGGTCACCGGCACCTACGACATGTCCCATGTCACGCCGGCCATTGTCCGCGAGGCCGCCGCCGCGCTGACCGGTGACATCGAGCAGATCCCGCCCATGGTCTCGGCCATCAAGATCGGCGGCCAGCGCCTGCACACTCTCGCTCGTCAGGGCATTGAGGTCGACCGCCCGCCCCGGCCGGTCACGGTGTACCGCTTCGACGTCGAGCCCGACCCCGAACGGCCTCTGGTCTACAAAGCCGAAGTCGAGTGCTCCTCGGGGACCTACATCCGGGTCCTGGCCCAGGACGTCGGGGCTGCGCTGGGGGGCGGGGCGCACATCGGGTGGCTGCGGCGCACCCGAATCGGTTCCTTCGGCGAGGCCGAGGCCCGGCCGCTCGATTCGGTCAACCACGATTCGATTCTCACCCCGGCCCAGGCCATGCGCGACCTCGACTTCGTGACAGTGACGGCCGACACCGCGTCGGCCATCGGCACCGGGCTGGCCCTGGACAAGGTTCCCATCGGCGCCGTCGGTGACGGCCCCTGGGCCATGCTCGACGAGCGGGGCACGTTGCTCGCCGTGTACGAAGCGACCGACACCGACCGGATCAAGCCGGTCGTCGTGATGGCGCCAGGCTGACGTCTAACCTCGACCGCGATGCCCGGAACAGCAGTGACGATCGGCGCCTATGACGGCGTGCACCTGGGTCATCGGGCGCTGTTGCGCGACCTGTGCCTCCGGGCCGAGGCGGCCGCCCTGTCCACCGTGGTGGTCACCTTCGACCGTCACCCGGCCTCGGTGGTACGTCCCGACTCGGCGCCCAAGCTCTTGACGGACCTGGACCAGAAGCTCGAGTTGCTGGCCGAGTGCGGCATCGACCGCACCCTGGTGGTGCCCTTCGACCGCACCCGGGCCGAAGAGTCGGCCGAGGACTTCGTGCGCGAGATCCTGGTCGACGCCCTCGAAGCCCGGCTGGTCGTGGTGGGGGAGGACTTCCACTTCGGGCATGGCCGCAAAGGCAACGTCGCCTTGCTCACTGAGCTGGGCCAGGGCTACGGCTTCGAGGTGATCGGCGTCAGTCTCACCGGGGACGAGACCGAGGCGGTGTCTTCGACGCGCATCCGCACGCTGGTGGCCGCCGGCGCCGTGGAAGAGGCCGCCACCCTGCTGGGACGACCCCACGAGGTGCGGGGCCCGGTGGTGCACGGCGACGGGCGGGGTGGCCCTGAGCTGGGCTTCCCGACGGCCAATGTGGAGCTGGCCGAGGACATCGCCCGCCCGGCCGACGGGATTTACGCCGGGTATTACATCCGGCCCGACGGCACCCGCTACGAGGCCGCCATATCGGTGGGACGCCGGCCCACCTTCTACGAGCCCGGCACGGCATCGGTGCTGGTGGAGGCCTATCTGTTGGACTTCGAGGGCGACCTCTACGGGGAACTCGGGCGGGTGTCGTTCGTGCGCCGGCTGCGTGACGAGCTCCAGTTCGACTCGGTCGAGGCCCTGATCGCCCAGATGCACCAGGACGTGGCCGAGGCCAGACGGGTGTTGGCCGCCGATCCCAGCTGATCGGCCCTCACCTGCTACGATATATGCCGGTTGGGGCTGGTCCCCGCCGCATTCCTACAAACTCCCGAGGTTCTTCTTTTCATGCCCGACACACAGGCCACTATTGCCGAGTACCGGCTGCACGAGACCGACACCGCGTCTCCTGAAGTGCAGATCGCTCTGTTGTCGGGTCGGATCAACCATTTGACGGAGCACTTGAAGGCGCACAAAGGGGACCACCACACTCGGCGCGGCCTGATGAAACTCATCGGCCAGCGTCGGCGGTTGCTCGACTACGTCCGTAAGAACGACGTTGAGCGTTACCGCAGCATCATCGGCCGTCTCGGCATTCGACGGTAGCGAAACACATCCGGGCATCAAGAGGCGCTGGCTGCCAGTCGCCGGTCACTTCCGCAAGGGAGGTGGTCGACCACTGGGAACCAGCCGTGCGATGCCCCCAAATACCAATTGAGGAGCACTATGGCTGACGCCATTTCCGTATCGGGTCCAATTTCGGGCACCGATCGTACGCTGACGTTCGAGAGCGGAAAGTTGGCCCAACTGGCCGACGGCGCCGTACTCGCCCGCATCGGCGACACCGTCCTGCTGGCCACGGCCACCGCAGCACGATCCGTCCGGGAGGGAACCGATTTCTTCCCTCTCACCGTTGACATCGAAGAGCGGACCTACGCCGCCGGCAAGATCCCCGGCTCGTTCTTCCGCCGGGAGGGCAAGAGCTCGGACCAGGCCATCCTGACCTGCCGTCTCATCGACCGTCCCTTGCGCCCGTCCTTCCCCGACGGCTTCCGCAACGAGGTCCACGTGGTGGGCACCATCTTCGGGGCCGACCAGATCAACCCGCACGACGTCCTGGCCATCAACGCCTCGTCGGCTGCGCTCATGCTCTCGGGCATCCCCTTCGACGGCCCCATCGGCGCCGTCCGGGTGGCATACACGGTCGACGGCACCTGGATCCCCCACCCCACCTTCGAAGAGGGCGACGCCGCCACCTTCGAGCTGGTCGTGGCCGGCCGGGCGCTTGACGAGACCAGCACCACCGACATCGCCATCATGATGGTCGAAGCCGGCGGGACCGAGAAGTCCTGGGACTACTACGCCGACGGCGCCCCCAAGGTCACTGAAGAGGTGCTGGCCGAGGGACTCGAAGCGGCCAAGACCTGGATCCGCGAATCCATCAACCTCCAGCGCGAGCTGGTCGCCGCCGTCGTAGCGGCCCACGGTCCCATTGAGACCATCGCCTTCACCACCTTCTCGGACTACCAAGAAGACGTGTGGGCCCGGGTCGAAGCGGTCGGTACCGACCTCATCGGCAAGGCCAACATCGTCACCGCCAAGGCCGAGCGCAACGAAGCGCTGGCCGAGGCCGGCAAGGAGATCCAGAGCACACTGGCCGAGGAGTTCGAAGGTCGCACCGGCGAGATCAAGGGCGCCATCCGTTCGCTGACCAAGAAGCTGGTGCGCAAGCGCATCGTCGACGAAGGTCTCCGTATGGACGGCCGGGGCACGGCGGACATCCGCCCGCTCTCAGCCGAGATCGACCTGTTCCCGACGGCCCACGGCTCGGCGCTCTTCCAGCGTGGCGAGACCCAGGTGCTCAATGTCACGACGCTGGGCATGCCCCGCATGAACCAGCTGCTCGACACCATCACCCCGGTCGATTCCAAGCGCTACATGCACCACTACAACTTCCCGCCCTTCTCGACGGGTGAGACCGGCTTCATGCGCGGTCCCAAGCGTCGTGAGATCGGCCACGGCCTGTTGGCCGAGCGGGCCCTGCTGCCCGTGGTGCCCAGCGCCGAGGAGTTCCCCTACACCCTGCGTGTGGTCTCCGATGTGCTGGCTTCCAATGGCTCGACGTCGATGGCGTCGGTCTGCGGCTCGACCCTGTCCCTGATGGCCGCCGGCGTGCCCCTCAAGGCCGCCGTGGCCGGTATCGCCATGGGCCTGGTCTACGAGGGCGGCAACTACGTCACCCTGACCGACATCTTGGGTTCCGAAGACGCCTTCGGCGACATGGACTTCAAGGTGGCCGGCACCGCTGACGCGGTGACCGCCCTGCAGCTCGACACCAAGATCGCCGGCCTTCCCGCCGACGTGCTGGCCAAGGCGCTGCTCCAAGCCAAGGAGGCCCGTCTGGCCATCCTTGAGGTCATGGCCGGAGCCATCTCCGAACCCCGTGACCACGTGGCCAACAGCGCCCCGAAGATCATCTCCATGGAGATCCCGATCGACAAGATCGGCGAGGTCATCGGACCCAAGGGCAAGGTCATCAACACGTTGCAGCAGGAGACCGGTGCGGACATCGCCGTCGACGACGACGGTATGGTCGGTACGGTCACCATCGGCGCCAAGGACGGCAATGCGGTGGAGGAAGCACGCCGCCGCATATCGCTGATCCTGGACCCGCCCACCGCCGACGTCGGCGCCGTGTACCCCGGTCGCGTCGTCAACATCACCAAGTTCGGTGCCTTCGTCAACGTGCTGCCCGGTCGTGACGGCCTGCTGCACATCTCCAAGCTCTCGAGCCTGGCCGACGGCAAGCGCATCAACAACGTGGAGGACGTGCTGACCCTCGGTCAGCCCATCGAAGTGCGCGTGGACGACATCGACCCCCAGGGCAAGGTGTCCCTCTCGCTGGCCTCGGCGCCCCCGGCGTCGGAGCAGTCGCGTGAGCCCCGCGAGGCTCGCCCGCCCCGTGAGGACCGCCCACCCCGTGATCGTGACCGTGACAGCGCCCCGGCGCAGGCCGCGCCCAGCAACGGCACGCCCTCCTTCGAGGACGCCTTCGAGGCCGAGTTGGTCTCCGAGCTCGGTGACCTCGGTCCCGGCGCCGTTGAAGGTGAAGGCCGCAGCGGCAGCAGTGGCGGCGGCAACCGCCCGCCCCGCGGCCGCTCGCGTCGTCGTTGATCCAAAGCTCCGTACTACCCAGCGGCATCCGCCTGGTCACTGAGACCATGGCGGATGTCCGCTCGGTGGCGGTGGCCTACTGGGTGGGCTCGGGTTCGCGCGATGAATCCGACGAACTCTCCGGTGCCTCCCATTTCCTTGAGCATCTGCTCTTCAAGGGCACGGCCGGACGGTCCGCCGCGGCCATCGCCGAGCAACTCGACGAGGTCGGTGGCGACTGCAACGCCTTCACCACCAAGGAGTACACCACCTTCTACGTGCGGCTCCTGGCCGAGCATCTGCCCCTCGGCCTCGACATCCTGAGCGAGATCATGTGGGAGCCGGCCCTTCGCCCGGCCGACGTGGATGCCGAGCGCACCGTCATCCTCGACGAAATTTTGATGCACGCCGACGAGCCGTCCGACCTGGCGGCCGAGCAGTGGCAGTCATCCGTCTTCGATGGGCACGCGCTGGGCCGCGACACGCTGGGCACGGCGAAGACCATCGACGCCCTGGAGGCGAGCGACATCCGGGGCTTCTTCGAGCACCACTACCGGCCGGGCAACATCGTGGTCTCGGTGGCCGGCGACTGCACCCACGACGCGGTGGCCGAGGATCTGGAGCGGCGCTTCGCCGGCCAGCCCGGGGGAGTGGCGCCCACCCGCGCCGCGCCCGGCCCCGACAGCCGCCGCATCCATGTCGTGCGCCGACCGACCGAGCAGGCCCATGTGGTCTACGGCATGCGCTCGGTCTCGCGCCACGACGACAAGCGCTGGGCCCTGGCCGTGCTCAACCACGTGCTGGGCGGCGGGCTCTCGAGCCGTCTCTTCCAGAAGGTGAGGGAGGAGCGCGGCCTGGCCTATTCGATCGGGTCTGAGCGGGCGGCCTATCACGACGCCGGCTCGTTGGCCGTCTTCGTCGGTACGGCGCCCGAGCACGTCGACGAGATTCTGCGCATCGTGGCCGGCGAGCTGGAGCTGCTGGCCACCGAGGGCATCACCGAACGCGAGCTGACGGTGGCCAAGGGCAATCTGCGGGCCGAGATGCTGCTCTCGGGTGAGGATTCGGGCGCCCGCATGAGCCGCATCGGCGCTTCCACGCTGCTGCATGGCAAGGTCACCCCGGTCGACGAGGTGCTGGCCCGTATTGAGGCGGTGGAGCGGGACGAAGTCCTGGCCCAGGCCCAGGAACTGGTGCGGGCACCCCGGACCCTGAGTGCGGTGGGCCCCTTCGACGAGGACGCTTTCGACGAGCATCTCGGGGCGTTAAGCGGCCGGTAGGGTTTCCCCATGCGCAAGGTCGGTGTCGTGGGGGCCGGCGGCCGCATGGGCCAGGAAGTGTGTCGGGCCGTCAGCGAGGCGTCCGACCTCGAGCTGGGGGCCGCCGTCGACCCCAATCACGTCGGGGAGACCATTGAGGGCCAGACCGTGGCGGCGGGTACCGACGTGCTTAGCGCAGCCGGTGTCGACACCGTGGTCGACTTTTCGGTGGCCAACGCCGTGCGCGACAACCTGGCTTTCTACGCCGAACAGGGACTCCATGCGGTGGTGGGCACCACCGGGCTGAGCGAGCCCGAGCTGGCCGCCGCGGCCGAGCGGTTCACCCGCTCCAATCTGGTGGTGGCGGCCAACTTCGCCATCGGCGCCGTCCTGCTCATGCGCTTCTGCGAGCTGGCCGCGCCGCACATGGACGGGGTGGAGATCATTGAGCTGCACCACGACGCCAAGCGTGACGCCCCGTCGGGCACGGCGCTGCACACGGCCCAAGGGATTGCCGAGGCCCGCCAACAGGCCGGTGTGGGACCACTGCCGGCGGATCCCACCACCGAATTCGTGGTGCCCGGCGCCCGCGGCGGGGAAGGTCCCGGCGGGGTACACATCCACTCCGTGCGCCTGCCCGGACTGATCGCCCACGAAGAGGTGCTCTTCGGTGCCCTGGGCCAAAGCCTGAGCATCCGCCATGACTCCTATGACCGGCGCTCATTCATGCCGGGCGTGCTGCTGGCCGTCCGGGCCGTGCCCGAGCGACCGGGACTGACCATCGGCATTGAGGCGTTGCTCGGATTGTGAGCGACATCCGGGAGCGCCTCTTGCAGGCCACCTACGACTGCGTGGCCCGCTGGGGACTGGGCAAGACCACGGTCGAAGACGCCGCCCGCGCAGCCGGCGTGTCCCGGGCCACCGTCTACCGCTACTTCCCCGGTGGGCGCGACGAGTTGATCGGAGCCGTGGTCGGCTGGGAATTCGCCCGCTTCTTCCTACGCCTGTACGAGGAGGTGCACGACGCCGAGACCCTCGAAGAGGTCATGGAGCGCGGGTTGGTCTTCGCCCACAACGCCATCCTCGAACACGAAGTGCTCCAACGCATCCTGCAGACCGAACCGGAGATCCTCTTGCCCCGCATGACCATTGAGGCCAACGAGACACACAAGCTCGTGGCTGCCTTCCTCGAGCCCTACCTGGTGCGTCACGGCATGACCGACGGCACCGACCTGCACGCGGCGGCCGACTTCCTGGCCCGCATGGTGCTGTCCTACATCGCGTCGCCCGGGCGTTGGGATCTGAACGACCCCACCCAGGTGGCCCGTTTGGTGCGGGCCGAGCTGCTGGCCGGCATCCGATGAGTACCAGCCCGACGCCGATGCAGCGCCCGGACTGCTACCGCCATGCCGGCCGCACGTCGTCGGTCGTCTGTGCCCGTTGCGACCGCCCCATCTGTACCGACTGCATGATTCAGGCCTCGGTGGGTTGGCAGTGCCCCGAGTGCGTGCGCCAGGGGGCCAAGACGTCGCGCACCATTCGGCCCTTCGCCTCGGGATCGATGCGGGCGGCGGTGGGCACCAACCCCACGCCCCTGGTCATCGCCATCGTGATCATCAATGCCCTGGTCTTTGTGGCCAGTGGGTTCGGCAAGGTGTCGGTCATCGACCGCTTCGGCGAAGTGCCCTTCCTCATTCACGACTTCCACCAGTACTACCGGCTGTTCGATGCGATGTTCCTGCATCTGAACTTCCAGCACATCCTCTTCAACATGATCACCCTGGTCATCATCGGGCCGGCCTGCGAAGTAATGCTGGGTCGGGTCCGCTTCGTGGCCCTCTACCTGGTCGGCGGGCTGGGCGGCGGCGTGCTGTCCTACCTGCTCGGCCCGGACAATGCGGCCGGTGTCGGGGCCTCGGGTGCCATCTTCGCCCTCATGGGGGCCTACGTGGTCCTGGCCCGCCGGCGCGGTGTGCCGCTGGGCCCGGTGCCGGCGCTCATCGTGATCAACCTGTTTTTCGACGTCGTCGGGGCCCTGGGCAACGTGGATTGGCTGGCCCATGTGGGCGGCCTGCTGGTCGGGGCCGGACTGGCCTTCGGGTACGACGCCACCACCCGCCTCCGCTCTCAGATTCAGACGATCTCCCTCGATGTGGCTTCCACCGCCGGGACCACGGCCATCCTGTTCCTGCTCGTGGTGGCCATCGCGCCCGGGCACGTCAACATCGGATTTGGTTGACATTGAGACAAAACTCGCCATAATGTGTCACTAGTGGCTCTGGCTGAAACCTGCACTGCACTGACGTCGATTGCGCCCCCTACGCCGGGTCGCAAGGTCGTGCATCACCTGGGGGCCGACGACCGCTCGTCGACCCGGGTCCGCATTGTCGATGCCACGTTGCGCTGCCTGGCCCGCCAAGGCGTGGCCAAGACCACACTGGACGACATCGCCCGCGAGGCCACGTTCTCCCGGGCCACCGTGTACCGGACCTTCCCGGGCGGCAAGGAGGCCATCCTCGAAGCGGTGGTCGACACCGAGGTGGCCCGCCTGTTCTCCTCACTGGCCGTCGTCATGGGCGAGGCCACCGACCTCGAAGACGTCCTGGTGGCCGGCATGGTCGACGCCGCCACCCGATTGAGTACCCATTCGGCCGTGGCCTTCCTGCTCCTGCACGAACCCGGCCTGATCATGCCGCACCTGACCTTCGCCGACATGGACCGGATCCTGCTCGTCGCCGGCGACTTCGCCGCTCCCTTCTTCGGGCGCTGGCTGGAGCCCGACCAGGCCTCACGCGCCGCCGAATGGGCCGTGCGCATCGTGCTGGCCTACATGGCCGACCCTTCTCCTGACACCGATTTGACCAACCCCGAAGACACCCGGGCCCTGGTACGCACCTTCGTGCTGCCGGGGATCTTGGCGCTCCGGGAACCCACCGAGTAACTACCAACCACCAAGGGGGCAGTGCAATGACCACCGTCGAAGACGACCAGGCAATGTTGAAGAGCAATCTCGAGCTCATCGGCCGGGACAAGATCAACGACCTTGAGGCCGTCCTGAACTTCGTCGGCCAGTACGACGTCGAGGGCTTCCACCGGGTGCCGGACAACTGCCCAGCCGAGTTCACCTGGGACTACGAGAAGGGCGCCAAGCCCCAGCTCGACAAGCTCTACGAGAAGGCCAAGAAGGCCCAGTGGAACGGCCAGACCGACCTGGACTGGTCCATTGAGGTCGACCAGGAGAGGGTCGTCATGGCCAACGCCGAGGCCAACAGCGCCATGGGGCAGTGGGATCCGGCCGCGCTGGCCGGCACCGTCCTGGCCACATGGGACGAGAAGCAGTTCATGCAGTTCGGCATCGAGAACCAGAACTGGATGCTCTCCCAGTTCATGCACGGCGAGCAGGGCGCCCTGCTCTGCACGGCCAAGATCGTCGAGACCGTGCCGTGGATCGACGCCAAGTACTACGCCGCCACCCAGGTGATGGACGAGGCCCGCCACGTCGAGGTCTTCTCCAAGTACCTCGACACCAAGCTCTCGGGCCACTACCCGATGAACGCCCACCTGGGCATGCTGCTCGACGACATCGTGAGCGACTCGCGCTGGGACATGACCTACCTGGGCATGCAGATCATGGTCGAGGGCCTGGCCCTGGCCGCCTTCGGCTTCATCCACATGATGACGACGGAGCCGTTGCTCAAGAAGCTGCTGCGCTACGTCATGGCCGACGAAGCCCGTCACGTGGCTTTCGGTGTGCTCAGCCTGCAGGAGTACTACAAGGAGCTCAACGCGGCCGAGTTGCGCGAGCGCCAGGAGTTCGCCTTCGAGGCGGCCATCCGTATGAAGGACCGCATGGTCATGCAAGAGGTGTGGGAGCGCATGGAGGTCCCGACCAAGGACGTCATCCAGATCATGGAGGGCGCCCCCGAGCGTGACGACTTCCAGATCCTGCTGTTCTCCAAGATCGTCCCCAACCTCAAGAAGCTGGGCCTGCTCGACGCCGCCGACGGCTGGCTGCGCACCAAGTTCACCGAGATGGGCGCTATCGCCTTCGAGCACCTGACCGACACCACGCAGGAAGAGGACGCCTTCGCCGACGGCTCGCCCGTCGACCGCCAAGTCGTCTGAGTCTGCGCAAATCTGACCATTTGCTCCCCCGACCTCCTCCGGGAGGCGGGGGAGCGACTGGTAGCGTGGTCGGTCAATGAGTACGAGTACAACCCCCAGCGCGGCGCGCTTCGGCCGTGTCGTCACGGCCATGGTGACGCCGTTTGACGAGAGTGGCGCGCTCGACCTGACCGCCGCGGTGGAGCTGGCCCGCTGGCTGGCCGACCACGGCAGTGACGCCCTGGTGCTCTCCGGGTCCACCGGCGAGAGCTCGGTGTTGACCGACGATGAAAAGTCGGACCTGTGGCGTGCCGTGGCCGAGGCGGTCACCATCCCGGTAGTGGCCGGCACCAGCTCCAACGACACCGAGCACTCCATCTTGATGACGGCCCGGGCCAAGGAATGCGGAGTCGACGCCGTCCTGCTGGTCGCCCCCTATTACAACCGGCCTCCGCAAGCTGGGATCTACGAGCATTTCCGTGTCGTGGCCGAAGCAGCCGGCGATCTGCCCGCGATCCTCTATGACATTCCGATCCGCTCCGGTCGCCGCATCGCCGCCTCGACCATCGTGCGGCTGGCCCATGACGTGCCCAACATCGTGGCCCTCAAAGACGCCGCCGCCGACCCCGCCGGCACCGCCCATCTGGCCCCGCAGCTTCCTGCGCACTTTGAGATCTACAGTGGTGACGACGTGATGACGCTGCCCCTACTCGCCGTGGGCGCCATCGGCCTGATCAGCGTGGCCTCCCATTGGATCGGGCCCCAGCTCGGCACCGTGATTGAGGACTTTCTGAGTGGCCATTTGAGTCGGGCCATTGCCGGCAACGCCGACATCCTCGATTCCATTGATTTCGTAAGCAGCGACGAGTATCCGAACCCGATGCCGGCCAAGGCCATCCTGCGGGCGCTCGGCTTCTCGGTGGGCCAGTGCCGCCTCCCCATGGGCGCGGCCGGCACCGAACTCGACGCCCAGGCGGCCAAGGTCCTGGCCGCGGTCGGCCCCCCATCTTCGACGGCTCAGCCGCTTGGCTGAGAAAACGCAGTCCCGCCCAAAGGCGAAGCCTGTCCGCGTCGTCTTCCTCGGTGGCCTGGGCGAGATCGGTCGTAACTGCGCCTGCATCGAAGTCGAGGGCCGCATCATCGTCCTGGACTGCGGGATCATGTTCCCCGATCCGGACATGCCGGGCATTGACCTGGTGCTGCCCGAGTTCACCTACCTGCGCGAGCGGGCCGACCAGGTCGACGGCATCGTGCTCACCCACGGTCACGAGGACCACACCGGCGGCCTGGCCTACCTCCTCCGTGACCTGAAGGCGCCGATCTACGGGTCGGAGCTGACCGTCGGCCTGGCCCGCCATCGGGTCGAAGAGGCCGGCCTGGGCAACCGCACCGACTTCCACATCGTCCGCGACGGCGAGCGCATCCGGGTCGGGCCCTGCGACGTCGAGTTCATCCCGACCACCCACTCGGTGCCCGGCGCCAACGCCATCGCCTTCCACACGCCCCAGGGCGTCATCCTGCACTCGGGCGACTTCAAGCTCGACCTGCAGCCGGTCGATGGCCGCCGCACCGACCTGGCCCGCATGGGCGAGTTGGCCCAGACCGAGGGCATCCGCCTCCTCCTCTCGGACTCGACCAATGCGGAGGAGCCGGGCTTCACCGCCTCGGAGTCGACCGTCGGCGTCACGCTGCGCCGGGTCATCGCCTCCAAGCCGGGCAAGCGGATCGTGGTGGCCTGTTTCGCCAGCCACCTGCACCGCGTCCAGCAGATCATTGATGCCGCCACCGACAACGGTCGCAAGGTGGCCACGCTGGGTCGCTCCATGGGTAAGAACGTGGAACTGGGCGCCCGGCTCGGCATCATCACCATGCCAGCGGGTGCGCAGATCGACATCGAGCACGTCGACACGGTGCCTCCGGGCGAGATGTGCGTCATCTCCACCGGCTCCCAGGGCGAGCCCATGTCGGCCCTGTCCCTCATGGCCACGGGCGACAACAAATGGCTGCGGGTGGGCAAGGACGATGTGGTCATCATCAGCGCCCATCCCATCCCGGGCAACGAGTGGTCGGTCGGTCGTGTCATCGATGAACTGCATCGCCGCGGGGCCGAGGTCATTCACTCGGGCACCGAGACCGTCCACGTCAGTGGGCACGCCAAGGCCGGCGAACTGCAAACCCTCATGCAGGTGACCAAGCCCGAGTGCTTCGTTCCTGTGCACGGCGAGTACCGCCATCTGGTGCACCACGCCCGCATCGGCCTGTCCATGGGCATCGACCCGGCCAAGGTGCTGCTCTGCGAAGACGGCGACAGCGTGTCTCTCTCGGCCAAGGGCATCAGCCGGGACGGCAAGGTGCCCGCCGGCTATGTCTACGTGGACGGCACGGTGGGCGACATCGGCCACGGCGTGCTGCGCGACCGTCAGAAGCTGGCCGAAGAAGGCGTCGTCATGGTCGTGGTCACAGTGGACAACCGCCAGGGCTCGCTCAGCTGCGCACCGGTAATCGAGACCCGGGGTTGGGTCCACGCTCCCGAGGCCGAAGAGCTCCTGGGCGAAGCCAGCGACGTGGTGGCCGCCGCGGTGACGACGGCCCTGCGTGACGGCGCCCGTGACATTGAGGTGCTCAGCCGCCACGCCCGCAAGGCCCTGGGTAAGTTCGTCGGCGACCGCACCAAGCGGCGGCCGATGATCGTCCCCGTCGTCCTGCTGGTCTAACTCGATCCTCTCGTCCCGCTACGACAAGCCGGAGAAGACCGGCGGGCCCACCGAGTTGATGATGGCGTTGAGTGGTGGCGTGAGTAGTTGCGACACGCCGGCCATGGTCAAATGCACCCCGTCGGCCGTGCGGGCGGCCACCCCGTCGACGATGGGGTCGTAGACCCCGTTGCCCGACAGGATGGTGTAGACGTCGAAGAGGGTGACGAACGACGAGTCCTCCGACACCACGGCGTGGACGATCTGGTTGTAGATGTCCACCACCGAGGTCGGCGTGCCGTCGTTGAACAGCGGCGAGGTGGCCAGGATCACGGCGCCGCCGTCGGAGTGCAAGATGTTGACGGCCTGCTCCAGGTTGGACTGGATGTAGGCGGCATAGCCCGGGCTGGCCAACGTCTGGTACTGGCCGTTGAAGAGCCGGTCCTGCGCTTCCCAGTAGCCGGCCTGGAGCACCGTCACGTCGGGATGGAAGCGATCGACCATCCACTGCAGCTGCGAGGCCCACAGGGCGCACGCGCCGGGGTCGGTGTAGATGGAGTTGGGATTGCTGAAGGGCTTGAGCAGGGCGCCGTTGGTCAGGCCGCAGCCCGGTGCCGCCGCGTTGTCGAGCAGGTAGGGCGGGTTGGTGCCCAGGGTGTATTGCCCTTCGTAGAAGGAGAGCGAATCGCCGGCGAAGGCTACGCGCAGCCGGCCTTGATGCGCGGCCGACGGACCTGGGAGCACCGGCATGATGGTGACGGCGGGCGGGATGGGGGACGAGAACCCGGCCGGGAACAGCGGGGGGTGCAGCGGTGACTGGGCCGTGGCCGGTGAGAAGCCGGCGTCGCCGAAGGTGAAGACCCCCGAATCCTGGCCCACCATCCAATAGCCGCCCCCGTCGGGCGTGGCGGCCATGCCGACGATGGGTGAGTTCAATGCGGTGCCGCCGGTCGACCCGAAGAAGGGGGCGTTCCCGAAGGCGAAGATGCCGCCGTCCGACGCCACCATCCAGTAGCCGCCGCCGTTGCCGGTGGACGCCATGCCGACGATGGGCCGGTTGAGATGGATGGCGCCGGTCGAGCCGTAGAACTGGGCGTCGCCGAAAGAGAAAATTCCGCCGTCCGACGCCACCAACCAGTAGCCCAGTCCGTCGGGCGTGGACGCCATGCCGACAATGGGCCGATTGAGATGGATGGCGCCGGTCGAGCCGTAGAACTGGGCGTCGCCGAAAGAGAAGATGCCGCCGTCCGACGCCACCATCCAGTAGCCGCCCCCGTCGGGCGTGGCGGCCATGCCGACGATGGGTTGGTTCAGATGGATGGCGCCGGTCGAGCCGTGGAACTGGGCACTCCCGAAGGTGAAGATGCCGCCGTCCGACGCCACCAGCCAGTAGCCGCCGGATGGATCGGGTGCGGCGCCGACGATCGGTCGGGCCAGGGCCACGCCATTGGTGTCGCCCTCGTAGCCGCCGCCGCTGTAGGTCAACACCGAGCCTGCGCTGTCGACGACGGCGTAGGTCTGATTGTTCCCCGCGGCGTGAGGGGAAGCAGCCCCGGCGGCGCTGGCGGGGGAGAGGGCGATGCCGGCGGCCGCCGCCAATGCAAAGAGGATGGTGGTCAAGAACGCGACGCTGCACCGACCTCGAGCCACTCCCAGGCGTGCCGGCGATCTCATGAGGCCCAGATCATAGGAAGGTTTCACCCGGGGTGTGGTGCACTGACCCCGGTCAGAGGAGGGAGAGCTGCCCGCTGGCCCGGATTTTCACCGGTTCGCTGCGTTGGTAGTCGTTCCGGCCCAAAATACCGAACCGGGCGGCGGCCAGGCGCACCACTTCGCCCACCCGATCACGCTCGGCTTGCCCTTGATACGCCCCGGCCGCGAACCGGGCCCGGTACAGCGCACCCAGGTCGGGCCGCACCCCGGCCAACCAGGTGAGGTAGTGCTCCCGGACGGCGCCGCGCAGGTGCAGGGCCAGCCCGTGGATGGACACGGCTCCGGCCTCGGCGCAGGCCTCGACCACCTGGCGCAGTTGTTCATCGGCGTCGGAGAGTCCGGGCAGGATGGGCGCCACCAGGACGCCGCACCGGATGCCGGCTTCGGTCAGGCGGCGCAACGCCTCGACCCGCTTGTCCGGCGGCGGCGTGCCGGGCTCGGTCAGCCTCCAGACGTCGCGGTCGAGGCAGCCGATGGAGAAGCTGACGGATACCTGCGTGCGCTCGGCTGCGGCGACCAGCAGCGCGGTATCGCGCAAGATGAGCGTCGACTTCGTCAAGATACTGAACGGGTTGTGCGCATCCGAGAGCACGCCGATGATGCCCCGTGTCAGGTGGTACTTGCCCTCGGCGTGCTGGTACGGATCGGTGTTGGTGCCCATGGCGATGGGATCGCCGTGCCAGCGGGCGCTGCGCAGCTCGGCCCGCAGCCGCTCGACGGCATTGATCTTCACAACGATCTGGCGCTCGAAGTCCTCACCGATGCCCAGACCGAGATACTCGTGCGTCGGCCGGGCGAAGCAGTAGGTGCAGGCATGGCTGCAGCCTCGATACGGATTGATGGTGTGCCGGAACGGCATGAGGCTCTGCGGCGGCACGGTGTTGATGATGGAGCGGGCGTTGACGTGCAGGAACTCCAATCCGGCGTAGGCGCCCCGTCCCACGTGCCGGGTGGCGGCCTGCTCGTCAGGGAAGAGCGTCCCCCCGGATTCGTTCTCGGCCAGGGCCCAGCGCAGCGCCATATGGCTACGATAGCGAACAGATGTTCGTAATTCAACGGCCCGGGTGTCCCCCGATTTGGGCAGACCCGGCAGTAACCTCAATGCCACTGTGGTGACTACGAAGCGCCGGCCTGCCGCGACGCGCGCTCCGGCTCGCAAGAAGACAGCCGGAACACAAAGCCGGAGCCGGACGACCAGGTCGCCGGCCAAGGCGCCCCCGTCCATCCTGCGTACGCACGCCGCCGACCTGTGGGCCATCGGGCTGATCACGCTGGCCGTGCTGCTGGCCTTGGCCCTGTGGGGCCACCAGTTGGGCCCGGTCGGGCACGACATCAACACCGCCGCTTCCACCGTGATGGGCTGGGCCCGGATCATCCTGCCCCTGGTTTGCGCCGGCGCCGGTGTGGTCCTGCTGGTCGAACGGGAGCGCCCCGACCCGCTGCGCACCGGGCTGGGCGCCGCCTTGGGCCTCATCGGCGTCTGCGGTCTGGCCGAACTGGCCAAGGGCGCCCCCCGCATCACCAACAGCCAGGGGCTGCGCAAGGCCGGCGGTTGGGTCGGCGCCCTCATCGGACATCCTCTCCGGGCCGGCATCGGCTCGGCCGGCGCCGCCGTGCTCTTCGTGGCCGTGGTCGTGGTGGCCGTCCTCATCACCACCGGCGTCTCGTTGGCCTCCTTCGGCCGCGGCGTGCGTCTCGCCGCGTCCGCGATCGGCCGCACCATCTGGACCTGGTGGAAGGGCGGCCCGCTGGACGAGTCCGAGCAGGAGCCCGAGGTTCGGCCGGTGCGCACACGAGCACCCAAGGCCGTACCCGCCTCGCCTGCTCCCGCCCTCTTCGACGCGGAGGACGACGCCTCTCCCTCCGGACACGACGCCGTCCCGGAGCCTGAGCCCACACTGCCGCCCAAGCCCAAGGTGGTGGCCGTGCCCCGCGCCAGCGGGGAGTGGCAGCTGCCCTCACTCGATCTCTTGCCGGCGACCAAGCAGCTGCGTCAGGATGAGCGCCAGCTCGACGCCGCCGGGGTGGCCCTGGTCGCCGCCCTCGACGCGCACGGCGTCACCACCAACCTGATCGGGCGCACCGTGGGCCCGACGGTGACCCGCTTCGAGCTTGAGCTGGGACCGGGAGTGAAGGTGGCCCGGGTCACCAGCCTGTCCAAGGACATCGCCTACGCCATGGCCTCACCGGACGTGCGCATCCTGGCGCCCATCCCGGGCAAGTCGGCCATCGGCGTCGAGGTGCCCAACCGCACCCGCCAGCTGGTAGCCCTGCGCGACATCCTCGATTCACCCGAAGCCGTCGCCGCCACCCACCCGCTCGAGGTGGCCTTCGGGCGTGACATCGCCGGCCGCGCTGTCATGGCGAATTTGGCCGAAATGCCGCACATTCTTGTCTCGGGAGCCACCGGCGCCGGCAAGTCGTCGATGATCAACTCGATCATCACATCCATACTCATGCGCAGCACACCCGAGCAGGTGCGGCTCATGCTCATCGACCCCAAGCGGGTCGAGCTCGGGCAGTACAACGGACTGCAACATCTCATCCTGCCGGTCGTGGTCGACCCCAAGAAAGCGGCCAACGCGCTGCAGTGGGCCGTCAAGGAGATGGAGCGCCGCTACGACATCCTGGCGGAGAACGGCCTGCGCGACATCACCGGTTACAACCAGGCGCTCGAAGCCGGCGAGATCGGCCCGATCGGCCCGCCCTCCATTCGTCGCAAGAGCAAGGAAGCCGCGGTCCGCGCTCTCGGGGCCGATCACTCGGCCATCGACAGCGACGACGAGATTGACGATGAGCCCCAGCCGCCCGAGATCCTGCCCTTCATCCTCATCGTGGTGGACGAGTTGAACGATTTGATGATGGTGGCCGCCCGCGACGTCGAAGACTCGGTGGTGCGCATCGCCCAGATGGCCCGAGCCGTGGGTATCCACCTGGTGCTGGCCACCCAGCGTCCTTCCGTTGACGTCATCACCGGTGTGATTAAGGCCAACGTGCCGAGCCGCATGGCGTTCTCGGTGTCCTCACTGGCCGACAGCCGGGTGATCCTGGACCAACCGGGGGCCGAGCGCCTGATCGGCAAGGGGGACATGTTGCTGCTGACGGCCTCGTCCAACATCCCGCGCCGCCTGCAGGGGCCATGGGTGTCCGAAGAGGACGTGCGCAAGGTGGTCTCGCACTGGCACGGCCAAGGCGGCATGGCAGAGCTCGCCGTCGGCATCGAGAACATAGCGGAGCTGCCCGGCGGCATCGAAGGGGTCGATGACGACGATGACGACCTGCTCTCTGCCGCCATGGATCTGGTGGTGCGCTCCCAGCTGGGCTCCACCTCCATGTTGCAGCGCAAACTGCGAGTCGGCTTCGCACGGGCCGGTCGCTTGATGGATCTTCTCGAGCGCCGTGGGGTGGTCGGTCCGAGTGAAGGCTCGAAGGCACGTCAGGTCCTCATGACCATCGACGAATTCGATGCGCTGACCCACCGTTGAGCGAGCCCACCCCGGTGCCGTTGATGGTGCCTCCGTTCGCCTTCGACGCGCTGGTGCGCGAGCGGCCCGTCGCCAAGCGGGCCACACCGTTCGCCGCCCCTATCGCCGCTTCCCCTCTTGCCGCCTCTCCAATCGTTGTGGCGCCCGTCGACGCACCAACGGAAGCCGCCACCATTCCGGCCGCCGCCCGACTAAATCCGCCCACCCCGCCCACCCCCCGGAGCGAGCGCCATAAGGCGCCGCGCCGTCAGCGCACGTCCCGTGAGCGCACGTCCCGCCACCGTGGCCGCCCGATCCTCATTGTCGCCGTGGTGCTGGTCGCGGCCGTCGCCTTCGTCGGATTCCGCTTGAGCCAGCCCATTCCCAAGGCCAAGGTGTCGTCCGCCCTGGGCGCCGCCGTGAAGGTGCCGGCCTCAACCGTCTCTCTGCCCTGGGCGCCCACCGGCCAGTCCGCCGTAGCCGTGCCCGCCCTCGGCATCGACGTGACCTCGGGTCCCGAGCAATCGGTGCCCATTGCCAGCCTGACCAAGATGATGACGGCGTACATCATCCTGCACGATCACCCGCTGGCGGGAAGCCAGAGTGGCCCCAACATCACCATGACGCAGGCTGACGTCGACTACTTCAATACCGATACCGTGTCGGACCAGGCGAACGCGCAGGTCACCGTGGGCGAGGTGCTGACCGAGCGCCAACTGCTGGGCGGGCTGCTGGTCCATTCGGCCAACAATTACGCGCTGTCCCTGGCCCGTTGGGACGCCGGCAGCCTGGACGCCTTCGTGGCCAAAATGAACGCCACCGCCCACACGCTCGGCATGGACAACACCCACTACGTCGATCCCAGCGGGTACGACGAGGGATCGCAGTCGACGGCCGGCGACCTCTTGAAGGTGGCCATGCCGGACATGACCAATGCGACCTTCGCCTCCATCGTGCGCATGCCGAACATCACGCTGCCGGTGGCCGGCACGATCTCCACCTACACGCCGCTGCTGGGCATTCAAGGGGTCATCGGTGTGAAGTCCGGCTTCACCACGCTGGCCGGTGGGTGCGATGTGCTGGCCGTCCGCCGGGTGGTCAACGGCAAGTCGGTGCTCATCATCAGCGCGGTGACCGGTCAGACGGGTCCCAACGTGCTGGTAGCGGCCGGACTGCAGGCGCTCAACGTGGCCAACGTCACCGGCATGTCCATCGGGGCCACGCCGGTCCAGCAGTCGGGGACCGTGGTGGCCCGGGTCGCCGCCGCCGGGCATGTGGTCGATGCCGTCACGGCCGCACCTGTCACCGTGTTGAGTTGGCCCGGCGTCACCATCACGCGTACCTTTGAGCCCGGCGCCGCCGTGGCGCCCGGCACCCGGCAAGGCACCCGGATCGGCCGGGAAGTGGTGACGGTCGGCACCCAGCGCGTGGTGATCCCCGTCCGCCTGCAGAAGGACCTCCCCAAAGAGTCCATCAGCCAACGCATATTCTGACCTGGTGCGCGCCCGGGTTCCCGCTTCATCGGCCAACTTGGGTCCGGGCTTCGACGCCTTGGCCATAGCGCTCAACTGCTACGTCCAGGTCGACATTGAGCCTGCCGGCGGACTGTCGGTGCACAGCGAAGGCGAGGGCGCCGGCCTGTTCGATGATGCCTCCCATCTGGCGGTGCAGGTGGCCAAACAGGTGCTCGGGCACGACCGCATCGCGGTGACGGTCCGCTCGCAGATCCCGGTCTCGCGCGGTCTGGGTTCCTCCGCCGCATTGGCCGCTGCCGCCGCTGCCGCGGCCGGCGCCGATGACCCCTTCACCATTGCCGCCGCCGTGGACGGTCATCCCGAGAACGCGGCGGCCAGTGTCTTCGGCGGCCTGATTGCCGCCGCCACGGTCGACGGTCAACCACGATCGGTCCCGCTTCCCTTGAGCGATGAGCTGGCCTACGTGGTGATGGTGCCCGACCGCACGCTGTCCACAGCCGATGCCCGTCAGGTGTTGCCGGATCAGTTGTCACGGACCGACGCCACGTTCAATCTCGGGCGCATGGGTCTGCTGCTGGCTGGTTTGGCTGACCCCTCTCTCCTCATGGCCGCGGCGGCCGAGGACCGTATCCATCAGCCGGCGCGCACGGCCATCTTCCCCGAAGCACCGCAATTGCTCAGCGCCCTATTGACCTCCGGCGCGCTGGCCTCGTGCTGGTCCGGCGCCGGTTCCTCGCTCTTGGGTATCACCACGCCGGCGGCCGCCGAAGGTGTCCAGCGTGGTGCCGAAGTCGCGCTCAAGGACGCCTCGCTGCCCGGCCGGGTCTTCCTGCTCCAGGTGGACCGGCGCGGTCTGGTCTACGGCGACGAGGCCGAACTTCCCAACTAGGGGAGATCGTCGCGCAGGCTGTCGACGGCCTCATTCAGCTGGGACACACTGGCCTGCACGTTGAGTGAGTCCACCACTCTTTGATAGTTCGCAGCATTTGGTCCGGCGTTGCCTAGCTGGGCGAACACAGTGCTCGTCTTGCGGGCGCTGTTGATGGCGTCGTTCACGTCGGACTGGATCAACAAGTTCCTGCCTGTGTTCTGCAGCGTGTCGGCATAGTCATTGAGCTGGTCTGCCAGTTGGCGGTCGAGTCCTTCGGAACAGGACAGCGGATTCGCCGCCGATTGGCAGGTGGGATCCTGGGACTCGAATCGGTTGAAGTCCGAGATCAACGTCGTGTTGGCATCTTGGAGCGCTTGCGTGTGGATGGTGGCGACGTTGTTGATAAGAGCTGTCTCGCCCACGATGAGGGCGGGATAGCCGATGGCCCCCAGCACGATGGCCAGCACCAGGACCCGTCTGGCCGGCTGGCTCACCGACAAGTGCCAAAGCGGAGCGGGGGCCGGAGCAGTGATCGGGGGTGCATCGAGCTGGCCGGGGAACATGGGCGCCGGCGGGACCATCGCCGGGGCCACCGTGGCCGGATGCACCGCAGCTGCCGGGGCGTCGCCATCGCCGAACAGTCCGCCCGGATAGGTGGGCACTAACAAAAGGGCGTATGCCCCGAGGCGGGATTGGTAGCGAAGGGCGGCGGAGTAGGCCGTGTGCGCCGACGCCGGTAACCATCCGGTGATGAGGGTGGTCGCCCACATGAAGAAGCTGAGGATGCCCAGGCCGAACTGCACCGCGGTGCCGAGTACGGCGGCCGGGAGTACAAGAACGAGGCGGAAGAACACAGCGACGCGGTTCATGCGCGTGGCTTCGGGCACTGCGATATGGGTGGGGTAGGCCGGCACGTCCTCGAAATCGAAGGGCGGGAACTGGTCGGTGAGGAACATGGCATAGGCGTAAAAGCGAAGCGTCACGCGCAGGTACAGCGAACTCAAGCTGCGGGAGAAGGACGGCGTGCGGCCGGTGAAGAGGGCGCCGAACCAGGCGATCACCGTGATCACCTCAATGGCGATGGAGAGGAAGTAGACGACAATCAGCAGCGGGATGGCCAGGATGCCCCGGATCAGGACGGTCCAACGCCGTTGCTTGGCCCGCTCGGGCAGGGAGACGAGCAGGGGCAGAGGCTTGGCCAGGTCCGGCGCTGCTGGTGGCCCCGGGGGCGCCGGGGGTGCGGACTCAAATGCATTGACCATGCGGCCGATGGTACGACCGGGCCTGATCCGACGCTGGGATGAGCGCCGACGGCTCCGTCCTAGACTCCTCCGGTGGCCAAGACCTTCATCATCCGCACCTTTGGGTGCCAGATGAACGAACACGACTCCGAGCGCCTGGCCGGCATGTTGGTGGCCGACGGCCTGACCCAGACCGACGTGATGGACGAAGCCGACGTGGTTGTGCTCAACACCTGCTGCATTCGCGAGAACGCCGACCAGAAGCTCTACGGCACGCTGGGCACCCTCAAGACCCTGGTCGACGCCAAGCCGGGTCTGCAGATCGCCGTGGGCGGCTGCCTGGCCCAGAAGGACCGGGAGCTCATTCAGCAGAAGGTCGGGTGGGTCGACGTGGTCTTCGGCACCCACAACCTGGACAGTGCGCCCGAACTCTTACGCCGGGCCGAGCACGAGGGTCAGGTCATGGAGATCCTCGATGCGCCCAAGCCCGAATCCATCGCCAACCCCCTCATGGCTCCCGATGCCGTGCGCGAGTTCCCGTACACGGCGTGGGTGAATATTCAGATGGGGTGCGACAACTCGTGCGCCTTCTGCATCGTGCCAGCGGTGCGTGGCCCCGAAGTCAGCCGGCCGGTGAGCGACATCGTGGGCGAGGTCGAGGCGCTGGCGCGCCGGGGCGTCTCAGAGATCACGCTGCTCGGGCAGAACGTGAACTCCTACGGGCGCGACATCACCAAGCGCCGCCCGCTCTTCGCCGACCTCTTGTGCAACCTGGGCGCCGTCGACGGCATCAGCCGCATCCGTTTCACCAGTCCCCACCCCAAGGATCTGCGGCCCGAGACGATCGAGGCCATGGCCACCACGCCGGCGGTCTGCGAGCAGCTCCACCTGCCCCTCCAATCGGGCAGCAACCGGATCCTTACGGCGATGCGTCGCGGCTACACGGCCGAGCGTTACCTGGAGAAGCTGGCGGCGGCTCGGGCGGCCATCGACGACCTGGCCGTGACCACCGATATCATTGTGGGCTTTCCGGGTGAGACCGAGGAGGACTTCGAGGACACTCTGGCCGTGGCGGCCGAAGCGGCCTATGACAGTGCCTACACGTTCATCTTCTCGCCCCGCCCCGGGACACGAGCAGCGGAGATGCAGGACGAGTTCATCGCACCCGAGGTCATTGCCGAACGCTTCGATCGCCTGAAGACCGTGGTCGACCGCTCGGCGTTGGTGCGCCACACCGCCCGCGTCGGGCGGCTAGAAGAAGTGCTGGTCGAGGGCCCCAGCAAGCGCGACGAGGCCATGCTCTCCGGACGTACGCGGCAGGGCAAGCTCATCCACTTTGCGCCCATTGGACCAGGTACGAGCGGGACGCCGACGGCCGGCAGCGTGGCGCTGGTCACCGTGACGGCCGGTCATCCGCACCATCTTTCGGGCCGGCTCGAACGCGTGACGGCGCGGCCCCGTCACCGGGTACGCATCCCGGTGGCCAGCGCTTGACCGCTGTCGCCCTGCTCGGGGTGACGGCCTCGGGCAAATCAGCGGCGGCCATGGAGCTGGCCCGCCGGCGGGGCGACGTGGAGATCGTCTCGGTGGACTCCATGTGCGTGTATCGAGGCATGGACCTGGCCACGTCCAAACCGAGCAAAGCGGCCCAGGCCGAGATCCCGCACCACCTGCTCGACTTGGTCGACCCCGATGAAGAGTTCACTGTGGCCGAGTTCCAACGGGCGGCCCGGGTGGCCCTGGCCGAGATTGCTGAACGCGGCCACCACGCGTTGTTGGTGGGCGGGACCGGTCTCTACCTGCGCTCCGTCGTCGATGATCTGCAGATTCCCGGCCGCTTTCCCGACGTCGTGGGGGCATTGAACGGCGAATTGGAAAGCGGGGTGACGGTGCCCGAGCTCCACGCCCGCCTGGCCGTCCTCGATGCCACCGCCGCCGCCCGCATGGAACCGACCAACCAGCGCCGTGTCGTACGGGCCCTGGAAGTGACGGTGGGTGCCGGCCGGCCCTTCTCGGACTTCGGCCCCGGCCTCGAGGCGTACCCGCCATCGCCGGTGGCCCTGGTCGGCATCCCCATGGAGCCCGAGGTGGTCGATGCCCGCATCGCCCAGCGCTTCACTGGCTGGGTCGATGCCGGCCTGGTGGACGAAGTGAAGGCCCTGGCCGCCCGCCCCCGGGGCATCGCCCGCACCGCCCGTCAGGCCCTGGGCTACCGGGAGTTGCTGGCCCACGTGGAGGAGGGGGCCGACCTCGAGACTTGCATCGAGGAGGCGGTGCGCCGGACCAAGACCTTCGCTCGGCGCCAGGCCAGCTGGTACCGGCGTGATCCGCGCATCAGCTGGGTCGAGGGTCATGATGCTCCCGTCGACCGGTTGGACCAGCTCCTGGGGGCGCACGAACCGCGCCCTTGACCTGCGAGACTGGTGGGGTGCAGTGCTCCAAGCACGAAGGGGCGGGCAACGACTTCATCGTCGTCCTCGATCCGCAGGACAGCCTCCGTTTCTCGGTGGCTCAAATTCGCCTGCTCTGTGACCGGCGGCGGGGCATCGGGGCCGACGGCATCATCCGGGTCGGGCCGGCCCGGGACGGCTGCGACCTGTCCATGGAACTGCGCAACGCCGATGGCGGCGTGGCCGAAATGAGCGGCAACGGCATCCGCTGCCTGGCCCAGGCCGCCGTCGACGCCGGCCTGGTCGTCGGACCGCAATTTCTCGTGGCCACCGGTGGCGGCCCGCGTACCGTCACCTACGAAGCCAGCGGCCCGCCCGGGTGGGCCACGGCCAGCGTCGATATGGGACCGGTGCGCCTCGGGCCCGACCAGGCCCAGGACTTCACCGACCGCCGGGCCCGCACGGTAGACGTGGGCAACCCGCACCTCGTCCTGCTCGGTCCCGAAGTGGCCACCGTGGACATCGCCGAACTGGGTCCCAAACTGCAGTCGGCCTTCAGTGACGGCATCAACGTCGAGTGGATCGCCCTGGCCGGGGACGATGACGGCACGCTGCTCGACTTCCGCGTCTGGGAGCGCGGCGTGGGCGAGACGCTGGCCTGCGGGACCGGGAGCGTGGCCGCCGCCGCCGCCGCCCGCAGTTGGGGTGTGGTGGACTCCGATGGCGCCGTGCGCGTGCGCAATCCGGGCGGCACTCTGGTCGTGACGCTGGGCGCCGGCGAGACCGATCCCGCTTTCCTGGCCGGGCCGGTGCGCAAGGTGGCGGACATCGACATCCATGCGGGGATGCTCTCTTGACCAACGTGTTGCCCGGGACGCTGATCGACCGCTCGTTCCGTGAACGCATCATTCTGGTGGGGGTGGTCTTTCCGGGCGTGTCGGCCGAGTCGGTGGACGAGGCGCTCGACGAACTGGCCCAGCTGGTCGACAGTGCCCGAGCCGATGTGGTGGCGCGCGTGGTGCAGCGCCGGGACTCGCCCGATCCGGCCACCTTCGTCGGCAGCGGCAAGGCGCAGGAGATCGCTGCCCTGAGCCGCGAGGTCGATGCCGACACCGTCGTCTTCGACGAGGAGCTCAGCCCGGCGCAGCAGCGCAACCTGGAGAAGATCTTCGGCCGCACCGCCATCGACCGCACGGCGGTCATCCTCGACATCTTCGCCCAGAACGCCCGTAGTCCCGAGGGGAAGGCCCAGGTCGAGTTGGCCCTTTTGCGCTACCGGCTGCCCCGCTTGCGCGGTCGCGGCGGCAGTCTCAGCCAGCAGGCCGGTGGCATCGGCACCCGGGGTCCCGGTGAGACCCAGCTTGAGGTTGACCGGCGCCGGCTGGTGCGCCGTATGCACCGGCTCGAAGCCGACCTGCGCGAGGTCGACCGCACCCGTTCCCTGCAACGTCGCGGCCGGGCCAGGGGTCGCCATCGGGAGCTAGCGCTGGTTGGCTATACCAACGCCGGCAAGTCGACGCTGCTCAACCGGCTGACCGACGCCGGGGTGCCGGCCGCCAACCGGCTGTTCGTCACGCTGGATCCGCGCACCCGCCAGTTGGCGCTGCCGGGCGGCGAGACGGTCCTGGTCACCGACACCGTCGGATTCGTGCGCAAACTGCCGCACCAGTTGGTCGAGGCCTTCCGCACCACTTTGGCTTCGGTGCGCTTGGCCGACTTGCTGGTCCATGTGGTCGACGGCACGGCCGAGCATGCCGAGACGCAGATGGTGGCCGTGCAGACGGTGCTCGACGAGATCGGTGCCGGCGATGTGCCGCAGTTGATCGTGGTCAACAAGGCGGACAAGGCCCCCATGGAAGCCAAGGAACTGGCCCACCGTATGGACGGCTCCGTGCTCCTCTCGGCCCACACCGGCGAGGGGATTGACGAGTTCCTGCGCGTGGTCGGTGATCGCCTGCGTGGCTCTGACCGTGTGGTCGAGCTGGTGGTGCCGTGGGCCCGGGGCGACATCCTGGCTGCCATCCACCGGGAAGGCGAGGTGGTCGAGCAAGCCGACGGCGAGGAATTCGCCACCCTGCACGTCGTGCTGGACGAGGTGGGCAAGGCGCGCTTTGCCGAATTCGTCGCCGCCCCATGACCTTCGTCCTGCCCCCGTACCCCTACGACCGGGTGGCTGTGCTGGGCAAACTGGCGGCCGAGTTACCGGGTGGCATGGTCGACTGCTCCATCGGCACGCCGTGCGATCCGCCGCCCGCCGCCGTCGTACAAGCCTTGTCCTCATCGGACAGTGAGCGGGGCTACCCGGCATCGGCCGGAAGCGCTGCTCTCCTGAACGCCGCCGCGGGCTGGCTCGAACGGCGCTTTGGTTTGGCGACGGTGCCCACGTCGTCGGTCGCCGCCTGCGTCGGCACCAAGGAGTTCGTGGCGGGCGCCCCTCACTTCTTGCGTTTGCGCACCCCGGACAAGGACACCGTCCTCTATCCGGCCGTGTCGTACCCCTCCTACGCCATGGGCGCCACGCTGGCCGGGTGTCGCGCCGTACCCGTGCCGGCGCGGCCGGGCGAACTGGGAGGGCTCGACCTGGACGCCATCGATCCGGACGATGCTCGGCGCGCCCTCATGCTGTGGTCGAACTCACCCTCCAACCCGACGGGTGGTCTGGGCGACCTGGGCTCCGAAGCAGCCTGGGGCCGCCGGCACGGCATCCCCGTTTTCTCCGACGAGTGCTACGCCGAGTTCACCTGGAGCACCGAGCCGCAGACGATCCTGAGCCACGGTTTTGACGGTGTGGTGGCCGTCCACTCCCTCTCGAAGCGATCGAACCTGGCCGGCGTCCGGGTGGGCTTCTTCGCCGGCGACCCGGACATCGTCGACTTCCTGCGCGAGGTCCGGCGCCATGCCGGCCTGATGGTGCCCGGTCCGGCTCAGGCCGCCGGGGCGGTGGCCCTGGCCGATGACGACCATGTGGTTGCGCAGCGGGAGCGCTATCTCGAACGCCTGACCTTCCTGGCCGAGGCGCTGACCGACTTCGGTGTGCCCGTCGGCGTGCCCGACGGCGGGTTTTATCTCTGGGCCCCCGTGCCCACCGCGACCTGGACCGACGCCTGGGCCATGGCCGAGGACCTGGCTACCCGCGCCGGCCTGCTGGTCAGCCCGGGTGATCTCTATGGAGACGGGGGGGCCGGCTTCGTGCGCATCGCGGTGGTCCAGCCCATGGACCGCCTGCGCCTGGTGGCTGATCGTCTGGCCGCTGCTCGATAGGGTGAACCATGGCTGATCTGGCGGCACGCATTGACGAATTGTTCGAACGGCGTTCGGAGCTGTCCCCGCGGGACACCGACGCGGCGGCGCTGGTGGAAGAAGTCATCGCCCTGTTGGATTCGGGCCAGGCCCGGGTGGCCGAGATCGACTCCTCCAGTGGAGAGGTGGTCGTCCACGAGTGGCTGAAGAAGGCCATCTTGTTGTTCTTCGCCGTCCGGGGCATGGCGACCATTGAAGTGGGTCCCTTCGAGTACGCCGACAAGCTGCCGCTCAAGCATGACTTCGCGGCGGCGGGTGTGCGGGTGGTGCCTGGAGCGTCGGCCCGCTGGGGATCCTTTTTGTCGCGCGGCGTCATCCTCATGCCCTCCTACGTCAACATCGGAGCCTGGGTCGGCCCCGATACCATGGTGGACACTTGGGCCACCGTGGCCTCATGCGCCCAGATCGGCGCCCGCGTGCACCTCTCTGGAGGTGTGGGCATCGGCGGCGTGCTCGAGCCGCCGAACGCCCGCCCCGTCGTCGTCGAGGACGACGCCTTCATTGGCAGCCGTTGCATGGTGACCGACGGGGCCCGGGTGGGCCAGGGCGCCGTCCTGGGTGCCGGCACCATCTTGAACCCGTCGATCCCGGTTATCGACGCCGAGACCGGTGCCGAGATCAGCCGGGGCGTCGTGCCGCCCTGGAGTGTGGCCGTCTCGGCCAGCCGGCGCCGCGAGTATCCAGGCGGCGAGTTCTTCCTGCCTTGCGTGCTGATCATCAAGCAGCTGAGTGAAGGCGAGCGCCACGACAAGGTGCAGCTGAACGAGGTGCTGCGCACCCACAGCGTCAGTACCTGAGTGCCGTGACGGACCTGCTGGCCGCGACAGCCGACCTCATCGGTATCGCTTCCCTCAGTCATGAAGAGCAAGCTCTGGCCGATCTGGTCGAGGCGCGCCTCACCGCCTGTCCCTGGTTATCCGTCCAACGGGTCGAGGACAACGTGGTGGCCCGCACCTCTTTGGGACACAACCAGCGCCTCTTGTTGGCCGGCCACCTCGATACGGTGCCACCCAACCACAACACCGAACCCCGACTGGACGGCGACACGTTGTTCGGCTTGGGCGCGTCGGACATGAAGGGCGGCCTGGCCGTCATGCTGGATCTGGCCACCACTGTCAGTGCGCCATCGGTCGATCTCACGTGGTGCTTCTACGCCTGCGAGGAGATCGGTCGAGCTGACAGCGGATTGCTGGTGCTCTGGAACCAATACCCCGAACTCCTGGCGGCCGATGCCGCCATCTTGGGCGAGCCCACCGACGCGTTGGTCGAAGCGGGATGCCAGGGGACGATGCGGGTGCGCATCACACTGCAGGGCGTGCGGGCCCACACGGCCAGACCCTTCGCCGGACGCAACGCCATCCATCGCCTGGCCGCTGTGTTGAACGTGGTGGCCGATTGGGAGGGCCGCACCGCCATGCTGGACGGCTGCGCCTTCGCCGAGCAATTGCAGACGGTGGCCATCGACGGGGGAGTGGCGGCCAACGTGGTGCCTGACCGGGCCAGCCTCACGCTGAACTTCCGCTATGCCCCGGACCGGAACGGTGCCGAGGCCGAGGCTTTCCTACGGGACCTTCTCGCTGGCACGTTCGATGAAGCCGAGGGTGACGAGTGGACCCTGCTTGACGCGTCCGACGGTGCCCCGCCCGCCTTGGACCATCCGCTGCTGGCCGCACTGGTGTCCAGCGCCGGGGAGCCGCCCAAAGCCAAGGTGGGCTGGACGGACGTAGCTTCGTTCTGGGAGCACGGCGTGCCGGCAGCCAACTTCGGACCGGGCGATCCATTGTTGGCCCATCACTCCGATGAATGTGTGACCAGGACCCAACTCGAGCGAACCCGGGCCGTGCTGGCCGCGCTCATTGCTTGAGCTGACTACCGACGCCCTACTACTTCACCGTGATGGTGCCCACCATGTACTGGTGGATGTTGCAGATGTAGTGGTACGTGCCGGCCTTGCTGGGGGCCTTGAAGGTCTTGGTCTGGTTGTCCTTGATGTCGCCGGTATCGAACTGGCCACCGGTGGCGGTCAAGGTGTGAGTGGCCGAGTCCTTGTTGGTGACCGAAATGGTGGCCCCGGGGGACACCGTCGTCGTCATGGGCGAGAACATGAAGTTCGAGATGGTGATGGAGGTGCTGGAAGATCCAGCGCTCGAAGACCCTCCCGAGCTGGCGCTCGGACTGCCTTTGCCGCCGCCGCAGGCGGCAAGGAGCAGGGCACCGGCCAATAGCAGCCCGACACCTGCCCCGCTCCTTGTCGCGTTGCGCATGGCTTAGAGCGCCTGGCTGGTCGAGCTGAACGCGATGGGCGATCCAGCTGACGTCTGGGCGCCGGGGTACTCACCCAGCACGTAGTACAGGATGGCAATGTGCTGCATCTCGACCGGCTGGATGGAGGACGACAGGCCGATGGCCGCCGCGCTCTTCAGCATGGACGTCTCGGCCTGGTATGTCTCGGCCGCGATGGTCTCGAGCGTCAGCGCCAACTGGGCCAGGCCCGTGATGTCGGTTACGTTGCCGAAGTCCGTCTGCACGGTGGGCGTCAGCGTCGGGTTCGTCACCGTCACCTTGGCCTTACCGTTGGATTTCAGGACACCGTTCCAGGCGGCTGCGTGCTGGGTGTGCTGCGCTTTTGCCGTGGTGGCAAACGTGCCGATGGCCGGAGGCACCGTGCCCAACTTGCCTGCCGTGGCAGCTGAAAGGCCGGCCGCGTAGGCGAAGACGGCCAGGTTTTCCAACGACGCTGCCACCGCAGCGACCGCCAGGTCGCCGGTCAATCCCTTGGGTGGGAAGGCGGCGGCATCGACCGACGAGAATGACGACAGCTTCCTGGTTGACGCACCCGCCATGGCGGGCGAGCCGATCACCATGAGGGCAGCGCCACCAGCAGCAGCCGCGCCGGCACCCATGAGGAAGGTCCGTCGCGAGGTCGAACGACCGGTCGTGGAGCCCTTCATGCTGTCAATCATGTTGGAAATGCCCTGGCGCATCGCCGGCATCCCAACGTCATTGTGCATCTCGTCGAGGTCCTTGGTCATGGACAGCAGTTCGGCTTCGGTGCCTGAGAAGACTTCCTTGGACTTACTCACTTGACTGCTCCTTGCTTGGCCGGGGCGGCCATGTTGGTCTTGTAGAAGGCATTGGGGAAGCCCAACGACCCGGCTACGGCCGGCAGTGCAGCACCGGTGCCCGGGGCGAGGGAGATGAGCTGCGGTGCGCCCGCCTTGAGGAGGGCCTGCACGGCCAGCAGGACGCTGACGTGCTGGGCTTCGATCCCCATGACCGAGGCAAAGAGCGCCTTGTTGGAAGTGGCCTTGGCCAGGACGGTGTCCTTGATGTAGGTCTCGGCCGCGATGTTCTCCAGTTCGAGGGCCAGGGCGACGACGCCGAGGGCCCCTTGGGCCGGTGTGGCGGAGCCGAGTGACTGGACCGCCTTGTTGACGACGGGCACGAAGGCCGGGTCGGGCTTGGTCTGCTTCTTGCCGCCGAGGTGCTTGGCCGCCGAGTTGAAGGCGTCAGCGTGCTGGGCGTGCTGTCCCATGGTGACCTGGCAGAACTTGGTCACCACGCCGTTGGCGGAAGCGCCACCGATGTAGGGCAGCGTCAGCGCTGTCTTGTAGGTGGCCACGGCCAGGTTCTCGATGGATGCCGCAGTCTGGAGGACCTGCACATCACTCGAGCTCTTGGCCGCCGCGGCGGTTGCCAGGATGCCGACCAGGGCGGCTCCACCGGCTGCTCCGAGCAGGGTGGCACCTCCGAAGGAGGACAAGAGCCCACGCTGGTGCTCTTCATGGAAGGCCAGATTCTCGGCCTCGTCTGAATGCTGGCTCGAATGGCTCAGCTCGACCAGTTCCTCGAGCGACGCCTGAGTGGACGCCATGCCATCGGCATGGGTGTCTTGAGATTCTTCGAGCAACTCGGTGAGTGCTCTCGGATCTGCGGTCATGATGACCTCCTCCTGTATGGGTTTCTCCCTATTCGGAGAGCCCACCCAGTTGGATGTCGAAAAGATTGCGCTTAGGCGGCACTTCCGTGGCGAGCCAGCTTCGAGAAGGCGGACTCCAACAAATGAAGGTCGCCCTGCCCCGGCAAGCGATCAACCCTTCGGTCAATGCGCGCGGCCATGGTCTGCCCGACCTCGCCCTCAAAGAGGTACTTCACCAAGAAGCCGACTTCTTCTTCGGGCATGACCCCTGAACCAACCGGGCGCCACAAGTGTTTGAGGGCAAAGCGGGTGAGCTTCTGAGCCTTGGGGCTCTCGGAAAGGCGCCGCCCGGCTTCGGAGGCATAGAAGTCGATGTGGCCGCCTTCTTGTTTCATGATCCGTTTGAGGAGCTCGCGCAGCGTCGAGTGGTCGGCTCGCTCGGCCAGCCGGGCATAGCCAGCCTGGGTGGTCCACTCGTTGATGGCCCCCCAGGTCATGTGCAGGGCGATGAATGCCTTGCCGGCGAAGGCGGCCGAGCCGATCGTCGAAAAGGTCGAGATCGCTTCCTTGCGGCGGCGCTTCTGGCGCAGGGCGGCGATCCGGGGTGCTCCGGCTTCCTCACCGTGGGCTTCGAGGACCTGGCCGATGGCTTCGCCGTGCCACATCTCCTCGAAGACCCAGCAGGACAGAAATGAGGTGATCTCCGGGTCCTGATGGGCCGGGGTCAGGAGGAGATCCCGCAGGTAGCACACCGTGTGGTGCTCCACGTCGTGCATGTAGCGCAAGCTGCGCAAGGCGGCGGCGGGGAGGGGCTGGTCCCTGAAATCGTCGAAGTTGATGCCTTCGAGGTTCAGCCGGCCCGCTCGTTGCCGGTACGAATCGATCGTTGTTCTCATGGCGCCTACTATTCGGACCAGAGGCTGGGCCCGGATG
>DATAUC010000044.1:0-5380 GCA_036268485.1 Acidimicrobiales bacterium
GGAGCCGGTAGTGTTAGGACCCCGCCCAGGACTAGGCGTAGCACCACTGACGCTGACGCCCGTAGACGCCACACTAGTTACAGGTCCGAACCTGGTACTGGAGGAGGTTGAACATGTCTGCGGTCCCAGCCAACGTCAACAAGGTCGGCCGGTTCCGGCTGTTGGGGTGGACCTTCGTGTTGACCGGGATGGGCCTGGTCGGCCTCGGTTTGGCGGCGCTGCTCGTGGCGGTGGTAGCGCTCATCTTGGTATGGGTCGGGGTACCGCTCACGTTGTGGACGCTGACGTGGATGCACGACTTCGCAAATTGGCACCGGAGATGCTTCGCCCGCCTGGTCGGAGTTGAAATTCCCCGCCCCTACCTTCCGGTCCCCGAGGATGGCTGGCTGGGCCGGCTGAAAGCGGCGAACCGCGACCCGGCGAACTGGCGTGACGCAGCATGGCTGCTGGTCAATGGGATCGTCGGGAAAACGTTGCCCATGTTCTCGTGCTGCCTGTTCCTCGGCGGAGTGTTCTACCTGTTGCTACCGGCGATCTGGCCTCTGGCGCCTGGGGTATTCAATGGCAACTGGGGGCTGTTCACCATGCACGACCAGGCGAGCAGCTTTCTGGCCATGCCCTTCGGAGCGGCCGGGCTCCTGTTGTGGTGGTGGTTGACGCCGGCCCTGGTGCGTGCCGACGCCTGGCTGGCTCGGTGGCTGCTGCCTCCCACCGAGCGGTCCAAGCTGGCCGGCCGCGTGGAGCATCTGACGGCATCGAGAGCCGACACGGTCGACGCTCAGGCGGCGGAACTGCGCCGGATCGAGCGGGACCTGCACGACGGTGCTCAGGCCCGACTGGTCGGGCTGGGTATGAGCCTGGGCATGGCCGACGAGATGTTGGAGACCAACCCGGCCGACGCGCGCCGGCTGCTGGGCGAGGCCCGAGACGCGACCGGCGCTGCCCTGACCGAGCTGCGTGACCTGGCTCGCGGCATCCACCCGCCGGTCCTGGCCGACCGGGGACTCGACGGGGCCATCCAGGCGCTGGTCCTAGCCGTGCCGATCCCGGTCGCGTTGAGCGTCGACCTCCCCCCCGAAGGGCTCCCGCCGCCGGTGGAATCAGCGGCGTACTTCGCCGTCGCGGAGGTCTTGGCCAACCTGGTCAAGCACAGCGAGGCGGGGACCGGCTGGATACGGATCGAGTACCTGGACGGCAGCCTGTCGATGGTCGTCGGTGACAACGGTAAGGGCGGCGCCGACCCCGAGCGGGGGACCGGCCTGCGGGGTATCGAGCGCCGCCTGGGAGCGTTCGACGGGACGCTGGAGGTGTCGAGCCCGCCCGGTGGCCCTACCGTGGTGGTCATGGAGGTGCCGTGCGAGCCGTCATCGCTGAAGACCTCGCCCTCCTGAGGGACGGGCTCACCCGGCTACTGACTGCCCACGACTTCGAAGTGGTAGCAGCGGTCGAGGACGGCCCCTCGGTGCTGCCGGCGTTGATCAAGCACCGGCCTGATGTGGCCGTGCTCGACGTGCGTTTGCCGCCGACGTTCACCAACGAGGGGCTGCTGGCTGCCATCGAGGCTCGTCGGCAGGTGCCCGGCCTGCCGATCCTGGTGCTCTCGCAGTATGTCGAGCCGCTGTACGCCCGCGAGCTGCTCTCGGACCGCACCGGCGGTATCGGCTACCTGCTCAAAGACCGGGTGATGAACGTCGGCCAGTTCACCGACGCACTACACCGAGTCGCCGCCGGTGGCACGGTCATGGATCCCGAGGTCGTCTCCCAGCTCCTCACCAAGAGAAGCAGCGACGACCCGCTTGGCGGGCTCACGGCCCGCGAGCGCGAAGTGTTGGCGCTGGTGGCTGAAGGCCGCTCGAACGCTGCGGTGGCGGGACGGCTGGTCGTGTCGGAGAAGGCGGTCAGCAAGCACATCGCCAACATCTTCCTCAAACTCGACCTGGCTCCTTCCGACGATGACAACCGCCGAGTCATGGCCGTGCTGGCTTATCTGAACTCCTGACCCGACCCGGGGGTAGACGTAGCTCCCCCGAAAAGACGGGTCGTGGCACCATCGTCGCAAGAAGCGGCGATCCTTAGCGTTGAACGGGTGATCTTCGCCCCGCAACGCCATCGAGATCAGGCCCGACCCGATAACCGGGACCAGGGTCTCGGCCGACTGGCCCGTGTGCTGCTCCGGCACCGCAAGACGGTCGGCCTGTTCTGGGTAGTGGTTGGCGTGGTCGGTATCGCCCTTGTCGGCTCGATCACGGGGCGGTTCTCCTCGACCACGACGCTGCCGGGCCTACCCAGCTATCTGGCCAGTCAGGCGATCGTGCACACCTATGGCAACGGCGGCAACAACAACGCTGCCGTCGCGGTCGTCACGCTCCCCGCCGGCCAGCGCGTCGACACCCCGGCCGGAACGAGCGAGGTCCGCTCGGTCTTCGCCGCCCTTGACGCCGACCGCTCACTGCGGGTGGTGTCCTACGCCACGGTTCATGATCGCCGGCTCATTGGCTCGAACGGGCGAGCGGCGATCGGCCTGGTGTTCGGTCCCAGCAACGCGCCGACCTCTGCCCAGGTCGCCACCCGAATGCGCAATGCCGCTCCCTCGGGAGTCACTGTCGCCGCCACCAGTCTCAGCGATCTGTACGACGCACCGGGCAGCGGCGGCACCGGCGTGCTGGGAGAGCTCGCCATCGGAGCCATCGGCGCCCTTGTCGTACTGGTCCTGATCTTCGGATCGTTTCTCGCCGTCGTCCCTCTCATCATCGCCGCCGTATCAATCCTCGGTACCTTCCTGGCCCTCGGGGCCATCACCACCGTTGCCGAGGTCAGCCAACTCGTCGAGTACCTGGTCGCCCTCATCGGCCTCGGCGTCGCCATCGACTACTCCCTCCTCATCGTCACCCGCTGGCGAGAAGAACGAGATCGGGGCCGCTCCAACGACGACGCGGTCGTGGTCGCCATGACCACCGCCGGGCGGGCCGTGGCCTTCAGCGGGGCCACCGTCGGCGTCGGGCTCCTGGCCCTGGTGCTCCTGCCCATCCCCTTCCTGCGCAGCCTTGGCTACGGCGGCCTGCTCATCCCCGTCGTCACCATCATCGCCGCATCCACCCTGCTGCCGGTGCTGCTTTCCGCATGGGGGCCGCGCCTGGACCGCAGGAGCCGCCGGGCGGCACGCCGCCACCAGGTCAACGCGGGCAGACCGAGCCGAACCTGGGCGGTATGGACCGCCACGGTCATCCGCCACCGGCTGCTCGCCATCGGGGCTGCGGTCATCGTCCTCGGCGTCTTGGCCGGTTTCGCGTTCACCCTCCGGGTCGGCGAGGCACGACCCACCTCCGTGGCTCGCTCCGGGACCGCCGAGACCGGATTACGCACCCTGGAGCGCGCGGGGTTCCCGGTTGCAGCCCTCCAGCCCATCGAAATCCTCGTGCCTGACACCACCAACCCGACAGCACTGGCGGCCCGGCTCGAGGCGATCCCCGGCGTAGACACCGCCATCGCCCCCACCGGAGAGAGTTGGCGACGAGCCGGCACCGCACTGGTCGACGTAATCCCGAGCTCGCCGACCAGCACCTCGACCGGCAAGGCCACCGTCGCCGCCGTGGGCGCCACCGCCGCCCGGTTGGCGCCCGGCTCCCAGGTCGCCGGGGACGGACCCGAGGAAGCCGACTTCGTGCACGCCCTCTATTCCCGGTTTCCCTTCATTGTCGCCGTCGTGGCCCTCATCAGTCTCCTGACCCTGACCCGCGCCTTCCGCTCCGTGGTCCTGGCCGCCAAGGCCGTCATGCTCAACCTGGTATCGGTCGGCGCCACCTACGGAGCGCTGGTGCTCATTTGGCAGCGCGGCTACGGCTCGCACGCCATCTGGGGCATCTCCGGGATCGGGGCAATCATCGACTTCGTACCCCTGATCATCTTCGCCTTCCTCTTCGGCCTGTCGATGGACTACGAGGTGTTCATCCTCTCCCGCATCAAAGAAGCCCACGACACCGGCTGCTCCACCGACGACGCCATCATGGACGGGCTCGGCCACACCGGCCGGCTCGTCACCAGCGCAGCGATCATCTTGTTCATGGCGTTTGCCGCCCTCGCCTCCGCCCCCAGCGTGCCACTCAAAGTCTTCGCCACCGGCCTGGGCGTCGGCATCCTCCTCGACGCCACCATCGTCCGCGCCCTCCTCGTTCCCGCCCTCGTCTCCCTACTCGGCCGGTGGAACTGGTGGTGGCCCGGCCGGAATACGACGCATCTATGAACGTCCTTTTCAAGTCCCGAGAAACCCCTGCTACTGGCACGGTCTAGGTGCGACTATTCCGTCCGGAGCTCTGCCGCTTTGCTCCAAGCGTTACATGCTCCATAGCGCCTGAGTGGGTGACATGCGAGCTGCACGTAGGGCGGGCCAGAGGCCGGCAACAGCGCCGATGAGGAGGGCGGCGCCCATGCCGCCGCCCCAGGCGAGGCCCGCTTATTCATAGAACTGCATAATTATGCGCCATTCGAACAACAAGTGACAAGTTGCCTGACCCCTGCGCCGGATTGGATACTGCCTCTACGGATAACCAAGACATGAGCTAGTCCTGGGACGAATCCATGTGTCACCTCTCAGCCCCCAGGTCGCCGGCGTGAGACCGGGTGACGTGCGGTCCTCAGGCGGTAAACAACCGGGAAAGTATCGTCGTCCCTGTCGCTCGATCCCAATTTCTTCGAGAGGGATTATCCCTGAACGACTGAGGAGCCCCCAGATTAGATGATGGCGGTGGCGGTTCCGAGAGCATCTCGAGAGGCGTGGAAGTCAGTGCCGACCTCTGGCGATGGTCCCTCCGCTACCCAGACTTCGGTTCCATTCCGAGAAATACCAGTCCGGACCGGGATACCTAGGCGTCGTCCTGCCAGACGGGCGCCTCTTCTCCAAAGATCCACATTACCCACGTAATCGACGCCGTGTATGACTGCGTGGCCAGTCTGGAGTTGGTTCATTAGTTCTCGGCCCAGGAAGAGAATTGAGTAGGGCAGGTGCATGGTGCATGCCCTGAGCAGCCCTAAGCACCTGCACCTGGACCGAAGACTCGACCGCGAAACAGCAGCGTACGGGCCGCGTGCGCGACGCCACTCTGCATGGTGCTGCATAGGGCAAAGCTGAGTAGGTCCCGAGAAAAAGCCCCGAGAAACGCCGATCTTCGGCCTCGGCCTGAACGCGAAACCGCTGGTCAGGCGACCGTGCCCTATGCACAAGACGCGCCGACCAGCGTTTCAGTGGTGGCGGGGGCAGGATTTGAACCTGCGACCTTCGGGTTATGAGCCCGACGAGCTACCAGACTGCTCCACCCCGCGTCGCAAGGAAGAAGATACCACCTGGGAGGCGGCTATCGACCACGACGGGGCGTCCGCCCGTTTC
>DATAUC010000045.1:0-1957 GCA_036268485.1 Acidimicrobiales bacterium
CCATCCCGGTGGGACGATTGCTCTCTGCTCTCAACTCATCTCAACCCGTATGTCGGTGGACGGCGGGCTCCGTCACAGACCCGCACAAACTTGGTTGGCTACCAGCCCTTACGGCGCATACGAGGGGACGCCCGCACGGAACGTGCCCACGTCGAGAAAGGATGAGAGCGTGGACCAGGCAGCGGCGCTAGGCCAGGAGGCGAACGTCGCCCGCTTGGGCTGGGCCACCAGGGTCGGATCGGGCGCCGGCCGCGGCTGAAACCGGGGGTCGCAGTATCGCTGGAGACAGCTGGGCCACACCCCAGTCGGGCCCGGGGGCCAAGGAGTCCTCTCTGTCTTCCCCCCGAGCCCACCGTCCCCGGAGTCGGACCACCACCTGGCGCACCATCCGGATCTCGGCTTCATGGGGCTGGGCGGGCGGCGGGGCCAACGCCCTACCCAGTCGCTCCAGCATGCGGTCGTCGTCAGGCACTGGCCCTTCCCTCTGCATCTTCTTCCAGGAGCGCCCGCAGGCGAATGAGCGCTCGACTTTGAGCCATGCGAACGGCGCCCGGCCGTCTGCCCAGCACCGATCCGACCTCCTCGGCCGAGAGCTCGGCCACGACCCGGAGCTCGAGGAGCTCCTGGTCAGCCGCGCTCAACCGCGCAAAGGCGGCGCGCACCTCGGCCGCGTCCTCTCGGTCGATGGTCCAGTCCGACGGCTGCGACCGCCAGTCGACCGCGTCGGGCACCAGACCGGGACCTTCCTTGGCCAGAGCCCGCTGGGCATCCACCACCACATGGCGGATGATCCCGTACATCCAGGCGTCGAACCCACCGCCTTCGTGTCGTAACCGGTCGATGTGGGCGACTGCTCGAGTCATGGTCTCCCCCACTGCATCCTTGGCCTGCACGTCGGTGGGCAGCCGACGGGCGGCGTAGGCCAAGAGCTTGGGATACGAGCGGCGAAAGAGGGCCTCCCACGCCTCCTCGTCACCGTTTCGTGCTCGTTCGACCAGACCGCGAAGTTGGGCCCCCGACATCTCATGTGAATTTGTCGAAAATTTTCCCGTTCCGTCACGCGTCTCGGTCGAAATGTCCTTGGAGGTCTCTCGCATCGGACCCCCATACCCACGTCGCTCCGGTCTAACCATGTGCTGGCCACCGTCGTGCTGCGCCAGGAGGTGACACTCAGAGGCAGCAACTCGACGCGGTGCGCGCGCTCTGATGCCACACCTGTGATTTCCAGGCACGCGCCGACATGCGGCGCTCACCTCAGCCGTGGATGGCCCGTGTTCGGTGCCGTGCCGACCGGTGCCCTGCCAACTAGGGCGTGGGGTCGAGGACGATCACGGGAATCTGGCGCGTCGTCTTGCTCTCGTACTCGGCGAATCCGGGGGCGGCGGCCTTTTGCGCCGACCAGATCGTCTCGCGCTCGGTTCCGTCGGTGACCCGGCCGGCGACGGTGACGGTATCGGTGCCCACCTCGACGGTGGTGCGTGGATTGGCCACCAGGTTGTGAAACCAGTCCGGGTTGGTGTCGGCGCCGGCCTTGGAGGCAAAGATGGCATAGCGGCCACCGTCTAGTGGTTGATAGACCAGGGGATTGACCCGCTCGGTTCCGGACTTGGCCCCGGTGTGGTGCAGGAGAAGTACCGGGGCTCCCTCGAACGGGCCGCCGACCTTGCCCTTGTTGGCCCGGAACTCACTGATGATCCCGGTATTGAAATCAACCATCTCGCTGTCAGCCACAGCACCACTTCCCATCTCGCGCCTCGGACGCGGTCGTCCCTACCCTGTCGTTCCTACGCCGATGTCTACCGTCCGGCCACCAGGGAGCAATCACCAGGGCATACCGGCACCACCGTTGGGCCGGAGGATTTGCCCGGTCACAAAGCTGGCGGCGTCGGACACGAGGTACAAGATGGCGAAGGCAATATCAGTGGGCATGCCCACCCGGGCCAACGGGGCCATGTTC
>DATAUC010000046.1:0-7717 GCA_036268485.1 Acidimicrobiales bacterium
AGATGTCCTACCGGCGCCTCAACGAGGGGAAGGGCACGTGAGCTCGGCCGCAGATCAAGCCAGCGTGGGCTCGTCGCTGCTTCCCGACGATGCGACTGTTGAAAGGCGCCGCTGGCGCAAGTCTCCCTGGGTGATTGCCGCTGCGGTGCTGATGGTGGCTGGAGTGGTGATCGCCATCGCCGACCCATTTTCCTCCAAAGTGACAACTCGGTCGGGCGTGGCGGACAACTCCGACCCGACCTCGCTGGCGACGGTCACCCGCCAGAACCTGACCTCGCAGACCCAGTTGGGTGGCACCTTGGGCTACGCCGGTAGTTACACGGTGGTCAACCAAGCCGAAGGCACCGCAGCATCGAGCGGCGCGGCGAGCCCGTCAAGCAATGTCGGATCGTCAGGCAGTGGGTCGCCCGGAACGTTCACCTTGCTTCCGGCCGTCGGGCAGCTGGTCAGCCAAGGCCAGGTGCTCTACCAGGTGAGCGGACAACCGGTCGTCCTGCTGTACGGCTCAACCCCCGCCTACCGCGCCCTGTCCGTGGGCATGACCGGTACGGACGTGACCCAGCTCAATGGCGATCTGGTAGCGCTCGGTTATGCCACGAGCAACGAGCTGAGCCCGACGTCGGACTACTTCGGCTACGAGACCGTCTATGCCGTGGACAAACTCCAAGTGGCGTTGGGCGTGACCGAAACCGGCACGCTCGCCCTGGGTCAGGCGGTGTTCTTGCCCACCGCTGCGCTGGTCACCTCGGTCGCGGCCACGCTCGGTGGGCCGGCCCAGCCCGGCGCCACCGTTCTGGCCGCGTCCTCGACGACACGTGAGGTCAACATCGCCCTGGACGCCTCCCAACAGTCGGAGGTGAAGGTTGGTGACGAGGTGGCCATCACTCTGCCCAACAACCAAACCACGGCGGGTGTGATCGCCTCGGTGGGCACCGTGGCCACCTCCGCGTCGCCAACCTCCTCCAGCTCCTCGGGGAGCGGCGGCTCGTCGTCGAACCCGACTATCACCGTCCTGGTCACCCCGAGCGATCCGGCGGCGACGGGGAGCTGGGACCAGGCCCCGGTCAACGTGACGATCACCTCGGGGAGTGTCAGCAATGTCCTGGCCGTGCCGGTCAACGCCCTGGTCGCCCTGTCTGGTGGCGGGTACTCGCTAGAGGTCGTCGGCGCCGACGGCATCCGTCATCTGGTGTCTGTCTCACTGGGTCTTTTCGACGACGCCCAGGGGCTGGTGCAGGTGACCGGGTCGGGGCTGGACGTGGGCCAACGTGTCGTGGTCCCGAGGTCATGACGTTCATCACGCCCAGCCGCACCCTGATCGCGGATACCGCAACGTACCCGGCGGATAGCGGCCGCTGGCCAGTGCTGGAAGTCGAGTTGGTGACGAAGGTCTACCCGAGCGAACCGCCGGTGAGCGCGCTGCGAGGGGTGAGCTTCGCCCTGGCCGAAGGCGAACTGGCGGCCATCGTCGGTCCCTCAGGGTCGGGCAAGACCACCTTGTTGCATCTGATGGGCACCCTCGATCGGCCCACGACCGGCGCCGTGCGGCTCACTGGGCTCGACGTGGCAACCGTGAGCGACCGGGAACTCTCCGCTCTGCGGGCCACCCGCATCGGCTTCGTCTTCCAGCAGTTCTTCTTGGCCGAGCACCAGAGCATCCTCGACAACGTGGCCGACGGCCTTCTCTACGCCGGAGTCGCTCTCACCGAGCGCCGTCACCAAGCCCTCGGCGCCCTCGATCTTGTCGGCCTGGCCGGGCGCCCCGGCGCTCGCCCGACTCAGCTGTCGGGTGGCCAGCGCCAGCGGGTAGCCATCGCCCGGGCCATCGTCGGCCGACCGGCCATCGTGCTGGCCGACGAGCCCACCGGCAACCTCGACCAGGCAACCGGTCAGTCCATCCTCTCGCTGTTTCACGATTTGAACAACGCGGGCATCACGATCGTGGTCATCACCCACGACCGATCCATTGCCGAGCGCCTGCCCCGACATATCGAGATGCTCGATGGTCGGATCGTGGCCGACACGACGCGGCCGAGACCGACGACCACGGCCGGGATGGTGCACGGGCACGGCCGACCAGAGCTTGAACTGACCGAGGGGCCCGGCGACCCGCAGCGGCGGGAGCCGTCACCGTGACCAGGGGTCTCGTTCCCGAGAGACTACGGCTGTCAGACCTGGCTCGCCTCTCTGCGGTTGGGCTTCGCACCCGCAAGCTGCGCGCCGGGCTCTCAGCCTTGGGGATCGCCATTGGTGTCGCCGCCATCGTTGCAGTGCTGGGCCTTTCCCAGTCTTCGTCGGCGGGCTTGCGGGGAGAGATCGCCAAGCTGGGCACCAACTTGCTCACCGTCACCAATGGCCAAAGTCTTACCGGGAATACCGCCGAGCTACCGTCTTCGGCCCCGGGCAGGATCGGTCGGATCGGACCCGTCATCAGCGTCCAAGACACGGGAGCGGTTACCGCAAACGTCTATCGCACTCCCTTGATCCCGACCATCGACACCAACGCGTTGGCCGTCCAAGCAGCCAGTCTTGGACTGCTGGGCACGGTGGGCACGTCGGTGGCCCAGGGCAGCTACCTCAACGCCGCCACCGAGAGAGAGCCCGTCGCCGTCCTCGGGGCGGCGGCTGCCCAACGCCTCGGGGTTGACCACATCTATCCGGGCGAACGGATCTGGCTCGACAACCAGTGGTTTTATTTGGCCGGCAGTCTGAAGGCCTCCGTGCTGGCCCCCGAGATCGACTCCTCGGTGTTAGTCGGCTTTCCCGCTGCCCAGACCTATCTGGGCTTCGACGGGCACCCTTCGACTATTTACGTGCGGGCCCGGACCGACCAGGTCGCCGCCGTCCAGTCGGTGCTGGCCGCCACCGCCAACCCCGAAGCCCCGAACCAGGTCGATGTCAGTCAACCATCGGCCGCCCTGGTGGCCCAGGCTGACGCCCAGGGTGCCTTCGACTCGCTCTTCTTGGGCCTTGGCGCCGTCGCCTTGCTCGTCGGTGCCGTGGGCGTCGCCAATATCATGGTCATTTCCGTCTTGGAGCGTCGAAGCGAGATCGGGCTGCGCCGAGCACTCGGGGCCACCAAGGGCCACATCCGGATCCAGTTCCTCTCCGAGGCGGTCCTGCTCGCCCTGTTGGGCGGCGCCGTCGGCGTCGGCATGGGCGTGCTCTCGACTGCCGTCTATGCCTCGACCAAGGGCTGGACCGTGGTCGTCCCGGTCCTTGCCTGGGGCGGCGGATTCGGCGCTGCACTGCTGATCGGCGCACTCGCCGGACTCCTTCCTGCCTTGCGGGCCGCTCGCATGTCTCCCACCGAGGCGCTGTGGTCGGTATGACAGAACTGCAAGATGATGGGCGCGCCGCCTTGGCGCCTGGCCGTCCGGGCGACCGCCAGAGCGCGTGGCATACCCGGTCTCGTTGGGTGGTCCATCTCGGTCTCATGTGCTCGGCTGCAGCCGCACTCGGCACGGTCCAGCTTCTGCATGTGCGGGTCGCCTATCACACCGTCGTTGGCCTTGTCTTCGTAGGGCTGGTGCTCGTGCACCTGGTCCAGCGGCGCCGGACCCTCGCCCGCATGGCGACCCAGATCGCCCGGGCTCGGTCCTTCGTCGAACGGAGGATCCGCCTTGCAGTCTCGGACCTCGTGCTCTTCTTCATTGCCGCGAACGTGCTCGTGTCTGGCGTCGTGGACTGGAGCCGCGGTGCACCAACTCGGCTGCCGCTCCCAGCACCCTTCTACAGGTGGCACCTCGACTCCGGCATCTCCCTCGCCATCTACCTCATCGTGCACGTCTTGAGACGGAGGAAGCGCCTGTGGCGGTCGACGATCCGATAGCGGGGCGACGCCGGGGTGACGAGGGGCGCGAAAAACGACCAAACGCATACCGCCGCAGAGGATGTAATAGCAGCCGAGCACTCATCCTTTCAGCGACTCCGATGACACGCCCAATACTCGCGAGTGGCTGTCGCGCGCCGACGTCATCAAAGGGTGGGTCCCAGCAGTGACCGGCGGGCATCGATCATCGGGCTCTCTCGCTCGATTGCTTGGGGGGCGTTGGACCTTGGCTGTCCTCGCCCACCTCGGCGACGGTGGTCTGCGCTACCAGGATCTTGATGACGGCTTGGACGGTATCTCGCACAAGGTCCTGACCGACACGCTGCGACGAGCCGAACGCGACGGGTTGCTCGTACGCCACCTCGATCCTGGCCGCGTTGAGACGGCGACCATCTATCAGCTCACCGAGCTAGGCCGGTCGCTCGGCGCACCGCTCGCAGCGATGGCCGAATGGGCCGACGCCAACTGGGCCTCTGTGGAGGCAGCGCGTCGACACTGGGATCGGCGTCGTCGGACAGGCGAGTGAACAGACGTGTGGCCTCGCCCCTACGCGTCTGGGGCCGCGCCAAGGGAAACAATATTTCTGCATTAGATCGGCCCTGAGCCATGAGGGGTAAGCACGTCCCGACTAGCTCCGGGACTCATTCCAGACAGATACCGGGGGAACCCTTGAGTAACCGAGGGTTCGTTGAGGTGCCGTTTCACCTGGTGTATAGATGGAAACTAATGGAGATGTGGGCCTGACAGCCTGACTGGCATTCGTACGGCCCGGCCTCTGTTGGAGGTACGCGGCTGTGCGACATGGTTGGCGTGTTGGCGGTGAGACGGTGGTCGGCGCTGTCGTCGTTGCGTGCATGCTCGCGGGCTGCTCGTCTTCCCCCGGCGACGACTCGGCGAACTCGACCACATCCTCAGCGTCGGCTACCACTACCTCGACCGCCGCCTCTCCTACGACGGAGTCACCGTCGATAGTGGTGCTTGTCGCCTACCGGGCGGCGTGGGCGGCGTTTGAGCATGCGGCGGCGGACGCCAACCCGGACGACCCGGCGCTGGCGGCGACGATGGTTGACTCGCAGTTGACCGGGGTGAAGGCGAACCTGCTGTCGGACCAGCAACAGGGCATCGTCGGTCGGGGCACGTTCACGCTGCACCCAAAGATCACGGCGCTGTCGGCGAACACGGCAACGGTGACGGACTGCGCCTACAGCACTGCGGTCTTGGTGTACGCCAAGACCGGCAAGCAGGTCCCGCCGATCACCCAACCCGAGAACGACGGGGTGACCTCGACACTGGTGCTGTCGGGCGGAATGTGGAAGGTCTCCAAGCAGACGGTGACGGACGGAAAATGCGCCGCCGGCTCGTGACCGCCGCCATCGTCGTGGCGGCCCTCGCGCCAGTGCCGATCGCCGTGGCGCCGGCATGGGCGAGTGACCTCGGCGGGCAGAACAATTATGCGAACGCGCAGGCGTCGGGTGGACAGCTCACGGTCCAAGCCGGGCATACCTATTGGACGCCACCGGCTGGCTCGTCGTGGGCCACGGCGGGTAGGAGCGATCCGCCTCCGAGCACCACTGGCACGACCAACCCGGACCAGCCGTACGGCTGCACGTACACGGCGCAACCATCGGCGACGGCGACCATCGGTGTCGGCGGCGCGCAGCCGGGCGAGTGGGTGTTCCCGGAGTGTTCAGGTCCGGGAGCTGTGGACCCGATGCCGCCGATGTGGGTGACCAACGCCCAGCCGGGGGCCGTCACGGTTGCAGTGGACCCGGTGGTGGTCGGCGAGCAAGCGGTGCAACAACTCGGCTTGGGATCGCCTTCTATCGAGATGGCCCCGCCGTCGGGCAGCCCGCAGCTGGTGGGAGTGGCGACGTGGTTGTGGATCGACCCGGTCGCCTGGCAGGACAAGACGGCGACCGCGTCGGCGGGGACGGTGACGGCTACCGCAACGGCGGCGCCTTCGAAGGTGGTGTGGGACATGGGCGACGGCGACAGCGTGACCTGTGACGGTCCGGGCACCCCCTACAGCGCGTCGGACCCGAACGCCACGACGGACTGCTCCTACACCTGGCCGCAAGTCGGTAGCTACACGGTGACGGCGACCGTCTACTGGTCGGTGAGCTGGACGGCGGTGGGCGCGGCGGGTGGCGGGAACCTCGGGCTCCAGGCGGGACCGGCGGCGGAGGTCCCGGTGACGGTGACCGAGTCGCAGGCGATCAACACCCCGACGGGTGGGAGCAACTGAGGAAGGCGAGGCGATGACGACCACGGCTACTACAACCCGAAGCAACGGGCAGCGGGCATCAGAGGGCGCCCGTCCGTCGGGCGCCCGTACCCCCGGTCGCCACCGTCAGCTGCCCCTTGTCGTGGTGGGCGTGCTCTTGGTGGTCGGCTGTGCCCTGGCCTTCACCGACGCCTCGCTGCACCTGGGGAGCCGGGAGGAGGTGCTGGTGGTCGCCCGGCCCCTCGAGGCAGGCCAGGTCCTCACCACCGGCGACCTACGGGCGGTGCGGGTCTCGACCGGTGGCGGCTTGGACGCCGTGCTGGTTGGCGAGGAATCGAATGTTCTGGGCCGGCGAGTGGCGGTGCCGTTGGTGGCCGGGGCGATGCTAACCACCACCGAAGTGGGGAACGCCCCGCCGGTCGGATCCAGCTCGGAGGTGGTGGCGGTCGGATTGAAAGCCGGTTCCTACCCGCCGGACCTGACCCCCGGGGACCGGGTGCAGGTGGTCCCGGTCGCCTCGTCGTCTTCGGGTAGCCCCGGGACGGTCACGAGTGGCAGTCCGTTGGGGGCGACCGTGCTGGCGGTAGAGGTGGCGGCGGCTGACTCGGACAACCCGACGGTGTTCTCTCTCCAGGTCTCTACGGGCAACGCCGACGAAGTGGCATCGCTGGCCGCGGCGGGCCAGGCCAGCCTGATCGAAGTCGGGGGGAGCTGAGGTGGCCGTGGTGGCCTTGGGCTCGGTCCGCTCGTGCGGGGTGACCACCCTGGCGTTGTCGCTGGCTGCGACCTGGCCACCAGGGCACCAGGTGCTGCTGGTCGAGGCCGACCCGGCCGGGGGGACGCTGGCGGCGGGGTCGGGATGGCCGGCGGAGCCGAGCCTGATGTCGTTGGCCGCGGCAGTCCGACGTGGCGGTGAGGCGGGGTTGGTGTGGGAGCACTGCCAGGAGCTGCCCGGTGGGGCGGCAGTGTTGGCCGGGCCGTCCTCGACCGACCACGCCCGCAGCGCGCTGGGCATGACGGCCGGCCTGTTGGGCCGTCTCGGTGAGCTCGACGCCGACGTGCTGGTGGACTGCGGTCGGCTCGAACCGGGCTCGGCCGCCCTCGGGCTGTGGGAACGGGCCGACCGGGTGGTGCTGTCCGTCCGGCCGCGCCTGGCCGACCTGCACGCCCTGGCCGGCTGGCTCGAAGCCCGCCCATCCGAGGGTCACCGTCTCGGGCTGGTGACCATGGGCGACGGCCCCTACCCCGACTCAGAGATCGCCGACGCGCTCGGCCTCCACGTCCTGGCCCGCCTGCCGTGGGACCCCGAGGCCGCTGATGCCTTGGTGTCGGTGCCGGCGTCGAGCCGGGAACTACGCCTGGCGCCACTCGTCCGTGCCGCCCGGACCCTGGCCGACCGGCTCGCCACCGAACTGAGCGGCACAGCACCGACGGGCACAACACTGACCGACACCGCCCGCGCCCCCGAGCCTTCGAGCACCGAGAAGGTGCCGGGGGCGGGCTCGGGGTCGTTGCGGACGCGGGTGCTGCGACCCTGGCGGGCCGAGGCGAAGGCGCATTCGACGAACGGGATCGCACCCGAGGAGATATCAGGGTGAGCGCAGACACTGCGCTGGTGGCCGGGCTGCGCTCCGAGGTCCTCGCCGCGCTGTCGGCCAAGG
>DATAUC010000047.1:0-2126 GCA_036268485.1 Acidimicrobiales bacterium
TTCGAGCTTCCTGACCAGACCGGGACGCCACGGCGCCTCAGCGAGCTGCTCAAGGACGGGCCGGTGGTGCTCTTCTTCTACCCGGCCGCCCTCACCTACGGCTGCACCAAGGAGAGCTGCCACTTCCGGGACCTCAAGGCCGAATTCGACGCCGTAGGCGCCCAGCGGGTGGGCATCAGCGCCGACCCGGTGGAGAAGCAGAAGCGGTTCGCCGACAAGCACGAGTTCGACTACCCACTGTTGTCGGACTCGGACTCAGCGGTGGCCGGCCAGTTCGGCGTCAAGCGATCGGTCACCATCTTGGGCAAGAACAAGCGGGCCACCTTTGTCATCGGCACCGATCAACGCGTGCTCGAGGTCGTGCGCTCCGAACTCTCGTTCAACTCGCACGCCGACCGGGCCCTCGAGGTCCTCCGGGAACGGGCCAAGGCGTCCTGAGCGGCTGCTGTCTCGCTGGCGTCCTGAACGGGCTGCTGCCCGTTCACGTCTCTCGGACGGGTGGTAACGACCTAAGTCTCAGGACCGGAAAGGCCCAACAGCGCGGTGATGCCGTGATCGCGCCCGGCCGTATAGCCGCCGTCCACCGGGAAGGCGGTCCCGGTGACGAACGAGGCGTCGTCAGACACCAGAAAGGCGGCCACCGCGGCGATCTCGTCGGAGCGTCCCATGCGCCGCAGCGCGTGCTCCTCGATGAGGTCCGCTCGGGCGGCCTCCATCCCGGGGGAATCGAAGATGGCATCGGTCATCGGCGTCTCGATGAAGCCCGGGCAGATGGCGTTGACCCGGATGCCCCGACCTCCGTAGTCGATGGCCATGTTCTTGGTCAGCAGCACCACCCCGCCCTTGGATGCGCTGTAGGCGCTCCCGCCTGCGGTGCCCTCCAACCCTTCGATGCTGGCCAGGGTGACGACTGACCCCCGGGATCCCCCCACCGCCGGCTGCTGGAGCATGTGGCCGATGACGTGCTTGGCCATGAGAAAGGTCCCGGTCAGGTTGACCGAGATAATCCGCTCCCAGTCGTCCCGGGCCAGCGTGTGCACCGGACCGCCTCCGGCCACCCCGGCCGCGTTCACCATCCCGTCGATCCGCCCCAGCCTGTCCACCGTCGCCGTCACCAGCTCGGTCACCGATGTCTCGTCGCTGACATCGACGTGCTGGAACGACCACGCTCCGCCCACCGACGGCTCCGGGGCGCGGTCGGCCAGGTCAGCGCCAACCACCGTGGCCCCCTCGTCGAGCAGCCGCAGGGCACATGATCGCCCGATCCCCGACGCGGCGCCGGTGACGATCACTACCTTGTTCCTCAGACCCCGCATCGTGCTCTCCCGTATGTTGGTTTCGAGCCCCCATCTTTACATCTGATAGATACTGTACAATTGCATATTCGAGGCAAATCGGATAATCGAACGACCGGCTGGGGCCGACGGGACGTGACCTAGCCGTACGGACGGGCAACCATGACCCCAGGCGCCGAAGAACAGGTCACCGCAGCATGGCGCACGGCCGATGCTGCCGCCACCCTGCCGGCGTCGACCGAGGAGCGCATCCTGGTCGCGGCCGAACAGTGCGTCACCCGGCTGGGCATTCGGCGCACGTCCATGACCGACGTGGCCGTCCAGGCCGGAGTGTCCCGGGGTGCCGTGTACTTCCATTTCACCGACAAGGCCAGCTTGGTCGATGCGGTCATGGCCCGCATCGCCGGCCAGTTCGTGGCCAGCAGTGAAGCGGCGGTGCGTACCGGTACCTGCCTGGCCGACCAGGTGGCCGAGGCGGCGGTGTTCATCCGGCTGTCGGCCGGAGGGCGCATACCGATCCGTCAGCTTCCGGCCGACGACGAGCAGCTGCTGGCCACGCTGCTGACGGCGAGCAGCCGACATCTGACCGACGAATGGGTGGACTTCTGGTTGCCGTTCCTGGACGACGCCGAGGGCCGGGGGGAGATACGTCCCGGCCTCGACCACCGAGAAGTGGGCGAGTGGATCGTCCGCCTTCTCATGTCGTTCGCGGTGATGCCGGCAGTGACCTTCGATGCCGACGATCCGAAATCGGTGCGGAACTTCGTCCGGACCTACTCCGTTGCCGGGTTCGCCCCCTGACCATGACCACGAAAGGACGCCGTCCATGAA